>DGPL01000019.1 GCA_002390425.1 Kordiimonadaceae bacterium UBA4441 | reverse complement strand
TCCAACCCCCGCAACCAAATAAAAGCCCGTAAGTGTAATAACTTACGGGCTTTGTTCGTTTCTAATCATATGCTAATTATATAGACGTTGCCGCATGGTTGCCGCTAATGAGCATCAATATCAACAAAAATAGCTAAAATTGAACACTCCAAAAACCCTTATTGTTACGGTTTATAGAAAAGATACCCCACACGCCGGTTCCCAAATAAATACATTGTAGCGATTTATATACCCCCCCTTGTCAATAAATCTGAATGACTGCTTTCGACCCAAAGCGGACTCTCATAATGGTAGGGTTAAGCTGCATGTAAATTAAAAGCTGTTGCATAAAATTTAATTAGAATTATGGTTAAAGCTTGGGGTCAGAACATTACGTTGATGCAAGGATACTGTATTGAATAAAATATTTTATGGCTGGAAGATAGTTGGGACATCGATCCTTTGTTATTCAGCTGCTCCTGGTCAATTTGCTATTGGTATTTTAGGTGTTTTTGTTATTCCGTTGCAGCTCGAATTTGGTTGGAGTAGGGCTGATATATTTCTTTCAACGGCTTTTCTGACTTTAACGCAAGCGATATTTACCCCAATGCTCGGTAGTTTGGTTGATAAGTACGGCAGCAAAAAAATTATGATGCCGTCTCTATTCATCTTTGGTTTGCTGCTTGGCGGCATTCCTTTGTTTGTTGGAGATATTGCGCATCTTTATCTATTTTATGCTATCATCGGCGGGCTATCTGGCGGTGCGGCGGCCGTGCCTTATCTAAGGCTTGCTGGGGCTTGGTTCATAAAAAAACGTGGATTGGCTTTTGGGCTTGTTATGTCAGGCGGAGGACTTGGTTATGCTTATTCTCCACCACTTGTACAATATATGGTTGATAATTATGGCTGGCGTTCGGGCTATTATGTGCTAGCAGCAATCCTTATTTTTATCGTCCTTCCTTTAATACAGATATTTATTCATGATAAACCGCAAGACCTCAACCTTCTTCCCGATGGCGATAGTGATGTTGAAGATGTTGAGGAGGCCATAGAAGAAGGCAACGATGCGGATAAAATTACTCTAGGTACATTACTTAAAATGCCTTTATTTTATCAGCTATTCGCGACGTTTATGTTGCTTACCTTTTGCCTTTATGGATTGATGTCAAATCTTGTTCCTATGCTTAATGATAGAGGAATGGATACGAGTACTGCTGCCCTCGCCGCCTCGACGGTTGGCATAACGATCATTGTATCTAGAATAGTCATCGGCTTTTTACTGGATAAATATTTTGCACCGCGTGTTGGAATGTTTTGTTTTATGCTTTCCGCAATGGGGACAGCACTCCTCGCATTTGGCGCGGTCGGCCCTACGGCATTTTTGGCGGCTATATTCTTTGGCTTTAGTGTCGGTGCAGAGCTTGATTTGCTGGCCTATTTGATTACGCGCTATTTTGGCTTGAGTTCATTTGGTATGGTTTACGGAATATTATTCGCTGCCTTTTTGGGCGGTGTATCCGCAGGCCCCGTTGTATTTGGAAGGCTTTTTGATTATTATGGGTCTTACGTCAATATTCTCGGCATATGTTCCTGTATTTTAGTGACGGTAGCGTTATCTATGCTACTTCTTCCGAAATATAAAACCTTATGACATTTTTCTCAAATCGCTAAGCATTATGCTTGGTGTGACAATGGCCGGGTCAGTGGTTATTTCTATCAGACAAGGTCCGTCTACTTTATCTAGTTCTGTGTAAACTGCTTTAAATTCATCAAGGCCCGACACTTTTTTCGCCGGAATACCATAAGCGATCGCCAGCTTGTCAAATTCTGGATTTGTAAGTTCACAAGCAATGGAACGATTTGGGAAACGTTTTTCTTGATGCATTTGAATAGAACCATAAAGTGAGTTATTAATCACAATAAATTTGACTTTGGTATTATACCTCGCAGCAGTAGCGATTTCCTGCCCGTTCATCAAGAAACACCCATCACCCGCGAACGCAAGAATGGTACGTTCAGGATATAATAGGCTCGCCGATATGGCAGCAGGCACTGAATACCCCATTACCGCTGATTGGGTCGCCATTTGATTGCCAAATTTTGTGTAGCCATAGTAGCGCTGTACCCATTGCGTGTAATTTCCTGCACCAAAGCTGACGATCGTGTCGTCGGCTGTGGTCTCTCTTAACCATTTTATAATACCCGTAAGGTCTGCCTTTTGATAGTTTCCTGGATCGTTACAAAAACTTTGATACGCAGCACGCGCCTTTTTGACCCAATCTGACCATGGAGCTTTATTCAGCGTAGATAAATTTGATAAAGCTTCTGTCAGTTCTTCATAGTCACTAACAATGGCAAGGTTTGGTTGGAATACACGCCCAAGATCATCATGGTTTGAGCATAAATGAATTAAATTTTTACTTGGATTTGGAATTTCGTATTTTGTATATCCGTTGCTTTCGATGTCGGTAATTTCCGCACCAATGATTATAAGAGTATCTGCGACACTCACAAGTTTTTCAAGCGCCGGATCGTTGCCGACACCCTTAACGCCAACGTAGTTAGGATGACCATTATCAAATTGATCTTGGCGTCTAAATACTGTGGCTACGGGCAAGTCGTATTTTTCAACAAAGTTTTTTAAATGATCGTTACAGGTTTGGGACCATTGACTTGGTTTTGCCCCTAATAAAATCAAGGGACGCTCACTGGTGGATATAGCCGACGTTAATTGTTGCAATGCTTCATTGCTTGGTCCTGTTTTTGTAAGATTAATAGGTTGGCAAACATTCGCTGTGGTTTCCTCGAGCTGCATATCATCGGGCAAGCCAATGATCACGGGGCCGGGCCTGCCTGAAACAGACATGCGATAAGCGCGGCTTATAATTTCTGGAATACGTGCAGGATCATCTATATCCATTACCAGCTTTGAAATTGATCCAAATAATCCTTTTAAGTCAAGCTCTTGAAAGGCACCGCGTTCACGGTTTTTGCGAGGAACTTGTCCGACAAATAGGATCATAGGTGTTCCGTCCAAATGGGCAGTTTGAACGCCGATCACTGCGTTGGCAGCGCCGGGGCCACGTGTTACAAAGCCAAGCCCCGGTTTTCCCGTTAAGCGTCCATGAGCTTCCGCCATAAAGGCAACGCTTCCTTCTTGACGACAAATGATAAGATCAAAATCATCTTTGGCATCATAAAGCGCATCCAAAACACCAAGGTAGCTTTCGCCGGGCACGGAATAACCAACTTCAGCGCCTAGATTAAGAAGACAATCCACAAGAAGTTGGCCGCCAGTACGTGTTTTTAAATCAGTATTCATTTGTTTTTCTCTTTTAATTCAAGCGCGACCAGTTGGTAAAGGGGACCAGTCCTGCATTTCGCAGATTAGTTTAAGCATTCTTTGTATTTCTTGGTTTCTAAGGGTTGCTTGATTGTCATCTTCCCACAGATTGTTAATTTCATGTGGATCGTTTTTTAAATCATAAAGTTCGTAAAAATCAGCGGGCTGTGTCATGCTTAACCTGTATCTATCCGTGACCATTGTTCTGACACGTTGAGGTTCTTTAAAACCCAGATAAATAACTTCTCTATCGTCCTCAATTAGGACGGCTTTTCTATGATGATCTATTTTATTGTTCATCATATCCAGCATACTTTTACCCTGAATGCCGTAGTAAGGTTTTGTTTGGCTGCGTTCTAAGATGGTTGGGGCTATATCAATAGCGGAACATAATTCTGAAGTACGGCTTAATGTGTTTTGAACAGGGTCACACCATATAAACGGTATTCTGATAAGCCCTTGATAATGAAGTGGCCCTTTAAGCATAATACCATGGTTGGCCATATATTCACCGTGATCAGATGAAAAAATAATCACTGTATTATTAAGTAGGCCCTGCTCTTCCAGTGACGCCATAATTTTACCGACCCAGTCATCAATCATGGTAACCATGCCGTAAGTCAGGGCGATGGCTTCGCGGGCTTCTTTTTCGTTAACGGCAAACGGTAATGTGCTTTCGCGGCCCGAGGTTCCTTGTTCAAAATCATTTCGCATATGATCAAGGACGGGTGAAGACCCCTTATTGAAACTTTCTGGTAAGTTCATATCGTCGGGATCATACATATCCCAATATTTACCGGGCGGTGCAAAGGGGTGATGAGGGTCAGGGAATGAACAATATAAGAAAAACGGATTTTCAGATGCATTTTCTTGATGCTCTTCTATCCAATCAATCGTTTTACGGCCAATATAGGACGTTGAATAATGCTCTTCATCAATGGCCGTGCGCCACGATTGCGGCGACGATATATTACCCTTATAAAGGCCGTTTTTTGCGCCTTTTAAATCATTTGCATTTGAAACTTCTTCATTTAACCAACGTTCATAATTTGCGCCGACATTATCACTATGCAACGTACATAAATCCACATGATCAAAGCCGTAATAGGGCGTCTTTACCTCATGATCCGGTGACGCACGCCAAATAACGGAGTTTTCATTTTCATAATCTGCGCCCGTTAATTTACTTGTTGTTGGTTGATCAGGATATCCGTCTTCATCTGTTTTACATTTCTCGGCTTCTGGTGATGTATAAGCGCGTTCCATGCCTGTCATATTCTGAAGGTGACATTTGCCAATAAGTGCAGTGTCATAGCCATCATCAAGTAACGATCCAACAAAAGTACGTGCTTCAAGCGGTAAAGGCGTGCCATTGGTGCGGGCGCCATTCACGGACGGCATTCGTCCCGTCATAATCGCCGAGCGGGACGGCATACAAAAAGGATTAGCCACATAAAGTTGATCAAGAGTTGTACCGCGTTTAGCAAGCGCATCAATATTGGGCGTTTTAATTTTATCATTACCGTAACAACCAAAAAAATCAGAACGCGCCTGATCAACCATAATGTATAGAAAGTTTACTTTTTTGTTCATTGCTGGCTCCGCTTATGCCTCGTGAATAAGTTTTAAATTCATGAATGCCTGTAATCCAACTGTGCCGCCTTCGTAGCCATAACCACTTTCTTTGACGCCGCCAAAGGGCACGTTTTCAAGAATAGGGGTGGTAATGTTAATGCTCACTAAGCCAGCCTCAAGGCGCGGTTTAATGTATTCAATGGTTTCAGCGTTGTTTGTAAATAAATATGATGCAAGGCCGTATGGCACATCATTGGCGCGATTAATAACGTCGTCAACATCATTGAAAGTTGAAAGCACAGCAACGGGGCCAAATATTTCAGTTGTCATAAGGTCGGCGGATTTGGGGGCGTTACTTAGAATTGTCGGCTCAAAGAAATATCCCGCTTGATCCATGGGCTTTCCACCGAGTAAACAATTTGCCCCTTTACCAATGGCATCATTAACCAGTTCTTCGACGGCAACAACTCTTCTTTCATGAGCAAGTGGTCCGATATTCGTATCGCTGTCTAGTCCGTTACCAACTTTTAAATTTTCTGTATGTTTGACGAATAATTCCATGAATTTTTCTGCGATATTTTCGTGAATGAAAAAGCGACTTGGTGAAACGCATACTTGGCCCGCATTACGGTATTTGAATATTGCTAAATTTTGAGCAACCGCATTAACATCAACATCGTCAAAAATTATAACCGGCGCGTGACCACCAAGTTCAAGCACGCAAGGTGTTAAGTTTTGGGCGCATTGACCAGCCAACAATTTTCCGACAGCCGTAGATCCAGTCAAACTGACCTTTTTAATTGATTTGTCACGGATAAGCCGTTCTGAAATCATAGCAGGGTCACCAAATACCATATTAAGAACACCTGCGGGAAGTCCCGCTTCATCGAGCGCCTTGGCGAGCGCAATAGCCGTTGCGGGCGCTTCTTCAGCGGGTTTGATGATGATGCAGCATCCTGCAGCAATCGCGCTGGAAATTTTCCGCGCTGTAAGCATTGCTGGAAAATTCCACGGCGAAAAACCTGCGACAACGCCGATAGGTTCAAACATGGTTTTTTGGCTATAATTATCTGGGCTATCAGGATAGGTGATGTTTTTGATATTCAATGCTTCTTTGGAAGCCCAGCGAAAAGCATTCACCGCCGCATGAACTTCACCCGTTGCTTCACCAATAGGTTTTCCCTGCTCAATCGTTAGGTTCGATGCAATATCATTGATCTGACCAGATAATATCTCTGCGGCTTTGTGTAATATCTCTGACCGAATTTGAGCAGATGTTGTAGACCATTTTTTAAATGCTTCGTTTGCACCATTAATAGCTACATCTAAATTTTCTTTGGTCGCCATATAGACATGAGAAATTATTTCCTCAGTGGCTGGATTAATCACTGGGCAAGTGTTGTTGATGGTGCCACCAACCCATTCTCCATTAATATATAACTGTAAGATGTTGGTCATGATATTTCTTTATAGTGTATAGATTTAATATAAAACAATTAATTTAATTTGAGTGTAAATCAAGAAAAAAGTGAATTTATGAATTTTAATATGACTATTTACGATTGCGATTCAAATTATAATTACAAGCAATTATTAATTATTGCATAATTGTTTTACTTATAATAAAATAAATTCAATCTATTTTATATATATGGAGTGTCGATGTCTTTTATTTCCCCCAAAGGAACCGTTGATAATATTGCTGGGTATCAACCCGGCGCAATGAAACTATCCACGGCTAAAAAAATGCACCGTTTATCGTTTAATGAATCGCGCATTGGGCCAAGTCCAAAGGCATTGTCTGCGGCAGTTGATATCATGCAAAATTGTTACCTTTATCCGCTACCAGGTAATCCTGAAATTAGAGAAGCGATTGCGGAAAGGTATTCTGTGGATGCGGACAGAATATTTTGCGGATCAGGGTCAGAAGATATTTTAAGACTGATTGCCTGTGGTTACGCCGATGCTGGCGATGATATTGTTTATACGGAACATGGCATGGTCATTTATCCAACGGCCGCGAGCTGTGTCGGGGCAAATGCGATCATCGCACCGGAAAAAGATCTTTTTGTTGATGTAGATAGCGTCCTTGAAACCGTTACGGAAAATAGCAAGGTTGTTTATGTGGCTAATCCGGGAAATCCAACGGGCACATATATTCCTAAATCTGAAATAGCGCGTCTTCGTGAAAATTTGAATGATGATATCCTACTCGTTGTTGATGCAGCCTACGCGGAATTTGTTGACGCAGATGATTATTCGCCGGGATGGGAGTTGGTGGATAACGGTAAAGACAATGTCATTATGACCCGAACCATGTCAAAGATGTACGCGCTCGCGGGCCTTCGCTTAGGCTGGTCCTATGCGCCTGCGTCCGTAAATGCGGTTCTTAATAAAGTAAGAGCCGGTTTTAATGTAAACGCGGCCGCCATTGCAGCGGGTATTGAAGCCATTAAAGATATCGAACATGAAAAAAAGGCAAAAGCTTACAATGATAAAATGAAAGCATGGTTCGAAGCGGAGCTGTTAGCTTTAGGGTTAGAGGTAGCGCCGAGTGTTTGTAATTTCTCTCTTGTTCGCTTCCCTGATGGTGCAGAGCAATGCAAAGCCGTCAATCAAGTACTTAGTGAAAACGGTATTTCAGTTAAGCCATGCGGCGGCGCATACCTTCCTGATTGTTTGCGCATTACTATTGGCGCAGAAGATGGCCTAGAGCTGCTCATTGATGTGCTTAAAGACTTGAAAACAAAAGGTGTGATTTAATGATTATCAAAAGACTTCATCATGCGGCATTTCGCTGCCGCGATGCCAGAGAGACCGTGGATTTTTACACGAACGTCTTAGGCTTAAAATTTACCCATGCCATGGGAGAAGATCACGTTCCTTCAACGGGTGAATATAGTCCTCATATTCATATATTTTTAAAAATGGAAGATGGTTCTTGTATCGCCTTTTTTGAACTGCCTAAAGACAAAGGCAATATGAAAGACATGGAAATGCCAGAATGGGTTCAGCATTTCGCCTTTATGGTTGAAAGTGTTGATGTATTGCTTAGCGAAAAAGAACGTCTTGAAAGCTTAGGGGTGGATGTGCTTGGACCCGTTAATCATGATGATTTTATTATGTCGATATATTTCTTCGATCCAAATGGCCATCGCTTAGAATTAACGACTGATACATGTAAACCTGATCGCAATAAAGTTTTTGAAATGGAAGCCTATGATGTTCTTGATCTTTGGAGCGAAACGCACGACTGGTCACAGCGTGAGAAAATATTTGGTGGCAAAACAGGTTATGAGCGGAAATAAATAATGAAATTAGCATCAAGAAGAAGCGGCCGTGACGGCGCCTTAATCGTTGTCAGTAAAGATACAAAGACTACTGTGGATGCGTCACATATTGCACCAACCATGCAAGCGGCCTTAGATGATTGGGATATGGTCACGCCGAAGCTCGAAGAGCTGTATAAAAGTCTGAACGATGGCAATGCAGTAGGAGCGTATAACTTAGACTTCAAGACCCTAGATGCGCCGCTTCCGCGGTGTTATCAATATTTGGATGGTGCTTGTTATATTAGCCACATTAGTCGTAATCGCGCGGCACGTGGTGATAGTCTGCCTGCTGATATATTGGATGCGCCGCTCATATACCAAGGGATTTCTCACGGATATATGGCTTGGAATGATCCTATTAAATTACCAGATGAAAATCATGGTATTGATTTCGAGGCTGAAATCGCCGCCGTCACAGGGGATGTGCCTATTGGCGTGTCGTCTGCTGAGGCAACAAAGCATATAAAGTTATTCATGTTGCTGAATGATATTTCGCTACGCAGTTTAATTCCACCAGAACTTAAAAGGTCGTTTGGGTTTTTAACGGGTAAGCCGTCTTCGTCACTTGGACCAATTGCAGTGACGCCAGATGAGCTAGGTGATCTATGGGATCAAAAGCTGGTTTCGGGTAAAATGAATTGCTGGGTTCGCGGTGAAAAATTTGGATCACTCGAAGCTGGCGTTGGCACACCCTTTGATTACGGTGATGCCATCGCGCATGTTGCCATGACCAGAACATTCGAGCCCGGAACAATCATTGCTTTGGGAACAGTGTCGAACGAAGATGAAACAGTCGGTTGTGGCTGCATTGGAGAACAAAGAGCATTAGAAGTTATAAACGATGGAAGTGCCAAAACTGACCTGCTTAAGTTTGGTGATCGTGTAAAAATTGATCATCAGGATTATGAGGGTAATTCAATTTTTGGCGTGATCGATCAAAAAATTGAGCCATTAGGATAACATATGACTGAACCTAAGAAAGCACAGCAAGGAATTAATTCTGTTGTCATCGGCATGAGCGTTCTTGATGTGATTGTTGATGCGGGAAGTGCACTTTCGCTTAACGCAATTGCAAATGAAGTGGAAATGTCGCCTGCGAAGGTTCACCGTTACCTCGTTAGTTTAATTGAAACGGGGCTGGTCACGCGCCTTAAAGAACCAGGTCTTTATGATTTGGGACCAAAGGCTTTAAAGCTCGGGTTTAAGGCCATCAAGCGTATCGACCGGGTCTCGATAGCGAACGAAGAATTAGACACTTTAAATTCGCAAGTCGATGAAACCGTTTTCTTATCTATCTGGAATGACGGTGAAGCATTGGTGGTTGGCCGTAAAGCATCGTCTCGTCCGATAACATTAATGGTTCGAATTGGTGAGGTTTTATCGCCGATTTATAGCGCCACGGGCAGGTTGTTTGCGGCCTTTCTCGATGATCAACAAATGGACCGTGTTTTAAGTGGATATTCCTCGCTTCCTAGTAAACCCAAAATAAACGGCAGAGAATTAGGAAAAGCTGAGTACTTAGAGGAACTTGAGGCCATTCAAAAAGCGGAGTTCTCCCTTGGATTAGGTGATTTTCAATCAAATGTCGTTTCCGTGTCTGTGCCCATTTTAGGGCCACGAGGCACCGTTGAATTTGTACTTACGGTCATTGGTTATGAAAGTGACATTGGCGGTGAAAATAACATCACGGCGACAAGAATTAAAAAAGCATTATTTCAGTCTCAGCAACGATTGACTGAAAAGTTAGGCACTTGGGAAGCAATTTAATGGAAAACAAAGATCAGATGAAATCACCGACTGGTTGTCCAATTTCACATAATGCGGCGGCTTTTGATGTATTTGAAGGTGAATATCATATCAACCCAGCCGAAGCGCTAAAATGGTCACGTGATGAGGAACCAGTTTTTTATAATCCTAAACTCGGTTATTGGGTCGTTAGTCGTTATGACGATGTGAAGTCGGTGTTTCGTGATAATATATTATTCTCCCCCTGTATCGCACTCGAGAAAATTACCCCTGCGCCAGAGGAGGCAATGGAGGTCTTAAAAAGTTACGGTTATGCCATTAACCGCACACTGGTCAATGAAGATGAACCGGCACATATGGAACGCCGCCGCGTCCTTATGGATAGCTTTAACCTTGATGAGCTAGAAAAACACAAGCCCGCCATACAAAAGCTCACGAAAGAATATATGGACCTTTTTATTGATAAGGGGGAAGCCGACCTTGTCGCCGAAATGTTCCAAGATATTCCACTAATCATTGCACTACATTTTTTAGGAGTGTCCGATGAGGACGCAGAGAAAATTCGTAGTTTTTCGGTGGCTCATACCGTTAATACCTGGGGTCGACCAACGCCAGAAGAACAAATGGGCGTTGCGCATTCCGTTGGTAATTTCTGGCAAGTCGCGGGTGAAATCATTGAAAAAATGAAAGCCAACCCTGATGGTGAGGGGTGGATGTATCATACGGTGCGGCAGCATTTCTTGTATCCTGATATTGTTACAGAATCTTATTTACATTCAATGATGATGGCCATTCTTGCAGCAGCTCATGAAACAACATCTCATGCAACGTCTAACATTTTTAGAGTACTGCTAGAGAACCGTGATAAATGGGAAGAGCTATGTGATAATCCAAAATTAATACCAAATGCGATTGAAGAGTGCCTGCGTTATGAAGGTTCCGTCGTTGCGTGGCGCCGTCAAGCGACGGCCGACACCAAAATTGGCGGTGTTGATATCCCTTCAGGCGCACGGCTTCTTATTGTGTTGGCATCTGCAAATCATGATGAACGTCATTTTGAAAATCCCGACGAAATTGATCTTTACCGTGACAACACTACTGAACATTTGACGTTTGGTTATGGCAGTCATCAATGTATGGGTAAAAACATTGCCCGTATGGAGCTTCGGATCTTTCTAGAAGAGTTCATTAAACGCTTGCCACATTTAAAATTAAAAGCGGATCAAGAATATAAATTTTTGCCAAACACATCATTCCGCGGCTCTTCTGAACTTTGGGTGGAATGGGACCCTGATCAAAATCCAGAACGCCTTGATCCTGACATACTAAGGGTGAAACAAGATTTTAAAATGGGGCCACCTTCTAAGAATGAGATTTTTAGAAGGGTGACTATTAGCGACTTATCATATGAAGCGGATGATATAATACGTGTAAAAATAAAGCATCCTTCTGGTAAAACACTACCCAAATGGAGTGCTGGATCACACTTGGGTTTGATCGTCGGGGATTATAACCGAAAATACTCCCTTTGCGGTGACTTGAGTGACCATAACTATTATGAAATTGCCATCTTAAAAGAACATGATGGTCGCGGTGGCTCAAAATATTTCCATGACGCTCTTAAATCTGGGGATATGGTACAAATCGTTGGGCCAAAAAATCATTTTAGGCTTGATGAAAATGCGGATCATTACATTCTAATTGCTGGTGGTATCGGCATTACGCCCATCATCGCTATGGCGGACCGTTTAAAGGAATTGAATAAAGATTATTCCATACATTATGCCGGTAGGTCTTTATCAACGATGGCATTTGTTGAACGCTTGAAAAATGATCACGGCAATCACTTAAATCTTTATCCAAAAGAAAACGGCCTAAGGATGAACTTGCATAAAATTACGGGTACATTGCAAGCGGGTCAGCAGATTTACGCTTGTGGTCCTGAAAGACTTCTTAACGAACTAGATGAAATGTCATCATCTTGGCCTGAGGGAACATTGCATTACGAGCATTTTAGCTCCGTGACGTCCGAATTAAACTCGGACCATGAGCATGCCTTCGAAGTTGAGCTAATGGATACTGGTATAACTGTTAATGTTAGTGCGGATCAAACCGTTTTGGACGCTATATTAGCCGTGGGAATTGATGTGCCTTACGATTGTAAAGAAGGCATTTGCGGAACGTGCGAAGTAGATGTGTTCGAGGGAGAAATAGATCACCGCGATCAAGTTTTAACCAGCTCTGAAAAGAGAAAAGCTAATAGAATGATGACTTGTAGTTCTAGAGCATCAGGTAATAAACTCAAACTTACTCTGTAAATTTCACATAATTTTACCCTACAAAAAGAGTAATTCATAACCAGAAAGCAAGATCATCAAACTAGCTAATATTTAATATTCTTGAACGTCCGCTTATGGCCGAAAGCGGACATCCATAAAATATATAATTGCCTTTCCTATTATATTCCAGTTAGGTGGTTATTAAAGCGGCGAATGAG
>DGPL01000004.1:8926-9114 GCA_002390425.1 Kordiimonadaceae bacterium UBA4441 | reverse complement strand
GAAGAGTTTAGATAAACTTATTCATAGACAAAGGATATACTTATTGAGCCAGGTATTGTGTCAGTAGTGCCATCCGCCGTTCTGACTGTAGCTAGGCTGTAGCTAGAAACAAAACATCAAAACATCCAAACGGAATAAATTAGTCTAATTCATTGATGTATAAGTAAAAAAGTGGTGCCCGGGGGCGG
>DGPL01000004.1:0-8877 GCA_002390425.1 Kordiimonadaceae bacterium UBA4441 | reverse complement strand
TCTACCCCTGAGCTACCCGGGCATCGGGATATGACTCATATGAGGTGGAAGGGTTATAGGAAATTCAGAATGCTCTGTCCAGCACTCTTTCAAAAAAAATCATCTAAAAAAGATGCTTGAAATTAACTCTCTAATTCATCGTCAGTTTCTTGACCTTCGGATGTCTTATCGCCTGCAATCGTATAGCTTCCGTTAAACCAGCGCCCTAAATCAATATCGCTGCATCGCTTACTGCAAAAGGGAAGATATTTTTTAGTCGCTGCCTGATTACAAATTGGACATTCAAGAATAGTATTTGCCGCTTTCATCGTCTTTCCATTTTTAATTCTGAACCCGTTCTAATTCTGAAATCATCAAATATTTGACTGTGATCTTCAAGCCATTTTTTTTCATCATTATCAATTTTGATTGTCACCGGCAAACCTGGGCTATTCAATGCTTCTTGTTCCGCCGTTCGAATAATATCAAGACATTTCGCAGCAACACTTTTAATAGCCACCTTTTTTTCAAGCAGTAAACTATCAAGCGGAATATTTTTTGATCGTCTTGTGAGTTCGAGTAATCCAAAGGAAGATATATTGCCGCGCTGTAAAGGCATCGGATCATCAAAAATAAGTTCATCCACAAAATGAAGAAGGCTTTTCATATTACCTTTATCAGTCATGTCAATGAAATCAATAACGATTAAACCACCAATACCGCGCAAACGAATTTGCCTAAAAATCTCTCTTGCGGCTTCGCGGTTAATGGAAAATATTGCCGTTTGTGTATCCTTTGAAACGGTGGCCTTACCCATATTAACATCAATAGCGGTTAAGGCCTCTGTTTCCTCGATCGTGATCCAAGCGCCCGAATTTAACATAACCTCAGGCGAAGTTACGCCTTCAATATCATCAGTGACTTGATACTGATTAAAGAGCGGTGTTTTCTCATTATAATGTGAAATGACATCTAATAATCCCGGCGCGAATGATTTGGCCCATGACGTGGCTTCTTTTAAAGCGCTTGCTTGATCGATCAATATGCTTTTAATATCCGATGATGAATATTCACGCATGATTTGTTCAATCACATTTGGGCCTTGTGATAAAAGCGAGGGGCATTTTTTATTTTTAATTTCCTTTGAAGCATGACGCCAAATTTTAATCATTTCTGATGCTGTCATTTTCAGTTGATCAAAGGGAATATCTTCGGCTTCGTTTCTAAACGTCAAGCCGATATCATCGGGCACGATTTCTTCCCCAAATAATTTAAGCGCAGATCTTTTTTCAGGATCTTTAATCCGGCTAGAAACAAAAGCGCCCGTTCTAAATGGATGTATTACGATAGAAGTGCTTATTAATTCGACCTTTGCCGTTAGCTTACATGATTTTCCCGGTTTGGCGTCTGCGGTCACTTGAACAATCAATCTTTGTCCTTGATGCAGCAACGTCGTTAAATCTTTAGGTTTCTTGCCCGGCGTTTTAGGAAGGTTTTTTAAAGGTAGAAACCCATCTAGACCATTTTCAAGTTCAACAAATGCTGCCTGTAATTCCGATGAGAGCCTTGTCACACGGCCAAGATAAATGGCTCCCACATAGGACGGGGCTTGATCACGAAAAACACGAATATCAGTGACTGTACCGTACTGCATAATCGCCATTCGGGTTTCACCGATAGCATCATTGATCAATATGTGTTTTCCGTCTTTCATAATTATAGCGAAAACCCGCGTCCTTTTAACATATTTGATACTTCAAAAAGCGGCAAGCCAACGACATTTGAATAGGACCCATTGATAGAAATAATAAATTTGGCCGCGATACCTTGAATAGCATATGCTCCCGCCTTCCCTTTCCATTCATCATGGCTAAGGTAATCATTAATTTCTTCATCGCTTAAATTTTTAAAACGAACCACGGTTTTGACAACACGGTTGCTTATTCCATTGGGGGTGATAATCGAAACCCCTGTGAAGACGTCATGACGTCGACCGCTTAAAAGTTTTAAGAATTTCGCGGCTTCATCTTTATCTGCCGCCTTACCAAGAAGTCGTCGGCCACACGCCACCACCGTATCAGATGCTAAAATAAATGCGTCATCATGATTTTTTGCAATATGTGCGGCCTTTTCACGGGCAAGCCTTCCCGCGAGTTCACGTGGTTTTTCATACTTTAATGGTGTTTCATCGATATCAGCCGGTGAAATTTCATCAGGCGTTATGCCGATCTGTTTAAGCAGTTCAAGCCTGCGCGGAGACGCAGAGGCAAGTATTAATTTAGGTTTGATAACATGTGCATCGTTAGACATGCAAAGGGGCGCGCTTATTTAAAGCGGTATGTGATCCGACCTTTAGTCAAATCATACGGTGTCATTTCCACAAGAACATCATCACCTGCAAGTACACGAATACGGTTTTTACGCATTTTCCCTGCTGTATGGCCCAATACTTCATGACCATTTTCAAGTGTTACACGAAACATTGCGTTAGGTAATAATTCTGAGACAGTGCCACGGATTTCTAGTAATTCTTCTTTAGCCATTATGGCTCCTTATTTAATTTGATTAAATAACATGTTGGAAAATAATGATTGTTGAACAAAATTCAAGCAAAAACTGAATTTACTTATCCTACTGCTAAAGTCGCTCTTCTATCCGCGTCTTAAGTTCGTCTCTCATCTTACGAAAGGCGGACATGATATTTTCCCTATTTCCTTTTACCCCTGACGGATCATCTGTTTCCCATAATTCAATCTTAATATCATAACCCCGGGTTAATGATTTCATTTTTTCTTCGGCTTCAGCACTTAAACAGATGATCAAATCAAACGACGTATCATTTAAATCTTCAAAATGTTTTGGCTTATGATTTAATAGAATAAGACCCGCCTCTTCCATGACAGAAATTGCAAATGGGTTAATCTCCAACAATTCTTCCTGAATACCGATGCTATCAATGAAAACTCGGTCACCAAATATGTCTTTTGCGAGACATTCCGCAATCGGAGAACGCACAGAATTATAATTACAAACAAACAACAAACTCTCAATTTTTTCTTTACTCAATACTCATCACCTAATTTGTAATACACATATTAAAGTAAACAACCGCCGTGCCGTTTCAAAATCAATATCGATTTTATTTTTAATACGTTCTTTTAGAATTGTGGACCCTTCGTTATGAAGCGTTCGCCGTACCATATCAAAAGCTTCTAATTGTTGCGGTGTCGCCGTTTTAACCGCATCATAATAACTATCACAAATGATAAAATATTCTTTAATCACGCGGCGTAATGATGATAAAGGCAAAACCAAAGTTGAAAGCGCTTTTAAATCTTCCGTTTTAAGGTCAATTGCAAGACGATTTTCTTCGATCCTTAATTGCACATGAAATGGCCCCGGATAATCATGTGAAAGTTTCGCCTTTGGTGCAAAATGATTGGTTTCAAGCAGATCAAAGATAGCAACCCGTTTCTCATGCTCAATATCCGCATTGCGACGGATGATAGATTTTTCATCTAACTCAATTTGGCAGATCCGGTTTTTGCCCTGGTTTTCAATCATAATCTATTCTGCATCATCATTCTTTAAACGTATTCCAATAGAATTCTTATGGGCGTCTAGTCCCTCTTCTTCTGCGAGTTTCATAGCGGACGGCCCAATAATGCCAAGGTTTTCAGCGTCACATTCAATCAATGTATTTCGTTTCATAAAATCAATCACGCTTAAGCCAGAAGAAAATCTTGCGCTGCCTGATGTGGGTAATACATGATTTGGACCCGCAATATAATCGCCAATGGCTTCGGGTGTATAACGACCAATAAAGATTGAACCCGCATTACGGATTTTATTAGCAAAATCATTTGCATTTTCCACCGCAAGCTCAAGATGCTCCGGCGCTATTTGATCAATAAGCGTTGGCGCATTTTCCATTGCCCCAACAACGATAACACAGCCATGGTTTTCCCAACTGGTTCTTGCAATTTCTGCACGTGGTAACGTTTCAAGATGAACATCAACGGCTTTAATAACTTGGTCTGCGTAAAAAGCGTCATCGGTAATTAGAATGCTTTGGGCCACTTCATCATGCTCTGCCTGTGAAAGCAGATCCATCGCGATCCATTTAGGATCATTTTTGTTATCGGCCGTGACCAATATTTCTGATGGCCCCGCAATCATATCAATACCAACGGTACCAAAAACTTCCTTTTTTGCGGCAGCAACGTAGGCATTGCCCGGCCCCGCAATCACATCAACTGGCTTTATGGTTTCCGTCCCATATGCAAGCGCACCAACCGCCTGCGCACCTCCAACTTTATAAATTTCCCTAATGCCAGAAATATGTGCCGCCGCCAACACAAGCGGGTTTAAATACCCCTTTGGGCTGGGAACAACCATAACGATACGCTCTACACCCGCTGCTTTTGCCGGGATAGCATTCATTAATACGGATGACGGATAGGCAGCCTTGCCACCAGGAACATAAATACCGGCCGCTTCAACCGCGTTCCAACGCACACCCAATTTAACGCCGATCTCGTCGGTCATTTGATCATTATCAGGAATATGACGTATATGAAAATCATGGATGCGTTTTGCCGCAAGCTTTAAAGCATCAAGTGTTTCTTCTGCACAAGCTTCAAGTGATTCTTTAATTTCATCATCTGAAACACGCATGCTATTTGATGTTAAATATAATTCATCAAACTTTGCCGTATAATCAATTAACGCCTCATCGCCATGTTCTTTGATATTTTGTAAAATATCTTTTACTACATCAGAAACGTCATTTTCCGTATTACGGTTTGCCTTTAGCAGCGCCGCAAAATCAGCATCAAATGTTGCATCACTTTGATTAATGATTTTAACCATCGATCGCGCCTCTTACCCGATCAATAATATCACTAATCTCATCGCTACGGGTTTTAAAAGCCGTACGGTTCACAATAAAGCGTGATGTGATATCCAAAATTTTCTCAACTTCGACGAGGCCATTTGCTTTTAATGTAGCCCCAGTGCTGACCAAATCAACGATGCGTCGACATAACCCTAAGCTTGGTGCAAGTTCCATGGCGCCATTAAGCTTGATACATTCCGCCTGAACGCCACGCTTGGCGAAATATTTCGCCGTCAGATTTGGATATTTTGTCGCGATGCGAACATGGCTCCATTCACTCGGATCATCTGTTTTACTTAAGGACACAAGTTCAGCAACAGAAATGCGACAATGCCCGATATCAAGATCGAGCGGCGCATAAATCTCGGGATAATCAAATTCAAGTAATACATCATTTCCAGCGACGCCCACATGAGCGGCGCCAAAAGCAACAAATGTCGCCACATCAAAGCTTCTGACCCGAATGATTTTTAGATGTTCAAAATTGGTATCAAACGTCAATTTTCGTGATTTCGGATTGTCGAAATCAGCTTCAGGCTCGATCCCCGCGGCACGGATGATCGGCATCACTTCTTTTAAAATTCGTCCCTTTGGCAGGGCCATAATCATAGGTTCACTATTTGACACCGTAATATTCCTGTTCTTCTAGTGAAACATAAATGTTTCTCTATAGTTTCTCGGCTCTTTTACAGAAATCGGAAGCGTTTTACCAGTTTTAATATTGAGAAATAATCGAAGTTTTAGATAAAATCATTTTCCGTGCCGCTATAACTTTTAAATTCAAGCGGATTCCCGGACGGGTCAATAATAAAAAGCGTATGTTGCTCTTCTGGCTTCCCAGGATAGCGGACTTGGGGCTTAACGATGAACGGATATTGATGATGTTCTAATGCTTCCTTGACCTTGGTATAATCCTTTAAGGATAAAATAACACCAAAATGGGGAATTGGCACGGCCACACCATCTACTATTCCGCAGTAATCAAGTTCTGGGAATTTATCGGATAAATGCGCCGTAACCTGATGGCCGAAAAAATCAAAATCAAGCCAGGTTTCATTAGAGCGCCCCTCTTCACAGCCAAGGATATCAACGTAAAATTTACGGGTGCTTTCATGGTCTTTCATTTTAAAGGAATAATGAAAAGGTGGAATTTTTGACGCATTCTTAGTCACTTAAATTATCCAATACCTGATGCTTCGGATGACATTTCGCGGGGTATGGCTCACCGACGTCCTGCATGCTTGCGTCGATCAATTCCGTTTCAAGTCGAATAACGGCATCTGCCGCGAATATCAAATCAATTGCCACATTACCATTTTCAAGCTCCAACGGCTCAATCGCCAATAGTTCAAGAACATGTTTCTTATTTTTTTGTGGAATATTTTGGGCGCTCACCGAAAGGACATTGGCAAAATGACACCCGGCTCGAATGCGCTGACAACATTGCCCATCAACGCAGTCGCCCATCTTTTTTTGTTCTTCCCATTGATACCGATTGACCATCATAGCAAAAAGACGCTCTTTTTCAGAAAAAGTAAAATCACCGACCACCGTCACCGCATCCTGTAAATATGCCGAAATGATTGTCAGATCTTCCTGATCTTCTGCTTTAAGCTTAAGTCCTTTTGCCATTTTTCTGCCTTTCAGGCGTTAAATCACACTTTTAGATCACTGCGAGGGTAAATCGTTAAATTCCCATGCCGGCATCACGGCTAATATGTGCCCCAACATTACTTAACTTTTCTACCAGACGTTCATAGCCCCGATCAAGATGATAAATTCGATTTACAAAAGTTTGACGGTCCGCAACCAAGCCGGCGAGTACCAGCGACATAGAAGCCCGAAGGTCAGTCGCCATCACCGGCGCACCAAGCAATTGATCAACACCGCGTATAATGGCGGTCGAGCCATGCATGGTGATATCAGCGCCCATGCGCGTTAATTCGGGAACATGCATAAAACGATTTTCAAAAATGGTTTCATTTATAACGGACGCACTATCGCAGATGGTCATCATCGCCATCACTTGCGCCTGCATATCGGTAGGAAAACCCGGGAATGGCTGCGTTGTGACATTAATCCCTTTTATTTTGTCGGTACCAAGTTTTGCTATTACGCCGTGATCTGTTTTGGTGAATTCAATACCCGCTTCCTTAAGTGCGCCGACGGTGCCCGTCATCACATCCATTAAATTTTCACCAACCAATTCAAGCTCACCTCGGGTCATGGCCGCCGCGATTGCATAGCTACCTGCTTCGATACGGTCTGGCATCACCGCATATTCCGCCCCATTTAACGATTTAACACCCTCTACGGTAAGTGTCCTTGTTCCAAGGCCAGATATATGCGCCCCCATGGCAATTAAACAATTAGCGAGATCCGTAATTTCCGGCTCACGCGCCGCATTTTCAATGACGGTCGTCCCTTCCGCTAACGTTGCAGCCATTAAAATATTCTCTGTCGCGCCAACGGATACGGTTGGAAACACAACGGTGCCGCCTTTTAATCTTCCGCCCGGGGTAACGGCACGCACATATCCTTCTTCAAGTTCGATATTGGCCCCCATGGCTTCAAACCCTTTTAAATGAAGATCAATAGGACGGTTACCAATGGCACAACCACCAGGAAGGGAAACGGTCGCCTCTCCCGTTCTGGCGAGCAGAGGACCAAGCACCAGAATACTGGCGCGCATTTTTCTAACGATATCATAAGGGGCGACGATATTGGTGATGACGGGGGTCTTAAATGAAATGACCTGACCTTCGCCTAAGTTTTTGCCTTCGTCCTCGACAGTGGTCGAGGCGCCATGCCCTTCGATCAATTCTTTTAAGGTTTTAATATCAGCGAGATGCGGCAAATTGGATAATGTAAGCGTATTTTCGGTTAAAAGCCCCGCGCACATTAACGGAAGCGCCGCATTTTTCGCGCCGCTGATCACAAGGCTTCCTTCAAGGCGGTATCCGCCGGTAACTGCTATTCTATCCAATCAATCATCCTAATATTTTATAGTTTCGGTAAGGTAACGCCTGTTTGCCCCATATATTTACCGCTACGGCTGTTATAGGGCACTTCGCATGGCTCGTTCCCTTCAAAGAAAAGAAACTGACATGCGCCCTCATTGGCATATATTTTCGCAGGAAGCGGCGTCGTATTTGAAAATTCAAGCGTCACATGACCTTCCCAGCCGGGCTCAAGCGGGGTGACATTAACGATAATACCGCAGCGCGCATAAGTGGATTTACCAAGGCAGACCACAAGCACATCTTCCGGAATGCGGAAATATTCAACGGTCCTTGCCAGCGCAAATGAGTTTGGCGGAATAATACAAACGTCGCCCGGACGATCAACGAAACTGTTGCTGTTGAAATCTTTCGGGTCAACCGTAACCGAATCCACATCGGTAAAGATTTTAAATTCTTCTGAAACACGGGCATCATAACCGTAAGATGACAGGCCATATGAAATAACACCGTTTCTTTCCTGACGGTCATGAAAGGGTTCGATCATGCCGTGGTTCAGTGCTTTTTCCCTAATCCATTTATCTGACATTATGGCCATATTTTACGTTTCCTTTTTATCGCTTTTAACGGTCGTTTTACGTGCCTGAGCTTTACGTCTTTTCAGGTTATCACGCAAGGCCGCATTTAAGCGTTCTTGCTTTTCTTTTTTTGTCTGTGATTTACTGTTTGTCATTTTTCACTATAGCTTTTTAATGAACATTATGACCTTTTTAAGGGCATTAAAAAAAAATCGCAATTATTTCCTGAATTTTGACTTGCAGGAAAGTGGGGGTTATGGCATGTTCCGCGCCTAACGGCCGATTTCGGCCATTCTACCTTTCGCCGCTATAGCTCAGTGGTAGAGCGCACCCTTGGTAAGGGTGAGGTCGCGTGTTCGAATCACGCTGGCAGCACCATTTTCTGTAGCATCTTTGATGTAACCAATTGAAATGCTTCACTTCGTGTGTCTGCATGACGATTGGTGTGCAACAAAATGAGAAA
>DGPL01000028.1 GCA_002390425.1 Kordiimonadaceae bacterium UBA4441 | reverse complement strand
CATGATGAGGATAAATTGTACCTGGAATAATTACCGTTACATCAGGATGACCTAACGTATATTTTAAGAAAAACTTACCCCAGCTATCGACGCCGAAATCTTTCGCCCATTCCGGTATTTCAACACCTTGTGTTGTTTGAAAAACCCGTCCACGTCCAAATGGGACATTAATCATCACCGCAACACCATTATCACGTGCTGCGGGTAAGACGCGATCTTCGATACTACGGTCAAACATATTATACTGACATTGCAAAAACTCAATTTTCCCCGCTTCCATAACGTCAACTGCTGCATCATTTAGAGAATTATTGGAATGCGTCAAGCCGGCATAACGGACCTTACCTTCTTCTTTTAGGCCGTAAATAGTATCAAGATGCATATCCGTGCCGCGATGATTATGTACTTGAAGCAGGTCAAACTTATCTGTTTTTAAATCAATAAATGATTGATTATTTTGATCAATACCATCTTGTTTATCTCCGCCTCGCAAACTGGTTTTTGTTGCAAGAAAACATTTGTCCCTTGCTCCCAATTCATCAAGCGCGCGTCCAACCACTATTTCCGCATCATATAAGTCGGCGCCGTATCAAGAACGGTTCCACCTTCTTTAAATAATGTTTCAATCGTGTTGCGGCGCGCCATAAAATCTTGGCTCAAATCACCAAACGTTTGCGCAGTTCCAAGCCCTACAGCGGGGATCATTTCACCCGTCGCCGGAATTTTACGGTGCAATAATTCACCTGATTGCGCACGAGCAACACTTCCAAGTCCACTGGTCGCCAACACTCCGGCTCCTGCTGCTGCACCTGTTAATTTTAAAAAGTCTTTTCTAGTAATGTTACTCATTGTTTATTCCTTATAAATTCGTGATAAAATCGACCATACGTTTACGTTCGGCTTGCGAAGGAAGACGTCCGCGCAATGCGCCAACGTTATCAACCACATGATAATCATTAATAGTACCAGGTATAATGACTGTAACATCTTCATGACCTAGGATATATTTTAAGAAAAACTTACCCCAACTATCAACGCCGAAATCTTTTGCCCATTCCGGAATATCAAGCCCTGCACCTGCCGTTGGGCCAAACAAACGACCACGGGCAAATGGTACATTGACCATAACGGCCACGCCATGCTCGCGCGCAGCAGGAAGAACACGATTTTCAATGGATTGATTAAGAAGATTATAATGACACTGAATAAAATCGATTTTATTGTTTTCGATTACTTTTGCTGCTTCCTCATTTTGGCTATCACGGAAATGAGTAATGCCAACATATTTTACTTTGTCTTCATCGCGCAAGCCATTGATGGTATCAAGATGTGCTTCCGTATCACGTAGGTTATGAACCTGAAGAAGTTCCATCTTATTGGTACGCAGATCTTCAAATGATTTATTATTTTGATCTATGCCTGCCTGCTTACCCTGAATACTAATTTTAGTGGCTAAAAAACATTGATCACGCATACCTAATTCATCAAGTGCTCTACCAACGACTTGTTCCGCGTCGCTATATGTAGGTGACGTATCAATTACCGTCGCGCCTTCTCGAAAAAGGGCGGCAATTGCATTTTTACGTTGATTAAAATCTTCACTTAAATCACCAAATGTCATCGCCGTGCCAAGCCCGACCGCCGGGATCATTTCACCGGTTGAATGAATTTTACGGTGCAGTAAATCACTTGATTTTGCACGTGCCACACTGCCTAATCCTGTGGACGCCATTGCGCCAGCCGCTGCCGCCGCACTCGAAAGCTTTAAAAATTCTTTTCTTGTTAAATCAGACATTAGTTTCTCCGTATTTTAAATCTATTCTTAAGTGTTATTTTGTTCTTGAATTTTTTCTTGTTCTTCGTGGCTCTTGCCCAGCTTCCATCCCATTATGCCCCACATTGCAGCGATAGGCACACCGACCATGGCGATTTTGCTCATAGATAAACCTAAGCCGCTATTTAACATATTATAGAACCAACTATTCGCAACGTCACCACCGCGGAAAACAACTGTATCAATAAAGTTCTTCGCTTTATATTTTTCTTCGCGGCTCACCACACTGAAAAGATTTTCACGGGACGGAACAAACATTCCATATTCTGATGCTCGTCTCAACGTTTGGAAAATAATAAATACCCCAATCGTTGGCGATATTGCGAGCAATATAAACCCAAAAAATGTTATAATTGGCAATATAATAATGCCGCCTTTAATACCGTAATTTGAAAGCACTGGCCCCGCGACAAAGACTTGAAAAATCAAGGCACCAATTGAGACATAAAGATCAATCATCCCAAAAATCTGCACTCTTTCATCTGTATCTGCATAATTGGAATATATCATGTCACCTTGTTGGAAATAAGCAAATGTCGCAGTAAGGGATAAAAGGAACACCATTGCGGTAACACCCATCAAATATCGTGATTTGAATATTTCTATCAAACCATCAAGCATACCGCCGCCGATTACCTTTTCATTTTCAACGTTCGCCTCCCCTAGCGCTTTTTTTCGTAAACTTACCAATTTGAAAATACAAAAAATTGAAAAAGATAACACCACCGCAGAAATTAACAGCAAGCTTTCCGTACCTAAACTATCCGTCAAGAAAGTAACAATGCTTGGTCCGGCAATGCCCCCTATTGTCCCCCCTGAAGCAATCATGCCAAAAAGCGCCTTACTATCCGATGATTTATAGATATCAACCATAAAGCTCCAAAAAATGGAAACTACAAATACATTGAATACGCTTAACCAGATAAAAAATATCTGCGCGACAATGTCCATGCGGATATTATTGGCGAAAAAATACCAAAAGAGCAAAATATTCATAATGAAAAAGACATACACATAAGGGATAAATTTATGACGCGGAAAACGAGAAACGAGCGCACCGTAGATCGGCATTACACCAAGCATCACAAAAAAAGTTCCGATAAATAACCAAGGCAAAAAACCAACACCGCTTGCGATCCCCATGGCATCCCTAATTGGTCTCAATATGAAATAGGCCGTGAGAATAGAAAAGAAATAGAGAAACGACCACACAAATACGGCCCCTTCTTTTTCAAAAACATCTTTATATTTATTGATGGTGGCTTCTATTCTACCTTCTGAACTCATATTTTCTCCCATTATTTTTTGTTATGATATAACAAACCTCACTTTTTTGCAAATAAGCAAAATCTAATTATATAAGAGAAAAAATTGACAACTTTATAGTTGAATTACAGAACCATCACGCATGGTTAAACGCGCTTTTGCATTATAATCTTTCAATAATGATTTAATACTAGAAATTTCCATATTTGAAAAGGCCGTTGATAATGCATCTGCTGTTGTTGCGTCATCAGCAATTACAGTGACCGACGCATATAAATTAGGACTTAATCCTGTTTCTGGATTAAAGAGATGATTTGCTTCACCTGTATCATCGAAAACGGTTCCATATCCCCCTGATGTGGCCAATCCTCCTTTTGATAGTTCAACCACATCGGCAACCGATATTTGGTCAAATGGATCAAGTAACCCTATACGCCATGGTTCATTATTTAACTGTGGTCCGCCTGCACAATATTCACCGATATCGATAAGCGAATGAATAAACCCATTATCCTTTAAAAATGAAGTTACTTTATCTGTTATGTAGCCTTGCGCAATCCCATTAGAACTAATTGCCATACCTGTATTTTCAAACGATATCTTATTTCCAGATACATGTATCATCTCTGAACCAATTAACGCTTTTACTTCTTCTAACTTACTGTCAAATTCATTTTGGTTCTTATTGATCATATAGTCATCATAAAGCTGCCATAAGGGTTGTACGGTAATATCAAATGCGCCATTTGTTTTTTCATAAATGCTTTTTAAAATAGTGATGAGCTCTATCATCTCTTGCGATGCCTTTTCTAGTTTTCCTGTTTCGTTCAGTTTAACAATTTCGGATGTTGGATCATAAAGGCTAAAAATATGCTCAAGCCTTTTAATTAATAAAACCGCATCTTCAATCACCCGATCAAATTCAGCTTCATCATTTCCGTATGCTTGAATACTGCTATCTGTGCCAAGAACATACCCTTCCCATTTGAAACGCCGATTTTTATCAACTTTTTCACAAGCCCCGTTCATCAATATAATAGTCGGTAATACCGCTACTCCTTTTAATAAATTTCGACGGATATGGTTCATTCATTCTTCCAACATAATATCAATGATAAAGTAAGGCTAAGTTAAACTATTGCGTACATTAGGTAAACTATTGGCGTGAAGAAAATCTTGTGTTACAAGCTTTGACAATAACAAAATAGGGAACAAAATTAAAATGAAGTTTATTGGATTTATCGCTGCGTTTTTAATGATAGGAACAATTATACTACCCGCACAAACATATAAACCTGCTGAAAGGGTTTATGTGAAAACGAGCGATTATGTAAAAGGTCATTTTAATGGTGAAACGCCCAAAAAAAAAGCGACTATTTGGGTCATAGGCGATCTGCGTGATGATATCAATGAAGTGTTAAATGGCGCAGACAGCACTCCAGTACGTTACCGCTATTGGCGCAAAGATAATAAAACGCTTTGGATGTTAAACAGTGTAGCGCGCAACATGTCCATTACTGCTGGCGTTGTTGTCGAAGATGGTAAAATTGTTGATATTACTGTCATGACTTACCGTGAATCCCGTGGCCATGAAGTTCAAAGTCGCCATCACCGTGTGCAATATGTCGGCGCGAGCATTACGAGTGATAATAATCTAACCAATTCTATTGATGGAATTTCGGGCTCTACTTTATCGGTTAATTCAATGAAAAGAATGGCACGTATGGCATTACTACTTCATAATGATGTTACATCGGATGATTAAGAACAGGATTGTTATTTGACACTTCTTCAAATTATTGTTTTGGCAATTGTACAGGGAATTACTGAATTTCTGCCAATAAGTTCGTCTGGACATCTGATATTAGTTCCCGAACTAACCAATTGGCCTGATCAAGGTATTATGATGGATGTGGGCGTTCACGTTGGTACGCTAGGGGCTGTTATTTTATACTTTAGAAATGATGTCGGTCGAATGGCCTTATCTTTTCTAAAACTGATCTCGTTTAATAAAAGTTATGATAAAACCGATCGACATTTAATGTGGATGATCATTCTTTCAACGATACCCATTGTCATCTTTGGGGCGGCCGCATCTTCGCTTGGCTTAACGGATGCATGGCGTACCATTGAAATTATCGGTTGGACATCAATTATATTTGGTATTTTGCTTTATGTGGTCGACACGAAATGCGATGTTAAATTGGACTTATCAAAAATATGCTTCGGCCATGCCATGATTATCGGCTTTGCACAAGTGCTTGCCATTATCCCGGGCACAAGCAGGTCCGGCATAACCATGACGGCGGCACGGTCACTTGGTTTATCAAGGACCGATGCGGCGCGCTTTTCAATGCTGATGTCCATTCCGACAATTCTTGCCGCGGCGATTTTACAAGTTAAAGATTTGACGGAAACAGGCAACGCGACAATTGGCAGCGATTTGCTTCTGGGCGCGGCACTTTCATTTACCGCCGCCCTTATTGCTATAGCGGGATTACTTAAATGGTTAGAGCGATCCTCTATGACACCATTTGTGATTTACCGAGTATTACTCGGTATCGGTTTACTCGTTTATGTTTACGCTTAAACCTATTCAATCCATTCAATAAAATTAATTGACGCATCGATTAATTGCTTACGTGATTTTTCAAGCAGCGCCGCGTGATCACCATCATTAAGCACAACCCATTGTTTCTGTCCATTTGGAAAGGCTACAAAAGAATTAGCATGCATCTCTGTATCTGTTAATGGATCAAATTCACCCTCAAGCAGCAATACAGGCATGGTGACTTTGGAAGCATCAATTTGATTATATTGATGTTGCATATTCCAATCCATTCTAATTGGATCGGCTTCAAGTGAATGGCGCACATATTCATCGATGGCCTTTTGGCTGATGGAACCCGGAACCAAAAAATCACTTGCGGCCGCTTCGGCAGTTGTTGCTTCTTTGGGTGGCTCACTTTCTATCATTTCTTTTGGGTATACAAAACCAGCTCTGACAGGATAGCCAAACAAGGTCAGGCTTTTAATGTTTTCAGGATAACTTTGGGCCGCAATGTGACTTAACATTGACCCCATTGACCACCCCCAAAGATGGATTTTTTGATCTGTTCTTTCCGCCAACCATTTAAGAACAATTGATATATCTCGTGCAGATCGATTTGGTGTATTCCAACCCGTTTCATCGCGCGGCGTTTCACCATATCCACGTGCGTCCATTGCCCAAACACTATAACCGCGCTCATTAAACCCATCCATTAAGGAAAGCTCTTCCCCTTCCACTTGTAAATCAAAATCAGGAAGGGAACTCCATGTGCGCCCGTGGTGAAGTAAAATAATACCTTTTGGATTATCAACTGATTTTTCCCAGACGGCCATAGGATGCCCATCTGCATCAACAGTATGTTTCTTTGCATAGTCTTGCGCAAATGCCAGACTAAACGAGCCTGCTAATATTATTGTTGGAAATAGAATTAAAATTCTTAGCAGTCTCATAATATTCACCATCTTATTGTGTTATATAGGCCCAGTTCTTTGCTCTTAAGTAATTTTGAACCGGCATAATCGTTTCAATTTCACCAGAATATTTAGTAACCGTTAAGATCAGCACATCATTCTTATGAAGCTTATCGATATTCTCTACTGTGTTTTTGGGCAAAATATATACTTTTGCACCATTTGGCGCAGCATCACCTGTCTGCGCATTATATTTTAAATGATCATCACTTATTTCGGCTTCGCTTGAAATTTTAGCATTCGCCGCTTTAAGCTGCTCAACATTAGCCATAAAATTGCCGTTGTTTAATAGGTTGCTACCGATGGGGCCTTCGATAACTTTATTTTGATTTTTAAGGTCATTATCTTTTGGGTCACGATACGTTAGCGAAACATTTTTAACTTCTTGACCATCAAACGTATTTAATACAATACCTGCTTCATCATCCGTATTTATAAAAAATGTACATCCAACCTCAACATTCTTGCCGCCGCATCCGGGATAAGATACGGCCCAATTTAATGCTTCTTCACGAGGACGAAATGCTGTCCATTCCGTAAAATCATTTGCAGGACGACTATATGGATATTGTCGTTCCGCTGCATCAGCCCCTTCAACAAAAGCTCTCACCGTTTTTTCAAGATTAAAGTAATAACTCGTAATATCCTGAAGTCTGACTTTCGCTTGAACGGCGCCCAATTCTTTTGGCGCACCGCTTTGCAAGGTTGCTTGACTTTCAATGTAATTTACCGTTGATCTTTCTTCGGCCACTTTCACCACCGAATCCATAAACGCATTCCATACTTCTTCATCAGCTTGCGAAAGATAATTTGCTTTCACTTCTTCATAAAGATTATCAAGCATTTTCCATTCATCATCAGTCAAATAATTAAGCAGTAAACCACTTTCTATTCTTCCTTCTTGGCGATGTTGCTCATCAATAATATGAACTTGTCTTGCAAGAATGACGTGGTTGACCATATGGTCCATAGCTTGTTGCTGTGCAATCGCAAGGTAATTATCCAACTTCTCTGAATTGCATGGCACACGGCGGGCAAATATGCGCGCTTCTTTTTTGAACTTTTCAACGCCATCCATTTTGCCGGCAAAGCTACTATTGGCAAATACTATTTGCCCATTTAAAGCTTCCGCCTCAAGACGCGTTAATACTGGACAGTGTTGATTATATTCTTCAATAACGACCATGGCTTGATAGTTCTGAAAAAGCTGTGTTTGATCTTCTTGTGAAAATGCTGGTGATGCCATTAAGGGACCACCCAAACCAATTGTAAAAATTCCAAGTGCTGTTTTTATTTTACCAGAAACCATAAATTATCCTGTTTTGTTATCACTGAAACTTAGCGTAACAACTAAATAAGGCAAAATTTTACTGATGTCTTGATAAAGAGGTTAAAGCTTCATCAATCAAGAAAATATCTGTTAGAATTGCACGTAAGTGAATTGATGCATTTAAATTATCAATAACCTGCGATCCGATTGAAGGCAGTGACATCACGAGATCAACCGCTTTTTTCGATTTTGCGGCATCTTCTTTAAGTACGGATAAGTAATTTAAATAAAGTTCAGCATTGTCACCTGTTGCATCCTTTATAACCGTTTCAAAATCATCAACAATTGACACAAGCCCATTTTGCATTTTTTCTAAATAGACCCTTATTGAAGGACCACTTCCTCCGCTGGTAGGTTCATCTATCAAACCTTGCGCCGCATAGGCCAACATATATTCATATCCTGCTTCTACATCATTTATAGAATTGCGGAGTGTTTCATTATTATTACTCATAATATTCTTTCTAACTTATTTTGTTTCCCAGCGATCCGGGTCGTGATTTTCATTATACTCATCTTTTGTCATCCAGCCCTTAATCATTGAACGCAAATACATTGCTTTTTCAGGACGTAGTGAAAAATAAATATGCATCATAACAAAGCTTACAAAAAAGAGCGTCGACAATCCATGCAAAACATAAAGTATTCCCCAGGTGTCTGCATTAAAAATAAAAGGGTCTCTTTGCCAAAATGGTGTATCAATTTTCAAAAGCATCAACCAGCCGGTAATTAATGAAATAAGACTTAAGCCCGTCATTCCGTGATGCATAAGTTTTTGTTCTAGTGAATATTTCCCACCACGCACTTTTCCGCCCCCAGCGATAAATTCTTTAATATCCGAAATAGAAATCCACATGGATTTAATTTTCGCCGGACTAAGGGAACGCACTATATGAATTAGTACAGCAATTGTTAAAGCAACACCCGCTATCCAATGTGGTTCAATCCATTCAAATTCAGCTCCGAGAATCGGTGTGACACCAGTTGCAAGTAATATCAAAATGCATACTGCCATTACCCAGTGAAATAATCGACTTAGCCCACCATGGCGGACTACTTGATCTTTATTGTCATCCATTCTTAATACTTCGCTAAAAAATAGCGCCTTTTTTGTAGTTTCCCGTTATTTTGCATCTAGACTTACCAGATATCAAGTTATATAGTAACATTATCTCTTAACGGGAGGTAATAAATATCTCAAGAAAAATCACAAAAATATTCAAGAGATATGAAAACATCGTATTAACAGCGTCAAAATCACCAATTGGGATTATTTGGTGTAATTGACTTTGTCGAGACATTTTTTATGTCTGTTGGATATGTTGCAACAAAATGTATAGAAATTTTAATGTGGAGGAGCACAATTTTATGCAAAAAAAATTCAGTTCAGATCGCTACGATCCTCTGAGCACAGAGAAAGATGACGTTTCCCGACGTCATTTCATCAAAGGCGTAATTGCCGCTGGTGCTGTTGCCGGGACGGCGACTATGGTCACAGGCTGTTCAGACAGCGGTGACAGTTCAGGCGGCTCAGCTGCCGGATCAGTGGAGCGTATGATTTCTATCAACGTTAACGGTATGTCACGTACTGTTGATGTGGCCGCAAATGAAACACTCGCACACACACTTCGTAACAAGTTAGGCCTTACAGGAACGAAAATCGGTTGCGACCGTGGTTCATGTGGTGCATGTACGGTAATGATCGATGGCGTTACACAAAATAGCTGTTCAATCCTTACACATACAGTACGTGATGCAGCTGTGGTAACAGTTGAAGGCGTAGGTGGTGGAAATGGCCAAATGCATGCAGTACAACAAGCAATGATCGAAGAACTTGCGCCACAGTGTGGGTTCTGTACTCCAGGTCAGGTTGTTTCAGGTGTCGCTTTATTACAGCGCAATCCAAACCCTTCACGCGAAGAAGTTCGCACAGCATTAGCTGGTAACCTTTGTCGTTGTGGTGCGTACAACAACTACGTTAACGCAATCGTTAAAGCAGCGGGGAGTGCTTAAAAATGGCTGAAAAATTAATTGGTAAAGATTTTACCCCACAAGATGTACAAGCCAAAGTTATGGGAACCGGTAAATATTCCGAAGATTTCCGTAAAGAAGGTATGTGCTATATGAAAATGCTTCTTAGCCCAATGCCAAGTGCAAATGTCACTAGCTTTGATGCATCAGAAGCACTCGCAATGCCAGGCGTGCTAGGCATTCTTACTGCAGATGAAGTTCCTGCAGCGGATGAGCCAAGCTACCCTATGCTTACAAACAAACCTCGTCAGCTCGGTATGCCGATTGCTGCTATTGCAGCAGAATCAGAGCAAATCGCATCTGAAGCACTTGAAAAAATTAAAGTGGCTTATGAACCACAACCATTCGTGCTTGATCCTCTAGAGAGCCTCTACCCTGGTGGACCAAATGCACTTGAAAGCGGAAACGTTACTGGTGGTGGTGAAGGTAATCTTCCTATTCATAAGCGTAAATGGTCAGCACGCGATTTTGCTGAAGCAGGTGATGATAAACTTCCAATGGGTGAAGCACCTGTTGAATGGACTGTTGGTGATGTTGATGCCGCATTTGCGGATGCAGCTCTAATTATTGATGAGCCATTTGTAACAGCAAGTTCTTCTCACCAAGCACTTGAGCCTCGCAGCGTTCTTTCATATTGGGAAAACGGTAAATGTTTTATCCACGGTTCATCACAATCACAAAGTTGGATGATGCCTGGTCTTGCACGTATGATGGATGTATCACTTGATGATATTGTCTATGTTGCTGAATTCTGCGGTGGTGGCTTTGGCGCCAAAGCGTCTCCTTATCCTGTTCAAGGTATGACTGCATATATGTCTAAGAAAATTGGACGCCCTGTTATGCTTCGCGTAACACGTGCAGAAGAATATCACCTCGGTGGAACGCGTCCAGGTTTCCAAGGACAAGTTAAGCTTGGTTTTGATGCAAATGGTAAGATGACAGCCGCGGATCTATATATCGTTCAAAGTGGCGGTCCAAACCGTGGTTCTGGTGACTATTCATCAGCGGCTGGTGCGTTAGCACTGGTTTATACACCAACAAACATGCGTTTCCGTGGTGCGGCGGTTGTAACCAATAAACCTTGGCATGTATCACAGCGTGGTCCAGGTCAGAACCAATTGGCAACTGTTGTTGAGCCTCTTATTGATCGTGTAGCTAAGGAACTCGGCATTGACCGTGTTGCGATCCGCGACTTAAATGCGCCGGAAGCTGACGTTCAATTCACAGCCAGAAACAGTACAGTAACAAGTATGTATCTTAAAGAAGCATATAAACTTGGTGCTGAGAAGTTTAACTGGGAAGAAAAGAAAGCCATGTCTGGCCAACGTAACGGTAGTAAAGTGATCGGCGTTGGTGTTGGGTCTGCTTATCACTCCGCCGGATCTAATGGATTTGACGGATTGATTTCAATTCGCCCGGATGGAAAGCTTTATGTTCACTCTGGTGTTGGTAACTTAGGTACATACTCATATGCTGGCACATGTCGTGCTGCTGCTGAAGTACTTGGTTCTTCATGGGAAAACACAGTTGTTCTTCGCGGCGATAGCCGTCACGGACTTCCATGGACACTTGCTCAATTCGGAAGTAACTCAACTTTCACTAACACTCGTACTAATTTTGTTGCGGCGACGAAAGCAAAAGAAATGCTTCAAAATCTTGCTGCTCAAGAATTAGGCGGTGAACCAGGTGATTATGAAGTTGCAGATGAAAAAGTAACCAATTCATCTGATGCAACCAAAACAATGACATTCGCAGAAGCTGGTGCTAAAGCGATTGAACTTGGTGGTGCATGGGACGGTACTGAGTATCCAGATAATCTGAATGATGTGACCAAAGCAGCTCTTAAAAACGTTCAAGGTGCTGGTCTTGTAGCAGTAGCCAAGGACGAACTTCCAAAAGAAGGAAGCGTACCTGGAATGGCTGCAGCGTTCTGCATGATCGAACTTGATACGGATACGGGAAAATATGAACTTCTTGAGATGCATAACATCGCAGATTGCGGTACTGTTCTTCATCCGATGGGGCTTCAACAACAGCTTCGTGGCGGTGCCGTAATGGGTATCGGTGAGGCCGTTCTAGACCGTATGGTTTATGATCCGCAAAACGGCCTATGTGCGACGGTTGGTTTATATCAAACCAAACCGCCAAGCATCATGGACGTGCCATCAGTGATTGAAACTGATGCGGTCAATAAACCTGATCCGCAAAACCCATTCGGGGTTAAAGGGATCGGTGAGCCGGCAATGGGTAGTGCTGCTTCAGCACTCTTAAGTGCCATTTCCGATGCGACTGGAACATATTTCAACCGTACGCCGGTTGATACTGATATGATCATCAATGCTCTATCAGGTCGTCCTCAGTCAATTAAACCACTTCAAGTAAACGTATAAAGGAAGGTACAGATTATGAAAGACATGATGCCAAACTTCAATCTGGTTCAACCTGCTGATCTTGCTAGCGCTATCAGTACGCTTGCTGACGCTGGTGAAAATGGATGGGCTATGGCCGGTGGCCAAGACAGCCTAGACTGGTTCAAAGACCGGATTAAAAGACCAACAACTGTTGTTGACCTTTCAGGAATTCCTGGATTAACAGGTGTAACTGAAACAGCGGACGGCGGTGTTGAAATCGGTGCGATGACAACACTAACTGATGTTGAAAACAACGAAATTATTAAATCAAAGTTCGGTTTACTTGCAAAAGCTGCCGGACGCGTGGCAAGCCCGCAAATCAGAAACAAAGGTACTCTTGGCGGTAACATCAGCCAAGACGCTCGTTGCTGGTATTACCGTAGTGGTCTTGACTGCTACCGTGCAGGTGGAAACACATGTTACGCTGACACACCAGAAGGTATGAACCGTGAGCATTGCTTATTCGGTGCTTCTCGTTGTGTTGCTGTAACACCCTCTGATACTGCTGTTGCTGTTGTTACTCTTGAAGCCAGCATGGTTATCGAAGGTCCAAACGGTGAACGCATAGTTGCTGCCGAAGATTACTTCATCGGTCCTGCAATCAATATCGAGAAAATGACAGTACTAGAAGATGGTGAAATTCTTAAAGCAATCCGCATTCCAGGAACTTGGGCAAATGCTCAATTCTTCTTTGAAAAAGTTGCGGATCGTAACACATGGGATTTCCCACTTGTAAACATGGCTTCTGCTATGAAAGTTTCTGGTGGTGTGATCGAAGATATTCGCCTTACTTGTGGTGCCGTAGAATGTGTTCCAAAGCGTCTTAACGTTGTTGAAGATATTGTTAAAGGTAGCGCGCCAAACGAAGAAACAGCTGAGCTTGGTGCTGGTGCTGCTTCTCGTGGTGCTTCTCCGCTTAACTATAACCACTTCAAAATTCCGCTAATGGAAAACCTCGTTAAGAAAGCAATTAGAGGATAATTGAATATGGAACTATTCCGTTATAGTAGAGACATGTACGGGCAAGAAACGCTCCTCGGCATTTCGTGGGATCTCCTCCCCCTTTTTGCTGGCGCTGCCGCACTCGTCATTGTGGGTCATCTGGTATATAGTATGGCCACAAAAAAATAACGGTACTCAAATTATTGAAAAAGCCCTGCACTCAAATGCGGGGCTTTTTTTATTGTCTTCCCCCTATACAAATCCATAAATTTAGGGCATCTTTTACCCCTTCAAAATACTTAAGAATAAATACTAAGGGGAAGAAGCATGTCTTTACACCGTCTGATAAAAAATATTTCTATACTGATTTTAAGCTTAGCCATTTCAATAATTCATTTTGGGTCAGTTGCTTTTGCTACAGAAACCATCAACCCGTCTTTATATGCGGGTAAAGAATATCGCTTGATCGGCCCATGGCGCGGCGGAAGAGCGCTTGCAATCGCAGGCGTTATTGGTGATCCCCTTACTTATTATATGGGCGCAGCGGGTGGTGGCGTATGGAAAACCACCAATGCTGGTACAACTTGGTTTAATGTTTCAGACAATGACTTTAATGTCGGTACAATCGGCGCAATAGCCGTATCAGAATCAGATCCTAATGTCGTATATGTCGGCACAGGTGAAGGCCCAATTCGAGGTGTAACAACCGCTAGCGGTGACGGTATGTATAAATCAACCGACGCCGGGAAAACCTGGAAACATATTGGCCTTGAAAAAGCAGGGCAAATCCCAAAAGTACGTGTTCATCCAACCAATCCTGATATCGCTTATGTCGCTGCACAAGGTAATATTTGGGGACCGAACGAAGAGCGCGGCATTTACCGCACGATGGACAGTGGTGAAACTTGGGAACATGTTTTAAACGTAGACCCGCAAGTTGGTGGTGGCGATTTAACCATGGACCCGACTAATCCACGCATCCTTTATGCGGCCATGTGGGAAAATGGTCGTACACCTTGGTATATTCTATCAGGTGGTGTTAAGGGCGGTATTTGGAAAACTACTGACGGTGGCGATACATGGAACAAGTTAGCGGGCGGATTACCTGAAAAGATCGGTAAAGTTGGTATTGATGTATCCGCATCAAACCCTGAACGCGTTTATGCTGTCGTCGAAGGGGACATGTATACAGACGATGGCGGTGTTTATCGCACGGAAAACGGCGGTAAAACATGGACAAATATCAATTCAAACCGCCTTACACACACGCGAGCATGGTATTATAACCATTTAAAAACAGACCCTAATGATGACAATACAATATATGTCATGAACGTTCCGTTTATGCGTTCTGTCGATGGCGGCAAATCTTACGATTTACTTAGCGTAGGTCACGGCGACACACATGATTTATGGATCAATCCTGATAATAGCCTCAATATGGCTCTTGCGGATGATGGTGGCGCAGAAATTACCTTTGACGGTGGTAAAACTTGGTCATCAATTATGAACCAACCAACAGCACAGTTTTACCGCGTGAATACGGATAACATGATGCCATATCGTATTTATGGTGGCCAGCAGGATAACTCAACGGTCGCAATCACATCTGAATCATTCACAGGTGGCATTGGTGTTGATGATTATTATTCCGTTGGCGGCGGGGAAAGTGCCCATATTGCCTTTAATGAAAATGACCCTACCCTCGTTTATGCAACAACGATTAACGGGACACTCACCGAAATCAATACGAAAAATCGTCGTACTCGTCCGATCAAACCTTATCCGCAATATGTTTTTGGTGAAAACGCTGAAGATTTAAAATATCGCGCCAACTGGAATGCGCCTGTATCCTCCTCACCCCATGACCCCAGTGTTATCTATTATGGGTCACAATATATCCTTAGAAGTGATGACCGCGGCGTAACCTGGGAAGAAATCAGCCCAGACCTAACCCGCAATGAAAAAGAAAAGCAACGCTTAAACGGTGGACCATTAACAGCGGAAAACGTTGGTGCTGAATTTTACGGTAACATTTACACCATCGTCGAAAGCCCTCATGAACGTGGCGTAATATGGTCCGGCAGTGATGATGGCCTCGTCTATGTGACACGTGATAACGGTGGAAACTGGGATAATGTTACTCCGCGTAATGCGCCAGAAGGGATGATTAATGCAATCGAAGTAAGTCCTCATGATCCGGCGACAGCCTATATCGTTGTTTCTGCTTATAAAATGAACGACCCCGATCCATATATTTATAAAACAATAAACTATGGTGACAGCTGGCAACGTTTAGATGGCGATCTACCAAAGGGCAATTTTGTTCGTGTCGTTCGCGAAGATAAAAATAAACAAGGACTTCTCTATGCTGGTACTGAGCTTGGTATGTATATTTCCTTTGATGATGGCGATAATTGGCAATCCTTACGTTTAAATTTACCACCCGTTCCAATTACGGATCTGATGATCCGTCAAGGTGATCTTGTCGTCGCAACGCAAGGACGCGGCTTTTACGTCATGGATGATATTGCGATATTCGGTCAAATTTCAAACGATCAAGCCGATAAAGAACTTCATCTATTAAGCCCAAGCCCAACTATGATGATCACAGGTCGCCGTAGTGGTGGTGCAAACGAAGGAAATAACCCACCAAACGGGGTTATTCTTTCTTACCATATTAAAGAAGATCAAGAAGGTCCGCTTTCCATTGAAATCCTTGATAAGGTTGGAAATCTTGTTCGTTCTTATTCTAGTGAAGAAAGCGACCGTGACCGATGTGTCATTGGCAATATGTCACCACGCCAGAAACGCTCCCTTTCCTATCCATCTAAATCTAAGGGTATGAACCTATGGACATGGGATATGCGCCGCGATGGTATTCTTTGTATTGATGATGTTTTCATGTTCTCTGGTTGGAACGGTGCTAAAGTTATGCCTGGTGAATATCAGGCCCGCATTTCAATTGGTGATTACGAAGAAACGGTTCCAGTTGAACTTCTACCAGATCCACGTGACAGTGCGACTAAAGAAGAATATGACTTTCTTGAAACAAAACTGGTTGAAGGCACAAACCTTTTAAATGAGATTTTGTTATCACTTGATAATACCCGTAAAGCCCGCCATCAGATCAAGGAATTGATGGCGAAATATGGTGACAATCAAGACCTTATGCAACATGCCATTCCGGCACTTGATCAAATCAATACTTGGGAAAAACTAATTGATCAGGTTTATTTCCAAGTTCTTGAAGATGAAGATGCATGGCCAAGCATGCTTGACGTTCAAGTGAAACATGTTGTCGGCGTGATGGATAGTGCTGGCGCCCCTGTGGCAAAAGGCGCCTTAGATCGTCTTGCGGATTTGCAAATGCAATGGTCAGAACGTAAGGAGGAATTAAATTCTATCACAGATCATATTAAGGCAATTGATGCATGGGCTAAATCCAATAACATCAACCATGTAATTACGCCATAGCACAAATTAAAAATATAAAAAAAGCGGCTCACTTTATTTAGTCGCTTTTTTTATGCCAAAATCCCGTCAACATTTCTCTTTTTTTACCAAATCCCGGACGTTTGTCCATTTGAAAACCAACCTTTTGCAACCCTCGCTTCACGAATCCGGCTGCCGTAAATGTTGCTACCTGTGCCTTTTGGTTTGACAGTCTCGCCATCTCATTAAAAATTTCATCGCTCCACATATCAGGGTTCTTACTTGGCGCAAATCCGTCCAAATACCACGCATCCGATTTAAAGTTTTGAAACCTTAATTGCTCTAAACTATCACCAAGCAGAATTTTTAATTTAATTCTGCCATTGAATAAGAAGTCATTATTTGGATAGTCTTCGAGCAACTCAGAAACGTACGGTTGCAAGTCCTGCCATTCCAAGGCCACTTCAATTTGACTTTTATCTAATGGGTATTTCTCTGTTGAATAATATATAAGCTGCTGATCTGGAGATGTTGTCTCACACCAAAGCTTCGCCGTCAGTAAAAAATTTAATCCTGACCCAAACCCTAACTCCGAAACTGTGAAGGCCTTTTTATCTTTCCAACATTCCGGTGCATTTATACCATCTAAGAATACCGCCTTGCTTTCCCCAATACCGTCTTCTGGTGAGAAATAAATATCATCAAATTCTTTTGAATATAGCCCGATGTCATTCTTCATGATAAATTTTATCGCATAAATAACCCATAGATTTCCAAATCAACCAGGTAAGGAAAATGGAAACATATCCATCAATCGCATAATGCCAACCAAGATGGACTGATCCTATTTGAATAAGTATCAAAAATATAAGCATGGCATAACCAAAATTTTTATTTAATTCTTTCGCAGAAAAATAAAGAAGTGCCGCAATCGATAAATGCATACTAGGCATCGCGGATATACCAGTCCCCACATCAATGGTGGTTTTTAAATAACTGTTCCATAAATAATCCTGAACATCCAAAGCATAAACATATAAGAACTGATCTTTATAGGGTTCATTGTGTGACCTAAGAATGTCCATTAACGGTTCATAGACACTGATATCGCCGGTAACACGGCCAAAATATTCCGGCCCCGCTGATGACAAAAATACGGCCAATACTGACCCCAGTAAAAACCAGCATAAAATAAAACTCGTTAAATATTGAAATCGATGCTTTCTCATCTTTATACTAACCATCATCCACAATGTATAATAAAGCATCATCCCGAACCATATGGCGTATATAAAGCTTAAAAATAATGAACCCCAAGCTCCTGAAAAAATAGTGTGCGTTATCTTCCAGGGATCAATTCCAAAATGAAGGAAACGATCAATTTTCATAAATATTTCATCCAAATAAAATGAATTAAAAACATGGATCATGGATTTTGTTGCAGAAAACAATGCAAAAAAAGATGGAAAAAATAAAAGCGGGATTAATAAACACAGAAATGTATTTCGATTAAAACAACTTTTAAAAACCTCTGATTTTAATGAGGTTTGTTCTGCATTATTAATATGGCGTTTTCGCTAATCTATATAAAAAATGACAAACTTCAGGATCACGACGCTTACAAGACTTGTATAAAGCATTTCGGAATAAAGCGAGAGAGTAAAGTAGTCGAGCAGATCAAATTGCCACATGGCAATGTATCCCACCATAAGGTGAGTTATGAATAACAATGCGAGAAAAGCATTCCCCGTCATAAGCTTTTCATATAATGAATATTTATGGGATATTTTATCAATTAACCCATGTTGGTGCTTCATTTTAAGCCCTTATTATACCTCTGGTGTTTTAAAACTCATCGGATATTATAGTGTTAAATAATTAAGGGATAATAAAAATGAATATATTAAAAATAATACTCATAATCGGCTTTAGCCTTTTTTTCACCGCGGCAAGCATTGCTGAAACCCACGACGTAAGCTTGGAACCGGGCAATGTTTATAGCAAAGCTGAATTTCGCATGTGGTTACCTGATGGTGTTGATAATTACCGCGGTATATTAATGCTTAATCCGGGCTCAAACGGTGATGGCCGTCCACAAGTAGAAGATGAATACTGGCAAGCATTTGCTAAAAAACATGATTTTGCGCTACTTGGTACATTCTTACAAGATCACATGCATGTAAATATGATGATTGAACATTATATTAAAGTCGCCGAAGGAAGCGGTAAAGCAATCATTGACGCCATTGATCAAGTGGCTATGAAAACGGGTCATCAGGAACTCTCATACGCCCCTTTCTTGCTTTGGGGAATGTCTGCAGGCGGAGAAATTAATCATGAAATCGCGAGTTGGATACCAGAGCGCGTCATTGCATATGTGGTTAATAAAGGCGGTTATTATTATTCCGCTGTCCCCCCAGAAGAAACACGACAAACACCCGGCCTTTATGTCATTGGTTTAGATGATTACCCAAGCCGCAACCTTATGATTAAAGGTATGTATTTAACCAACCGCCGTGCAGGTGCGCTTTGGACACTCGTTGAAGAACAAGGCGTCGCCCATGAAGTCGCCGGCAGCCGTGATTTGGCCGTCGAATATTATGAAGCCGTCATGAAACTGAGAATGGTTGAAGATGCTATGGGATATAAGGCCTTAAAACCGGTTTCAGAAGATATGGGTACTGTCGGCAATGTTTATAAACATACCATTGGTGCGGAAGAAGACGTTCTTAAAGAGGACACCACTTGGCTTCCTGATAATGATTTTGCAAAATCATGGCTGGCCTTGATGACCAAAAAACCGGAATAATATTTTACGAGTGGGGAAGATTAATTCTTCCTCACTCCTTTTTTACACACAAGTATGCCGCTGATGATCAATGCGGCACCAACGAAGTGATAAACACTTAGATATTCACCAAATAATACCCATGCAAGTATTGCGGCCACCACTGGCTGGATTAATAAAGTCACAGACCCAAAAGCAGCAGGCAAATGCGCAAGCGCATAAACAATTAAGCTTTGCCCAACAACATGTGTAAACCATGCAAGCGCAATAAGAGGCCACCAACCACCAATATTTGTTGGCATAAAGTTACCGGTTTCATTAAGCGCAATCGGCAGTAAAAAAATAGCCCCAAAGACGGCTGTTCCCAAGACGAGTGAAACGGTCGAGTAACTTTTGCGTGCCTTCGCACTAAAAATCATATAACCGGCATATGCCACCGCCGTAATAAGCGCGAGGATATCACCTGATAAATTTTCAGGGGCCAATTCAAAACTATGCCCCATCAATGATATGGCCCCTAGCAGCGCCAACATCATCCCACCGATAAAGGTCTTGCTAAAGCGTTCCCCAAAGAAAAGAAAACCGCCAACTGCCGTAAAAATCGCAGCCATATTGGCAAGCAACGTTGAATTTGCGACGGACGTTAATTCAACCGACCAATGCCACATGGTTAAATCAAGCGCAAAGAAAAAACCGACAATAATGAAAGGCTTCATATCTTTGATATTTAATTTCGGTGTCGCGGCTCCTTTATTTTTACGAATATCATAGGCCTGCCAAATGATCAAAAGCGGAATAGCCAACAAAAGTCGCCAAAACGCCGCCGATGTTGGCGTGACTTCTGAAAAGCGCATAAAAATCGGTGAAGTCCCAATAGCAATCCCGCCAAGGATTAACATAATAAAAGCCGCCATATTAAAATGACCGGGTTCATCAATATTTTTATCTTGAACTTGTTCCGACACGCTTTTTCCTTTTTAATACGTGTTGACCATTAATCCTTCTGTGATAATCTGTTTTTGATAAATAACATAGTAAAAAATGAGTCACCCATGAAACCATATTGTAATGACGATCTTGCGGATATTAATACCCCACTTCTTTATAATTATTGGTATGTGGCTGCTCTCGCGACCGAAATAACCCGTGAACTTACGGAACGCACCATATTAAACCGCAGCCTTGTTATGTACCGCGACGAAAATGAAAATGTTGTTATATTACAAAACCGTTGTGCTCACCGCTCATTCCCGCTCGCCAGCAGCAATTTGGAAGGAGGGGGCATTCGCTGTCGCTATCACGGTATAAAATATGATCATAATGGCAATATTACTGATGTACCTTGCCAAGATAAATGTCCTAAAACCAAAATTAAAAAATATACCACCAAGGAAACAGGGCCCGTCGTCTGGATATGGATGGGTGCAAATGAAAAAGCGAATGAGGAAGAAATTCCTGAACTTGAGATCCATGACATGGATAAATGGACCCACGTGGTCGGGCAATATAATTACATGGAAGGGAGCTATATGCTGCTTCATGAAAATCTTTGTGACCTAAGCCACCTTCCCTTTCTTCATGAAAACACTTTCAAATTTCCTAAAGAATATACGTCAGCGCCAATAACGGTTGAACAAACGGATGATCAAGTGGTTTTCTATCGCCAAATGGAAGATTGGAATCTTTTAAAACCATTTTTCCATCCGGGTCTTGATTTTGGAAATAAACAAGTCGTTTATAAATCCGGTGGCCATTATATGACCCCTGCGACCAATAAAGGGTACGGCCTTCTTTATCCCCATGATGAAAACGGTGACGTTGAAGAGCCAACAGGTCATTATGTCAATCATTACTTAACGCCAGAAAGTGAAAACCGCTGCCATTATTTTTGGTATGTTGCTCGAAATTATGCCCTTGATGATCAAGATTATAGTAAGAAACAAGGAGAAATGGTGCAAAAAGGTTTTGACGAAGATCGCGAAGCCATCAAACTCTTACAAGATGTATTTGAACACGATCAACATGATTATAAAGAAATCGGCATTAAAGCAGATAAACCCGGTGTCGTCATGCGAAAAATCATTAAGGGGTTAGTTAAATAAAATTAAATATGATCATGATTTTCTTTTCGGCGGTCATCTTTTTCGCCACCGGTGTGATCTGTGTCTGCTTTCTCAATCACCAGTAATTTACATTCTTCTTCTGCGCACGGACGATGTTCAACTCCTTTTGGGACGAGAAGGACTTCACCGGCTTCTACCCATTGGCTTCTATCGCGAAAATCCATACGAAAACGTCCTTCGATAACAATGAAAAGTTCATTCTGATCATCATGGCTATGCCAAATAAAATCGCCTTCAATTTTGGTAAGATACACATGACTATCATCAAGGTTAGTGATGATTTTTGGTGTCCATTGATCGGTAAAAAGGTTGAATTTTTCTTTTAAATTTATCGCATTCATTTGAATTCCCTATCGTGATATTTCACCACTCTTTATGGCTGTACATTTACATTTTTTAGTCATGGGCTGACAAAATTCGGCGTCACAATTAAACATGTTGATATGCGTGATCCGGAAAATGTACGCGCGGCAATTACGGACAAAACAAAAGTTGTTTATTTTGAAACGCCTGCAAACCCAAACATGCGCCTTGTTGAAATTGGCGCCGTTGCGCAAATCGCTAAAGAACATGGACTTATTACCATCGTCGACAATACTTATGCGACACCATATCTATGTCGTCCAATTTCATGGGGTGCCGATATTGTCGTTCATTCTGCGACCAAATATCTTGGTGGCCACGGCGACCTTGTCGCCGGTATGATCGCAGGATCAGAAGAGCATATCACCCGTATCCGTCTTGAAGGTGTAAAGGATATGACAGGTGCCGTGATGGCACCACTGACCGCATTTCAAATTATGCGCGGCTTAAAAACCTTAGAAATCCGTATGGACCGCCATTGCAGCAGCGCACAAATGATCGCCGAAGAACTTGAAAAGCATCCTGCAATTGAAAGCGTTTCATATCCGGGCCTTAAAAGCTTTCCGCAGTATGGCATAGCGCAACGTCAAATGGAAAAACCAGGCGGCATGATTGCCTTTGAACTTAAAGGCGGCATTTCAAACGGTATTCGTTTCATGAATGAACTTAAAATGATCAAGCGCGCCGTCAGTTTAGGTGACGCGGACACATTAATCCAACACCCCGCAAGCATGACACACTCGACCTATACTCCAGAAGAACGCGCCATTCATGATATTTCTGACGGTCTAGTGCGTCTTTCTGTTGGCCTTGAAACACCAAAAGATATTCTGGCTGATCTTATCGGTGCCTTAGACCGCATGAGCCTTTCCCCGGTAGCATCAGTCGCATAGAAAATAAAAAAAGGCCCGCTAAACGCTAGCGGGCCTAAGTTCTTTTAAGTATTAGAAAGTCTTAAAATTTCTTACCAATACCAACACCAATGATCCAAGGATCAATTTGCACGTCCGCAGTTACCAATCCTAAATCAGTTGGGATAGTCGCATCAGTGCTTAAGAATAATTTCTTAACATCAACGTTAAAGAAAACATCTTCAGTAATATCGATATCGACACCGGCTTGTAGTGAGAAACCAAAAGTATCCTTCAAGTTAAAGCCATTAACCGGAGTACCCGCAGCTTTTTCACTATAAAAGAAAGTGTAATTTACACCAGCACCAACATATGGCTTAAATCCTTCCATTGGCACATGATATTGTAACGACAATGTTGGCGGCAACAACCACGCACTACCAAGCGGCACATCACCAACGTCCGTACCAATTGCTGTTGCATTATGTTTTGCTGTCGTTGCAATTAACTCAAGACCGATATTATCAGCAATAAAATATGTGAAATCCACTTCTGGAACCACTTTATTATCGATATCAGCTGTACCGTTGATTGACGTTGTGGTACTCGCATCAGGTGATACATAAATTGCACGCGCGCGAACAAACAGATCACCCGCTTGCTGTGCACTTGCAGTTTCGCTCGCAAAAAGCGAAGCAGAGATAAGACCTAATGCGGCCACGAGTTTTTTTGACATGTTTTCCTCCTGTCAGTTTTATTTCAAGAACCATCTTTACACCCGGAAAGTGTTTAAAATCTTTGACCCGGGTCAAATAAGTTGCGATAATCCAGCCAAGTCAAAAATAATGAGTATAAAATATTGCCTACCTCTCCATTCATCATCATGTCCGCACCAAATGGCGCCAGAAGGCAGATAAAAGATCATCCGGAAATTCCAATTTCTCCTGATGAAATGGCCGTATGTGCTGAACAAATTCTGGAAGCCGGCGCAAGTATTCTTCATCTGCATGTTAGAGAAGACGATGGCAGCCACTGCTTAGATGTTGATCGCTACCAAAACTCAATCAATGCCATTAAAAACAAAGTAGGTGATCAATTAATTATCCAGGCCACCACTGAAGCCGTCGGCATTTATGACCGCCATCAACAAATGGAAATGGTTAAAAAACTTAAGCCCGAAGCCGTCTCTATCGCGCTGAGAGAACTTTGTCCAACTGATGATGAATTAGGTGAGTTTGAAGCATTTAATAAATGGGTTATCAAAGAAAATATATTCCCACAATATATTCTTTATAACCCCGACGACCATATTCGGTTTGAAGAATATATTAAAAAGGGAGTCTTTCACCATGACACACCATTCGTCCTTTATGTCATGGGCAGCTATAATGGCCCTACACCCGATACAGATGCATTAAAAAAACTTGCCGCCAATAATAAAAGGCCTTGGGCAGCCTGTGGTTTTTCCGAAAACGAAAAAGATTGCATCAATCATTCCACTAAAGTAGGCGGTCATATCCGTGTCGGTTTTGAAAACAATATTTGGCGCGAAGACGGAAGTTTATTAGAAAATAACGGTGAAATGATTAAGCATGCTGCCACAGTCGCTATGAATAATAATCGTCCTATCGCGAGCGTCGATGACGTAAGAAATATTTTTAATTTAAGAGGATAAAATGACATTAAAAACCATAAGTGTGCTGCAAATCGGTTCCGTGCCGAGCAGCACACAAGAAACCTTAGAAAAAATATTATCCTATGAAGCAGAGATTAAGCGATCAGGAGCTGATATTGTTGTCATGCCCGAAGCAATTTTGGGAGGCTATCCCAAGGGAGAAAGCTTTGGGACACAATTGGGTTTCCGTCTTGAAAGCGGACGTGAAATCTATCAAAAGTATTACGATGCGGCCATTGACTTATCCGGTCCTGAGGTAAAAACACTTTCAGAAATGTCAAAAAGGTTAAATGCAAACCTTGTTCTTGGCGTCATTGAGCGCGCAGGCGCGACGCTTTATTGCACAGCAATTTTTATAGATCCAAGTGGCGGGTTAACGCATAAACACCGTAAATTAATGCCCACGGGATCAGAGCGCCTGATTTGGGGACAAGGAGATGGCTCAACTTTACCCGTAATTGAAACCAATGCAGGAAGAACAGGGGCAACCATATGCTGGGAAAACTATATGCCGCTACTACGAACGGCACTATACGCCAAGGGAATTGAAATATGGTGTGCCCCAACGGTTGATGCCCGTCCCGTATGGCAATCCACCATGCAGCACATCGCATTAGAAGGCAGATGTTTTGTAGCAAGTGCCTGCCAATATCAACCATCTCCCAATGAACTCGATCAAAAAGTTGATAACTGGGGTGCCGATGATGCTCTGATTAGTGGCGGAAGCGTCATTATCGGTCCACTCGGCGACGTTCTTGCCGGTCCTCTATTAGATAAAGAAGGGCTTATATCCGCTGAAATTAATATGGATGACCTTGCAAAAGCACGATATGACCTTGATGTTATCGGCCATTACGCGCGGCCCGACATATTCGAGCTACGCGTCAATGAAACACCAAGACAAAGCGTCACTACTTTTGTCGAAGAGGCCGACTAATCATAGAATAATTAAGTCGGTAAATTGGCAATCACTTGCTCTAAATGGGCCATTGCTTCTTCGGTTGGACCGGGATAGTCACCTATTATTGGTGAATTCCCCATATAACCGATATCCTCAATCCCTTCAGGACTTGTGAAATATCCGCCAAACACAAGCGCCCTAAATTTATCAAAGAAGATAACCGCATGTTCAAATTCTTCTAATTTGCCATGGCTCGTATAAGCAATATCATCTAAAATTTGAGCCTGCTCAGCATCACTTGCTGTTAGGAATTTTTTATTGAACCGCCTGCCCGCTTCATCTTCGAGCCACGTTAAACCATTTAAAATAAGCACTCTATCTTGCTGCTGATTTTCATATGGTGCACTCACCCACTCGTCGATTACATCTGGCACACCGACCTCGGTTGCTGAAGGACCACCTTCGTCGGCGGGGCATATAATATCACAAAGACGCGCCACCATATCAAGCTGATCATCATCTAATGTTTTTGGCCAAGGAACGACAGGGTTTAACATATCCGGATCTTGACCATATTTTGGTCCCGTGATGGTTTTAAATTTTAAATCAGGCCAATTACTGGCGCTTTTAACTTCGGGCATTGCATCATCTGCCGCATCACAACCAACAACAATTCCACCGATCAAAACCGTTGAACTCATGGTACCTATCCATTTTAAGCTGTCACGACGACTGATTTTTGAATTATAAAATTTACCCATTTTTAATCTCCCCACCTTTAATTTCATGAGCCAATTTTGTCGCATTTTTCATTGCTAACGTTAGGATCGTAATTGTACAATTTTTATGTGGATTTGATGCAAAAACGCCACCATCCATAATGTATAAATTATCCACGTCCCATGTCTGACCCCATTTATTGGTAACCGAAGTTGCGGGATCATCGCCCATGCGGGTTGTTCCCACTTCATGAATAATTAAACCACCCGGAAGAAGCGCTTCTTCAGGTGTACGTTTTGGCGAAGTGACATACCCGCCCATGGCTTTGATAATTTTTTCTGTCCATTCAATGCCGTGTGCAACCTGATTATATTCTTCATCAGACCATTTCCAATGGAACCTTAAAACGGGAATACCCCATTTATCTTTCATGTTCGGGTCAATATCACAGTAACAATTTTCATTCACGACCATTTCACCACGTAGGGCGAAATAAATACCGCTACCATATTTTTTTCTTAATTTATCTTTGGCTTCTTTACCGTATCCATCAACACCACGTCCCGTGCTCATGCTTGGTTCAGCAAAACCGCCGCCAATTTCCAAATGATATCCGCGTTTAAATTTAACGGAACCGCTATCCTGCCCTTCATAATCCCACCATGGTATATATAGATGATTACCTGAAAGCCCGTCTTCGTTATATTTTGGTCGTCCTTCTAATGCCGGAATATACCCCGTGAAATCTGCGCCTGTGCTATCCATAAGGTTACGGCCAACCTGCCCACTAGTATTTGCAATACCGTTTGGGAATTTTTCACTTTTTGAATTGAGCATCAATCGCGCTGTCTCACAAGCGCTCGCCGCCAGAATAACATAATCCGCATCAACACGAACGTCTTCCCGCGTTTTGCGGTTTACAAATGAAACTCCTGATGCTTTTTCATCATCATTAAGATGCACTTCTTTTACCATCGCATCGGTAACAACTTTTAAATTACCCGTGTCTTTCGCCCACGGAATAACCGATGTGGTTGTTTGAAATGCGGCACCAATGGAACATCCGCGTCCACAATCCGTCGCATTAAAACATGCTTCACGGGTATCCTGTGCGCGCGTTAATACGGCACGGCGCATCGGCACAATCGGCAACCCTAATTTTTTACAAGCGGCCTCAACCAATAATTCATAAACACGTGGCTTTGCGTGTGGCTGCAAAACGCCTTCACCACTATCCGGCACATCATAGATGCCAGGATTATTACCGGAAACACCAACCAGTTTTTCACACTTATCATACCATGGCTGCACTTCATCATAATCTAGCGGCCAATCAACTCCCAATCCATCATGGGTATAGGGTTTAAAATCACGATCATTAAAGCGCGGAACATATCGACCAAAATGATTGGTTCTACCGCCCAACATGCGGGCACGCCACCATCTAAATTTCGTACCTTCCGCGTTGGTATAAGGCTCACCCGGAACAGACCAGCCACCATCTATTGTCGCGTCATAATAGCCAAAATCTTTATCAGATGTGCTTGATCCACGAAGTGGCGCTTCATGGTTTTCCATAAACATCGGGGTTTCTTCGACAGGGTCATAATCACGACCCGCTTCAAGCATTAAAACTTTAACGCCTGCTTCCGTTAATATATGCGCTGCCATTCCCCCACCGGCGCCAGAGCCAACGATTAATACGTCATATTCAAAACCGTCATAAGATGCCATTTTAATTCCCTTTTACTTTTTAAGAAAACTATAACTCATATATCACGAATTGACAGCCCCAATTTGAAACTTTACTCTTTTGCGAAATATTTAATTTTTAGGAACGTTAAAAATGATCAAACCCGCTATATCTTTCACCACAATTATGATCACTTGCATGAGTGTTTCTTGGTCGCAAATGGTTCCTGAACCGCGCGCCACTGAAGTCTGGGGTAAAGAGCCTTTGAAAATAACACCCTCAAACAACGGCGGTGCCCCATCTGATGCAATTATTCTAGACCATGCCTCTTGGGAAAGTGTAAATGGCGGCGCAAACAAATGGACAAATGATAACGGTGTAATGACTGTAAACCCCGGCACTAAGGATATACGTACAAAAAAATCATTTGGCGATGTGCAGCTTCATGTTGAGTGGCGCATACCAATTCTTGATGCAAAATTTGTCGATCAGGATAGAGGAAACAGCGGCGTATTCCTGCAACAATTTTATGAAGTTCAAGTATTAGATAGTTATGAAAATAAAACCTATAACAATGGTCAAACCGGATCACTTTATAAACAACATATCCCACTTGTAAATGCGACAAAGCCTGCAATGGAATGGCAATCATATGATATTATTTATACGGCCCCACGCTTTAGCAAGAACGGAACCGTTATTTCACAAGCACGTATGACGGTACTACATAACGGTGTGCTGATCCAAAATAATGTATCTCTAACCGGACCAACCGTTTATATCGGCGCTCCTTCTTATGAAGCACACGGCAATTTACCGATATATCTACAAGACCATGATCATAAGGTTAGCTACCGCAATATTTGGGTGCGTGAACTTTAAGGTTTGGCCATTTCTCAAGCCATTTCTTTGTATTTAACCTACTATAAAAATCATCAATTTTTGGTCTTTTTGGGTTTATAGTAATACTGTTTGAAAAAAGGTTATTTACGCCTAACGGCGCTATAATTTCTATTTCTCCATGATTGATTTTTGCACCTACAGCAGTTTCAACTTCCACCCAATAACTCATAGCATCATAAGTTGAATGATATGGTTTATCACCGTTTCTAGAGTGAATTCTTGCCTGATTTTTCACAGACCAAGGTAAATTTAACATTTCTTTCAATTGACATTCTAATTCTTGCTCTAAAAAAATAAAATCAGGATCAAAATATATCAAATCAATATCATCAAGTCGCGTTGACACCTCAAAATTATGTAATTTATCCCATACCAAACTTCTTACAAACCCTGCAGCAAGGCACCAGTCCGGCAAATTAAGTTGTGAAGCAACTTTTAGTGCTTCGTTACTAAATTCATCTTCCCTTATCCATTCAATAACTTGATTAATCTTATCTTGTTGGTGTTGAATGTGCCGCCCCTCGGAAAATAGCGTTCATCAGCATCAAGTTAAGCCCATCCAAATAGGCTCTTATCGTCGGGTCGGCGGTAAAGCCGATGACCTGCCCGCGGCCCTTTGGTTCAGAGATTACAAAGGGTTTATGTGCAAGTTGAGCACGGTTTTCTTCCCACAAATAACCACTCGCAAGAACATCGTCTGCACCCGCATAATTAATCACATTGCGCCCTTTATCAATCGTCACAGGCGTATAAATATCTGACCCTCGATATAGCACATTGACAGTTTCAGCAGAACCAGCCGTCAGCCAATGCTCCAAATCTACATTTGCTTTTAACATTACACCCGGAACAATATCTGGATTTGCGTTATGATCCTCAATGGCTTCCATAAAATCATCTTTTCTGTCATAAAGCACACCATCAACTTGCGCCGCATCATCTTTTTCTTCGCGCTTATTTTCACGGTACGCATATTCACGGCGCGTCGAGATCAAATCAACATCAGGATCAGCAATATATCGCATGCCTGTGCCAAGTGCGATTAACGTACCCCCTTCTGAAACCCATTCTTTAAGTGTTTCTGAACCACGTTCCCCGAATGTCGATTTATAACCGCTACGGCTTTCCGGAATGATTAACACATGAAATGGGCTAAGGTCAGCGCCTTAAATATCTTTGGCACGAATTGGCGTGACCGGATAATCAAATTGACGTTCAATCACAAAACGCGTATTTCCCGCGCTATAATTGGCCGTTGGATCATCCCAAAGGATCGCCACATTAATCGGGTGAATGCGTCTAGTATTACTTGACCCAAAACTTGGCCCATCAGTAACCCAACTGTCATTGACACCGACAACTTCTGCGCCTGTCATTTCAGCAATCTGAACTATCTTTTCTGATAATCCGGCTTCATTTGCCTTCACATCAATCACAAGCGATCCCGCCGGATAACGACGTCCACCAATAACGAAACTCATATCTGCGGATTTTACATTTAAATTATGACGCAGTGCGTGACTTAAAAAACGGCTGGCTGGTGTTTGTCCCTATGGCACAAGAAACGCAACCGTGGCATTTGGGTTTGTTACCGTTCCCGCCTCTTGATAATCACCACTAGCCCTCACTTGATCAACGTTTGGCATACTATTGCACCGATCAACATTAATATTAAATAAATGCGGTAATGACCATGCCGTCACATCATAAATCTGATCACGTAAATTATTATCACGGCGGCGTTCCTGTTCATCAATGAAGGGCTGATCCATTGGCACATTTTCATCCATAACCGTGCGCAAGAACCGCTTCATCGGCTGCGCACTATCAATGACATAACTGCCCGCTGCATAATCAATACCGCAAGAACGGAACCCTTCTGATGTTTGATATACATCCACAACTTGCTTGGTTAGTAGTCCCGCAATTTTATCAGCTCCCGCTTGGTCATTTTGTGTCGGGATAACATAATATCGATTATCTTCATTTTCTCCTTCGTTAATACCGCTCGCACGATAATTATAAAATTCGCGCAATAGTTTTTCACGATTTGTCGCAACAACTTCTGCTGTTGAAAGACTAGCGACTAAATGTTGCTGAACCGTTTGGCGGAAATGTAGCGTTTCACCATTATTTCTATGAAATTTCATAGCGCCCGCAGATGCTTGTTCATAAGTTGCTGATGCCGCCCCTAAATAAGCGGGCCAACTGGCGCCATATCCCGGATAAAAGGCGTCAAATACTTCACGGGTATAATATGAAAAACCATTTTCATCAAAATGTCTAGCATTATTGCGGCCAATCATCTCTAACGTATTCCACTGGTTATCGGCAATATTCGGATTATAAGGTGGCGCCGGTGGTGAGAAAAAGAATGTCGAATTCCCTCCCATTTCATGAAGATCAATATAAACAAGCGGGAAATACTCTAAAAGTGCTGCGACTTTACCCTGGCTTTCCGGTTGTGTTAACGCAAACCAATCCCGGTTTAGATCAAACAAGTAATGATTAACACGCCCGCTCGGGCATGGTTCACTATGTTCTGCACTAAGGGGGCTGCTATCATGAGCTAAACCTCTTGCTTCATGAAATTTATTAACAAATCGATCACGACCATCTGGATTTTGCTGCGGGTCGATCAAGGTTACACTATTATTCATAATGTTATCGACCATTTCCAAATTGGTTGCCGACAAAAGGAAATACGCCGTTTGCATCGCTGCATCTAACGGTGAAATTTCATTGCCGTGAACGCCGTATCCAAGCCATGTAATACCCGGTTGATCCGTAATAATGGCTTCTGCTTCATCTTCGTTTGTTACACGCGGATCAGCAAGACGTTTCATATTCGCGCTGATATCATCTAGCTTCGCAATATTATCAGCATTTGAAATCGCCACATACATAAGTGGACGACCTTCCCAAGTTTTTCCATAACTGAATATCTTTACCCGGTCTGGTGCTGCATTTTTTAAGGCATCAAAATAACGTACCATGTCGCCATAGGCCGTAATATCTTCACCGGATTTATAACCTAGCACCTGTTCAACTGTTGGAATGGCATCATCAAATGTCGTTCCCGGTATAAATTCAAATTTTTGCTCATTCGCCAATGAAGCATATCCGAAGGCAAAAACCACCATTAAAGTTTTAAGCAAGATTTTCATAATTTTCCCTATATTTATTTTCTTAATGCCTCAGATAACAGATATAATATATCCCCGCCCAGTGTCGCACCCGCCACCGCCGTTACATTACCTATCGGGTCATAAGCAGGCGCAATTTCCACGAGATCACCGCCGACAATATTTAAGCCAGCAATGCCTTTTAATATTTTTCTTCCCATCATGACCGTTGGACCACCCGATACTGGTGTTCCCGTACCCGGTGCATATGCAGGATCAAGAAAATCAATATCAAAAGTTAAATAAGCTTTTTTATCCATTACCCGGTTTTTGATGCGCTCTGATACTTCGGATGCTTTCATACCATCAAGCTCGTCAGCATAAATGATCTCAATTCCATGTGTTTCTGGGTTCGGTGTTCTAATACCCACTTGAATTGAATGCTCAAGATCAATTAAGCCTTCCTTAATTGCGTGATAGAACATAGTGCCATGGGTATAATTTTCATCGACCCATGTATCCGTATGGGCATCAAAATGAATGAGCGCCAGCGGGCCATGTTTTCTAACATGAGACCGAAGTAGCGGCAATGATACGAAATGGTCGCCCCCCATAGCAAAGCATGCAGTGTTGGTCGCTAAAATTTTATCAACCGCTTCTTCTGTTTCCTTAACCATGCGTTCCGGATATCCGGCAAAATCGCATATATCGCCGTAATCAATTACCGTATGATATTCGGCGATATGATAATCCCAGGGCCATAATCCATATTCAAATTCGCCTGTTAGGGTCGATTGCTCTCGCATGGCACGTGGGCCAAAACGCGCCCCGGGTCTATTGGTTGTACCCATGTCATAAGGAACTCCAAGAATGGCAATATCCGCCTTTTCAAGATCCTGTGAATATTTGAAGCGCATAAAGCTAATTGGCCCTGAATAGGCCTCGTCCCACCAGTTATCAAGCATTTCATCATCACGTGGCATTTTATTCTCCCTAAATTAATTCAATTTCATAAATTCGTGTGCTGTTTTGTGTTCAATATTTTCCTTATAATGTTGGTGTTCTAACTCATTCATTTTATACAGTAATTCATAATTGATAATAATCTGAATTACCGATTTGTATCGTTTAAAAAGAGATAGTGAGTTATCAAATTTACCATCTTCAATTTCTAATGACATTAATGCTTCATAGCTATCATAATAATATGCCGAATTATAATAATATATATGCTGTCCTCTATCGTCTTTTTCATTTGCTCTTAAATCGTCAACCAAGCCTAAGGAAATTTCAAATTCTTGTCTCGATAAATCTAATTCGGATTTTAGTTTATGAATTTTACCTAAATTGAAATGTAACTCAGATAGGTAAAGTTGATTGGAAGCACTTAAATTTTGCTTCCTGTCAATAAGGGAAGTAAAGATTTCTTGTGCTTCCGTTAATCTATTTGCTCCAATTAATGCATGTCCCTTTGCCTCGTGGACACGTTTTGAATGAAATCGAATAAAACCTGCCACGGCTAAGCTATTATCATAATTTGCCAACGCTTCTTTATAATTTCCTTCTTGAAATTCATAAAGCCCTAACGAGTAATATGCAAAACCCAAACCTTCAAGATCATCTAATTTTCTGTATTCTTGAATTATATTTTTATAATACTTTCTGTAATCAGAAACATTCTCAATTTTCGAAGAGTGCGTTGCTGAATTTAATTCATCTTTTTGCGGGATCGGCTGCTTTGATAAAATCACAATTGCCAAAACAAAAAGTGCCGCTAAAGTTATTAAGGTGATATTTTTTTTATCAAATGAAATCATTATTCTCCCCAATTTGACATTTTAAGAGTCTAATCAAAAAAGGTCAAGATTTCAAATGTTGCTTATTTCAGGATGTTACAGATTTCCGGCTGGCCATCACAGCAGTCATTGACAAGAAACCCGACAAACTCCTTCGTCAGTTCAATGGAAGCGGAATAATAAAGAAATCGTCCATCACGACGGGCGGTTACCAATCCCGCATTTGATAAAATATTCAAATGCGAAGATAAACTGTTATCCGCGACCCCAAGTTCCTTGGCAATGGCGCCCGCCGCCATTTCATTATTGCCACATTTCATCAGCAGGCGAAAAACGGAAAAACGCGTTTCCTGCGCCAATGCATTTAAAATTGAAACGGCTTTTTGATTATTCATTTTTAATCCTTCCCACCAAAATTACCGAAATAAAAATCATGATACTTGAAACACCAAGGCACGCTGAAAGGCCGTAAAATTGATAAACAAGACCAGAAAGTAGTGTTCCCATAAAACGGCCAATGGCATTGGCCATATAATAAAACCCGACATTTAAGGACACCTTGTCATGATCGGAAAGTGCCACAATCAAATAAGAATGCAGCGATGAATTGAAAGCAAATACGGTTCCGAAAATTAAAAGCCCCACGAGCATCAATATTATATTTTCACTGGGCATCATATTGATCATTAATAATATCAATAAAGGAATAACCGAAAGCCCCCACCCCCATTTGGTTGCGGACAGCACCGCCGTCTGACTATCATTGGTGCGCTTTAATATTTTTGGCACCAATGCTTGAATAATGCCATACCCGATAACCCATATGGCCATAAAGGCTCCGGTTTGATCAAAGCTCCACCCCGCAACGCTGCTTAAAAAAACCGGAAGTCCCACAACAAACCAAACATCACGGCTCGCGAATAAGAAGATACGCGCCGCGGACAATAAATTTATCGAGCGCGACTTAAAAACAAGTTCCCGCCGTTTGATTTTAACCTTCGATTTACCGAGTTCCTGAGTTAACAAAATAGCGCATAAAATTAATATGATCAAAAGCCCCACCGCCATAATCATCAAGCCATTGAAAAATCCTACGGTTGAAAGTAAGAACCCGCCAACGAAAAAACCCGCACCTTTAAGTGCATTTTTTGATCCCGTTAAAATGGATACCCATTTAAACAAAAGGCTATCACCATCTGGTGGCACAACAAGCTTCACCGCGGATTTTGAACTCATTTTCGTCAGGTCCTTGGCACATCCCGACATGGCTTGCGTGATCATGATGTAAATAACCGCGCTTGCTGCCGGAATAGTGTCCGGCAAAAACGCAAGCATCGTAATCGCTAAAATTTGCAGGAATAACCCCGAAAATAAAGTCAGCCTTAAACCGAACCGTGCCCCAACCCAACCACCGATAAAATTGGTGAGAATGCCCATTGCTTCATAAAGTAAAAACAAATACGCAAGTTCAAGCGGTGAATATCCCATGGCATGGAAATTAAGCAGCACAAGCATCCGAAGTGCACCATCGGTGATGGTAAACCCCCAATAGGCCATCGTCACAATGCTATAGCTTTTTAAATCCGCCATTAAAGCTTATCCGCAATCATTTCGGTAAGCTCCACCATGCGGTTCACATATCCCCATTCATTATCATACCAAATATATAATTTTAACTGTGTGCCATTTACAACCATGGTTGATGGGGCATCTACAATTGATGAACGCGGGTCATTAACGAAATCTGTGGAAACAAGGGGGCGATGTTCAACACCAAGAATATCTTCAAGATAGCCATTTGCCGCCTCATCAAACAATTTATTCACTTCTTCTTCCGTGACTGACCTTTCCAACTCGAACACACAATCAGTTAACGACGCATTCAGTAACGGTACCCTCACCGCATGACCGTTTAATTTTCCTTTTAATTCTGGATAAATTATCGTAATCGCTGTTGCTGATCCCGTGGTTGTTGGAATAAGGCTATTCACACATGATCTTGCGCGACGTAAATCTTTATGGGGCATATCAACGATCACTTGTGTGTTGGTCACATCATGAATTGTGGTCATCGATCCATGTTTGATACCGATCTTTTCATGAATGACTTTAACGACAGGCGCCAGACAATTTGTTGTGCAGCTCGCCGCCGTAATTAAATCATGCTTATCCGCATCATAAAGCCCTTCATTAACCCTCATCACAAGGTTAAGTGCCCCCTCTTCTTTCACCGGGGCGGAAACAAGCACCTTGCCGATACCGCGATCATAATAAGGTCTCAGCGCCTCTCGGTTTTTAAACTTTCCTGAACACTCAATAACAATATCAACCTCCGCGTCCGTCCACGGAATTTCGGATGGGCTTAAATATTCCGTAAAGGTAATATTTTGACCGCGCACGTTTAGGGTTTCTGAATACGAAATATCACCGTCCCAACGCCCATGTACCGTATCAAACTCTAATAAATGCGCTGCCACCTCTATTCCGCCGTATGGCTCATTAATTGCCACTACCTCAATATCCGTCCGGTCCAGAAGCGCCCGTAAATAAAGCTTACCCATACGTCCAAAACCATTAATCGCAATCTTTGTCATTGATATTCCATTCTATATTTCAATAATCGTTGAAATATAGAAATAATAAACTTGAAAGTAAAGCCATTCATAATAATTTCATAAAAAAAGCCGCCCTTATAAGAGCGGCTTTAATCATTGAATTTATATAAAGAATTAATTACCGGAACGGCTCACCGCTTCTTCACCATTATAAACAAGGCGTGTTGACCATGGAATTGGGTTTCTAAGCGCATAATGGGCCATGCAGCCGCCTTCTGCTTCTGAAAGAAGATCCATAATCTTATCTTTTGATTCAGGACTTTCGATAATGACGTGGGTTTCAACCATATCGCAGCCACCTTCTGTCATATAACCATGCTCGCGCATGTGACCAAGGTTGGTTCTAAATTTAATGCGCTGTTCTAATTTTAAACTATCCACTTGAATTTTACGGGCCGTTAAAATGTCCGTTAAGTGTGTCATCAGACAAAAACCAATACCCGCCGCGAAAAAGGCTAGTGGTGGTGGCGCTGTATCTTCACCCACAGGTGGCTGCTCGTCACAGTATAATTTTACAGGGCTAAATCCTGGAATATTAACGGAAACCACGCCTTGTTTTGATTGCATATTACCAGCTTCAGCGGTTAAATTTACATCAAATGTATAAGGTTCCGGATGACGTGCCTTTGTGAATGGACCGACTTGGAATTGTGTCGGTGCGATCGCGTCTTCACTACGCTCACCAACATGGAAAAATTTTTCTTCTGACATATTAATACTCCTAAGTATGTTTATATATGGGGATTTAATGATGTGACTTTACATCAAAATGCGTGAAGAAAAACGTCAAAATCATGCTTGATTGGATTAATTTTGATGATATCCTGCATAAATTCACATTTTTTGAAGGATATCATCATGCTGACGAACCAAGATAAAAAGATACTCTCCACATTACAAAATGATGGACGCAAGTCGATGGTTGAACTTGCTGCTGAAACCAACATGTCAGAATCGACCTGTATGCGTCGCACGAAAAGTTTAGAAGAAGTTGGCGTGATCAAAGGATATACCGCAATGCTGGACGCGGAAAAGGCGGGATTTGACGTTCAGGCTTTTGTGCAAGTTAGCATCAATCAAAACACGGAAGCCGCCTTTGACAGTTTTAAAAATGCAGTACGCGCCTCGCCCTATATACTGGAATGTTATTCCCTTTCCGGACCATATGATCACTTAATGAAGGTAGTCGCCAGAAGCAATAAGGAGCTTTCACACTTCATCTTAAAAACATTAAAAACATTTCCCGAAATTCGTGACGCACAAACGCTTTTTGTCCTTCATCAGGTAAAACACACCAGCGCCCTTCCGATCGATTTACCATGATGGAAATAAGCAATAAAGAAATACGCGCACTCTGGTTAAATGCATGTGGCCTCTCGACCAATCCAACAGGCGCACTTGATTTATTAAAAACGATCAAAGACCTTGGCTTTGTGCAGCTTGATACAATTCAAAATGTAAGCCGCGCCCATCATCATATTCTCTGGAGCAGAAACCAGAATTATAAAGAACATATGCTTGATGAATTGCTCGCTGATAAGGGTAACATCTTTGAACATTTTACCCATGATGCATCCGTCATTCCTATTGATTATTATCCCATGTGGACCAGGCAATTTTCAAGAATGAAAGCCTATTATGATAAGTCAAAGCGGTATCAGGAAATGCTAAAGTTAGCCGATTTTTCTGACATCCTATCACGCATTGAAAATGAGGGTGCCTTATCCACAGAAGCCTTTAACACCAAAAAACCCGAAAAGGATAAAATGTGGTCGCGTCCACCCCATAAATTGGCCCTTGATTATATGTGGTATGCGGGTGATCTGGCCACATCCCACCGCGAAAAATTTAAAAAATTTTATGATTTATCGGGCCGCGTTATTCCAGAACACATAAAAGAGCGAACCCATGATGATCATGCCCAAATCAATTGGCTATGCCAAACCGCACTTGATAAATTAAATTTTGCCACACCAAAAGAAATACAAAAATTCTGGGATGCGACAGAAAGGGCTGAAGTTACAAATTGGATCAGTTGGCAAAATGAGAAAAAACCGCTTATACCCATAAAATGGAAAACAGCTGAAGGCAGTTTGATAGAAGCTTATGCCCCCTCTGATATTGAAGAACGGCTTAAGAAATTAAAAAAGCCAACTACACGTCTAAGAATATTAAACCCATTCGATCCCGCTATTCGTGATCGATCAAGATTAAAGCAACTGTTTGATTTTGATTATAAAATTGAAATATTTGTCCCGGCAGCAAAACGAAAATGGGGATATTATGTCTATCCGATATTAGAAGGCGATAAATTCATTGGTCGAATTGACCTTAAAGGGGACCGAAAAAACAAAACCTTAAATGTAATTAATTTCTGGTCTGAGCCCGGCGTTAAATGGAATTCGAAACGCATCGAAAAATTGGAAGCCGAACTCTCACGCCTCTCTACCCTCGCAGAATTAACTGAGATCAATTGGCTCCTTAAACCAGATTTTCCGCAATAAAATCGGTGAATTTTTTGCCGAATTTTTTCTGTTTTTCCGCGCCAACACCATAAACATCGCCAAATTCATCAACGGATGTTGGCTTTTGAACCGCCATATCAACAAGGCTCTTATCCGAAAAAATAATATAAGCAGGAACGGAACGCTCGGCGGCTATTTCTTTTCTTAAGTTTTTCAATTTTAAATATAAATCCTGATCGGCATCTGCCAAATCACGGATTGCTGCCGCCGTTTTTTTATTGCTGCTTTTCGCTGACTTTTTAAAAGTAACATCGGGCCTATATCTAAAATCACCATTCCCACGCAACAATTCAAATCCCTTCTCTGTGATTTTTAATGACCCAAATTCCATATCAGATACAATAAACCCGCGAGCCATTAATTGTCGCGCAATGGTTTTCCAATCACTGGCCGAGTATCCTTTACCTACCCCATATGTTGGTAGCATATCATGATTTAACTGTGATATTTTATCGCTCATTTTGCCCAAAACAATATTTACGATATGGGCAACACCAAAGCTTTGACCCGTTCTAAAAATGGCGGAAATAAATTTCTGCCCTGCTTCTTTGGCTTCAATAGTCGCGCGCGGGGTTTGACATAAGTCACAGTTACCACATTTTTCATATTCGGGATCATCACCAAAATATTTAAGTAATGTTACCCGGCGACATTCCGGTGCCTCCGCATAAGATAGTAATAAATTTAACCTTTGGTGTCCGCGCCTCTTAAGATCCGGTTCAGAATTTTCATTATCAATAAACATGCGCCGCATGCGAATATCATCGAGCCCATATATCATATGCGCCACCGCCGGCTCCCCATCACGGCCGGCACGGCCGATTTCCTGATAATAAGCTTCGGGTGACCCGGGCAAATCCGTATGAAACACGAACCGAATATCCGGCTTATCAATCCCCATCCCAAAGGCAATGGTTGCCACCATAATCAGATCAGGCTCTGTCATAAAGCGGTTTAAATTCCGTTCACGCGCCTCACCTGCCATCCCCGCATGATAAGGAAGCGCATTATAACCGCTCTCGATTAATATCGCGGTTGCTTCTTCGGTTTTCTTACGGGAAAGACAATAAACAATGCCATTTTCTGATTGAGGGCGGCCTTTCATGAATTTCAATAACTGCTGTTTCCAACCCGCTTTAATTTCTACATTAAGAGCAATATTCGGCCGATCAAATCCGGCTAGATAACTTGTCACATTTCCGGAAAAGATCTTATCGCAAATCTGGTTTCTTGTCCCACTATCTGCCGTTGCGGTTAGGGCGATGATCGGCGTCTTGGGATATCGATTATGCAGGAACGCTAAATCTTCATATTCAGGGCGAAACGCAGCGCCCCACTGCGAAATGCAATGTGCTTCATCAATGGCAAAAAGATTAATATTTAACTCATCAACATGGTCCAACATTCGTTCGGTCATCAATTTTTCTGGGGATACATATAAAAACTTCAGTGTGCCCGCATTAATTTTCTGCCAAATCTTTCGCGTTTGTTCTTCTGAATTATTGGAATTGATGGTTTCCGCTTCGATCCCGGCAATTTTCAATGCCTCAACCTGATTTTGCATTAATGAAATAAGGGGCGATACCACAATGGTTAGGCCATCCCTCATTAATCCGGGCACCTGAAAACAGAGCGACTTTCCAGCTCCGGTCGGCATGACCGCCAGAACGTTATTACCCGCTACAACATTTTCGATAATTTCTAATTGTTTGCCGCGAAACGCATCGTACCCGAAGACATCTTTTAAAATGCCTTCTGCAGAATTTTTCTGCATTTTACCCCCTACTTTTCTTCAAGTACTTTGGAATCTTCAAATTTGCCGTCGCTTTGGCGCTCGCGTTCACCAATAATGATATCATCGCCAGCCAGTATGATTTCCATCATATCATGTGCCACCGTTAATGGTCCGTCATAATATGGTTTGGTATCACGTTCTAATTCTGCGGCTGTCGTTCCAGGTGGAATGATATGTGAATAAACCGCCATTTTTGGTTTTGTTTTGGCAAAAACATGCCCAACCTGTTCTGGTGTTGAATGAACACTTAAGCTTACGTTTGCAAGGTTTGCTTCTGGCGTGGCGCCGGGTGACGGCACCTGTACTTCATGAATGAGAAGATCCACGCCTTCACCAACATTGTTAATTTCTGATTTTTCCGTTGACCTTGTATCCCCAGAAAAGAGAACTGAATGTCCCTTATAATCAATTCGAAACCCAAGTGTTTCACCGCGAAGTCCTAACAATTTCCCACTTGGAATATCGATCGGCATATGTTCCACTTGAAAGGCCGTAATCTTAAGCCCACCCTGATTAAATATAACGCCGTCTGAAACTTCATCAACGATCAGTTCCGTTCCCTCTTTAGGAACGCCAACCATAACGCGGTAATCCACATCCCACTGATACGCATATTTGATATTATCCATCATACTTTTAATGCCCGCTGGACCTTGTATGCGAAGCGGTACACGGCGGCCAAAGAGCCAACCTGATAACCATGCACTTGAAATGCTAACCGTATGATCAAAATGAAGATGCGTCACAAGTACATGATCAACACCCGAAATGGCTTCAAAACCACCAGCTTCGAATAATCTTTCGCGCATTCCCGGCCCCGCATCAACGAGTAACTTATGATCACCCGCTTCAACATAAATACTTGGCCCATATCGCTCCGTTGAGGGACGCGGCGCACCAGTACCAAGAAACGTCAATTTCATGACATCATTATCCGGTGACACTTGATGTTCTTGTGCAATGGCAGCGGTTATTATTGATATGCCGATTGTAAAAACGGAAAGAATTTTTTTAATCATTTTATCCCTCATTTATAGAATTGCATTTACCTTAAGCGCTCGGGACTTTAAGATCAAACCAAATAAAAAGGTAAAATCATATGGTCAAACTTATATCAGCACTAAGCATGCTTTTATTTTCAAATATTGCTGTCGCCCAAGAAGGCGAATGGCAACAAATCTTTAACGGCAAAGATTTAGAGGGATGGACCATTAAATTCTCCGGACAAGAAATTGACGTTAATTTCCTCAACACTTTTCGCGTTGAAGATGACATGATGCGTGTCGTTTATGATAATTATGAAACCTTTGATGATGCCTACGCCCATATTTATTATAAGGAAAAATTATCCCATTACCGTTTAAAAATGGAATATCGATTTACTGGTACGCAAACGCCAGAATCCGAAGTTTGGAATAACCGAAATAGCGGCGTTATGTTTCATAGCCAATCACCACAAAGCATGTATTTTGATCAGGATTTCCCAGCATCCGTTGAAGCACAGTTTCTTGGTGGATTAAGTGATGGTAAAGAACGCCAAACCGCAAACATCTGCACACCCGGCACTGACTTTCATATTAATGGCAAGCTTTACAGTGAACACTGTTATCGATCAACATCTAAAACCTATCACGGTGATCAGTGGGTCGAAGTCGAAATCGAAGTGCGCGGCGATGAAGTCATAAAACATTTTGTGAATGGTGAACTGGTATTTGAATATGAAAAAACACGCATCATTCCAAACGAAGAAGACAGCGCACATTTCATAACAGAACCGCTCCCGCTTAAAGACGGTTACATCGCCCTTCAAGCGGAAAGCCACCCTATCGATTTTCGAAATATCATGTTGATGAAGCTAAAGTAATCTTCACAAATATAGCAAAAAACTGACATGAGACTGTAACAAACGCAACGTATTAAATCCCCATGTTTACTGGATAACAGGAGCTAAACATGGAAATACTTAAGTTTAACAGTCTTGAAGTTAGCTTAGCAGAAAATGATACCGAAATTGAAGCCGCACAGGCGCTACGCTACCATATATTCTATGAAGAAATGGGGGCCAAACCATCCACAAAGTGTAAAGCCTTAAAACGTGATATAGATACGTATGATGCAGTCTGCGATCATCTTTTGGTTATCGATACTGAAAAAGGCACCCAAGAAAACCCATGTGTTGTTGGCACCTATCGATTACTGCGTGGAAATATTGCAGCCGTGACCACCGGATTTTATTCCGAACAAGAATTTGATTTATCGAATATTGCTTATGCGCCTGAAGAAATCCTTGAGCTTGGCAGATCTTGTATTGATGGAAATTATCGCCGAAAAGGCGCGATGCAATTACTGTGGCGGGGTATTAGCGAATATATTGAAACATACGGCATTAAAATCATGCTAGGCTGCGGCAGTATCCATGGAACAGATATCGCGCAATCCGAAAAAGTTTTATCATATCTGCATCACTATCATCTTGCGCCTAAATCTATTCAGCCAAAAGCACATGAAGATCGGTTCCAACAGATGGATATTTTGAATAAAAATGCCATTTGTCCTGAGACAATTCAATCGGAACTTCCGCCCCTTTTAAAAGGATATCTAAGAGTAGGTGGCTACGTCGGATTAGGCGCAGTCATTGATCAACAATTCAACACGATTGATGTTTGCATTGTTGTTGAAACTGAAAATATCACAGGAAAATATAAATCGCACTTTACCCGTGATCGAAAATCAACAAACAAACCATCCAACATTATAGCAGCAGAATAAAATGTTTATCGCCAACATTAGAGCCGTAAGTAAATTAACATCAATTTTCATTGTGTTACAATTATTACTTCCCCCTTATATCATAACATTTCCGTTTGGGAATTCGTTCAGACGTGCATTTTCATATCCTTTCTTCAAAGTCTGTCTAATATGCAGCGGAATAACGGTAACCATTAAAGGTAAAAAACCTGGAAAAGATGCAAACTTTTACATTTCAAACCATGTATCCTATTTAGACATCCCACTTCTTGCTACGGTAGCAGACGGCATATTTGTTGCAAAAGCCGATGTTTCTAAATGGCCCGTCATTGGCACGCTCGCCAAGTTAAGCCGCACTCTTTTTGTTAGCCGCAAGGCAGTTAATACCCTTAAAGAAAGAAACGAAATCGCCAAACGTTTAAAAAGCGGTGAGAAAATTTTTCTATTTCCAGAAGGAAGCAGCAGTAACGGTCAAGAACTACTCAACTTCAAACCCGGTTTGCTTTCATCTGCTCTGCTTCCTTATACAAAGAGTCAAATGGTCATCCAACCGCTATCAATAATTTATGGACCGAACAACGACCAATCGATAAGAGATCAATATGCATGGTATGGTGATATGGACCTAGCGCCACATGTTTGGAATTTATTAAAAAGCAATATCAAACAAGAAGTCATCATTAAGTTTCATCCACAAACATGGCCTTCTTCATTTCAAGATCGTAAGACACTTGCACAATGGGCACACCGCCAGATCAAGTCGGGGCTAGACGCTGAATTTAACAATTGCCCTAAAGCCGCTTAAAGAAAATAATCATCATTTGCTATCAATTTAAAAAATAATAAAATAATATTGCTTTAAATAATTAAACGCAGGTTAAATTTGAGCAATATTGAAAAAACAGTCATGGGCGTTGATCTTGGTACCCAAAGTATCAAGGTCATAATCTATGATTTTGAAAATAAGAAAATCATCTCCACTAAATCTCAAAGTTATGAATTGATCTCCAAAGAAGATGGTTCAATGGAGCAACAAGCAAGTTGGTGGATTGACGGTTTTGAAAAATGTCTTGAAAATATTGATGATAAATTAAAAAAAACGGTCATTGCCATTGGCATATCTGGTCAGCAACATGGTTTTGTCCCTATTGATAAGAACGGTGCCGTGCTAGCCCCCGTAAAATTATGGTGCGATACAGCAACCGAACTTGAATGCAATGAAATTATGGACCATGTTGGTGGCGAAAAAGAAACCATAAAAATTGTCGGAAATAAGATTGCTGTGGGATATACAGCATCAAAAATTCGCTGGTTAATGAAAAACAATAAAAGTGCTTATGATCAGATGGCGACAATCTTATTGCCGCATGATTATTTAAATTTCTATCTTAGCGGAAAAAGAACCATGGAATATGGCGATGCTTCAGGGACCGGGCTTCTCGATATTTACAAAAGAAAATGGTCTGATGAATTAATTGCCGCACTTGATCAGGATCGCGATTTAAAACCATGTTTACCAGAACTTATCAATGCCGATGATATTAATGGCATCATTAGCCCGGAAATTGCTGATGCTTATGGGTTAAACCGAAATGTTATCATTTCATCAGGTGGCGGTGATAACATGATGGCCGCAATTGGTACCGGAAATGTCAAAACGGGCATGCTAACCGCAAGCCTCGGCACATCAGGCACACTATTCGCCTATCATAATAAACCTGCAATTGATCCAGATGGTGACCTTGCCGCATTCTGTTCCTCCACGGGTGGATGGCTGCCCCTTCTTTGCACTATGAATTGCACTGTGGCAACAGAACAAATGCGTGATTTACTCGAAGTGGATCTTGAACAATTTGAAAAACTTGCGTCCTTCATAAAACCCGGTTCAGATGGCGTCATCACAGTTCCATTTTTTAACGGTGAACGCACGCCAGCCCTTCCAAAAGCCAAAGCGTCCATCTTTGGGTTGGACAGCAATAATACGACCAATGCGCACTTCATACGTTCTGCAATGGAAGCCGCCATATTCAATTTAAAAGCGGGCCTTGATGCTTTTAAAAGGTGTGGCATGACTTTTAATGCGGTTACCTTAACCGGCGGGGGCAGTAAAAGTGCTTTATGGCGTCAAATCTGCGCTGATATTTTAAACCTTCCGGTTCGAATTTTATCTACTGAGGAAAATGCCGCTTTCGGTGCGGCACTTCAAGCGCTTTGGGCCTATCAAAAATATAATGACGCCCCCATTTCCATAGAAAAAATCGTTGACGATCATCTAAAAGAAAATAAGGTCAAAAGCTGTTCCCCAAACGATGAAACCGTAAAAACATATGAAACGGTTTACAAAAATTATCAATCGTTCGTTAAACTGATTACAGCACATTACCAATAGAAAGACTTACTCATGACAAATATATTTATTGGCAACAAAGAATATTTCAGCGGCATCCCAAAAATTAAATATGAGGGTGCTGGTTCTGATAATCCATTGTCCTTTAAATATTATGATGAGAATAAAATGATCGGCGGCAAGTCGATGAAAGAACACCTTCGTTTTGCTGTTTGTTATTGGCACACATTTTGTGGGACTGGCGCCGACCCATTTGGACCCGGCACCCAAGTTTTCGAATGGGATAAATCCGACGATCCGATGACAGCGGTACAAAATAAAATGGATGCGGCCTTTGAACTTTTTACAAAACTAGGAACGCCCTATTACTGTTTTCACGATATTGACATGGCACCCGATACATCAAATATTATAGAGCGTGAAAAAAACCTGCAAAAACTGGTAACCTCTGCGAAAGAACGACAAAATGAAACGGGCGTTAAGCTTCTTTGGGGAACGGCTAATGTTTTTAGCAATCCTAGGTACATGAATGGCGCCTCAACAAACCCAAATTTCGAAGTCTTAACCCACGCTGCAGCACAAGTTAAGGCAGCCATAGATGCCACGATTGAACTTGGTGGTGAGAATTACGTCTTTTGGGGCGGGCGTGAAGGATATATTTGCCTTCAAAACACTGATACCAAACGCGAACTGGAACATTTAGCACAATTCTTAACCACCGCCCGAGATTATGGTCGCGCAAATGGTTTTAAAGGAACATTTTTAATTGAACCAAAACCCATGGAACCAACAAAGCATCAATATGATTTTGACGCTCAAACCGTTATTGGCTTCTTACGTCATCACGGGTTAGATCAGGATTTTAAACTAAACATTGAAGCCAACCACGCAACTCTCGCGGGGCATACATTCGCTCACGACCTTCAAATGTGTGCGGATGCGGGAATGCTTGGTAGCATTGATGCAAATCGCGGTGATCCACAAAACGGATGGGATACGGATCAATTTCCCATCGACATGTATGATGCTGTTCATGGTATGATGGTTGTGCTCGCCAGTGGCGGATTTAAAACGGGCGGTCTTAATTTTGACGCGAAAACGCGCCGTGAAAGCACAGACATGGAAGATATTTTTATAGGTCACATTGGCGGTATGGATGCATTTGCACGGGGGCTTGAAGTCGCCCATAGTATTCTTGAAAATAGCCCACTTACCAAGCATAAAGCAGCCCGATATGCGAGCTTTGATCATGGAAAAGGTGCGGAATTTGAAGCCGGCAAATTATCATTGTCAGAATTGCGTGATTTGGCAATTGAATATGGCGAACCTGATCACATTAGCGCAAAACAAGAATGGTATGAGAATGTCATCAACCAGTATCTATTATCCGGTAAATAAAAATTAATTTTCCAGATTACATCCAAGCATGCCGGATACCGGGATAATACTTCGGCTACCATTTGCATCCTCAATGGTAATAACACCTGTCGGTATTTTTATACCTTCATAAATATTGCGCACAGGATTAGGATTAATTCGCACTTCGATAGTCTTATTATTTGCCGTAAATGTCTGCTTTTTATAAAAACCGGCGACGATATTTTCTTCCGCCGATGAACGCGGTGCACTGACCGATTTATTTTCAATCAAGAGCGTCGCATTGGAACTATTCATATTTTGAGTATAAATAAGCGGCCTGTTTGTCTGCTCTGCCCAAAGAAAAGTGACACATTCCCCCTTATCCATCGTCTGCGCTGGCAATGTATTTAAAGAGGCCACAGTTTCAGTGTTATTTGCCTCTCCTTGATTGGTTCCCATTTGTGCACATGATGATAATAATATCGGCATCATTATAAAGGAAAATTTAAGAGCATTTTTTTTATAATTCATAGACCAATCTCCATATTTGCTTGCCATTGATCTTGCTTTCTTTCAAATCCATATTGCCCCAATAAATTTGTGACTTGGTTATTCTGCGCCATTATGGCGGGTAGCTTTAACGAAAGTAAACCTGATTGTTTATTTTTTACAAATTCACCAAGATAAGAGGCGCGAAAACCGTCTTTTGACGCTTCCAAGTTTATAGAAACAATACCATTTTGACAAAGCCCTGAGCCTTGCATCGCAGGAAGATCCATATTCATAATCTCTGAAAACTGATTTAATAAATCCATTTCGATATTAAACTCACCTTGTTGGCATTCACCATTCTTACCAATAACAAGTTCATCCGCAATAATCCCCATGATAGAATTAAAATTATTACCATTCTGCCTATAGAGAACATCAGACCGAATAATAAGATCATTTAAAATCAAATGCTGATCATTAATCGTCGATTTACCCTGTGCATATCGACCCTGACTTTTTAAAATAAAATCAAATCTTAATCCTTGTCCTAATAATGATGAAATTGACGGTTTTAATTCTAAACTCTGCCAATTTGTATTGAGCATTGAAACTTGATCAAACTGACCATTCCAAAAACTTCCCGATTGATTAGAAAAATAAACACCGTTTTTATTTAATTCCTTACCTACCAAGCTGACCGGCAATGAATAAATGATAAACCCAAGTAAACAGAATAAAAAAAGAATGATCAGAGCCTTCGAAGATAAAGGAGATTTGATATCAATCATGAAATATCACCTTCAAATTCGAACTGTCCTCTTAAGCTTTCCTCGCCCGTGTTTTTCTGTATCGTGACTTTGCTTGGATTATATCCATATTGTGTTTTTAAAAGCACCAACCAATTCATTATTGCCTGTGTACCGGCTTTATCAATCCAAAAAGTAACCTTATTATCGGCTTCAGGTTGAATTCTCGAAATAGCAACACCTGACTGGCGTGATGCTGCGGTAGCCGCTTCTCTAATAGGGGGTGACGTAAGATCATTAAGTGAATTTTTTTCATTCGTGCCTTGAGTTGATTTCGCCATTTGCATGATGCGTTGATATCTTGCTTTTTCATCATTTAAGGCAATCAATGATTGTTCTCTTTTTTCAAAAAGCGGTATCACGAGAAGCACATAAGCTAAGAATAGCCCAATAAAAAGAGCCAATATCATTAATGAAATTTGTTCACGTGACGTAAGATTATTCCAAATTTTCATCATAGCGCCTCTCCTTCTAAGGAATAGCTACTAAAAATAATGTCTCCATTCTGGCTACTGCCTCCTTGAATAACATTAAATCCTAACTCTTTTAATTTTCCTTCAAAATTTGTGGCTTGCGAGAAATTAACGCTAGAAATCGTTATATTCACAACTTCTTGATTATTCCTAATATCATAAGAAATATTTTCAAGTTTAATCCCAGTTGTATCTTTTATAGCATTAAAAATACTATCACTAATCGCTAAGAAACCCTGATTTCCATTAAGGGCCCCGTCACCCATTAATGCGCGCATCTGTGCCTCAACATTTACAATACGTTCGACATCCGGATGGGTATTTTTAAAAATCACAAGTGATGCATCAGAATATTGAAGTCTCTCTTCTTCATACGTTGAAATCTGCGTCCAAACTTGAAAAAACCATATAAAAAACACAACCACAAGCAATGCAAAAGCACGACTTAGATATTTAATATAATTATTGAAAGGTGGTCTCGGGCTAAAGTCACCTGTTGCTAATCCCGCTTTCTTAGGAAGATCAATCAATTGACCCTCATGAACAGTCAAACCACGAACAATATGTTCAACCATATCAAGTGGAGCTGTAAAACCGGTGCCATTTGATCTTCTTCCTAATACGCGGTCCGCCTTTTCATCTCTTAAAAGATTAACCCCCGTCTTAGGAACATCTAATTCTTGATAATCTGGCCAAATTGCTTTTAAGGTATAGCCGCCTTTATCTGCTAATTCTTTTGCGTCTTTAAGTCGATCTTTATCACAGACCGCAATAATAGAATTTCCATCATCCTGTTTTTCAATAATTGCATAATGGATAGTATCAATACCGCCAGCCAATTGATCAGAAAGTATACTTGGAATAATTTTTTCGAGCTTATTCTGAGAAAAATCTGGAAGCTCAACTAAGAAATAACTGACCCATTCGCCAGGTAAAACGGCAAGGGCCTCATTTGTCGCTTCATCAATGTTTAGTCTGATCTCAGTCATCTGACTATGCACCCAGCTTTCTATCGATCAAACTATATGTTCCATCATTATTTATTAAGATTAAGCTTTCCATATGGACATTCGTATAATCTAACTTAACATCAACAACAATAGAATAACGCTTGGGACTAATGGTGAATTGCTTGCGAATATTTTGATTTATCTCTTCATCTTTTAAAAAACGGTGATCCCAAAAACGCGCAACATTATCATATCCATTCGCGGATCGTTCATTAATAACCATTTCCATACTCTGAATGGAATTTGAAATACCAAGTAGTGCATGCAATAAAACGGCATCTTTTGGCTCTACACTATTTAAATTTATGATTGTTTCCATCGAAACCGGATCAACACAAGTATAAAGACGAAGAACATCAATTAATTCAGGTGTAAACCCATTAACCAATCTTAATTCATCTATATCCATAATGGGGGCATTTGCCGCACCATATGGGATTTCCAATTGTGAATATGTGAAGTCTTCCGCGCCACCCGGCTCAGGCCTAGAATTACTATCCTGCCAATCAACGAGCGCAGAAGCGAGCGATAATGCGGCCCGCTCGCCAATACCAACATTAACAAGCAACCTTACAAATTGCTGATAAGTGGCAATATTAATTTCAAATTCACCTGATGATCCAACTGTCACCAATGATGAAAGATTAAAACAATTTGTTCTCTCAATAAGCTCACCCGTAATCATACCATTTTGTATTGGCATATTGACTTTTTGCGCACCTTCATTTACCCTTAAATAGGTTAACAAATTTTGTTGAGCCGCTAACTTCACCGCCTGCTCGCCGCCTATTAATTCACTTGCTTTAGCATATTCAATTGCTTGTGCTCTATCTTGATTGCTTACGGTGCGTTTTGTATAAAATCCAAGCATATCAAACATGGCAACCATCGCGACCGACATAACCGACACCAATAATAAAACGGATATCAACGCCGCACCATCTTCATTTCGGAGCATCTTCATATTGCCCTCCCAATAGGAAAGCGAACAGAAAATTCTGGCGCGTCTTTCTTATTATCAGTCACAATAAACCATGATATTTCCAGGGCTCTTGGTAAGGTCACAGCCTGACTATTTTGGCTATTAATCCAGAAATCTTGCCATAAAAAACCATCATAAAATTTAAGCGTAATATCAGCGACATTTTCTAGAACGACATATTCTCTATAGGGCGTATTTTCTGTCGCTTGAGGGCGAAGGTAAGAACGTCTTATAAGGTTTTTTTCATGAATTCTATATTCTATCATTTCAACGGGAGAATATGCATCATCAATCTTAGCGTTTTCAGCACCACCGCGCGTTATGCGAAATAATAACCCATCGTTATCTATATTTGGGTCTTGCACGAAAAAGCCGCGATTGATTGCTTCTCTTAAATCCGTTCTAAAATAATCGCGAGCACGTTCAATTTTACCAAGATCGCCCATCTTTTCGGTAACCATTTGATTAGCATAGGCAAAATTGCTCATAACGCTTAATGAAATCATAGAAACCACTGATAGAAGAAACACTGCAACTAGCATTTCAACTAAACTAAACCCATCTTGATTTGTCACATGGTTCGAGGCAATAGTCATATTGATTTCCTAAAGCCTATAATCTCATATAGTTCCTTATCATTTTCTTCTTTGATGATTTTTAATGAAATACTGATCACTTTTTGTGGTGTTAATTCACGAACTTCTGCTTGCCAATAAAAAGGAACACCGCCGAATATTTCTGCACCATCGATGGTGCCTGTTGTAGGCGGCGTTTCTGATAACCTAAGCTCGGTCATTACATTTTCGGCAACGATTTGTGCATATCCTTTTTCACTCAATTTAGATGATGATCTTACCGCCGTCGTCTGCGACGCGACCATTGGAATAATCGCAAGCGATAATATCGCAATTGCAACTAACAATTCCAATAATGAAAAACCGTCATCTTGTGAAAGCAAATGCTTCATCTAAGACCCTTCGCTCCAATTGCCGATGTCTGCATTTAATCCTTCGCCGCCAATTCGCCCATCAGCACCAAATGAAAAAACATCATAAGCACTATGCTCACCTGGAATAAGATATTGATAATCCTGTCCCCATGGATCTTTTGGCAGTGCCCGAATATATCCTTCATTTCTAAATGAGTTTCCTTCTGGTGCCTTCGCGAGGCTCTCAATGCCTTGTTCCATAGTTGGATATTTCATCTGATCCAATCTATACATTTCAACAGCTTGTGAAATAACGCGAACGTCCGCACGAACTTTCTCAACCATTGCACGGTCCTGATTAGGCAGCACATTAATCACAACCACAGTCGTCAGAAGCCCCATGATCACAACAACAACCATTAATTCAATTAATGAAAACCCATCTTCATTGCTTAGATGGTCTTCAGTTTTCAAAATATCTATAATTTTAGTCAGGAAATTTTTCATTTTTTCTCTTTCTTACATAAGAACAAGATTATTTAATTGCATAATCGGCAGCATAATAGACAGCACAATAAGTCCTACCATAACCCCCATAATGACTATGATAGCGGGCTCAAGCAGGCTCATGAATTTTTGTGTAAAACTATCAAATTCGCTTTCGAGATAATCAGCAACTTTCAAAAGTAAATATGATAAACGACCACTACGTTCCCCCATTGAACACATATAAACCAGCATTGATGGGAAAATTTCTGTTTTTTTCATGGCTTTCGATAAAGATTGCCCTTCTAAAACGTCAGTATATATTTTATCAATCGCGTCTCGAATGACTTCGTTTCTAACGATTTCTTTTGCTGCCCTGATGCTTTCCAATACCGGGCTACCACCATCGAGTAGTGTTCCCATCGTTCTAGAAAACCTTGCACTGGAAACAGATAAAATTAATCGACCAATTACAGGAACTTTCAATTGTGCGCGGTGCACTTTTAAACGAACATCTTGCTTACGCATAGCGTAAAAATAAGACATTATTGCCATGACACATAAAATTAATAAACCAAGTCCATATTGAACAAGAAATTCAGAAACCCAGATCACGGCGCGCGTTAAAGTTGGCAACTCTGCGCCAATATTTTCAAATTGTGAAACAACCTTTGGCACCACGAATGTCATAAGAATAATTAAAACACTGGTCGCAACGATGCTTAATACGATTGGATAAACCATCGCTGTGCTGACTTTATTTTTTATCTCTTCTGATTTTTCACTATAATCGGCAATGCGTTCCATAATGGCGCCTAAATCACCTGACGCTTCACCGGCTCTAACCATTGCCCGATATAACGGTAGGAAACTATTTTTATCAGCAGCCATCGCTTCAGAAAGTTTCTTACCTTCAGATACTGCCACCTTTAATCGTGTCATCGTATCTTTTATGATAATATTATCATTTTGCGATGATAGCGCCGTTAATGCCTCCTCTAATGGCGTTCCCGCACTTAACATTGTCGCGAGCTGTCTGGTCATTAATGTTAAATCTTTTGACTTAATTACTTTTAAAAAGCCAAGATTAAATCCGGTGTTTGATTGGGTGGCTTTATCATTACCGATATTTACATTAACGGGATAAAGCGATTTAGACCTTATTTTCTCTTTCGCATCACGCAGACTTTCAGCGGCAATCATCCCTTTCTTGACGTTACCCGATTGGTCTAATGCTTCATAATCATAAGCTGGCATTTTTCGCTTCCTTCAGCTTTGCCACTCTTAAAACTTCTTCGACCGTTGTAACACCTGTCAATACTAGTTCTCGACCACTATCAGAAAGCCTTGGCGCATCTTTAAAGGCTATAGCCTCTATTTCTTGTTCGCTTGCCCCATCATGAATAAGTGTTTTTATTTCTTCAGTTATCGTAATCAATTCATATAAAGCCGTACGGCCACGGTATCCCGTATTTTTACATTCAAGACACCCAACAGCACGGCATGCCATTTTTGCATTCTCTTCGCTTACTTGCATTTGATTTAGAAATGCCGGTGTCGGTTCAACCTCAGTTTTACAGTTATTACATAATTTTCTAACAAGACGCTGTGCCAATATCCCCTTTACGGACGAAGACAGTAAATATCTTTCTATCCCCATATCAAGCAGCCGTGTGATTGCGGAAGCGGCACTATTTGTATGTACAGTTGATAACACTAAATGACCTGTTAAACTTGCCTGAACTGCCATTTCAGCGGTCTCAATATCGCGTACCTCACCAACCATAACCACATCAGGGTCTTGTCTAAGAATGGATCGAAGCCCATTTGCGAATGTCATACCAATTTTTGAATTTACTTGCGTCTGGCTAATGCCCGGCACCGCATATTCAACCGGGTCTTCAACGGTCATGATATTACGTGTTTGATCATTTAATAGAGCAATGGACGCATATAGTGTCGTTGTTTTACCCGACCCCGTTGGCCCCGTGACCAAAATAATTCCATTTGGTTCTTGAAGCAAAGTCTCAAAACGCGAAAATGATTTATTATCAATTCCAAGGTCCGAAAGTTCAATAAATGCTTTATCCGTATCAAGCAAGCGCATAACAACCCGTTCACCAAATCTGGTAGGCAATGTTGAAACACGCACATCATATATTTTATCACCTAATGTCAGAGATAAACGTCCATCTTGAGGCTTCCTTTTATCCGCAATATCAAGACGAGCCATAACCTTAATTCGGGAAACAATATAAGGGGCAAGTTTTGGTGAAAAACTCGCCAACTCTGTAAGAACACCATCAATTCTAAGTCGTGCCGTTACCTTATCTTCATATGGTTCAAGATGAATATCAGATGCACTTGATCTAACCGATTCACTAAGCAATGAATTTAATAATCTTATAACCGGCGCATCATCCTCACCGGCTAATAAGTCTGCGGATTTTTCAAACCCTTCTAGTATAGAATCAAGATCTTCAACGTCTTTTTCTTCAGTGGATGTTTCAATTTCATCTTGCAAATTTAAGTTTGAGAAAATCGTTGAAAGAAGCTCACCAAATTCTTTATCATTGAAATATCTCGTATCGTAAATGCCGCCAAATACTCTTAAAACTTCAGGTATGGTATCCTGATTGGCATAGGGTCCAATACATAAAACGCGGCCTTCATCATCTTCAGCAATTAATATACCGTTCGACCTTGCGAAAGCATACGGCAGTAAATGTGGATCCCGGTAAGAACCAACTGGCGACATATCTTGTTTTGCAATCTCATTGCTCATTGTTTGTCACTCTTCCCCCAATAACATTTTGCATCATATCGTCTAATGATAAATTAGAACCGGAAAGAGCCTGACGCCCTTGCATATACTGATACTTTTGATTTGTAACAGTTGTCATTTCTTCCTTATTTCTAACGATCGTCGGTCTTAAGAAAATCATTAAGTTCCTGTTTTCTCTTGTTGTTCCTTCTGATCTAAAGGCACGCCCCAAAATCGGAATATCACCAAGGAGCGGCACCTTATCAACGGTAATGCGTTCTGTTTGTTCGATTAGCCCACCAAGCACGATCACATCGCCATCGCTCGCTCTGACGGTCGTTTGAATTTCACGTTTATTGGTAACGAGCTCTGATGAAATCGCGCTGACAGGTCCCGAAATTGAAGAAACTTCTTGTCTTATTTCTAGGCGAATTTCATTGCCGTCTGTAATTTGCGGTTTAATTTCCAATTGAATACCAACATTTTTCCGCTCAACCGTTCTAAAAGGATTGGCATTAGCCGCACCGAGCGCCTCTCCCGTAGTAATTGGAATTTCTTGACCAGCAAGGAAAGATGCCGTTTCATTATCAAGTGCCATAACGGACGGCGTAGAAAGAATATTACTATCCGTATCACTCGCAAGCGCATTTAAGATAACGCCAAATATACCACCATCTGAAAAACGCCCTGCTGCACCGGCTGCAAAACCGTTAAGCCCTAGAAAACTATCCACCGCAGCTGTCTGTAAAATTTGTGAGGCACTATTTGTTGTATTATCACCATCATCTTCAACAACGATGGCTCCAGTTGCCGCCAATATGTTTGGTGCAGTATTTGAATAATTCGCAACAGTAAAGGGAATATTACTGCTATCACCACCAGCCAAAATATATTGGAGGCCAAGCTCTTTAGAGGCATTCTCTGAAACTTCAACAACGATGGCTTCTACGAGCACTTGATCTCGTGGGATATCAATTTGCTCAATCACTTCTGCTAGTCTTTGTTGAATTTCCGGATCCGCATTAATCACCAACATATTGGTCCCTGAATATTCAGCAATCGTTATTTCACTGGATGCACCACCATTTGAACCATCTTGATTTTCACTGGTAATCGCATTCACCAATTGCTGTAAAACGGGTAAAACATTTTCGGTCTTCGCATAACTTAACCTTATAAGGCGCATATCACCACGACTTGCATTATTACGGTCAATATCCTCAAGAATAGGAACATATTGATCCAATATGGCTGGCATGCCTTTTAAAATTAATGACCTGCTACCTTTAACTGGAATAGCTTGAAGGAGCGGTCTTTCACCACCATTAAAACCAATTTGCGAAGTTAAACCCATCGTAATTTCAGCCATTTCATTCGGTGATGTATGCTGTAAATTTAATGTTTTCACGACTTCCTGATCAATATCAATATTAGCAATAATTTGAGAAATTCGAATTAAGTTATCCGCAGAATCCGTGATGATAACGGCCGCCATTCCTTCTCTGGCATAACTGTTACCCCCAGCGGAAACATAAGGCCTCACCGCATTAAAGACCATCACAGGATCTACATATTTTATAAAAAACACTCTGGTGACCAGTTGTTCGCCTTGAACGTTAGAACCGACTAACGCACTATCTGTTAAGGCCAGTTCACTTTTGGTGATTTTAATTGATCCATTTGAATTGGTCACCGCGCTCATGCCGTTGACTTTTAATACGGATAGCATTGTTTCAAAAAGAACTTCACTTGAAAGCGGTTCAGATGAAATCAAATTTACTTTCCCCGTAACTTGTGGGTCAATAATAAATGTCTTACGCGTTTCTATAGCAACGTCTTCAATGAACGAACGTAATTCTGCATCTCTATAATTAAGCGTAATCCCGCTTTGCTGCGCATAGACAGAATTCCCAAATATACACATCAATATGATAATTATTTTTTTCAAAATTATAGTCCTAGAATTAAATTTGATAACGTTAAGGTTTGTATTTTGCCGTGTCGTTCAAACTTGATATTTAGTCCATCATTGTTTGAGTTTTCTGATATTTCTGCAATTCGTTCCCATGAAATTAATTCTTCACCATTAACCTCATATAAAATATCCCCTGCCTCTAGTCCCGCCTGGACCAAAACGATTGCTTCGGCTTCTTCACCGATAACAAAGCCACTTATGCGGTTATTTTTACGAAATGGGTTTAAATCGAGCGCCGCGATTACTTCTTCAATTTTTTCAAGCTTTTCTTGATTGGCTGCTTGAATATTTGGCTTTAATGGCCCTGATTGCTCCGAAACCACTGATCGCGAAGAACGCTCTTTGTCCAAATAAATTGTTTCGGCGCTACCACTGCGGCTAATTTCAATTCGATCATGATAAACCGACGTTAATCTCACCGTATCTGAAACATTTTCGCCTGTATGATATAATTTTTGCACTTCACCTTGTGGTTTAAGGATCGCTGTACCCTGACCATTACCTCTCGTTCTTAGTCCATATATTTTAAGATCAAGAGTGCTTTCTGGTGCAATGACCAAAGATTGCGTGTTTGGATCTTGTAAAGCACCAAAGAATGCATCAGTCAAAATAAGGTTTGAAAAATTATCAATTTTCTTTGATGCGTTAGATTGGGAATTATTTTCAACATAAGTATTGATTTCGGCTGTTTCAATCATCATACCTTTAATCAGCGATGCCGCCAAATAACTTAATATAACCACTAAAATGATTTCAAAAACAGTTACCATGGAGGTAAATATTTTTGGTAATTTCGATACGATATTTTTGTCAGTCGCGAAAACGGCCATTTTGACAAATCCCTTTGTCTATCATTAAAATGATTCTTTAGATTTCCTACATTTTTAGCGAATATTTGTTATGGTTATGTTTCAATAATGCTACAGAAATGTTGCACTTTAGGCGCTTATCCCAAGAAAAAGGCCCGGAATAACCCGGGCCCTAAAGTTAGATATGAAAATATATTTTTAAATTTAAAATTCGTACCTGAAACCAAGCGAGAAAGTACGTCCGATATTAAATGATTCAGCAATTTCAGTACCTTGCTTACGAAGCGGCCTTTCATTAAGAATATTTCTTGCTTTGAAAGTTGCAGTAATAACGCGACCACCAGCGAATTCAATATCTCGACTATAAAGGAAGTTAAGCTCAAGAGGTTGCTCTTCTATAATATCAGGTCTTCTAGAGGACCCTAAGCGGAAAATCCTGTCACCTTGATAATTCAGGATAATGTTCAATCTTTCACCAATATCAAGATTATCAAAACCAACTTGTAAATTTGCAATATAATCAGATTGACCCTGCAAACGTCCTTCAAGATTGGTAATGAAATTAAATTTCTCTGCACTACGAACAACATCTGAATCAATGTATGAGCCATTAACTTTCGCGAAAAACTCTCTATCTTTCCATTCACCCAAAACCTTTTCATATTCAATTTCAACACCTTTTAGCACTGCTCTTTCAGCATTGGCAATCGTATCAGCTTGACCATCACCGATCGCAAGAATTGAATATTCGATTGGATTGAAAATTTCTTTATAGAAAGCCCCTAAAGTAAAGCTTTCGCCTGTTGAAAAATACCACTCAAATCGGGCATCAAAGTTTCTAACTTTCGCAATCTCAAGTTCAGAATTACCTCTTTCCGTACGGCCATCTTCACGAACAAAGAATACAGGTGCAAGTTCACGACTGTCAGGTCTGTTTAAAGTTTCCGAGAAACCTAAACGAACTTGCATATTTTCATAAAACTCCCAAGTTACCGTCGCAGAAGGAAGAAATGCTTTTTTAATTTGCTCAGCTATAATTGGAACACCTGTTGTTCGGTCAGTAGTGATCACCGTTTGCAAACTATCTTCATAACGAACACCCGCTGATACACGAACCGTATCGGTAAGCTCATAATCAAATTGCCCGAAAAACTGTTTATTTTCAAAATTGGCCGTAAAAGCATTTGACGCATCAAAGAATTCGTCAAGGAAAACACCACCTGGTGCTATATTGGTAGGGCCAAAAATAATTTCCGGAATAAATTGACGAAGTTCATCATTGCTTACATTCCTTAAATCATAACCATATTTAAGATATGATGAATCACGATTTTTCTCGTTATAACTCGCACCAAATTTGAAATCCAATGCTCTACCGTCAAGATATAACGGTTGCTTAATTTTAAAGCCCATATCCACGGACGCGTCATCAAGCATTCCAAATTCAGTTCTATTGCTATCACTTCTACGCAGCATTTCAAAATTACGTGTTGTAACATCCAAAACATATGTATAACGTCTGCGAAGCGGCACATCACGTGACGCTTTCGTATAGTTTGCAAACCACGTTACTTCCGTAAGTTCATCATCTAATAGATCAATGAAATGCTCGCCATCAAATGCATGGGACCAAACTTGCTGTTCTTTCCAATCAAAGCGCGTAAAATTTGCAAGATCTTCTGAGTTTGTACGACCTTGTTGAATTTCAACTTGTTGTTGGCTAGAACGCAGGAGTAAATTTGTATATTTAATATTGTGATCTTGGTTTATTCTCCACCCTAATGACGCAAACGCATTAAGATCAATATCCCAAATTGTTGTTCTATATCCACAATCACTGCCCTCAAACCCGACCTCTTCACATGCTTGCGGACTAAAATCACGATCCGCCTCAAGACCAGAATCCGTAGCATCTGACGCTTGATATGAAGTACGTGTTCCAAATCGGTTGCGCATTTCGCTGCCATAATCAATTGCAAGAACAAAACCTAATTCACCACTATCACCAACATCAAAATTACTACCCCCCGATGCACTTAGACCAAAATCAGCCGCATTCAACTGATTATCAATTGACCATACATTAGGAAAAGATTCACCCGCTAACTCAAGTTCCTCTGGTGTAAAGCCTTCAAGAGTCGGGTTTTGTGCAATAATATCCGGTAAAGCACGCTTCCCGTCATCGAAACCTAAAAAGTCGGTGCTACTACCATCATATTGAAGACCATCTTTAAATGTTGAATTCGTATTATATCCTGTATCTATACCAACCTGGAAGAAAGGTTCATCTGGAACTGCAATTGTTCTAATATCAACGACACCACCACCAAACGCACCCGGATATTCCGCGGAATATGTTTTTTGAACGAGAACACTATTCACTAAGGATGTAGGGAAAATATCAAGCGGAACTGCGCGTGTTAAAGGATCAGGAGACGGAAGCTCCATGCCATTTAATAATGTGGATGTATAACGCTCACTTAACCCGCGAATTACCACAAATCGTCCTGACGTATCCGGTGTAATACCAGGCAATCTTGTAAGTGCAACAGCAACATCACTATCACCAGCGAATGAAAGATCACTTGCCGTCACAACATTTGAAATTTCCGATGTGGATCTTTTCTCATCTGGAATATATCGCCCAACAGCAACAACGGTATCAACGTTGGTTTGATCAGCATATTGTGCATCTTGTTCTTGCGCATTAACGAGCTCAGGAACCATAACCGCGCAAGAAGCCAGCAGAGCACTTTTAAAAGTTTTTTGGTACATTTTCATTTTTGCCACCATTCTTATTATTTAATAAGGTCATGCTGCGACAAGAGTTTTGACCTCATCGCAGCATGCGCTCTTTTATTAATCGTTGATCCAGACAGTCCAACCCTCAGTCCAGTTATTCGCAGCATCTTTAACAGCACCGATATGATCAGTTGCGTCAAACCATTTAGCATCCAATGTTGCCGGATCAGTTTCAGTAACACCATTTTCATTTGCACCGTTGATATAGGCAAACGACCCCCCTGAAGGTGCACTTAATGTAGTGGCTCCGGTATTGTTATTAGTCTGACCTTCAAACCATGTTTGTAAGTCACCATCTTCAACATCAGACGCATATGACGTCGTACAGCTAAGGTAAGTAGAGGTGATCGTAATACCGTCTGCACCATCGCGGCGGGCATAAGTTGATGCCTGATCAAGGTCAAGACAGAAATCTAAGAAACCTTCGACTACAGTGTTGACAATTTTAGCACCCGTACCTTCACGAAGAAGCATACCGATATCACCACGCGTGGTACCACCAACCAATGTAACATTGGAAAGAAGTGGTTGCGCAAATGGTGCAGCATCATTATCTGAACCATTATTATCAGCTTCAATGGCTTGGTCAGATGCTGATTGATTATCATTTTGAATAACCAATGCATGTTGGATTGCGCCGCGCCATCCTTTGGTCCAATCAATACTGTCATCATCAGCGCCTGATACAATCAAATGCTTCACTCGGACCGTACCACCAAAGAATTCGACACCATCGTCAGCACCATTATGAACTTGAACAAAGTCAACTTCGGTATTGCGACCAACTCCGCCAAAGGAAATTCCATTGAGTTCGTCATCATCCGTAATAATGTTACCGGCATATTTCACAACAGTGTAGAAAATTTGACCGCTATCATCATTATCATCATTGCCGCCGTAATTACCTGCATCACCTTCTGAAGCTGATTCACAAATACCGACTAAACATCCATTAATCGTTGCACGACCATTAATCACAAGACCACCCCAAAGCGCAGTATCCATACTAAGGTTACGCGATGAATCATTTGTTGCAGTTAATATCACCGGCGCATCTTTGGTACCGTTTGAATTAATTTGTGACCCGCGTGAAATCACAAGGAATGAATCCTGATCTTCACCCGCAAGTACTACACCTGCATCTATTGTTAATGCCGCAGACTGCCTTCCAGCAATTGGGGACGAAGCATCTGACCCTAAGTCTTCACCGAAAATAACTTTCCCACGAAGAAAATAATCAAGTCCAGCTTGCAAGCGAACATTTTCTGTATAGGTGCCCTCAAGAATACAACCACCTGCACCATTTGATATTGTTCCAGAAGGACAAATCGGAGTAGGGTTAATTCCATATGTCCATCCAAGTGTCCAGTTATCTGAAGCTGAAGATGACTTAACAGCACCAACATAGTCCGTAGTATCAAAAAATGTATCAAGTGCATTAACATCCGTTGCTGTCACAGCGTTTTCGTTAACACCGTTAAAGAAACCTGAAAGTGAAGAAGCACTTTCAGCATTATTTGGTTGACCCAGGAACCATGCTTCAAGATCACCATCTTCAACATCTGAAGCAAAATTGGTTGTACAGCTAAGAAGCGTTGATTCAATTGTGATACCATCTGCACCATCACGGCGGGCATATGTAGATGCCTGATCAATATCTAAACAAAAATCAAGAAATCCAGCTACAACAGCATTATAAATTTTTGCACCTGTACCTTCTCGTAGAAGCATACCAATGTCGCCGCGTGTTTGACCACCGATTAAAGTCACATTTGAAAGTGTTGGTTGCGCAAAGGGTGTTGCGTCATTATCGGAACCGTTGTTATCTGCTTCAATACCTTGGTCTGATGCAGATTGATTGTCATTTAGCATTATAAGTACATATTGTGCTTTGCCGCGCCATCCTTTGGTCCAGTCAAGGCTATCATCATCGGCACCTGTCACAACCAAGTGTTTAATTTCAGCCGTACCACCAAAAAATTCAACACCATCATCCGCACCGTTATGAACATGAATAAAGTCAAGAACCGTCCCGCTTCCAACTGCACCAAAGGCAATCCCATTAAGCTCATCATCATCCGTAATAACGTTACCGGCATATTTCACCTGTACATAACGAAGTCTACCTGAACTATCTGTTGGGTCCGCACCGCCATAATTTCCTGCATCACCTTCAGATGCTGATTCACAAATACCGACAATGCAGCCGTTAATCGGCGCTAGCCCATTAATCACTACGCCGCCCCATTCAGCTGTAAATGCTTCATCTAACGCGTTGGTCGTTGCGCTTGAGCCACGAACAATATCTGCACCAGATGTGAATATGATAGGTTGGCTTGCTGAACCGTTGGCATCGATTTTAGAGCCTCGTGCGATTACAAGAAATGAATCTTCGTTAAGGCCGGCAACAGTTACACCCGCTTGAATAGTAAGTTGAACGCGTGTTCCGCCAGCACCGCTTGAATTTGTTTCCTGACCGATTGTAACCTTTCCATTAAGTAGGTAGGTATTACCAGAAACCAAAGTTAAATCCTGAGTAACTGTGCCTGATATTTGGCAAGCAGATCCTGACCCAAGAGTAACTTCAGTTGTTCCACTTGGGCAAGCAACAACAGTGCCGCCGCCTGTTCCACCGCCACCAGTGCCACCAGTGCCACCAGTACCAGGATTTTCTCCCGTTTTACCGAGAGACGCTAATTCCGTATTGCTATCACCACCCAAACAAGCCGTTAAATTTGATGCTGCAAATGCAATTAATAACGCCTTCTTAATGCCATTTAGAGTAATCATTCTTGACCCCATCATATGTCTTTAATTTTACAAAAAATACGTAAGACTCACCCTGAGCCCTACTCTTGCGTGGAGTTTTAAGGGGCATATATGACGGTTATGTTTCAGTGAAATGATATAAATATGACAATATTTTTCATGTTATAATTTACGTAAAAAAAGTGCTTTATTTCAATGCTTTAAAACTGTATCACAAAAAAATTTAAGATACTTTCCCCTAAAAGAAAGCTTATCCAAATCCCCAGAGCAAGGAAAGGACCATAGGGAATGATATCTTGCTTTTTGCGATCATATAACGAGGATAATAAAGCATAGATCAATGCAGATGTTGATGAAATTAAAAGCACTAACGGAAGATAATAAGGTATAAGCCAAATTGCACCACATGCAAAAAGTTTAATATCTCCCCCGCCCAGTCCTTGGCGACCTTTTATTTTTGTATATATAATCGACACTGAATAAAAGAAGGCAAATGCAATCAAAAAAGAAATAAAAGGCAACCACAATTGATCAATAGAAATATTATATAAAATACCAACTAATAAAATTATTCCATTAAGCCAATCTGGAATTTTAAATGTTTGAATATCTATATAAGATAAAAGCATCAATAACACGCCAAGAAGCATGCCATATAGTAGTGAGATGTCAGATATTAAAAGAAGCGAAAATGCAGATATCGCAATTAGAAAGAAAACTGTTAGTTTGAATGCCGACATTATCTTGATTTAAAGTTCCAAGAATTAAAATCGGCATTCTGTATTATTTTTTGATGTCTTACAAGCTTCCTAGAAGCTTAAGTCCATCTTTGGCAATGTATTTCACTTTACGAGGTGAACCTGAAAGAGTCATTGCAAAACTATTATCGCGCCCTTCAAGGATTTCATTATATAGGGCAATTGCTTTTTCTTTACGGCCCGTAACGCTGTAAATATATGCAAGGTTCACTTTTGCAAAAATTTGATTTTTTGCATTAAAATCTGTTTGAACCAATTCTGCTTCTGCGCTGGACCAATCACGTGACGCCATTTTACCTGTTGCCATGTCGTCTGTAATTGCAAGTGATGATAAATCATTTGCATTTGCCGCGCCGTAACCTAGTCCCAATGACATTATAATTGTTATTGCTATTTTTTTCATGGGTGCGCCTTTTCTAATAAGCTTTTTATTTTTTTTAGTTTTATTACAGTTTGTCATATTACTGTAATATTTCAATGCTATTTTAGCTTTGCTATAAGTGAATTATCCATCTAATCAGCCTAAAGTCAATATATCAGGCTGAAAACTCCTACCGATTTAACAAAATTGTAACAAAACCGTAACATTGGCTTAATACTAGTGTCATTTTTCGCAGGCTATATAGCGAAAATAAATGATTTGTTAATTTTTACGGACCTTTAAAATGAATATCATAAAGACAATATTGTTGCTTTCTATACTGACAGCGTCACTCATTAGTGGCTCTGCATCGGCAGCAAATAGATCTGTTGGAAGTTTGGATAACAGCCTTAATAAGCATGATTTTCAATTCTCAGTATCAACTAAAGATCCCGAAAATTCATATAGTCTGGCTTTACAATTTGTAAAATCTTCTGGTTTACACAAAAGCCTTTCCATGCTTTTACTTGATTCTGTAAAACAAGATGCATTCATTGAAAAAGCCATTTCACTACACGGCTTTGATACTGTTAAAAGTTCAGTTGTCGCACACATTAAAGACACAACGAGCCTTTATCGCTCACAATGGGATGAGCTAATGGCCTCTATTTATAGTGATCAATTTGACCAACGCGTTTTAAGATCAATTCTTGAAGAAGGTGAAAAATCACCACATATGCCCCGCTTCATGAATGTACAACACGAAGAAAATACAAGTCAGCACTTAACAGAAAGTGCTCTTTTCAAAGAAGCCCGCCAAAGTCTGATTGATAATTTGAAGCTAAATTTCACAGCGATGGTTAATTAAGTAACAGCATTAACTTAATCATTTCACCACCACATTACTGTTTAGAACTTATCAAAATAAAATGATAAGTGACCTCAAATCATTTCTCTTCACTTTAATCCCTTGTGAAAATGCGCTTAAGCATAACTTTTGTTTATTAGATAAAGTTTCTTCTCTTGACAGTTATCAAGTTAAGGGACAATTATATAAAGAGTATATAGATACGTTATATCATAACATTACATGGTTTATATGTCC
>DGPL01000002.1 GCA_002390425.1 Kordiimonadaceae bacterium UBA4441 | reverse complement strand
TCAAATCATTTGATGAAGGACACGACATCATCCGGTGTTACTTTGCCGGGCACACCAGTCAATTCAAGCACGTCATTGGCTAGCTTTAAAACGCGTCCTCGTTTGATCATCGTTTCTTCATCATCCGCAACACCGATCACACGCGTCTTTTCGCCCATGGCTGCAAATCCGGCAACCAGACCTGCTTGTGTGCTGCTACTACCGGTGCATTGCAATACATAATCAAAATGAATGTCACGTTCTTTTGATTGTTCAACAATTTCTTGGGCACAATCAAGGTACCCTAACGTACCAAGCTTATGATCAGACGCGCCCCCATCTATCAAATAAGGTTTATGTCCCTGTTTTTTAAGGTATTCAACAAAATCTTCTAAGGGGCCCTGATCTTCGATGGGTCGGACGGTTTCATCAATATATAAATCCGCCCCCATCATGCTGCTTAAAAATATATTGCCCACTTTTCTGTAATTCGGACCAGCGTCTTTCGTCCATCCGTAATGAAGCAGCGCACATTTCATATTATTTTTTGCTGCTGCTGCCGCCGTTTGGCGAGTGTGGTTTGATTGGATCGCTCCAACGGTCACAAGCATATCATATCCCTTGGCCAAGGCATCCCCCACTAAATAATCAAGCTTGCGGGTTTTATTACCGCCCCCTTCCAAGCCGGTTAAATCATCCCTCTTAATCCAAAGCTCTTGCCCGTCCAGCAATTGACCAAAATTCTTTAAAGGATGCATTGGTGTCGGCAACAACGCCAACTAAGCATTTGGCCATTTTGAAAGTTTTTCTTTAATCAAAGTCAAACCCTCAAAGGCTTCAAAGTTCCTCGTTCCTGATCATCCATTTGATCCATAAGACCTGTTTCCCAGCGTAGATATTCTCTCGCGTGTTCCATATTGCCGCTATGGCGGCCGTGTGTGTGGAACATGAAATCTATGCGCTCGCTATCGAGCGGCCTGTCAGGCGTGGAAACCATCTTAAGACCCGCCGCTTTCCATTCGTCGGGCTCTGTTAATGAAATGATGGCATTGCCACCTAAATCCTTAACGATGAATTGCGCGGTGAATAAATCGGACGCAATGACGACTGGTTTCCCTTTAATATCAATTTTTGAAAGTTGTGGTCTTATGGTCCAGATGGCACCATCAATATGGCCTTCGCGGTAATCTTCGCTTGAGCGGGCATCTAAAATCATTGCGTCTGTATTTTTAAGCCCTTCTGCGTTGATAAATTCTAACCCTGATACATCAATATCAAATTCACCAACATGGACTAATTCCTGAACCGTTTCAGGATCAAGAAGATAAGCATCATGTCCCATTCCCTTAAGCCAGATTGCCGTCATGACCGCACGGATTTTGAAGTTATCATATAAAACGATGCGACCGTTTCTGGTTGCAAACCATTGGTCGGTTGCTTGAATTAATTGCCCGCCTGGAGTATGGCGAAAACCGTTAATATGGCCCGCTTCATATTCTTCACGAGATCTAATGTCATATTGGAATGTGGTTTTATTTGTTTCGTTTTTCCACTTATTTAAATCTGCCATACTAATGACCGGAATATCATATTCGGCGATCATTTGATTTGCTTTTTCCCCAGCATCCTTGACAATATTATCATCAATATCATTGGGGTATGATCGCTTAGCACCATATTCCAGTTCAAGTCCCGCGAGTTTCCAACCCATGGTTCCATTTTCAAGGGCATAAACCTTATTTGGAATTCCAAGTCTTCTTAATGTTTCGGCACCAATTAAGCTTCTGGTGCGTCCGGCGCAATTGACGATGATATCCTGATCAGGGCGCACGAGCATTGCTTGATATCTGAGTGACAGTTCCGCGTTAGGGCACGAGGTGGATGATGGGATCGTCATACGGTTAAACTCTTCGGGTGTTCGTCCGTCTAGAATAATGAAATTATCATCACCCTTATCCATACGTGCTTTTAATTCCGGTGCAGTAATGGATATTGTACCAAGTTCATGTTCCACCACTTCACCGAATGATTTTGATGGTGCGCTGATCCCTTCATAGAGCGCATAACCCGCGTCTTTCCATGCGCTAACGCCCCATTTTAAAACGACCACATCTTCATAGCCCAAATCTTCAAGGTGCTTAGCGGCCTTTTCTGAAACGCCGTTTCCGCCGTCCATTAAAATAACTTTTGTATGCTTGCCAGGAACATAAAGCCCAATACGCGCTTCAAGAATACTGTAAGGCACATGAGAGACAAAAAACGGATGACCACCGCCATATTCCGCCGTTTCACGGATATCCAGAAAGGCCCACTCATCTTTGCTTGAGAGTATTTTTTTTACTTCATGTGCCGTTTTATAATTCATGTGACTACCTTAAACTTAGTTCTTTTTCTGCTGCAATAAATCCAAAAGCGCTCCAGGCGCTCGTATCCATAAAACGTTCCATTAGATCATAGGCGCGTTCTTCATCACCGTTATAAAGGAACCAATTTGCGACACCAAATGCAATCGCCGCACCGCTTGGATCATTGGGATCAACATCGGTTAATTGCTCCGCTGGAATGATGCCTTTATACATCAGCGTTAGGTTGTGATAAGACATATTTTCAATTATTTCCATGTCTTCTTTGATGTTATGAAGGGAGGCTTTAGCCTCTTCCTCTTTACCGAGGCGGCGAAGATTCATATACATCCAATGGCCCGCCGAAACGATATTATCATCATTTAAATCAATGTCTTGTCCCATTTTAAAAGCATCATATGATTTCTGCCATTCCTGTCTTAGGAAATAAGAAAGACCCAAATGATAATAAATATTACTGTGGGTGCTTGTTAAATAAATCCCTTGTGGATTTGGTGCACCGTCCGGCTCTATTTTATCTTCTGTACCTTTAATAAGCTCCGCTGCCATTTCATAGTCAGCGACAGCACGGTCAATTTCTCTAACTGAAATATAACGATGACCACGATGACGATAAAGACGTGCTTCATTTGGGAATTTTTTAATGCCATCTGAATATATTTCAATAGCGCGGCGATAGTCGCCCGTATAAGCCACTCGGCGGCCATACCAAATGATATTCATAACATCATCGGGGTTTTGATCATATTTTGCTTTGGCTTCTGCTAAATTATTCAGAAGTCTTTCTGATGGTTTGGCCGGATAAAGTGGTTCTCCTAAAAATGACATTGCCTGAGCTTCGGCTGGTACATTTCTACTAAATAATGCTTCACGGGATTTAAGATCAACTTCCGCCGCAATATATCCAAATGAACCCCATGATGATGTTTTTAAGAAACGCTCCATCAAGTTATAAGCTTTTTCCTGCTGACCGTTATAAAGGAACCAATTGGCAACACCGTATGTTATGCTTGCACCTGCCGGGATATTAGGGTCGGCACTTAAAACTTCTGCTTCTGGCACCTCACCCTTATAAAACATCACGAGCTTATGATAATTATGAACTTCGATAATATTCATATCGGCGGTGACATGACGCAAGGCTTCTTCGGCCTCTTGATCACGACCTAAGCGTTTTAGATTCATATAAATCCAATGGGTCGTGGACGACGTGTTATCATCATTGAGATTTAAATCACGTCCCATTTTATAAACGCGTAATGAATTTTCAAAATCATGTTTTAAATAATACGCGAGCCCAAGATGGTAATAAATATTACTATGTGTACTGGTGACGGGAATTCCTGCTGGGTTGGGTGCGCCGTCCGGTTCAATTTTATCTTCAGTGCCTTCAATTAATGTTGCGGCGATTTCATAATCCTCGATAGCGCGGTCGAATTCACGGATCGTGATATAACGATGACCACGGTGGCGATACATACGCGCGTCATTTGGATGTTTCCTAATTCCTTCAGAGAATATCAATATGGCTCTAAGGAAATCACCCGTATAAGCAACACGGCGGCCATACCAAATGATATTATTAGCATCCATTGGGTCCGCTTCATACTTTGCTTTTGCCTCTACTAAATTCGCCAATACCTTTTCGTTTGGCGCAGGCATACTTAAAGGCTGATCAAATAATGAAATTGCCTGTGACCCATGTGGCACTTCAGGTAATAAATGTGATTGCTGTGCGAATGCTGATGCACTCATAACTAATGTAAATAATATAAATAATGTTCTCATTTTCAATCCCCTAATGATGCAAGATAATCCCGAATAGCGCGCACTTTGACGGGATCAGTAATATGACGGGAGAAATCATCACCCGGCGCCATTGATGGCGCATTTTCTGTATAGGGGCTGCCGACAATTGTGCGGCATGATGAATGCACTTCCCCTGTTTTAAATATTTTAAAAAGATTTTCCAAATTCGGTGGGTTGATTTTAGAGCACGGCATGATTGAAATTCGCCCCGCTGCTTTTTCAATAACCGATTTAATATTAAACGCGCCTTCAATTGCCGTCTCTTTTTGCCCGGACGTTAAAATACGTTCGATTCCCAATTCAATGGCAATTTCCAATGCTTCGCTTGTATCCGGTGTCACATCAAAGGCACGGTGCAGCGTTACACCCATGCCTTCTGCATGATCAATCAGTCGTTTTAATTTTTGTGTATCGAGTGCACCATTTTCATGGGTTATACCTATGACAATACCAGCCATACCATATTTCCGGCAGGTATCAATATCATGGAGCATCACATCCATATCTTCAAAATTGAAAATAAAATCACCGCCGCGTGGACGGATCATTGCATAAATGGGTTTTCCTAACTTTGCAGCACGTTGCATTAATCCGGCACTTGGTGTTGTGCCGCCGATCCCTAACGCATCACATAATTCCAATCTGTCGGCACCATTATTCACCGCATTCATCGCGCCTTCAATGTTATCGACACATACTTCAAATGTAATTTTGCTCATTTTATAATTCTACTTCGCTTATGCGGGGAAACAGCAACATCCCCCAAAAATTTTAGTTATCTAAATGCACACTTTTTAGGAGGTGCTAATTAATTCAAACCAACTCACTAGGACGTTGTTCTGGAGCACTCATGGATGGTTTCCATAGCCAATATAAGCCAGGTTCATCCAAATTATAAGATACAACCTTATGATTGCCTTTATTGTCGATTGCGTGGATCACTAATCCGGCGATAAATCCGCCCTTTAAACTATCAACTTCCTCGACCGCGAATTTCACGGCATCATCAAGTGACTTGCCCATTTGCATGGCCATCACGATACTGCGTGACGTGCTACAGCGGATTGCCATTTCACCCGTATGGGTACAAGCTGCCGCACCATATAGGCTATCAGCATAAAATCCGGCGCCTGCAATCGGGCTATCACCAAGGCGTCCGGGATATTTCCAACCCCAACCAGATGTACTTGTTGCAGCGTGGATACCCTGATTTGCATCTTTACACATGAATACGGTCGTATCTCTTACTTTTTCTGGATCGGTAATAACACTATTAAGTGGTGCAAGCGGAATATTAGGGAATTTTTTAAATTCTTCTTCGCTTAATACATCGCGTAATTTTTGTTCCCAAACTTCACCGGAATTTTCAAGCAGTGTTTTCACTTTAGGAAGGCCTATTTCTGCGGCAAGGCGATCGGCGCCATCACCGGTCACCATAACATGATTTAATTTTTGCATCACCGCGCGAGCAACTTGCGCCGCATGATAAGTGCGTTTTAGTGCACCAACCGCACCAACCTCACGGGTATTACCGTCCATAACGCCGCCATCAAATTCCATTACGCCTAATATATTTGGCCAGCCGCCATAACCAACACTGCGAATTGTTGGATCGGCTTCGACTTTATTAATACCCTCAATCATAGCATCTAGGCCATACATCCCATCTGTAAGATGCCCTGCTGTTGTTTCAATTCCCGGCTCTCCTGTAACATTGGTGAGCAGGATCATTTCATCTTCTCTACTATTTGATTGCGCAAATGACTTGTTGGCTGACATTGAAAGTGCTGCCGCGGCGGCAGTTGTCTTTATAAAATTTCTTCTGTCCATTTTAGTCCCTCAGTTTACTTATGTTTATATTTGTATCTTGGTCGAATTAATCACGCGCATCAATAAAAAACTGCCACAGATAAGAATTTAAATTACCTGCGGCAGAAATTTTAAAATGTTAAATTTTTGATTTCAAGCATCTATAGCTTTTACATCATCGCCGCTAAATCCGCTTCAGCAGCAATATAACCGAAAGAGCCCCACGCTTTAGCCTTCATCATACTTTGAAGCATTTCTTTCGCTTTGGCTTCATCACCATTATAATAGTGCCAATTAGCAAGGCCATAAGCGGTCGCCGCATCTGCACTATCCTCTAAGTCAATGCCTTCTGATATCTCAGATTCGGTGAGTTCACCTTTATAGAAAAGAGTGAGTTTATGATAAGTATGATTTTCAAGAATTTTCATGTCTTTATTAATCACATCAAGCACATGTTTTGCTGCATCATGTGTCTCACCAGCGCGACGACGGATCATGTAGCGCCAATGCGTGATTGATACACGATTATCGTCATTTGTCGCAACATCAAGATCAAGATCATAAACACGTTTTGCGTTCTCCCAATCATGCTTAAGATAATAAGCAAGCCCAAGATGATAATAAATATTTCCGTGCAGAGTACTCACAGGAATTCCAAACTCGTTTGGTGCCCCATCTTGTTCGACTTTATTAGACTTACCTTTAATCATTTCTCCCGCTTTTTCAAGGTCCGCGATCGCACGATCAAACTCACGAATTGTGACATAGCGATGACCACGATGACGCAAAAATTGCGGATCATTCGGGTTATCTAACATACCTTCAGAAAAAATCTTAATCGCCTCACGGAAATCACCCGCATATGCAAGGCGGCGACCATACCACACAGCGTTATCTGAATTCATCGGATAATCCATGTATTTATAACGGGCATCGGCAAGGTTTTTCAGAACTGTTTCATTCGTCGCATCAGGCATCGTTAATGCTCTGCCATCAATTAATGAAACGGCTTCAGCACCTTCAGGAACATCTGAATAAAGATTACTTTGAGCGAACACATTTCCTACTGTAAGTAAGGATAAAGCCGCGGAGATTTTAAAGATTTTTTTATACATTGAATAAGCCTATATTTTGTTGGGATTTTATATCCGTTTTGTATGACCATATATATGGACAAAACCCACATTCTTGTCAATAAAACAAAAAAAGGCAAAATTATGCGTTATTGCTCTTGATCCATTTGGTAATTTCATCTGCAGTATCCGCTCTTTTAATATAAAACCCTTGAGCTTGATCACACCGCATTGTGGCAAGTTTTTTAAGCTGATCCTCTGTTTCAACCCCTTCAGCAATAACATTTAAATTAAAGCTATGCCCTAATCTAATGATCGCTTCCACCAAAGAATGTGCGCTTTTGTCTTGATCCATATCTCTGATGAAACTCTGATCAATTTTTAACTTATCAACTGGCAACCTTCTAAGATAAGAAAGTGATGAATAACCTGTACCAAAATCATCGATCGAAAGCTGAACACCCATTTCAGATAATTCATGCAAAATTCTTATGATTTCTTCGGTTTGGTTCATGATGACGCCCTCCGTAATTTCTAAATCAAAATATTCTGGATCTAATTTTACGGCTTCAAGACAGTTACGAACGAACTTGGGGAAATCTTTTTCGTGAAAATGAAATGGTGAAATATTCACCGCCATTTTAAAGGGCTCCAATCCTTGATCCTGCCATTTTTTTGCTTGATAACAAGCTTCAGGTAAAAACTGTTCTGTAAGAGGGATTATTTGTTTTGTATGTTCAGCAAGCGGTATAAAATCATCTGGCGATATCCATCCTTTATCAGGATGTTGCCAGCGCAGTAAAGCTTCGACACCATTAATCTGGCGATTATCAATGTTAATCTGTGGTTGATAATGAAGTAAAAATTGGCTTTTGCTAATGCTATCACGAATATCAAATAACATATTCGTTCTTTCCATAATCTCTGAATGCATTCCGTGGTCATAGACTACGACACTATATGCATTAGTAAGCATGGCTTTATTATAAGCTATCTTTGCATTTCGATTTATGTGATCTGTTTTATCGGCATGGTCCGGATAAATACTTATCCCTACAGAAATAGTCATCTCTATTGAGTTTTCACCTATTTTAATAGGTGCAGCTAATATTTTATTTAATTCTTCAACAAGTTCTAGAACTTCATTTAAATTATTTTCATTGCTGGTGATAATATGAAATTCATCATAGGCAACATGGGATAAATGCACATCATCTTGAAAAAATTCTTTACAGCGATTTGCGATTTCTGTCACAACTTGATCACCAGCACTCAAACCTAAAAATTCATAAATTTCATTTAACGAATTTAAACCAAAATAAACAAGCGCCATAAATTGTTCGTCTTTAAGCTTCTCATTTTTAGCCGCTTCTCGTCTAAAATCGACAATGCGCTTTCTGACTTCTTTTTTATGCAATACTTGATTAGGCAGACCGGTTAAACTGTCATGCTGCAATACATGAATGATATCATCTGTTCTGGCCTGCTCAAGTGATGTTACATCAGTATAATTTAATACAAGCTGATCATCACTTATCTTCATTACTTTACTATATAAATTACGACCATCCGCCAATACTAATTTCACAAGGTCATCTTCATTCTTCTCTTGCAAAATTTCTTTAATATGCGCGTCAGCTGCATGATTAACATCAACATTACCTTGCCAAGATTGTTTAATAATTTTGCGAATAACCTCTTTCAAGGTCATGCCACGTTTTATTAATCCAGTAGGTAAATTAAATATATTTTCAAATGACTTATTCCATGAAATCATTTTTCGATTTCGATCGAACATTGCCGCACCCGCTCCTAAATTATCAAGCAACAGTTGAAATCCTTCATATGATTTTTGGTTTTGCTTGGCGATTTGCACAACCTCATCCATTAATAATGAATTGCGGTTTTGTAAAAATAGAGCGCTTAAAATCATTCGGTGAAGACTTTGTCCAATAAGGCCTGCGACGACACAAAAGGTTAATGCCCCTATCCCCATTATCGTTCCATATTCTTCTGAATTCGCATTAATTAAATAGACCGTACTAAATATCGCTATAGGTATTAAAAANNAACATAGGTATGTGCACTGCTGCTTATGGCTGAGATACAGCATAAAGCAAGTAACAACGTCACTAGTGTTAAAGTAAGAAGTTCCCCTTGCAGATAGTCAACGGGTATGAGCGTCACTAACCCCCACATAACACCTAATAAAAACGTAATACCTGTATAAATTAAGAGCCATTTATTGGATTTTACGTAAAAATCGGATTTAAAAGACGCGCGATAAATCACAAGCCTGACGGCTAGTAAAAACATCATTCCGGTGGCCCAATAATACTGCAGCGATGAGGTAAAATTATCGCTAAAAGACCAAAAGTAAACGACCATTATCACAACACTACCGAGTGTATTAGGAATAATATGAGAAAATAATATTCTTAATTGGTCAGGTAAGGTTTGGCGGAGTTGATCGCGATCACTCGATGCTTCTTTTATATTATTTATATCGACTATTTTACTTGCTCCAGAAGGAAAGGTCTGAATAATATCATTAATAATATAGAATTAACGATAATTAATTAATATATAATTACAATTTTATACGGATAAAATTATGCTTAAGGCAAATCAACTTACAATTACCAACATACGTAATGAACTTAATAAAATTAGTGATGAGATGCTTATTCTCATTAAAAAATATAACTTAATGGCCAATTCTCAATTGGAAGTAGTTGAAATGGCACGGCAAAATATTACTGATCAAAAAGATTATATACGGTTTTTAGAACTATCATTAGAAGGCCGTATATACGGCGATGCCGCTGAAGCTCTTGAAAAAGCAACGGTTTCTCAAAATGAAAGCCAGAAACCTCATTAGGTAATTTTTCTTTTAGTTAAGAACTTTTTCAAGCCCGTCAAAAATCATATTCCAACCTTGAATGGTTAATTCTTCATATTCTGACCAAACATCATCCATTTCATGTGTGATCAAAACTCTGCATCCATTTTCCGTCTTTTCAAAATCGATAATTACGTTTGAGAGTGCATCATCATTGGCCGTTTCCATATAATAACTAAAGACGATACGTTTTGGACGATCAATTTCATGAAATGTACCCACATGCATTGCCATTTCTTCGCCGCGTCTTTCTCCTATTCTGAAATCTCCTCCGACACGAGGATCAACATCTGATACTTTATCAACACCCTCAGGCGTGCTAAACAACCACTTTCCAAGATTTTTTGTATCTAACCATTCATCAAAGACAATTTCCAAGGGAAAATTAAATTCACGAGATACAGTCACCTTAAAAACGTTAATGATATTTCTTCTTTCAACCATTATTACCTCCTATTAGTTAAAGTATCTCTTTCAAAACACTTCGGGAAATATTACCGCCGCAAGCAATGATTGCGACTTTTTTGCTGGTCCATTTTTCCTGTTGCTTTAAATATCCTGCAACAGCGACCCCAACGGCCCCTTCACCAATCGTATTGGTATCATCAATAAAAATCCTTAAACCTTCAATCAACTCTTCTTCGCTTACCTCTAAATATTCATCAACATAATCACAGCAATATTCAAATGTAATCGTCCCCATTTCAACACCACCCGCGGTACCATCTGATAAGGTTGGGTCTGACGGCAGATCAAGCACTTCACCAGCAGCCACACTTTGCATCATGACATTTGAATTAGAGGGGGATACGGCAATTATTTTTGTCTTTGGTGATAAATTTGCCATAGCGATCGCGATCCCAGACATTAGGCCTCCACCGCCTAATGAAATAAATACTGCGTCCAAATCCTGAACTTCTGAAAAAAGTTCAAAACCAATCGTTCCCTGACCTCCAACAATTTGTGGATCATTATAAGGAGAAATAAAAGGAATATCATTTTCAGCCGCAAATTTGCGTGCATTTTTTTCACCGTTAATGGGATCCCCTTCATTTTTCACTACGTCTACGCCATATGAAACCATACCGTCGTATTTAGCTTGTGACATATCATCAGGACCAAACACGGTTCCTTTTGTGCCCGTTTTCTGGCACATGTAGCCAACACCTGCTCCATGATTACCCGTAGATGCTGTTACTACGCCCTTTTTTCGCTCAGCGTCCGTCATGGAAAGAATTTTATTAGCCGCGCCACGTAATTTAAATGAACCGGTTGGGTTTAAATTTTCCATTTTAAAAAAAACACGCGTGTCACTATCACTTAATGTTTTACTTAATCTAAGCGGTGTTGGCGCGACTACATGCTTAATTCTTGCTGATGCCTTAGCAATTTCAATAAATTGATCTGTACCTAATTTCTTACTCATTTAATTTACTTTCCCTGGTGATAATTTTTCATCGAAATTAGTCACATTATATTTTTCAACGATTTCCTTGACCTTATCAACATCGATTGCCTCTAACGTTCCGCGACTACTCTTTACCGTTTCCGCCTTTAACATCGCATTATAAACGCTTTCCTGTATTGCTTCGACCACAGCTTGGAATAATGGCGACATCGCCGTATTGCTTAATGTTTTGGCAGGAACGGGCTCCCGCGCGCCACGGTCACGACGCACGTCCGGACTGGTGGAAAAGGCGATCACATAATCACCCGAACTATTATGAGCAACGGACCCTGTCCGCGCGAGCCCCATCATGCCCCGCTTCGCCAAACGGTCAAGATTTCGAGATAAAATCGGCGCATCGGTAGCAACTACCATCATCATTGAACCACCGTCCATGGGAACAACACCTTGTCTCGCTTCTTCTAATTGCGTTTGATAAGAATATTGCCCAAGTTCGCGACCAACTGGAGCCCCATTTACATTTAAATCGCCACCGAAGTTCGTTTGCACCAAAACACCAACCGTATATCCACCAAGGCTTTTCGGCAATACACGTGAACTTGTACCAATGCCACCTTTCCATCCAAAGGCCTGAGTACCTCGACCTGCGCCAACGCTACCTTCTTCAACCGGCCCCGACTTTGCGGCCTTTAATGCCGCAAACGTATATTCCGACTTTGCGCTATCATCTGACCACATATTATTCACGCGACTATCATTGGTTTCGCCAACCACAGGGTTGACTGTATGCTGTCCCTCACCCGGTTTATCTAGCATCCAGTCCTTTAATGCTTCCGCCGCCGTCCAAACACACAGCGTGCACCCAAGGATAATTGGCGTTTCAATTTCACCAAATTCACGCAGCTGTGTTTCACCAACCAATTTCCCATAACCATTGCCCGTATGGATCCACGCGGGAATAGGATGGGTATACATATTATGATCCGATGGAATAATCGCAGTAATACCGGTCCTGACATCATCACCGGCATTAACTGTATGATGACCAACCCGAACCCCGGCTACATCGGTAATTGCATTATGTTCACCCGGCGCTATTGTGCCGACAATAATGCCAATATCCCGTGACCTTGGTTTATCATTTTCTGCCATCGAAACTGAACTTAATAATAAAGAATTACTGATTAATATGCTAAGCGTTAAAAGTGCCTTTTTATTCATGATCAATCCTTATTTGATAGACAAAAAAGCTCGCACATTCTAAGAATGAAATCAACCTGAATAAATGTTTGCTTAATTTTGCCGCAAAGGGTTAGTATATTTTTGAAAAAATAAGGGAGAAAGATAATGAGCCAATCAAGACGCAACTTTTTAAAAGCAGTCGGTGCAAGCGCGGGCATGAGCGCACTTTATATGTCCGGCAGCAATACAATGGCGCTGGCGGCAGGAGATGTTCGCGCCATGGCCACGGCACAAAATGGTATGACAGGCACAGAGATATTTTGGGATAAATTGCGCGATGAGTTTATCATTGAAAAAGATTTGATCATGTTAAATGCTGCCAATATGACGCCAACACCAAAAGTGGTTCATGAAACGGTGATTGAACATACTCGCGACATGGAAATGAATTGTTCATTTCAAAATCGCGGTAAATACGGCGGGTTGATGCAACGATCACGCGATTTTATTGCGGGCTTCCTTGGTGCGGATGCGGATGAAATTGGATTTGTCAGAAACACATCTGAAGCCAATAATACTGTCATCAATGGCCTTGACCTTGGCCCGGACGATGAAGTGCTTATCTGGGATCAAAATCATCCTTGTAATAACATTGCCTGGCATCAACGTGCTGAACGACTTGGATTTAAAGTTGTGACCGTATCAACCGACCCTAAGTTAAATGCAATCGAAGATTTAATCCGCCCCTTTAAGGAAGCCATTAATTCAAAAACGAAAGTTCTTGCCTTTAGTCATATCTCAAATCAAACGGGAACCACCCTTCCGGGGAAAGAATTGACCCAACTTGCCCATGCAAACGGGGCAAAATCGCTCGTGGATGGTGCACAAACGTTTGGTTATATGGATATTGATTTACATGATATGGGATGTGATTTTTACACCTCAAGCGGACAGAAATGGATCCTAGGCCCTCGTGAAGCGAGTTTTATTTATGTAAAAAAAGAAGCACAAGCCGAACTATGGCCCAATATTGTCACTGTGGGCTGGGAACGCTCAAAAGTGAATGGCGCTCAAAAATATGAAAGTCTTGGCCAACGTGACGATGGCCGCCTTTGGGCATTGGGGCGTGCGGTTGAATTCCACAATATGATCGGGCAAACACGTATAGAAGAACGCATCAATGCGCTCGCAGGAACTTTGCGTAATCATTTATCAGAACAAGTGCGTGACATTGATTTCTTAACTGAACAAGCAGACGGCTTTAATAGCGGTATCGTGGTGGCCCTTATTTCAAATACCGACGCAAAAAAAGCTGCCAAAACCATTTATGAAAATTATCGCATCTCGGGTGCGATTGGCGGAAACGGTGATGTGCTTCGCGTAAGGTTGTGTCCGCATATTTATAATTCTATGGATCAAATGGAACGCACAGCGAAATATATTTCGCTCTCCATTTAAGTGATAAATTTTAAAAAATAACAATTAGGAAATAAACCAAATGAAATATAAATTATTGAGCCTCTTATTGGCTTCATCAATCACTTTTTCTGCACATGCCGCTGACAACGAATTAAGCGCTGCTGAAAAAGCTGATGGTTGGGAACTTCTTTTTGACGGTCAAGATATCGACAAAAACTGGCGCGGCTATAAAATGGAAACTTCCCCAACCAAATGGGAAGTGGAAGACGGGGCAATTTTCTTTAATCCAAATAATTACGGTACGGGCGGTGATATTATCAGCCGTGAAAAATATAGCGAATTTGAGTTTTCATTGGAATGGAAAGTGGCCGCCGCATCAAATAGTGGGATTTTTTATCATGCCGTTGAAAGCGATGATTATAAATTTCCTTATGAAACGGCCCCTGAAATGCAGGTATTGGACAATGATCGACATGCGGACGGCAAAATAAAACAACATCGTGCTGGGGATCTTTATGATCTGGTAAAAAGCCGAGTTGAAAATGTGAAGCCTGTCGGCGAATGGAACAAAGTTTTAATCAAAGTAAAAGGCAACAACCTTGAACATTGGCAAAACGGTGAAATGGTTATTAAAACAACCATGTGGGATGATAATTGGGCTTCACTTATTAAAGACAGCAAATTTGCCACTTGGCCGGGATTTGGTAAATCAAAAATTGGCCATTTTGCATTACAAGATCATGGTGATCCGGTTTGGTATAAAAATATTAAAGTAAAAAAATTAAATTAATCAGTCGGCTGCGGGCGGTTTTATTTTTAGACGTTCTTTTATAAGCGCTAAGAATATGGCCGCCGAAATACCAGACGCGGAAAAAAGCATACACATCACCATGATTTGATATCGCACAGCAATTAATGGAGAGACGCCGGATAAAATTTGCCCCGTCATCATTCCTGGTAATGAAACGAGACCAACACCAAATAAAGCATTCACGATCGGAATTAGCGAAGCACGTAGAGCAATACTGCGTGCTTTTTTGTATGGCTCTCCTCTGCTCATTTCGGCCTCAACTCTTTCGGCTGCTAAGCTGATACTATTCATTGAGCTGGAAAAAATCATTCCGGCAAGCGGGACTAAATAGCGCGGCTCATACCATGGCTCTAATCCCAGCACCCCTTGAGTGATCATAAAGAGTACCGATCCGCCGCCAATAAAAATTGAGATAAATGATAATGGATACAGAGCCTTACGATGGATTTTTAAAGTTCTAAGTGAAATCCAACTAGAAACTAAAAGCATTACTGATAGCACGGTAAGTATAATCCAAACGTTTTCTGCATTAAATAGAAACGTTAAAAAATAACCAACGACAAGGAGTTGAACGAGCATCCGAGATATGCCGAAAAGGGCCTCTTTACTATCGCCTTTCCATTGCTGCAAAATGATGAGCACAATGACAACAGGAATAAATGCCAATGCAAGATTAGCCAGTGATATTACCTGTATCGTATCCATTTTTTCCCTTTTGAGTTTGTTGGCTAGACTTTATAACAGCCTTATCATAATTGCATCTCTAAAATTGAAAAAATCACTATTACCTAAATTCTACAATCAGAATTTTTTAATAATTTTCAAATAGGCAAATTTATATTAAAAAAAAACGGGTATTTTGAGTAAAAACATATTATAGCTACTGTTAATTACATGTTCATCATAAATTTGGAATTATGCTGTTTAGGATTTTCCACTGAAGAATTTAAAGGTTAAGAAATGAGTATTAGCTCTAATAGCGCTTATAAGCATAATAATAAATTAAATGTATCAAAATTAAGCAAATCATTTTTCATTGCTGTACAACTAGGGTCATTTACGTGTCTTTCTGCCTATGCACAAGAAGTGACAATCTCCGATGAAAGAAATACCGGAATAAGCACAGGTTCAGCTAATGGTGGCAGTGCTGCTGATATCATTATTGATACAGACGGCAGTATCAACCTTGAAAGCGGAACAGGTATAACAATTGATAGCAATAATGATGTTACTATTAACGGTAGTATTAATAATAATGCACAGAGTGATGCAATTGGCATTAATATCTTGGTTCCAGATGCCGGGACACGAGTTTCTGATCTAACTGTTTCGGATAATATTACTATTAGTGCCGTTGGGGACAATGATAATCTCGGAACCAATAATTTTGGATTACTTGTTGAAGGGGATGGAACCCTCCAAGGTGATTTATTTTTTGATGCTAACGGTGACATAAGATTGTTTGGCAGCAACTCGGCAGTCGTATCTTTAAAATCTGACTTAGATGGCAATTTAACTTTAAACGACATCTTAGTTACTGGTGATAACAGTAACGCAGTTGAGATATTTGGAAATGTAAATGGAAATATAGCGTCAAATTCCAACATTACTGCTAGGAATGTAAATAATCATGGTATTTATATTGGTGGTGATGTTACCGGTTCTTACAAAAATAGGAGCGCTATTCAAACTGGAACAGACTCTTTTACCAATTTTTCTACAAATGTTACTACGGATGCGATCTCAGGAATAGCTTCACTAAGAATTAGTTCGAACATTACCGGTGGTTTTGAAAATAGTATTGTCTATTTTGATATTAATGGTAATGAAATTAATGTTGCAGAAAACGAATCCACTGCCGGCCTATCTACAAACACTAGTAATATCAGTGCCTTGGGTGGAGGTTATGCTGTGATGATAACCCCTGAAAAAATTGATGACACTCCATGGACAGACATCACCCTTGGAAATTCAAACTCCTTTTATGGTGATTATTCTTTTGTCAATCAAGGTACTATTAGAGCCAGAGGGATAAATAGTGGACAAGAAACAACAGCCATATTAATTTCAGGGACGACAAATAATTCTACCACATATTCAACAAGTTTCGATTTTGGTCTATATAATGGACTTTGGGGTACTATTGAAAGTGAAGCGTTAGATGCGAATTCAATTGCAATAGATATTGGTGTTGATACTACAATTCCGGAAATAATAAATAACGGAATTATTACTTCCACTGCAAATACTACATTTGACAATGATGGCATTAGAAGCGGCTCAGGTGTTGATGCTTACGGCATTAGAATAGCTTCAAGCAGTGTTGTTAATCGCATAGAAAATGATGGCACAATAAGTGTTACAGCAGCTGGTGCAAGTACTTCCGCTTACGGAATAATCGATAATTCAGGCTCTGTTAGTGAATTTACGAATACTGGAATTCTAAGAACATTTAAGGATGCCGATAGCAATGGTCAAACAATTGCTTTAGACCTTTCCAATAATAATACTACTATTGACTTTAATAACGAAGGACAAATAGTAGGCGATGTTTTACTGGGTGATGGTATCAATACAATTGATATCGTTGGCTTGTCAGAAACAGAATTAAATGAAGCAACACAAGCATTTATTGATGAAGGCATACTGGAAGAATTATATCAGCCTCGCTTGGTTCGTGGGATTGATGGCGCATTAATCCTTGGCACAGGGTCTAGTACAATCAATATGAATGGTAATTCGGTTATAGAAGGTGGCATTATTTCACCTAATGGCAATTTAAATATCACACTAAATGATCAATCTGAACTTCGTGTTACGTCTGCAAACAGATTAAATACTGAGAACCTAGCAATTAACGATCAGAGTACCTTAATAGTAGAAATTGAAGGGGATGGTAACTTTACTGGGGGCGTAAATGCTACTGGTGACGTTGTTTTTGGCCCAGAAAGTAACCTGTCTATTGAGATCGCGTCTCTCGTTGGCGAAGAAAATACATTTGAAATAATAAAATCCAATAGCCTGACTATTGATAGTGACGCAAATATATTTAACGCAAATGATCAATTATTTATTTATGATATTTCTTCAGAAATAGATGATACTTCCGTAACTGTTGAATTAAGAAGAAAAAGTGCCCTAGAATTAGGCCTTAATCAAAACCTTTCAGCAATTTATGAAGCTTCAATTCCAGCGTTATTTGATAATGAAGAAATAGCTTCGCAAATTAGTAGCATTGTAACAGAAGAAGAGTTCACTTCTATTTATAATCAAATGATGCCTAATAACTTATCGCAAGCAAGCAGACAAATTTTAATAACTAATAATAGTTTATCAGTTGGTGCAGTTTCTGGGCGGCTCGATAATCTGCGTCTCTTAAAACGAGTTCCAGATAGTCCATTAGAATCAGGGCATGGATTCTGGGTGCAACAGTATGGTAGTAGATATGATTTCGACAATTCAATTGATGAAAAACCAGCTTATGGCCTGACATTTGGTTTAGCTGCCGGTTATGAAATCGCTGTAACTGATCAGGGTGCATTGGGTATTAGCATCGCGAAGAACTTCGCGGATATTAAATTGGATAATGCAGGTTCAAGCCGAGTTGGACTTGAAAATACGCAAGCAGGAGTTTACGGGTCATTTTGGCTATCTAATTTATTCGTTGAAGCTCAGGCTAATGTTGGTTTACTTGACTTTGAAAGCGACAGAGACGTTATTTTTAGCGATTTTTCGCGTACATCTGTAGGTGAATGGGATGGCTTACAATATTCATCTAACCTTAAAGTTGGCTATCAACTTGATTTGGGTAGTAAGTTTAGTTTAACCCCCTCAGCTATCATCAATTACACCAATATTAAACAAGACCCATATACTGAATCTGGCGGCGGTGGCGGTATTGACTTATCTGTTTCAGAAATCAGAACCGATTCTATGATAGGTACTGTTGAAATGGAATTTGCCTATACCACTAACTTTACAAGTGGTGACGACGTAATTGGACAACTTAGGTTTGGTCTTCATGGTGGTTATTCTAAAGAGTTTAGAAATGATCCACAGTCAATAACGGCACAATTTGCAGGATATGATAATCAATTCACCTTAACCGGTAGTCAAATTCCACAAAATTCTTATCAAGCAGGTGGAGGTATTTATTTTGGAACGAATATTACGCAATTTAGCATCGTTTATGATGCCGACTGGCGCGAACAATATATGGCACATATCGCTACAATGAATTTCCGCATAAGATTTTAAAGTATTTAGAAGCAACACTTATGATAGATGAAAAGATAGATCATCATTTCAACGAGTTGTCCCCTATTGATTTTAATATTTATGATGATTTTTCATTACTTAAAAAATTAAAAAGTGAATGCGTTAGTTACGATAAAGCGCAAGAATTATACCACTATACTTTAGGCGTTATTGAACAAATTCAAAGTGTTATCAATGAAGAGGATGAACACCTTGCCGTAGTCTACAATTTTCTTTCAAATAGTGAGCAAAAAGATTATCTGACTTTTCTGAAAGTTATAGAAAAAGACACCTTCGAATATATACAAATTAAAAAAGGGCTTCCATAATCTGGAAGCCCTTTTTTAATGGCGGAGAGGAAGTCTGCCATTTTTTTATCTCA
>DGPL01000029.1:167815-172833 GCA_002390425.1 Kordiimonadaceae bacterium UBA4441 | reverse complement strand
TTGAGCAACAAGTGCCTGAACATTATAAACGTCAATGACACCATATGAAATTCTATCAATATTGATTTCGGCTATTTTTGTAACACCGCCAGCGGTATTAACAGGGATGCTAAAATCACTTTCATTAAGATACAAATTCATTTTCTGTGCATCAGAATAACTGAGCGTTACGAGCGTTGCACCAGTATCAACAATAAACTGAACATCATAATTGCTCACCTGCATATCAAGCCAATAACGACCATCACGCTGCATCGGTATTTCAAGCGAATGAGCAACATTGGTAACATTCTTTTCTTCAGTATTAGGCATTCTTGAGCGGTTGGCAGAATTCGTTAAAAAATCTACCCCATAAGACGTATATAGGACGTAAAGTAACCCTATAAAAAACACTGCTTTAGTAAAAAAACCCATTTTTGCTCCTTAAAGATAAGAACAAAGTAACGACTGAATTCTAAAAAGAAGTTAATAATTAAAGAAAATTTTTCTTATAAATCACGGTCCATCAATCGATCAATGGCGCGTCTATCAGCTTTAGTAGGACGCCCTAATCCTTTTTCTCTTATAATTGACATTTCACGCGGCTGGTCTTTATGGATCACTTTAGGTGGCGTTAGGTCTTCATATAATAGTTGCGCTTCTGGAGCAGGGCCTCGTCTCGTCCCGATATCTAAAACTTTAGCGATATAAATATCATCAACTCTTATGTATGTGAGGATATCACCTGGCAACACGACCGAACTGGATTTTTTACATAAGTTACCGTTAAGTCGGACTTTCCCACCGCGAACCATCTTAGATGCAAGCGAGCGGGTTTTGTAAAATCGGGCATGCCAAAGCCACACATCAATGCGTTGCGTTCGTATTTTCTCAGACATATGGTAATTTGCCCATTTATTTTTTACCTTTCATTTGATCTTTTAGACCAGCAAGAGCCGCAAAAGGACTATCAGGATCAATTGAAGCTTTTTTAGCGGGAGCATTCGCCTTATGAACCATAGGACCTTTTTGGGCGTGTTTCTTTTTCCCTTTAAATGGTTTCTTTTTACCTTGGTTTGGCTTGCCTTGAGGTCTGCGGCGCGTATTTTCCGGCTTATGTGTAAAAATAACTACTTTTTCAGCTGGTTTGACTTCATCAACTTTTGCTTGAGCATCTTCTAATTTTTCTGAAGACTTCTCTTCGTTAGAGACTTCTTCAGTTTTTTCAGAAGATTTATCTTCTTCTTTATCTTTTGCTTTACTGTTCACATCTTCATTTGTTTTTTCTTGCTTATCGTCTTTGCGTTTAGCCAAAATTTCAGCGGCTTCCGCAACATCATATTCTTTCGTGACATATCCAAGATATTTCATAATTTCGATAAAATCAGTGCCACTTGTTCCCACGAGGCTCATAAGATCAGGGTCCATAGGAAACGGACCTTTCATTGAAACTTCGCGCGCGGCATTGGCAAGTCGCTCTAGCATATCTAAACGAACCGCATTCTCCCCAACTACCCGGTAGCCCGTTACTTCATAAAAAACACGGGATGCTTTTTGATCAACTTTTATCGTACAGAGTCCCGCAGGTGGTATTTCTGGTAATCTTTCTTGATCATTAAATAATGCCCATAAAAGTAATCTTAATTGCGCAGGCGCCGGTTTTAAAAGCGCCGGAATATAAAGGCTTGTCGCCCCAAGCCATACACCCAATTTTTTAATTTGAAATCGTCCCGCACTATCCACTTCTTTAAAATCTTTTGCGATAAGGCGGCGAGGGATAGTTCCCAATTTCTCAACCATTTGAAAAGCAATCCCGCGTGCCATTCCGCTAATACGGTCATTGCCTTCTTCATCTTTGGCACCATTTGCCGCTTCTTGTAAAGCAAATAATGGTGCAAGAACATCAGCAATATGCGCTTCTAACCAGCGTTCTAATTTTGCCTGAACCAAATTTAAAGCATCCCCTTGCAATACAGGTGTTGGTTGGACTAGAGCTTTAGGTGTTAATATTGACGTCCCCTTCATAATGCGACCAACAGGAATGCCACGCCAATTAATCGTGCTTCTGGTCAGCGGGTCACCAAAAATAAGGCTTATCTCACCATCTTCGGCTTGATTAAATTCTTCAGCTCGGTTTTTGATTTCTTCTTTCAATGTTTTATCCGCAGCATTTCGAAGTATCTTACTATCTTCTCCGAATGCTCCTTCATCTTCTTTGAATTGGAAGCCCTCAATAGTGCCGATGAAGTGGTCTTCAACATAAACACCGCCATCCGTTTCAATATTGGCCATTAATTTTCCTTTTTGGCGTAATTCCCGCATTAATACTGACGTCCGTCTACTGACAAAACGCTTCGTCAATCGTTCATGTAGCGCATCTGATAGTCTGTCTTCAACATCTCTTGTTTGCGATTGCCAATATTTTTGGTTTTCGCACCATCCGCTACGGTTTGAAATATAAGTTAAAGTACGCACATATGCAATGCGTGCTGATAAGGCATCTATATCGCCTTGAATTCTTTTAAATGGTTTAATCTGCTCTGCGAACCAGTCTTCCTTTATGCGCCCATTATCCGCAGAAATCTGCCGATAAATACTTGCGCATAATTTTGCGTGTTCATCGTCTGAAACCTGTCTAAAGTCTGGTATTTGACAGACTTCCCAAAGCATTTTAACGGCCGCTGGACCGCCAAGCATATCTTTAATATCAGTCGTTTCAGATAATTTTCTAAATGTATCAAGATCGAGTTTGTCCATGGTACGGGTTAGACCAGATCGCTTCGGAACCACTGCAAGTGAGCGAATCACACTTTCCGCTCTTGAAAAATCAATATATGCATTTCGCCACTGCAAAACCGTCAATGGCGCAAATTGATGATTTTCAACGGCATAAACCATTTCAGGACTTAACCCCGATTGATAGTCTGCTCCTTCAGTGAGACATCCAAAGGTCCCATTATTCATGTAACGTCCGGCTCGTCCCGCAATTTGAGCAAGTTCAGAAGGCATTAAGTCACGCATGGTTCGACCATCAAATTTTGAAGTATCCGCGAAACTTACGTGATCAATATCCATATTAAGTCCCATGCCGATAGCGTCGGTCGCAACCACATGATCTACATCACCATTCTGATATAGCTCAACTTGGGCATTTCGTGTTCGAGGGCTTAGAGCCCCCATCACTACAGCGACACCCCCTTTAGCTCTGCGAAGCATTTCCGCATATGCATAAACATTATTAGTGCTGAAAGTTATCAAAGCACTGCGTCTGGGCAAGCGGCTTAACTTTTTTGGTTCAACATATATAAGCTCTGAAAAACGAGGGCGTGTTATAAATTCTACGTCAGGAATAAGATGTTTAATAAGTGGTCTTATTGTTTCCGACCCAAGCAACATTGTTTCTTGGCGGCCGCGTGAACGCAGCAAACGATCCGTAAACACATGTCCACGATCAAAATCCGCTGCGAGCTGAACTTCATCAATTGCTAGGAAATCCACCGTCCGCTCAACCGGCATGCTTTCCACGGTACAAATAAAATAACGTGCATTTTTGGGAACGATTTTCTCTTCACCTGTGATAAGAGCCACATGAGTATTGCCCTGTTTATCAACCACGCGGTCATAAATTTCGCGCGCAAGCAAACGCAGTGGTAAGCCAATCATGCCTGACGCATGACCCAGCATCCGTTCAACGGCCAAATGGGTTTTACCTGTATTGGTCGGACCTAAAACGGCCTTAACGTGGCTCTTTGTTTCCGCAGCTTGATTTGAAATATTTTTCATGTGCGCGAATTAACACATTCCCCTCTAAAACCCAAGCCTATTATCGACCGTATTTCTTTAAGATCGCACGAACCTTATCAACCGGAAGCTCATGTACAGTTTTTGTTTCCCCAGTGATAACATTTTTTGATGTAACAGAACGTGCCATTAATAATGAATTATATATAGCTTCTTCGGTAGCTTCTGCCGCTGCTTGAAAGAGCGGCGAAACGCGATTATTTGGTATTTCTTCAATCTGTGCATTTTCATTACGGCGATCCGAAGTGCGTCTAACACTTTCGGCCGTTGAAAAACTAATCACATAGTCACCACTTCCGTTGGTCATGGATGAACCCGTTCTCGCCAATCCTGTCATTGCACGATTACCAAGACGTTCAAGGTTTCTATCTGATAGAGGCGCATCAGTAGCAACAATCATCATGATAGATCCATCGGCCACATCACTATCAACATAATCCTGTAAATAAAATTGGTTTAATTCCTCACCAACTGGCACGCCGTCCATCATCAGAATGCCACCATAATTACTTTGTACCAAAACCCCTACGGTATATCCCCCGAGTTCATCAGGTAATACCCTAGATGAAGTTCCAATACCGCCTTTCCAGCCAAACGCGCTGGTTCCTTTTCCTGCTCCGACATCACCTTCTTCTACTGATCCTGATTTAGCACCTTCTATTGCTTTAATAATAATATCTGCCGTTAAATGGCGGCCCCGTATGTCATTAAGACCCGCATCATTTGTTTCCCCAACCACATTATTGACAGACCGAACCGCTTCATTACCCTCTTGTGCCAGCGTCCAATCAAGGATCGCATCTGCCGCACGTGAAACATTCAATGTATTCGTTAATAGAATAGGTGTCTCAATTTCACCAAGTTCATGAATTTGGGTATATCCCATCATTTTACCAAAGCCATTACCAATCACTGCTGCTGCTGGAACTTTATTCTGATAAATATTGCCCCCATGGGGAAGAATGGCGGTAGCACCGGTTCTAACGCTGTCACCTAAATCCAATGTCACATGACCGACCAAGACGCCTTCGACATCTGTAATAGCATTTAAGTCACCCGTATTTAAAATCCCAGGCTTAAGTCCGATATCACGTGAGCGTACTTGTTCTGCATCTGCTGGTAATATCAATGCGCCTATAAACAAAATCGACGGAATAACGGATCTTAACATATTAATTCTCCTTAATTAATTATAGAGACTATAATCCAATCCTAAATTTTGTAAAATGGATAATACT
>DGPL01000029.1:0-167786 GCA_002390425.1 Kordiimonadaceae bacterium UBA4441 | reverse complement strand
GTGAAAATAATGAAATTGCAAGAAAGCGAAAAAAAACTGCTCGATTTACTAAAAATCAATAGCAGAATGAGTGCCGCAGAGCTAGGAAGGAAGTTAGGCCTAGCCAGATCCACCATCCACATGATGTTAACACGCTTAGAAGAAAAAGTAATCGATGGCTATACGGTAAAACTTAAGCCTGAGACGCTAGAAAATGATGCGCGCTGTTATGTCACAATAACCCGTGACCCCAAGAAATCTTCGCTTATTGAAGAATCTTTATATAATATGCCTGAGGTTGATTGCCTTGCAACTGTAGCTGGCTCAATTGACTTTATGATACTTGTGCGAACAGATAACAATCAGCAGATGGATTCGGTATTAACAAAGATTGCAATGCTTGATGGCGTTTTAAACACTGAGAGTCACATTATCTTATCATCAAAGTTCAATAGAATACCCAATTAATACTAATAAACGACATATATAGTTTAATATTGTTCACTTATAATTGACTTTTGTTCATTATACAATATATTTCGTTCATGTAATGATAAAAATTTTAATCGAGAAATTAAAAACATACTTTTTCATATAGATTTAATAGAGATAATAAACATTCGTCATAATTATTAAAAATATTAAAATCTATTTTATTTAACCAGTAACAGAGAATCTGATAAAAGCTGATCGTCTTTTTAAGAACAAACATATAAGGAAGTTTGATATGATGAATAAAGAAGAAATTTATGCCGCTCTTGGTTTAACGGCATCTGATATTGAAGGCGGTAATCTTGCCGTCCAAACACCAATTGATGGTTCAGAAATAGCCAATGTAACAATGGATACACCCGCTGAAGCAAAAGCAAAGATTGCTCAATCAGTAGAAGCTTTTAAAGCATGGCGTAATGTTCCAGCACCTCGTCGCGGAGAGTTGGTTCGCATTCTCGGTAACATTCTTCGTGAAAAGAAAGAAGCACTTGGTGCCCTAGTAACACTTGAATGTGGTAAAATTTATCAAGAAGGCCTAGGTGAAGTTCAAGAAATGATCGACATTTGTGATTTTGCTGTTGGTCAAAGCCGCATGCTTCACGGTCTAACGATTGTGTCTGAACGTCCTCTTCATAAAATGCGTGAAATATGGCAACCACTTGGCCCTGTTGGTATCATCAGTGCTTTCAACTTCCCAGTGGCCGTATGGTCATGGAATACATGTCTTGCGCTTGTGTGTGGTAACTCTGTTATTTGGAAACCATCAGAAAAAACACCAGTAACCGCCCTTGCTTGTCAAAAACTATTTGAAATGGCTTGTGCTGAATTTGGTGATGATGCGCCGGAAAACCTTTCAATTATTCTTACTGGTGAACGTGACATTGGTGAAATTCTTGTATCTGATGAGCGCGTGCCGCTTATTTCCGCAACAGGAAGTAGTGCAATGGGTAAAATCGTTGGACAAAATGTAGCCGCTCGTTTCGGTAAATCAATTCTTGAACTTGGTGGAAACAATGCCATCATCGTATCAAAAGATGCTGACCTTGACCTTGCTTACCAAGGTATCGTGTTTGGTTCCGTTGGTACATGTGGTCAACGTTGTACGACAACACGTCGTCTATTCATTCACGAAGATGTGTATGATGAGATTGTACCGCGCATCAAGAAAGCCTTTGCAGGTGTTTCAATCGGAAACCCACTTGATGAAGCAACACTTATGGGCCCATTGATTGACGAAGACAGCTTTAACAACATGGAAAATGCTCTTAAAGTTGCTAAAGAAAACGGTGGTGTAATCACTGGTGGTGGTCGATCCATGGCCGATGAATATCCTGGTGGCTACTATGTGAACCCTGCCCTTGTTGAAATGGACGGCACGGACGCAAATGTAAAAACAGAAACATTTGCCCCTATTCTTTATGCCTTCAAATATACTGATCTTGAAGATGCAATCCACCGTCAAAACGACGTACCACAAGGGTTATCTTCTGCAATCTTTACAAAGAATATGCTTGAAGCCGAAACCTTTACTTCTGAATTCGGTAGTGACTGCGGTATCGCCAACGTTAACATCGGCACCAGTGGCGCAGAAATCGGCGGCGCTTTCGGTGGTGAAAAAGAAACAGGTGGCGGCCGCGAAAGTGGTTCTGACGCTTGGCGTGGTTACATGCGCCGCATGACAAGTACAACCAACTATTCAACTGAACTACCGCTTGCACAAGGCATTAAATTCGACGCTGAATAAGTTCATTCCCTATATTAAGCTTTAAAGCCCGTAAGATATTAAGTCTTACGGGCTTATTTTTTGTTTCCCCATCAGGCAGAATCGTCTATGACTAAATGCTATTAAGAATGATAATTAATAAGTAAGCTCATATGACAAAATATTTAAGTGAATTGGAAATTGGTGAAACAGGCATTATTGCCGGCTTTGATACCACTCGGGTGCATGATCAGGAATTTGCTGCAGATCTGGAAGACAGACTACTGGAAATTGGTTTTGAAGAAGGCATATCGGCAGAACTTCTTCATGTTGGCCCCATTGGGCGCGATCCTCTCGCAGTTAAAGTGGGAACGATGACAGTAGCCCTTCGTCGCATGGAAGCGGACGCGATTATTTTGGGAGAAAAAGAATGAGCGGATTAAATGTTGCCCTGATCGGTGCGCCAAATGCTGGAAAAAGCTCCCTTTTTAATACCTTGTCCGGAAGCCATCAAAAAGTTGCCAATTACCCGGGTGTCACCGTAGAGCGTCGTTCTGGTCTTATTACCACCGAAAGTGGACATACGGTTAAGCTCATCGATTTACCCGGTATTTATAGTTTAAATGACAGAAGCCTTGATGAAACAGTAAGCCGTGAAGTGATTACGGGCGAACATGAATTTGAAACACAGCCTGACGTTCTGGTCTGTGTCATTAATGCGTCAAACATTCGCGTTCATTTACGGCTTGTTCTTGAATTAAAATCACTAGGCCTTCCCATGATTGTCGCGCTAAACATGCATGATTTAGCAACACGTGACGGCATTGAAATTGATACCAATCGACTTGAAGAAGAACTTGGCCTTCCCGTTTTTACAACTGTAGCCGTTAGAACAAGTGGCATTTCCAGACTGGTTGAATTTCTTGATCGCGATGCGAGTGCCTATTCAAAACCAACTGGCGCCATGTCGGACACATCAACCCGTGCCTTGCAAAAAGAAGCGGGGCGTATTACTAAGCTTGTCACCGTTAAAGAAGGCGGTCATCACAAAATGACCCGCGTGCTTGATGGCATTGCACTGCATCCTGTCTTGGGTCCAATTTTATTCTTCGTGATGTTATTCTTTATGTTCCAAGCCGTTTTTAGCTGGGCAGAAGCCCCTATGGACATGGTTCAAGGCACCTTCGCTATAATTGGTGAAGCCGTCGCCACTTATATCCCAGAAGGCATATTCAGAAGCTTCATACAAGACGGCCTTATTGCCGGTGTCGGAAGCGTGCTCGTGTTTTTACCGCAGATCATCATCCTCTTTTCCTTTATCCTGCTTCTTGAAGCGAGCGGATATATGGCCCGCGCCGCCTTTATCATGGATAAATTAATGGCAAAAGTCGGCCTTAATGGTCGTGCTTTTATTCCCCTTCTTTCCAGTTTTGCTTGTGCAATTCCGGGCATTATGGCAACACGCACCATTGCAAACCACAGCGACCGTATCACAACCATTATGATTGCACCGCTTATGACATGCTCCGCGCGTCTTCCGGTTTATACCCTTATGATTGCGGCCTTTATTCCCAATGATCCGGTGTTGGGGTATTTCGGCCTTCAAGGTGTCGTGTTTTTCACACTTTATCTCGCTGGTATCGTCAGCGCAATTATCGTCGCCGCCGTCATGAAAAAAACCATCACTAAAGGGACACTTCAACCATTCTTGATGGAACTGCCAAAATATCAACTGCCGCGTCTAAAGCATGTATTCCTTGAATTATGGCAGCGTGTCCGCGCCTTTTTACGTCGCGCGGGTACAATCATTCTTTATGCCGCTATTGCCCTTTGGGCACTCACGCTTTATCCCAACCCGCCTGAGGACGCAACTGAGGCAGACATATATTATAGCGCCGCGGGTCTTATCGGTCGCACATTGCAGCCGGTTTTTGAACCACTTGGTTTTAACTGGGAAATTTCAATTGCCCTTGTTCCCGGTATGGCCGCCCGCGAAGTCGCCGTTAGCGCACTTGGGACCGTTTACGCCCTGCAAGGGGACGAAGATCAAGTGGCCGAAAGCCTTGCCACCGTTATGCAAAGTGCATGGCCGTTATCAACCGCGCTCGCGTTCCTCGCATGGTTTATCTACGCCCCGCAATGCCTCGCAACCCTCGCCACCGCACGGCGGGAAACCAACAGCTGGGGCTGGACCGCCTTTATGACGGGATACCTATTTGGCTTGGCTTATTTAATAGCAATGATTGTCAATTTAGCCGCTAAAGCTTTGATGTGATCAAAAAGGCTCCTGAATCTCAGGAGCCTTGAAAATCTAACTATCGAATGACTGCTTTCGACCCAAAGCGGCCAGTCATGTAAACCCGTTTTGACCAACGGCCATTACTAAGCTAAACCCTTTCAAGCTAAAGGAGTGATAAGATACATGTTATCAAATTTAGCACTTATGGCAGAAATGATGGGGTCGTAAGCCATTCAGCTTATTATAGCTATCAATACAAAGTAGGCGTTGAGAATACAGTTTAGCCAATTCGATTGAAATGTGTGTCGAATATAGTGTACTGATATAAGATGAGAAACTTATAACTTAGATGGGGCTTTCAACTGAACCAGCTGTACTTGTCACTAAAAAAGCACGAGAAATGAAGCGATTTTATAGAATTAAAAACCTAATTTTTACATCATGTATTATGTTGATGATAAGCTATTTCATTTTCTTTTTTGATAGCAAAGGCGAGATAAAAGAAATTGTGATTTCGGCCTCTTTTAAAGAAAGTACTGGTCGATATTTTGGCCCTTATTATTGGGCCGTTCTAGGTATTACGCAATTTGCACATCAGGAAGGTTTGCAAATCAATAATACAGCCGTGGTTAAATTAAAGGAAGAAAATGGATCTTCTGGAATATATTCAATAAACGATAGGAGAATCAAATACATAACCATGGAACCAGTTCCTCATATAAGAATAATATTCACCGATGAAGAGCCAATTACGACAATGATCGATATAGAATTACAAAATGAAGATGAAAAAGGAATGATAGTGACATCGCGTGTTAGGAAAACTGAGGATAAAAACGATTGCGGCATATGTAAGCGCTTTGAAGAGGTAATGATAAAAAACCCCGAGTATCCTTCCCCTAAATTTATATTAAGTTCACCGGTTCTCCTTACCAACTAAATTCGCCCCTAAGGCGCAAGCCAATACGTTAAAATACCACTGATAAATATGATATTTTCGCAATAATTTTGACTGTCCGCTTTGTGTCGAAAGCAGACACTCGTATTGTTTGAAAATTCTCTCACATCATAAAGATGAAAATTTTATTTCTCTTGAACCAATTTATTCTCAAGCGTGCCTACACCTTCAACGGTAATCGCGTAAGTATCACCCGGTTTCATGGAACCGGTATCACCCATGGTGCCAGACCAGATTACATCACCGGGCTCAAGTACAAAATATTTTGATATATAATGAACCATATAATTAAAATCGAAAATCATCCCTGATGAGTTCGCCCCTTGTGATTTAACGCCGTTATGACGTCCTTCGATATCAAGGTCCGTATAATCAAGCCCCGTGACCAAATGCGGGCCGACAGCATTAAAGTTTTTTGATCCCTTTGCACGAAGCCATTGAATATCGCTTGCTTGCCAATCGCGTTCCGAACCATCATTACCGATGGTGATGCCAAAGATATAATCACTTGAATCTTCAAGCGAGACATTTTCTGCGCGTTTGCCGACCACGATAACCATTTCTGCTTCATAATGAAAATTTTTGGCTTCCGCCGGTCTTACAAGGTCGTCTTCTGGCCCAACAATAGAACTGACGGGAACCGTAAATAGACCCGGTCTTTTGGTGGGGTCTTGTTCATATCCCGGCAATTTATGATCGCGGTAATTAAAGGCGGTCATAAATGATTGGTTGGGATCAACCGGCGCTTTTAATTTTGCGTCTGTTTCATTCAAGGTATGACCCGTGCGTTTACCGCCATGATATGGGGCCGATGATAATTGATATACCACACCATCAACCAGCTCCCCCCATGATACGGTACCATGTTCTTCATAACGTACATAACGTTCGGCGAAAGCCGCGTTATTGATAAGAAGCGCGGCGATTACACCCGCAACTGTTGTCTTGATATTCATTTTATTATTTTCCTTAAACTTTATTTACCTTGGATAATTGTATTTCTTAAAACGCCAACGCCATCGATTTCGACCTCATAAACATCACCGACTTTTAATTGTTCGGATGTACCGATGGTTCCAGACCAGATCAAATCACCGGGGTTAAGCACAAAATATTTTGAAATATAACTGACCATTTTTTCAAAATCATGAATCATTTTGGACGTATTACCGTTTTGTCTCACTTCACCGTTAAGGCGCGCGGTTAATGTAAGGTTTTTATAATCGAGTCCCGTTTGCAGCACTGGTCCTACGGAATTAAACCCTTTCGCGCCCTTACCGCGAAACCATTGAATATCTGCGGGGATCCAGTCACGTGCAGATACATCATTCCCTGCTGTTACACCGAATATATAATCAGCCGCGTCTTCGACGCTAACATTATCAGCGCGCTTCCCAATAACGATCACGGTTTCTGCTTCATAACCAATGAAGTCACTATCCGCAGGATGGATAATTTCCGCATCCGGGCCAATTAAAGTGCCGGCCGGAACCATGAATAATCCGGGATATGGAGTTGTCTTTTGTCCTTCGGGAATATGATCCTCATAATTAAAACCCGTCATGTAAACATCTCTCGGGTCAACGGGCGCCATCATTTTCACATCAGCTTGATTGACCTTTAATCCTGTTGCCATTCCCTCCAAATAGGGGGCGTTTGATAACTGGTGGATTGTCTCGCCCTTAAGCTCACCCCATGACGTTTTGCCGTTTTGTTCATACCGAACATATGTTTCCGCAAAAGAAACAGCTGATATGACATAAGTCATCAACATTAAAGCCGAAAAACGTTTAAAATATAATTTCATAATAAGTCCCGTTTTTAATTTTTTATTAGCGTCGATGGTAATCTTTAATCAATAGAATGTCAAAGTGACTTATTAGGCAAAATTGGCCTTGAATCTCGTTGAATAAGTTACAATTGGTATTATAGTGTAGGAAATAAATCAGGATCAAAATCCGGAGAAGAACCGAAAATGAAAATACTCGTCCCCGTTAAACGCGTCATTGATTATAATGTTAAAGTACGCGTCAAATCTGACAATAGTGGTGTTGAACTCGCTAACATTAAAATGTCTATGAATCCATTCGATGAAATCGCTATTGAAGAAGCAATTCGTATAAAAGAAGCAGGAAGCGCAGATGAAATCGTTGCCATTTCTATTGGACCAGATAAAGCCCAAGAAACATTAAGAACAGCCCTTGCAATGGGGGCTGATCGCGCCATCCTCGTCAAAACTGATCAAGAGGTTGAACCACTTGCTGTTGCGAAAATATTAAATGCAGTCGTGGCGGAAGAAAATCCTGAAATTGTCCTGATGGGTAAACAAGCCATTGATGACGATAGCAATCAAACCGGTCAAATGCTCGCGGCACTTCTTTCGTGGGGGCAGGGCACATTCGCCAGCGACGTTAAAATAGACGGCAGCAGTGTCAATGTAACACGTGAAATTGACGGTGGTCTTGAAACCGTAAAACTTAATTTACCGGCTGTCATCACCACTGATTTACGTCTTAATGAACCACGCTATGCATCGCTTCCAAATATTATGAAAGCGAAACGCAAACCTTTGGACGAGAAAACGCCTAATGATTATGGCGTCGATATTTCACCACGCTTAACAATGTTAAAGGTCGAAGAACCAGAAGGCAGAAGCGCCGGGGTCATGGTAGAGAGCGTATCGGAACTTGTTTCTAAACTACGCGATGAAGCGGGAGTACTATAATGAGCACACTTGTAATAGCAGATCATGATAATGCTGAATTAAAAGAAAGCACTTTAAACGCAGTTACAGCCGCGAAAGAATTTGGCGCTGATATTCATGTATTAATTGCCGGCAGCGGTTGTGCTAGCGTCGCGGATGCAGCGGCAAAAATTGATGGCGTCTCAAAAGTTTTATGTGCTGATAGCAATGATTATCAACACCCGCTCGCAGAAGTCATTGCGCTGCTGATCGTTGATCTATCATCCGGATATGATCAAATCCTTGTGGCAGCGACCACAACCGGTAAAAACTTTATGCCGCGTGTGGCAGCACTGCTCGATATGGCACAAATCTCTGATATTATTTCGGTGGAAAGCAATGATACTTTTAAGCGCCCTATATATGCTGGCAACGCCATCGCTACCGTTCAATCAACGGACGCGAAAAAACTGATCACTGTGCGTACAACCGCATTTGCCGCTGCGGATACAACATCCGGTTCCGCAGCTATTGAAAATATTACGGCAACTGAAAACCCCGGTCTATCAAGCTTTGTAGGGGCTGAGCTCAGTAAATCAGAACGTCCTGAGCTTACCTCTGCTAAAATTATCATTTCTGGTGGTCGCGGTATGGGCAGCGGTGAAAATTTCTCACTGATTGAAAGTGTCGCTGATAAAATGGGTGCGGCCATTGGTGCATCACGGGCTGCCGTGGACGCCGGGTATGTTCCTAATGATTATCAGGTAGGGCAAACCGGTAAAATTGTTGCCCCTGAACTTTATATCGCCGTTGGTATTTCAGGTGCTATTCAACATCTTGCAGGAATGAAAGACAGTAAAGTCATCGTTGCCATTAATAAGGACGAGGAAGCACCAATCTTTCAAGTGGCAGATTACGGCCTGGTCGCAGATTTATTTGAAGCACTTCCAGAATTAGACAAGGAACTTTCATAATGGTGAAAACTGTTGGTGTTATTGGCGCCGGGCAAATGGGCAATGGCATTGCCCATGTCTTTGCCTTATCTGGGTATGAGGTCATTATTTGTGACATCAACGAAGATGCATTAAAAAAAGCCATCACCACCATTGAAAAAAATTTAAACCGACAAATTTCAAAAGAAATCATCACCGCGCAAGACGGCACAAATGCATTAGCAGCTATTCGAACTTCTAATGATCTTAAAGAGTTAAAAGACGTTGATCTTGCAATCGAAGCCGCCACAGAAAATGAAGAGATTAAAAAAGCAATATTTACCGAATTAAGCAGTATTATGAAGCCTGATGCAATTATGGCCACCAATACGTCCTCGATTTCAGTTACGAGGCTTGCTTCAGTTACCGATAGACCAGAAAAATTTATCGGCGTTCATTTTATGAACCCTGTGCCTCTTATGTCACTTGTCGAATTAATACGTGGCATTGCGACGAGTGATGAAACTTTTAAAACGGTAGCGCACATCGTCGAAAAATTAGGAAAAGAAAGCGCCAGTTCAGAAGATTTTCCGGGTTTCATTGTCAATCGTATCTTGATGCCTATGATCAATGAAGCGGTTTATACACTATATGAAGGTGTCGGCGAAGTTGAAGCCATCGATATGTCATTGAGACTTGGGGCCAATCATCCCATGGGGCCATTGCAACTTGCAGATTTTATCGGCCTTGATACCTGCCTCGCCATTATGCAGGTTTTATATGATGGCTTGGCGGACAGTAAATATCGCCCGTGCCCTCTTCTTGTGAAATATGTCGAAGCCGGATGGCTTGGTCGCAAAACCGGGCGTGGCTTTTATGATTATTCGGGTGAAACGCCCGTTCCAACCAGATAGAGTAAATAATGACGAATAATCTTTCGCGCAATCTTTTAATTGTATCTGCAATTGTTGCTTCCCTTTTTGGTGCTTTATCCTTTTATTATGCCAAGCAAGATTATCAAGCCGATAGCATTATTTTTAATACAAGCAAGGATATTGCACTTAACGGTTATGATACGGTGTCTTATTTTACAGATAAAGTAGCGGCGCGTGGAACTTCCGATTATCAAGCTGATTGGGCTGGCTCAACTTGGTATTTTACAAGCATCAGAAACAGAGATTTATTTGTCGCGAAACCCACAAACTATGCGCCCCAATATGGCGGATACGATCCTGTTGGTATTTCAAAAGGATATACTAATCCATCTGATCCTAAAATATATACTGTGATTGCAGGACGTTTATATCTGCATTATTCCGACCCATTTAGAGAGTTCTGGAACGAGGACCGTGGCACAAACATGGTCCTCGCTGATAGTAATTGGGCATTTTTAAGAGAGAAGCTTCTCAAACTGCAAGAAACTCAATAACTTCTTACCAAATCTTCACTCTATCCTCCGGTTTAATGTAAAGCGCGTGGCTTTCATCAACATTAAACGCCTCATAAAAAGCATCAACGTTATAGACAATCCCGTTCACTCTATAACGGTCTGGCGAATGCGGATCGGTTTGAATTTGTGTAATTAACGCTTCATCTCGAATTTTTGATTGGAACGCTTGCGCCCAACCAATAAAGAAACGCTGGTCACCAGTTAAACCATCGATAACAGGCGCCTCTTTGCCGCCAAGTGACATTTTATAGGCCATATAAGCGATGCTTAATCCGCTTAGATCACCAATATTCTCACCTAATGTGAACGTACCATTTACAAATGTGCCCACCACTGGCTCGTAACGGTTATATTGCGCCACAAGTTTTAAAGTCAGAGCAGCGAACTTTTCTTTATCTTCGTCTGTCCACCAATTTTCAAGGGCGCCGTCACCATTATAACGGCTTCCGCTATCATCAAAACCATGGCCAATTTCATGGCCGATTACCCCACCGATCCCGCCATAGTTGACGGCATCATCAGCCGGCATGTTAAAGAATGGCGGCTGTAAAATGGCCGCAGGAAATACGATTTCATTCATTGTTGGGTTATAGTAAGCATTGACCGTTTGCGGTGTCATAAACCATTCTGTTCTATCGATAGGCGCTCCAAGTTTCGCAAGTTCACGTTCATGAACTGTTTGTGCCGAACGCTCGATATTCCCAACAAGATCATCGGCTTTAATTTCCAACTTCGAATAATCTTTCCACTTATCAGGATATCCTATTTTAGGTGTAAATTTAGCGAGCTTCGCTAATGCTTTTTGTTTCGTTTCTTCACCCATCCAATCAAGTTCTTTAATACTCGCTTCATAGGCTTTAATTAAATTTCCGACCAAATCAACCATACGTGCTTTCGCATCCGGCTTGAAATGTTTGGAAACATAAACTTCTCCAACGACTTCACCAAGGTTACCACTGACCGTTGACACGGCTCGCCGCCACATTGGGCGCTGTTCTTCAACACCACTTAATGTTTTTGAATAAAATTCAAAATTTTGTTTATCCATTGCTTCATTAAGTCGGCCAGCCATATCATTTATCAACGACCACTTAAAATATGTTTTCCATGTTTCAATATCTGTTTCAGCCAATAAACCATTCAACCCTTCCATGAAACTTGGTTGGTTGACAATAATATCTGAAACATTTGATGCACCGGTAATCGCAAGTAAATTGTCTATGTCTAAATTGGAAAGCAGCGTTTTTAATTCAGCAATAGTATATTTATTATATCTTTTATTGGCATCTCTATTTTCTTCTTTTTTCCAATGTTGCTCCGCAATTTTGGTTTCTAATGCCATAATTTGATTGGCCGCTTCTTCTGCGCCATCTAATTCAGATAATGCAAACATTTTTGCGATATGCTCAACATATTTTGCGCGTGTTTCAACCGACTTCTCATCATCATTAAAATAATATTCTCTGTCCGGTAGGCCGAGCCCACCTTGCCAAGTTTGTAAGGCATATTGTGTTGGAATTTTCGCATCATTACTGACAAATAATGGAATAGGTGTACTTAGGCCGTATTTCCCAGCCTCTGCAATATATTCGCTCATACTTTTAAGATCGCTGATAGCATCTATCTGAGCCATTCTAGGGGCTAAGGAGGAAATACCTAGGGCATTTCTCGTCTCCATATCCATATAGGATTTATAAAGATCACCAACTTTTTGTTCGCTACTGCCAACTGATGCGCCGGAAGATGATGCCTCTTCGATAATCGTTCTGACATCCTCTTCCGCATTATCGCGAAGCACATTGAATGAGCCGAAACGGCTTTTATCAGCAGGAATATCGGTATTTTTCAACCAGGTTCCATTTACATATTCAAAGAAATCATCCCCAGGATGGACAGTTTTATCCATATTTTCAAATGTTATACCGGAAATTTCATCCGAGCCTATCATTTGTAATTCTTGATCTACGCTACCTTGTTCCGGTGAATTTGGCGCATTATCACACCCAATCATTAATGCTGCAACTGCAGCCATTGTCACTATTTTCGTAAAATTCATTTATTGCCCTTTGATTTTATTTTGGCTTTTTTGCTGGTTCTAAGTCTGTATGATTTTTTCAATATTCTCAAGAATTAATCGATAGAATTATTATTTATAAAAATCTTGAGATATTATAACATGTTTGTTATGTTATATCGTCTCTTAATTAGATTGTGTTGAAAGAGACTTTAATAACTTCTCCCTCTCTTTATCGGCCCACCAAATTTATTTGGGGGCCGATAGTTTTTCCTTTATTGGCTTTAGCTGATTATTCGATATAATCTGTCCTTAGAAATAAGGATAACTAGATATGTTCCAAGATGTGACGGAACTCAGTAGCTTTTATGGCACACCACTGGGAAAAATAGCGACACGCTTAATCCGTAGACAAATTCGTTCTCTTTGGCCATCGGTTAAAGGGATGGATGTCATGGGACTTGGCTTTGCCAACCCATATCTTGAAACTTACCGTCAAGAAGCGGATCATGTCATAGAAATCATGCCCTCTCAACAAGGTGTTATCCGTTGGCCGCGATATAAAGATCACGACAAAAATCGTTACGGTCGGTATTTAGGAAATGTTGCAACCCTTGCGCGGGAAACTGACTTGCCTACAAAAGACGCAAGTATGGATAGGATTATTCTCGCTCATTCACTTGAGCATACTGATTATAGTAAAGAAATGCTGAGAGAAGTTTGGCGAACGTTAGCACCAGGAGGACGTGTAATAATAATTGTTCCCAGTCGGCTTGGCCCCTGGTGTCGATCAGAAGCGAACCCTTTCGGGCATGGAAAACCATTTTCCTATTCGCAACTAAGGCAAATGCTTTCTAAAAATATGCTTAGTCCAACTAGACAAGCATCCGCATTATTTCTACCTCCATTTAAAAGTAGAACAATGTTAACGGCTTTATCCTCTTTAGAAAAAACAGGACAAAGATGGTGGAGCCAATTCGCCGGCGTACTAATTATTGAAACGGAAAAGCAAATTTACGCTGCCAATCCCACCGAAGGACATCGCATGCGTGTCAATAAACCAGTGATAGTTGGTTCTCAATATACTGAAAAATAAATCTACTTCGTAATGACATACAAGCCTTGAGTACCCAGAAAGTTTGAAAAGAATAGCGAATCCACACCCATTTTGCTGCCTGAGCTGTTAACGGCCATTCCTTTTTCAATCTTAATATCAAGTTCTTCACATAAATCAACAAAATCACGTATGGTGCAAAAATGAATATTTGGGGTGCTATACCATGGATAATCTAATGATTTAGTGACAGGCATTTTGCCTTTAAGCATCAAATGAAGACGAACGCGCCAATAGCCAAAATTTGGAAATGATACGACGGCGCGTTTCCCTACTCTCAAGAGTTCATTTAATATAATATCAGGACGGTCCATTGCCTGTAGGGTTTGGCTTAAAATTACATAATCAAAGCTATCATCAGGAAAATGACTTATTTCTTCTTCTGCATTTCCTTGAATAACAGATAGTCCTTTTGCAATGCTCTGATTAACACCTTCGGGACTAAGTTCAATACCTCGACCTATAACCTGTTTTTTACGGCGCAAGTAATCAAGAAGCATTCCGTCACCTGATCCAACATCAAGAACTTTGGCTCCTTCTGAAATCATATTCGCAATCAATAAAAGGTCGACGCGAATATCTGAGGCGCGGTGATTTTTCTTAAAATCATTCATTGGTCTTAATCCCCGCAACTTCAGCTTCCGCACTTAAGAAACCGGAAATAATATTAAACATTTCAGGACAATCTAAAAGAAAGCTGTCATGACCTTTATCCATATCAATTTCCATAAAACTGACTTGGGCACCAACGGCATTTAAAGCACGCACCATTTCTCGACTTTCGCGGGTCGTATATAACCAATCAGATGTAAATGACATAATGCAAAATTTAACATCAGTACCGTCAAAAGCTTCCGTTAAATTACCATTATAATTGCTGGTAATATCGTAATAATCCATCGCTCTTGTGATATAGAGATAACTATTGGCGTCAAACCTATCGACAAAAGAAATGCCTTGATATCTTAAATAACTTTCGATCTGAAAATCAGCATCAAAACCAAAAGTCAGTTTATCACGGTCTTGTAAATTTCGACCAAACTTTGATGTTAAGCTTTTCTCAGACATATATGTGATATGGGCTGCCATCCTCGCCACAGAAAGCCCTGCGTGCGGACGAGCATCACTTTCTGCGTATTTACCACCTTGCCAATCTGGATCCGCCATAATGGCCTGACGCCCGACTTCATGAAACGCAATATTTTGTGCAGAATGTCGCCAAGTAGATGCAATTGGCATTGCCGTTCTTAAACGGTCACGATAACCAACTGCCCAATGCATCACCTGCATTCCTCCCATCGAACCGCCGATGACAGAAAATAATTTTTCAATCCCTAGGTAATCTATTAATTTAACCTGTGCAGATACCATATCTGCAATTGTAATCACGGGAAAATCAAGGCCGTATACTTTGCCAGTATCCGGATTAATTTCTTTTGGTCCGGTTGTCCCACTGCATGAACCGAGCACATTGGCACAAATAACAAAAAACTTATCTGTGTCTATTGGCAGGCCAGGACCAATCACTTTTGGCCACCACCCTTCTTTACCCGTTAATGGGTTTTTACCACGCGCATATTGGTCGCCCGTTAAAGCATGACAAACAAGTATTGCATTTGATTTATCTGTATTCAATGTACCCCAAGATTTATAAGCTACATTAAAGGGTGATAAAGTCTCTCCAGATGAAAGTTGAAGAGGATCATCTTCGCCGAGTTTTACAACCTCTGCAAAGCCGTCTTCTTCTATATTATGTTCATCTGTTTCGTTCATTTTATAGCTTTTAATAAATTTTATCGTCTTAAGACTTCTACTAAAGCTTACTCTTAAGTCAACAAATCTTTGACTGATCACTATTAAAAAGAGTAAAAACTTTATCAATTCAGCACTATACGTCATTTTTTAGTGGTGCAATCCACGATATCCGTGTAGATCAAAAACAGTTATAATTATAAGAGAGTCGCCATGACTGGGCCTAAAACACATAGTTGGATTGAAAAACTTGACGTCTATGTCACCGGAAAATCTAAAGCGAAAAGCGAAAAACCGCCTGTAAAGCTTTCTGCTAATGAAAGTGCGCTTGGACCAAGCCCTAGAGCAATCGCAGCTTATAAAAACGTTGCAGAAGAATTGCATCGATATCCTGACCCCTCTTACCAAGAATTGCGTCAGGCACTCGCTCATAAACATAATATTGATAAAGATAGGATCGTTTGTGGCGTCGGGTCAGACGAGATATTAAAGCTTGTATGTCGTGCTTATCTTAAACCTGGCGACGAAGCCCTCTTTGTTGCACATAGTTTTTCTATGTATCCTATTGCTGTCACCTCTGTAGGCGGAGTTCCAATTGAAGTAAAAGATGTCGATTATACTGCCAATGTTGATAATATTCTGAATGCCGTATGCGAAAAGACAAAAATCATCTTTATTGCAAACCCTAATAATCCAACAGGTACATACTTACCAAATAGTGAAATTGAGAGATTGTGGCAAAATATTCCTGACACCATTCTTCTGGTCTTAGATGCAGCCTATGCAGAATTTATCGAAGAAGAAGATTATGATGCGGGCATAAAACTGGTTGAAAAATCAGATAATGTTATAATGACGCGTACCTTCTCAAAGCTTTATGGTTTAGCTGCCCTAAGATTAGGTTGGGGATACGCTTGTAAAGAAATTTCAGAAACTTTAGATAAAATTCGTGATCCTTTTAATGTGCCGAGCAGCGCACAAATTGCCGGCAAAGAAGCGCTTAATGATATAGAATTTGAAAAACTTGCCTTTGGTCACAATAAAAAATGGCGTAATTGGCTGATGTCTGAACTAAATACTCTTGGGCTAAATGTAATCCCAAGCCAAACAAATTTTATATTATTTGAATTTCAAGACCGCGATAAAACCGCAAGCGCGGCCAATGAATTTTTATTACGCCATGGATATATTTTACGTTATTATAGCAGCCAAGGCTTAGAAAATTTTCTGCGATTAACAGTCGGAACCAAAGCCGAAAACAAAGAAGTCATTAAGTTACTTAAAGAATTCATGGAAAATTAAATGGCCCTATATAATCAAATTACCATTATTGGCCTGGGCCTAATCGGCTCTTCTATGGCACGCGGCATTAAAGAACGCGGCCTTACAGATAAATTAATCGGCTTTGATAACAACAAAGAATATCATTCAACTATTCAATCATTAGAACTCGTTGATGATTTGGCTAAAACAATTGAAAATTCTGTCGAAAATTCAGACTTGGTCATTTTAGCAACCCCAGTTGGAACTTATTCTGAAATTAGTAAAAAAATTGCCCCTTCTTTAAAAGAAGGCTCAACGATCACCGACGTCGGTAGTGTGAAATCTTCTGTTCTTAAAATGCTTTCTGCACACATACCGGATCATGTCCATCTCATTCCCGCGCATCCTGTTGCCGGAACCGAACAATCAGGCCCAAAGGCTGGATTTTCAAAATTATTTCATGACCGATGGGCCATAATTACCCCCCCTGAAGGTGCAGATAAAGAAGCAATAGAGAATTTGAAACAGTTCTGGGAAGCACTAGGAAGCAATGTCGAAATGATGGATCCTGATCATCATGATCAAGTTCTTGCAATAACAAGCCATATTCCGCATTTAATTGCTTATAATATCGTTGGCACCGCAAGAGACCTCGAGACTGTGACAAAATCTGAGGTGATAAAATTTTCTGCGGGTGGTTTTCGCGACTTTACCCGTATTGCTGCCTCTAACCCGACAATGTGGCGAGATGTATTTCTTAACAATAAAGATGCCGTCTTAGAAATGCTTGGTCGTTTCAGCGAAGACCTTACCGCATTACAGCGTGCGATACGCTGGGAAGACGGCGATGCATTATATGATATGTTTGAAAAAACGCGCCGAATTAGAAAACAAATTATCGATGCCGGGCAAGACGAAGATGTCGCCGATTTCGGTCGTCACCAAGATGATTAAGACTTAAGATATAAACTCATTCAATTACTGGTGGTAATTCCATAACCATTATGGGGCCAACATACATTTGGCCATTCTGCATGCTTATGGCAAGCGGCACTTCTTCGGGTAATGATGATGCGCTCGCTTGATTTTTTAGTAAGGAACGCGCCATTTCCGGAATATTATCATTTTCATAAAGCCGTAAAAATAAAGAGGCAATATTTGTAACGGACGCATCAAAGGCACCCAATGGTTTTAAATTTTCATCCAATGTTAGATCGCCTGTTAATTTAACTTTTTGATCCACTGATCCATATTCAAAATTACTGATACTCAGTGTTCCGCCGTCATCACGCCATTCTGAAAGACCTGCGATAGTATAATCGGGCTGACTATTTGCATGTAAAAGTGTTTCAATTTTAATTTGATCCGCATTTTCACCTAAAACGGTATTCCTAAACTCATTAATCAAGGACGTTCTAGATTTAAAATAGAGTGCGCGGCTGACAGGCAAGTCATATGCTGATTGAGAAGTATTCCCACCTGTATTGCGCCTTAAATGAAATTCGGGCTGCTCTATAAAAGACACTTCATTTCCCTCACCTGGCAACCCATGCTGCCAACTTGTCAAATCCGCAATTATTGAAAGGTTATTGAGCTCATTTGTTCCCTCATCCAAAATTACCGATGACATCACTTTTTCAAAATTTATGCTCACAGACGGCATACTTAGTTCACCAATAACGGCATCCATATAATTGGTGACAATCACCGCGTGATTTGGCTTCCATGGTTGATATACGGCTGAAATTTGAGGGATTGTAATCAAAATAGGTTCCACAGTCATGAAACCTTCTGGAATTGCCGCATTAAATGTTGTCGCTTCAATAACTATTTTATAGGGAAACCCTGAAACTGTAACATCACCGACAAATAACTTTACCCCGTTAAGACGCTCTTCACTATTTTCCACCCAAGCTAGGGTCATTTCCTTTGCGTCATCAGCCAATTTAAACCAAAATAAGCTATAGGCAGCTATTAAGGTAATCACCGAAATTACAATTAATTTAAAACGCATCTAAAAATCCTATAAATAAAAAAAGAGGCAGAAAACTCTGCCTCTCTTAATACCTTATTTTTGCTAACTTCAAAAACGATAATTTAAACCCACTGAAATAACAGGATAAAATTTGAGATAGTTAATTTCATCCGTATCTCTAAAATCCTGTTCAACTTGCGCGATATTTTCAAGCAATATCGGATCGTTTGAAAGCGTGCCTCCTGTTGATGTTACATCAAGTCGTGGCTTGCCAGCAAAAATGATCCCAAGATCCATAAAGAATGACCAATCACTATCATCCGCAAGCGGGTTTCCCCAGCCAATGCCTAAATAAGGTGCTATAGACTTAAAATCAATTTCTGCATTTAAATCGCCAACTTCAGGGCTCGTATAGATTTGATCATCAATCTGATATGAATTACTAGGTAAAGCAGAACCACTTAGACCGTTATTATTTAAGACGAGTCCAGCCGTCACACGAAATGAGCTGTCCGTCACAAACCAATCACCCAAAGCCGTAAAACTATTTAATTTTACATCGAGATCATAATTATTACCTTCAACGTCCACTTCAGAACCAACCTTGAAATAGTTTCCGCCCACACGCACGTTTACTCGATCAGCAACCTCAAACGTGGCCTCTAATCCTAAGCCTAAGGTACCCGCTTTTAAACCAATAGCCACATCACCTGGTGCCGCATTAGCATTATTATGAATAAAACACATTGATAATAAAACTAATATAGAACTAATAATCTTCATGATATTCTCCTCTTTATTACAAAATGAAAGATAGAATAGGATTATAACAATTTAGTTAACTTTAATTAAACTATTGCTGGCTTCTTCTATTTTATTTTCCAAGGTTGCCATAAAATCGTCTCTGCTAAGACCCGCGTCAATTGGCTCTAAGAAATCAAAAACTATATTACCCCCAGCCACAAGATGACCTTTTTTCGGCCAAAAAACACCCGAATTTAATGCGACAGGAATAACCGGTTTCTTCGCGAACTTATAGATACCGAATATTCCGGATTGATATTTAACACTCGCGCCAGGTAAAGTACGCGACCCTTCAGGAAAAATAATGAGTTGTCTACCATCTTCGATAGCGGCACCTGATTTTTGCATCATATCTTTAAGTGCTTTTAACCCACCATCTCGATCAACAGGTATCATACCTGTGTTTTTACAAAATTGGCCATAAAGTGGAATTTTTAACAATTCCTTTTTCATGATAAATGCTGGATGAGATACAATGGTATGCATCACAAACGTATCAAAAGAAGATTGATGTTTCATAGCGATAAAAGCACCGCCATAGGGTACATTTTCGATGCCCCGAATTTCTAATCGAATATCCATTATTATCTTTAAGAAAAAAAGCACGCCATAAGACCACCACCGCTGACAGGTAATTAACGCATCACGAGAAAGCCAAAAAAAAGGAATATAAAGAAGACAAAACAATGTCGTCCACAAATAAAATACCGCTTTAAATAAAAAAGAGCGCAGCATATATGGCTTTTCCCTTCAAATAATCTTTATGCTTCATTATTATAAATTTGACTAGAAATTGTTGATCTGAGTAGGCTAATGATATATTTGCTATATTCCTGTGACAAGTTGAAATAATTAATTTTTTCTGGTCTCCATGATCCAACTGGATGCTCGATAAATAAAATTTCCGGCATAAAACGTTTAAATTCAACCATTGCCCGAGGCATATGCTCTAGTGAGGTAACAACACGAATTGTCTTTATATCGTTTTCACCAACCCACGTCATCGTCTCTATCGCATTACCGACCGTATCAGCAGCCTCTTTTCCACTTTCAACACAGCAGGATGACAATTCAGGACCCGTTCCCAATAAATTTATAAGCTGATCTCGGGTTACTTTAGTATCAACCCCTGAAACATATAATTTCTCCGCCAATCTTTCTTCTAAAAGTATACCAGCGACACTTAATCTATTTTGGCCACCCGTCAAGACGACTATAGCGTCCGTCTTATCTGAAATATTCATTTGTTTATTTGAAAGTTGATTGATAAACCACAAATATCCACCTAACCACATCAGAACCAAAGTAAGAAATAGATAAAAAAACGCTCGCATGAATTATCAAACCATCCTTCCTAGTTCACGCAGCACCGTTACTCGTGCTGTTAACATCGTTAAAAAAGCGAAGAAGAAAGGAAAAAGTAGGAGACTAGAAAGCGTTAAAAAGGGAAATGAAGGAATTTCCACTAAGCCTTCAGAAATATTCTGAATAAGTATAAAAAGAATATAAATAGTCAGCAAAGTTAAAACGAGCCCCCCTAGGCCCCCTTTAATACCATAGATCATAAATCTATTTTGATATGCCTTCGCAATCATATGGTCTTGTGCCCCCATTAGGTGCATTATTTCAATCGTTTTTTTATGCTCCGCCATACTCGATTTAGTACCAAAAATAACAATGCAAATCGACGCCGCTAAAATCATAATCAAAATTGAGAAGGCCGTATATTCTATAGTATTTGCTAAATTATAAAAATGACTAAGCCAACGTGCATGATCATCCAAATAAACGTTCTCACTATATTGACGCACCTGACTTTCGAGGGCGTCCAAATTAACATAAGCGTCATCACTGGTTTCAAGATCAATCATGACTGGTACAGGCAAATCATCCGTAATATTTCCAGACCCTAACCAAGGTTCAAGAAGAGCGGAGATTTCTTCATCAGATAATATTCTCACCGATTTAATACCTGGTGTCCCTCTTAATTCATCTTGTATTTCAAGCGCCTCTGACATAATTGCGGACTTTTCTTCACCCGTAATTTGAACTGTTACTCTACCCTGCAAAGAACTAGCCCATTCATCAAATCCTGAATGAAGAAGTAGGCTACCTGCGGCGAACAAAGCACTCAAATAAACCATAATGGCCATAGCCCATGGTAATAATTTTGTCGCTTCTCTATTTTTTACAGAAGGTAAAAAATCAAATGAAGGGCTCATATTTTAAACTCCCCATCCTGATTAAGAAACTCAGATGGGGGTCTCGTACCCTCCAAATAGAGAAGTTTCCCAGATTCCAAATGTAACCGTGGTGCACCAATTTTACTCACTAGACCATTATCATGGGTCGCTATTACAATCGTCGTACCAAGTTTATTCAGCTCAACAAAGAGATACATTAACCGTTCCGCCATTTCAGGGTCCACGTTTCCTGTAGGTTCATCGGCAAGAAGTATATCGGGCCTTCTAATCACAGCCCTTGCAATTGCTACCCGCTGTTTTTCGCCTCCAGATAATTCTGAAGGAAAAGCCTGCATACGTTGCTTTAGACCCACCCAGCTTAAAAGCTCTTCAACATGTTCATTTATTTGCGCGCCACTACCGCCAGCAATGCGCAAAGGAAGTGCCACATTCTCTACAGCGGACATATGATCTAACAACCTAAAGTCTTGAAATACAACTCCAATTCTACGCCTTAATTTCGGCAATTCTTCGCGCGGTGATTTTGCAACATCTCGTCCGAACATTATAATTTCGCCACGCCCTGGACGATGTGCTAAATATAGTAATTTCAATAATGATGTCTTACCAGCACCGCTAGGACCGGTCAGAAAATGCATCGAGCCAGGCTCTAATTTAAAAGACACGTCTTTTAAAACATCATGTCCTTTATTATATCCCATACTGACATTTTTGAATTCAAGCAAGGAAAGCCCCTTTAATGATCTTATCATTTCGTTTAGATCATAGTCAGTTTAAGAATGCAATTCCAATTGGTTCATTTTATGGCAATAAAATAATAAGACGATGAAATAGCACCAATAATTTTATGATTACACAGACCTTCGACAATAATTTGTTAATGAAACTATCATAATATGCAGTCGTTAATAAATTTAATATTTCGTAATCCTATTGAAAATCATATAAACCCATACTATAACGTGATTTTTCAATGTTATAAAAATTAAGAAGGGGAAGTAAAAAATCCAATGATCCTTACATGTCCAGAATGTAAATCAAGATATGTAGTAAATCCGACCGTGTTACTTCCCAATGGTCGAACGGTTCGTTGTGTGAAATGCAAAAATACATGGTTTGAAAAAAAACCTAAAGAAGACGTAGAAATCATTCCATCAGATGATGAAAATGTAAAATCTGATAATACCCAAAACCCAGAAAAAAATATTAACAATAACAATTCAGACAATACTGAAATAGAAGAAGACTTTGACTTTCCAATCAGTCAGCCTCGAAAAAGAAAGCGTCCAATCCCGAAAGGATCAAACCTTCCCGCCTTACAAAATCAAAAATACGGCTCAGGAAAAATGGGGTGGATATCGCTTGTCATTTTCTTGACAGCGATCATAAGCCTATTCCTGATCTTTCAAGAGAGTATTTCATCAAGTTGGCCTGCTTCTAAAAAATTATATGCTGCAATTGGACTTGATGGTGCAGAAATAGAAGTTAAACCAGAGGCTCCTTATGTTGACCCCATAGAAGAACGACTGGTAATAGGTGGTTTAGCGCCAAGACGAGAAAATATAAATGGCGTAGCTAATCTTGTTATAGCAGGACATGTAGAAAATATTTCAGACAGCCAACAAGATATTCCAGATTTAAGAATAAGATTACTCGATGAACGCAATACGGTACTAAGAGAATGGAGTTTCCAGGCAAATCAAACGTTCGTTAATACAGGTGAAAAGGTTGCTTTTGAAACCTCCCTACCCAACTCGCCTAATGAAGCTCGAGACATTAGCGTCACATTTGCAACAAATTAATTTGCTTATATAAAGAAAATATAAAGATTTTACGTGTAGACATATCATGATTTATAAAAATTGGAAGATATATGGCACGCATTTTAATTGCAGAAGATGAAGTAGCAGTTCGAACATTTATTTGTCGAGCCCTAAAGCTGCGCGGTCATGAAACCCTTGGAGTGGCCGATGGCGGAGAGGCTGTCGTCGAGCTTGAAAAGGGTGAATATGATCTCCTTCTCACTGATATAATCATGCCTGTGATGGATGGCATATCACTGGCTTTAAAAGTCACAGCGGAGCATCCCGAACTTCCCATTCTAATGATGACTGGCTTTGTACACGAGAAACAACGCGCAAATGACATTGGAAATTTGATCCATGATGTTATTAGCAAACCATTCTCACTCGACGAAATTTGTCATGCCGTAGAAGAAGTGCTAAGTGTCAAAAATAGCATTCATTAATTATGAAACCGGCTTAGAATTAATTTCTTTTAAAATATTTTGAAGTTCAGGCGAACGAGATACTGGCTTATTAAGAACTCTCTTAAGATTACTCATCACAGCAATTAATTCAGATTGTGACTGTGTAACTTCTGCTGTATCGCTTTTTTTCATACTCGATAAAATTTCTTCTATGAGATCAGATGCATTATTTATTAAAAACCCGGATGTGGAACCCGAGAAAGATATTTTGTCACCAAGCATTTTAACGGCGGCCCCAACTTTTTCCTGAAGAGAGATCTGATTTTTTTTATTATCTTCTTTCTTATCTTCATTCAAATTGGAGCGTTTACTAGTGATTTTACTTGTCATTTGTTCATTATAGGAACTTGCAAGAAGTGTTTTTTGAATTTTGATAAGATTATCAATAATTTGACGGCTTTCGGTTAGCGCGAAATAATTTCCAAGCCCATCGCGGCTAAAAATGAGGTCATCATTCTGAACCAATCCTTTTTCCATAAAATCAACAATAAGGGACGCATTATAAAATTTCTTTTGATCGCTAAAGGCAAGAATATAACTGTATAATCTACGTAATGCTTTTATATCAATTTCAAGATCATATCTGTTTGATATATCTTGCGAGGCTATAAAGGAATAATCTTTAAATAATTGATCAGCCGTTCTTAACTTTTCTCTAATTTCAAGCACTTCTTGCTTTTGTCTTATGGCCAGTCTTAACTCATCAAGAGCCGCTAGAAGATCGCTTTCAATGACACCAATTCCATTATTTTCAAGAGTCTGGGCAGTATCCCAAAGTAAATCTCTCGCCGTTACAACATCATTTTCCTCAGTCGGGTTTGCCAAACGCCAATAAGCAGATCTTAACGCCATATAATATACAGCCGGCAAGCCTTCTTTTTCACCAAGTAGACCGAGAGCCTTCAAATGACGTAATATTCTTTTCTTGTCATATGACGGTTCCATCAGTTCTAATCTAAGATCAATTAGATTACCAGCCACCGGCTGTTCATAGACTTTTTCAGGTATTAAAATATCTTTTAAAATAGACGTGGTTTTTTGTCCGGCTTCATCCTCTATAGATAATACAATATCGGCGGTTTCACCTGATAACAATGAACCTGAAAAATCCGCATAATAAATACTATTAATCGATCTGACATTTCTAATCGCTAATGGCTTGATTTCTTCTTGATTACCGTTTTGATCTTGAATAGCAATAGAAGCATTCATTAATTTCCGGTCATCATCCACATCAACCTTAAAGGCCAAATACCCCTTGTCATTTTCATATTCTTCTATGGTAAAATGATCTATCTCGGGTTCTCTATCATCGATAACGATAATTGGCCATTCCCCAATTTTGTATGATCCCTGCATTAATGCCCATGATGTTTGTGTATTAATCTGGGTCGATGCGATGAATTCATTATCGACTACTTGTTCAAATGCAACTTTTGAACCATCAGATAAAAGAACTTTAGGGGCCCACTTTGTACCCGTAACCTTTAAATCAATGACGCTACCTTCATAGATTGGATTAATATCCTCATATCCTTCATCAGACAAAACAAGTTGTTTTTGCGTCGTATCTTGATCAAGGTAAAGTGGCGGCGTTAACGTTGCCGTAATTTCGGGTTTTTCATAATCAAATAACGCACGCGGCTTAAGAGTTAATGTTGTCAAACGGCCAAATTCATCGCCACTTACTAAGGCACCAACAAGCACGGCGCCTAGCACAACAAAAAACCTTCTTCTTGTATAGCTGTGATTAAATTTTATTTTTCCAAAAAAAGTAAAAATTAGCAGTAACGCGCAAACAACAATTAGAGAAACATAAAATACAGCTTGTAATACGGGAGAAAAACTTTCCCAAATATCAAATAGCGACAGTGTGTAATATAAAAGTAGTAATGTTATTGGTGGTATAACAACATCAACCATTCTCTTCAGTGAGAATGACTTAAATGTTTCAGCAGATTTTGCGTTACGATCTTCTAACAGAGCACACCCTTTATATCTTATAAAAACCTATTCTGACAGCCAAGGGGGAAGTTGATCAAGTCCAATAATTTCATCATAGCTTGGTCTAGGCCTCACAACAGCGAATTGTTCATTATTTACAATAACTTCCGGGACTAGCTTTCTTGTATTATAAGTGCTCGCCATAACGGCCCCATAAGCTCCCACTGAGCGAATCGCTAATAAATCACCTTTTTCCATTGGGCTAACCAATCTATTGGTCGCAAATGTGTCCCCTGTTTCACAAACTGGTCCGACCACATCATATAATGTGCTGGGCTCGTTTGTTTCTTTAATGGGATCAATACCATGGTATGCATCATACATACTGGGGCGCACTAAATCGTTCATGGCGGCATCAATGATGAGAAACTTTCTCTCTTCGCCTTTTTTCACATAGACCACCTTCGAAACGAGCACGCCTGAATTTCCAACCAAAAAACGGCCCGGTTCAATGATAATACGACACCCTAAATGATTTGTAACGCGCTTGACCATTTCTGCATATTCTTTTGGAAGCGGGGGAAAATCGTCACCCTCATAAGGAATACCAAGGCCACCGCCTAAATCAAGTCGCGTAATATCATGTCCATCTTCACGTAATGTTTCTACAAGTTCACTAATACGGATAAACGCTTCTTCAAACGGGTCAAGTTCCGTTATTTGTGAGCCTATATGCAAATCTAATCCAACCACATTAATACCAGGAAGTTTAGCCCCATCTGCACAAAGACTACGTATGTTTTTCCAAGGAACACCAAATTTATTTTCTGATTTCCCTGTGGAAATTTTTGCATGTGTTTTTGCATCAACGTCGGGATTAACCCGGAAAGTGATATCAGCCGTTTTTTTCATTTCATCAGCGACAGCACTTAATCGAAAAAGCTCAGGTTCACTTTCGACATTAAATTGGTAAATGCCCTGTTCTAAAGCAAATTTCATTTCATCAACTGTTTTCGCTACACCAGAATAAACAATTTTAGAAGCAGGTACACCAGCTTTAAGCGCTCGGCGCATTTCACCTTCTGAGACGACATCAGCACCAGCACCAAGCTCAGCAAATGTTTTAATAACCGCCTGATTTGTATTTGCCTTGACGGCATAACAAATTAACAGGTCTATATCACCAAATGCATCTATAAATTGATTATATTGATAAGCAAGTGAGGCACTGGAATATAAATAAAAAGGCGTCCCTACTTCTTCTGCGATCGTTGAAATTTTTACATTCTCAACGACCATTTCACCATTACGGTATTCATAAAAATTCATCTTCTATACTCGACTAATGCTATTCTTTTGGTGCTTCATAGCCTTCTGGCGGTAATAAATCACCGCGTTTGCCACAGGAAAATAATGCTGATGACAAGGCTATCATTAAAATAATGGTGAAATAATCTTTCATAATTATCCTATTCTTTTCTTAGCACTTTCAACCTGTTTTAAAACTTCAGACGGTGCCGTACCACCAAAACTTACTCTGCTTGCAACTGATTTATCAACACTTAATACATTAAAAACGTCATCTGTGATTAATGGCTCTATAGTTTGCATTTCTTCAAGTGTTAATCCATCAAGATCACCACCTTTCTTTTCAGCCATCGCGACCAAGGACCCAGTAATATGGTGCGCTTGTCTGAAGGGAAGCCCTAATACTCGAACAACCCAATCGGCAAGATCTGTTGCAGTAATAAATCCTAAATCCGTAGCTTTACGCATTTGCTCAGGATTCACTTTCATATCCTCAACCATGCCTGTCATTGCCGCAATAATCAGCGAATATGTTTCCACTGCATCAAAGGTTGCTTCTTTATCTTCTTGCATATCCTTAGAAAAAGTTAGTGCAAGGCCCTTCATTGTTATCAATAAACTATTTAGCGATCCAATTATTCGGCCAGATTTACCACGGCATAATTCTGCAGCGTCCGGGTTTCTTTTTTGCGGCATTATCGATGAGCCGGTCGTGAAGCTATCTGACATTTGAATAAAATTAAATTGCGCACAAGACCACGTCACAATCTCTTCAGCTAAGCGCGAAACATGCACTGCACTAATAGCCGCCGCCGACATAAATTCCAGGGCGTGATCTCTGTCTGAAACCGAATCCATTGAATTTGCCGTTGGTCCATCAAACCCAAGTGCTTTTGCAGTTTGATGACGGTCAATCGGAAATGATGTCCCTGCCAAAGCAGCCGCACCAAGCGGGCATTCATTTAAGCGTTTTCTTGCATCTTGAAAACGACCTCTATCACGGGTAAACATCTCAAAATACGCCATCATATGGTGACCGAAGGTAACCGGCTGAGCACTTTGTAAATGTGTAAAGCCCGGCATGATAACATCAGCGTTTTCTTCAGCGATATTAATAAGCGCTATTTGTAAAGCTTTTAGTGCTTCATCCGCTTGATCGCATGCGTCACGAACATAAAGCTTAAAATCTGTTGCAACCTGATCATTTCGTGATCTTGCCGTGTGAAGTCTTCCCGCTGTTGCACCAATTATTTCAGTCAACCGCGCCTCAACATTCATATGAATATCTTCAAGTTCTGCAGAAAATTCAAAATTCCCTTCAGTAATTTCTTGCTCAATCTGCGTAAGCCCATCTTGAATGGATTGGCCGTCTTCGTTCGTAATAATACCTGTTTCGACCAACATTTTACAATGTTCGATTGATCCTTGGATATCTTGCCTGTATAAGATTTTATCAAAATCAATGGAGGCGTTGATTTTTTCCATGATATCGGAGACGCCGCCTTCAAAACGGCCACCCCATAATGTATTGGCTTTTGGTTTTTGAGTATTTTCAGTCATTTTACAAATCTTTATTTTAATCTTGAGGATCAAATGAAAAATAAAACAATATATATTCTCTCTTTCATCGTCCTTATGGTCGGTGTTTTTTCTTTCTATGATTTAGGGAATACGCCAAATACGAACGTACCGCAAGGCCTTACGGCAGGTGCGATGAAAAGATTTGTATTTCATGACCGTGCTATACCCGCGACAACCACAAAATTTCAAGATGAAAGTGGTAATGAGGTTTCTTTCTCAGATTATAAAGGTAAAGTCATTCTTGTTAATTTCTGGGCGACGTGGTGTGCTCCGTGCATAAGAGAAATGCCTGATCTCAATAATCTTCAAAATGATTTAGGCGGAGAAAATTTCGAAGTTGTTCTTATATCTGAAAATCAAGATGGCATTGAAAGCTCGCTAAAATTTATTAAAGACAACAATATTTCTAATTTAACGACTCATATCGATGACAATAGAAATGTTGCCAGAACTTTAAAAACAAAAGCATTACCCACCAGCATACTAATAGATGCCGATGGGTTTGAAGTGGGTCGCCTTATTGGCCCGGCTGAATGGAATTCAGGTGATGCAAAAGCATTAATCAATTTCGTAATCTCAAAAGGAAAACAAACTTAATTATTGCATCTATCACAAGAGACAATTAGTTCCAAATGATAGCTATCAACTCGATAACCACTTTGAGAAATGCTCTTATCAAACAATTTTATCAAATTCTCATCATCAATTGATGAAACTTCCCCACAATGCTTACAAATAAGCATTAGTGATTCTTCATTCGCTGATTTCGGGTGTTCGTGGGCAATAAAAGTTCTTGTGCTTACAATGCATTTGACCAAACCTTTGCTAGAAAGTTCATTTAACGCACGGTAAACAGTTGCCGCGGCATTAACACCTTTCTTTCTTAATAGGTCGAGAAGTTCATATGCACCGGCTGACCGTCCAAGGTTTAATAAGGTTTCATAAACCATCTTTTGATTAGATGTCAGACGATATGTGTTTACGATTTTTCTTTGGTCTTGTTTAAGACCAGTAATGTGATTTTTATTTACTAAGGCTGTCCTGCTCATAGCTTATTCCTAATATCCTGAGAAAAGGAAAACGGCTCTAAAAATGGCTGTTATCTTTTCATGATTAATATAAAATTATTTCAGAAAATTAGAATAAGGGCGGTGCGCGTGAGGATGGTTTTACCCAGGTTATCTGCAGTAAATTTTGTTTAACACACACAAATACAGTATTAATCTTGCTAATGTGTGTCGCATTATAAATTTTAGCATCATTTATTTTGTCTTTACCAACCTCCGCAACTTTACAAACAACGCAGTCATCGGAATGTTGATGTTGATGATCATGTTGAGGTAATTGACTATGGTAAAAATTCAGCAGATGGTTTGGGTTGTAGTTACGCTGATAATGGTTATGCATAGCCACAGTACTTTGTGCCCATATAAGCACAATAGAAAGAAATACCATTAGATATTTATATGGTTTCTGCATAAACTTTTCCGCATTGAATAAGTTCACAATGTAATATTGTTACGCAAGCATCCCAGTATTGTCAACAAATATGCCGATTTGGCCCATTAACATTCCTTGAAATTTCTTCAAAAAATAATACTTGAATGTTACAATATAACGCACTAGTTTGAGGCAAATTTCAATAGGACATAAAAAATGAATAAATTATATTTAATAAGCAGTATAATAGCTTTAACTATTGGTATGACGGCGGGTACGTCTACTTTTGCGCAAGAAACAAATGAACAACCCTTGCATGATCATGGCCATGATGTTGATGTGGTTTTTGCTACGGCTTCTCCTCACAAGAAAAGCCGTTTTGATATTCTTCAAGGTAGCAACATTCTTTCTGATGATAAATTACAGGAAAGTCTTGAAGCCACTATAGGTGAAACTCTTTCTAATCTTCCCGGCGTCTCTTCTACTGCTTTTGGCCAAGGGGCAAGTCGCCCGATAATTCGTGGACTTGGTGGTGACCGTATCCGCGTACTAATTAATGGTATTGGTAGCATTGATGCTTCAAGCACAAGCCCAGATCATGCCGTTGCGGGTGATCCTTTAACAGCAGAACGCATTGAAATTCTGCGCGGGGCAAGCACGTTATTATACGGAAACAATGCCGTTGGTGGTGTAGTTAACATTATTGACAATCGCATCCCGTTTTACGTCCCTGAAAATGGCGTTTCCGGTAGAGCTCGTCTTTCGGTTGATTCTGTTAGTAATGATCGCTCTGGTGGCGGTGCAGTAGATTTCGCAGTTACGGATAATTTTGTCGTTCATGTCGATGGGTATTTCCGACGTACTGATGATTTTAGCATCCCGGGATACGCTGAAAGCGCCAGACAACGCGCACTCGAAGAAGCAGAACATGAAGAAGAGCAATTCGGAAGTGTAGAAAATTCTGATGTCGATAATAAGGGCGGCACTTTCGGCGCGGGCTGGATTGGTGAAAACTTCAACTTTGGTATGTCTTTCAACATTAATGACAGCGATTACGGTGTTCCAGCCCATGGCCATGAACATGGTGAGGAAGAAGAAGAAATCGTGCGCATCAATCTTGATCAAAAACGTTTTGATTTAAAAGGTGATATCCAACAAGATTTCCTTGTTTTCGAAGAAGCTCGATTGAGATTCGGTTATGCGGACTATAAACATATTGAACTCGAAGGCGACGAAGTCGGCACAACTTTTACCAATAAAGGTTGGGAAGGACGACTAGAGTTTGTTCAACAACAAGTTGGAAATTTACATGGAACTGTCGGCGTTCAAATACGTGACCGTGATTTCTCCGCAATCGGTGAAGAAGCATTCGTTGCGCCGAATGATACATTTCAATGGGGTGTATTTGCCCTAGAAGAAATTGAAATTGAACCAATAACTTTTGAATTTGGTGGCCGATTTGATCGTCAAACCACGGAAAATAAAGCCCTAAATATTAAAAGGTCATATAATAGTTTAAGTTTCTCAGGAGGTGCTGCTATTCACCCTACTGAAAATGACCTTATTGGTATAAGCTTGAGCCGTTCTGAACGCGCACCAACACCGGAAGAATTATTTTCTAACGGACCCCATCTTGCAACAAATGCATTTGAAGTCGGTGACATTAACTTAGACACTGAAAAAGCGATAAGTGCTGAATTAACGCTTAAACGTAATTTAGGTCGCTTTAGTGGTAGTGTGAACGTTTATCACACATGGTATAAGGATTTTATCTTTCAAGATGAAAGTGGTACAGAAGTGGACGGCTTAAATTTACTGCAGTTCCGTGCACAAGATGCAACTTTTTATGGTGCAGAAGCTGAAATGGCGTACACTTTAATCGACAATGAAAGCTATGCAGTGATTTTGTCTGCGAGTGGCGATGTTATTCATGCACGTTTTGCTAATAATGGTGGTGTAATTCCAAGAATTCCAGCCGCCAGCGGAAGTGCTGGAATTGAATACCAAAGTAATAATTTTGATGTCGGTACAAATGTTCGGTATGTTGCAGGCAGAACCACAACAGCACCTGGTGTTTTACCGACTGATGGTTTTACGACTGTCGACGCTTCCGTTACATGGCGTCCATTTGGTACAGAGAGAGATTTGAATGTTCGCTTCCAAGCGCTAAATTTAACAAATGCCGAAAGACGTCAACATGCATCATTCTTAAAAGATCTGGTGCCACTTCCTGGAAGAAACTTCAGATTATCCGTAAATTACGGCTTTTAATATAATAACTTAGCTTTTTTCTGGCTCTTAAGATTTTTATTCGTCTTAATCTTATGAGCCATTTTTTATTTGATTTCTAATCCGTGATTAATGTCTTTTGATATTTCATGATTATGCATTACGAAAAAAAGAGAGAAAACCCTTGACAGAAGCGGTCTGAACGCTATATTTCGCCCACTTTGAAAAGCGAGTTTGAGTCTCGCATTTTTTAAAGATGACATTCGTCATAAACCGGTCAGAAAATATGAACAAAGTTCATTACCGGCTATGACCAGAAGAAAAAACAGGAAACAAATTATGTTTGCAGTCATCAAAACAGGCGCCAAACAATATAAAGTTGCAGTTGGCGATGTAATTAAAGTTGAGAAATTAGACGGCGAAGCCGGCGATACAGTTTCTCTGGAAAACGTATTAATGTTCGGCGACGACAAAGGCGTTAAGGTTGGAACACCTACCATCTCAGGTACAGTTGTAACAGCTGAAATTCTTGAACAAGCTCGTGCAGCTAAAATTATCGTTTTCAAGAAAAAACGTCGTCACAATTATCGCCGTAAAGCAGGCCACAGACAAGAACAAACAGTTCTTCGTGTTACCGAAATCGGTAAAGGCGCTGCTAAGAAAGCTGCTCCTAAGAAGGCAGCTGCTAAAAAAGAAGATACAAAGGCTGAAGAGAAAAAAGCGCCTGCAAAAAAAGCTCCAGCGAAAAAAGCTGCTGCTAAAAAGCCGGCCGCTAAGAAAGCAGCCCCAAAAAAAGCCGCTGCTAAAAAACCTGCAGCTAAGAAAACCGCAACTAAAACTAAGGAGAAATAATAATGGCACATAAGAAAGCTGGTGGTAGTTCAAGGAACGGTCGCGATTCAGCAGGTCGCCGCCTTGGTGTTAAAAAGTTCGGTGGTGAAGCCGTGATCCCTGGAAACATCATTGTTCGCCAACGTGGTACAAAGTTCTACCCGGGAGACAATGTAGGCATGGGTAAAGATCACACTCTTTTCGCTTTGACTGAAGGAAAGATCAAATTTTACAAAGGCAAACTAAAGCGTAACTTCGTTACTGTAGAATAAAAGCCTAAAATTAGATTTTAAAAAGTCATATTAGATTTGAAAAAGGAGATTGATCATTCACTCTCCTTTTTTTACGTCTAATTTCTATAGAACTAAGGTATAGTTCTGAATTATTATTAACCGTGGAAGCATTATGAAGTTTCTAGACCAATGTAAAATATATATTAAATCGGGCGCAGGCGGTGTTGGCTGTATGAGTTTTCGTCGCGAAAAATGTGTCGAATTTGGCGGCCCTGATGGCGGAAATGGTGGTGCAGGCGGTCACGTGATGATCGAAGCCGTTGAAGGCTTAAATACCCTAATTGATTATCGATATAAGCAGCATTTCAAGGCATCAAGAGGGATGCACGGAATGGGTGGTAATCGCACCGGAGCAAAAGGCGACGATATCATATTATCCGTTCCTGTTGGCACACAAATATTCGATGAAAATAATGATATTATGCTGGCTGATCTTACTGAAGTCGGCCAAACTGTTCTAATGCTTGAAGGTGGTCACCCTGGGCGCGGAAATGCAAGCTTTAAGACGTCCGTCAATCAAGCTCCTCGCCAAATTACAGAAGGCGGACCCGCAGAAGAAATGTGGGTTTGGATGCAGTTAAAATTGATGGCTGACACTGGTTTAGTTGGTCTTCCAAATGCAGGAAAATCAACTTTTCTATCCGCAGCAAGCCGTGCAAAACCAAAAATAGCTGATTATCCTTTCACGACTTTGAAGCCACAACTTGGTGTCGTTTATGTCGATAAAAAAGAATTTGTTGTCGCTGACATTCCTGGTCTTATTAAAGGAGCACATGAAGGTCATGGTCTTGGTGATCGTTTCTTAGGTCATGTTGAACGCTGCGCTACAATACTACATGTCATTGACGCAACGGGTGAGGATATTGCAGAAGCCTATACAACAATACGAAAAGAATTAGAGCAATATGGCGAAGGACTTGCCGATAAAAAAGAAATTATAGCCCTTAATAAGATTGATGCTCTTGATGAAGAATTAGTTGAGATGCTTTCTCATGAATTAAAGCAAGTAACAAAGTCACCTATCATGCCAATTTCCGGCGTTTCAGGACAGGGCGTTGATCAATTACTTAGAGCACTTCTTTCTAATGTTGAAGATGTTCGTCAACTTGAAAAGGCTCAAAAAGATAAGGATGCCCTTTCTTCAGTAGAAAAGGTCTCTGAAGAAAAATGGTCACCGGTATAATCATGAATGAAACCGCTTCAAAAAATATCATGGAAGAAATTAATCGTGTCGTAATAAAAATCGGATCGGCACTACTCGTGGATGAGAAAAGTGGAAAAATTCGTTCCGATTGGCTTTCCTCCGTTGCCGAAGATGTGGCCAAATTAAAAAAAGAAGGGAAAGACGTCATATTAGTCTCTTCCGGCTCTATTGCTTTAGGACGCAAAATACTCGGATTAAACATGGCGAAAAAGCTTGTCGAAAATCAAGCAGCTGCCGCAATTGGTCAGATTGAACTGGCATCAACATTCAGGGAAAAGCTCGCAAAACATGATATTGCCGTCGCTCAAGTGCTTTTAACATATAGCAATACGGAAAACCGAGATCAGTATTTAAATGCGCGCGGTACAATCAATAGGCTATTAAAATTAGGCGTTGTTCCCGTAATTAATGAGAATGATACGGTCGCAACTGATGAAGTTCGTTTCGGCGACAATGATAGATTAGCCGCACGAGTTTCAAGCATGTGTTCTGCAGATCTATTATTTTTATTATCAGATATCGATGGACTATTCAGCAAAGACCCCAGAGCAAATAAAGATGCGAAATTTATCCCTGTCGTTGAAAAAATTACCCCTGAAATAGAAGATATGGCCGGTGAGCCTATTTCCACAGGATTTGGTAGTGGCGGTATGATTACTAAAATTGCGGCAGCTCAAATTGCTATGACAGGTGGATGTCATATGGTTATCTCAAACGGTACTTTAATGAACCCTATCACAGAATATCTTTCGACCAAAAAAGGGACTTGGTTTAACGCATCAACGACGCCGATGGTCGCAAAGAAAAAATGGATAGCAGGTGCCTTATCACCTGTTGGAAACTTAATCATTGATGATGGCGCTGAAAAGGCTTTACGCAATGGAAAAAGCCTCCTTCCCGCAGGGGTTGTTAAAGTAGAAGGTGAATTCGTAAGAGGTGATACTGTAAAAATTTTGAACCAATCAGGACAGGAAATTGCACGGGGTCTAATGGCATATACATCAGAGGATGCTGAAAAAATCTTAGGGTCAAAAAGCAGTGAAATTGAAAATATTTTAGGATACGGTGGGCGTGAAGAATTAATCCATCGAAGTGATATGGTAATGAGTTAATAAAATGAATAATGAAAAAGATATTAAAGAATTAATGCAAGAAATCGGTAAAGACGCGCAAAAGGCGAGTAGTATTCTCTCATTGGCGAGTTCTGAGCAAAAAAATAATGCCTTATTAGGAGCGGCTGCAGCCGTTCGTATCGCAAAAGACGAAATTTTAATCGCAAATAACAAAGACATGGAAATTGCGAAAGGACGCGGCTTAACCGGTGCGATGCTTGACCGACTATTACTTGATGACGATCGCATCGAGGCAATTGCAAAAAGCATTGAAGATATCGTGGCCCTAAAAGATCCAATTGGGGATGTGCTTGAAACAGTTGAACGCCCTAATGGCTTAAAAATATCTCGTGTCCGAGTCCCGCTTGGTGTTATTGGTGTTATTTTTGAATCACGTCCTAATGTCGCCGCTGATGCAGGTGTGTTATGTTTAAAATCCGGTAATGCCTCTATCCTTAGGTGTGGCAGTGAAAGTGCGCATTCAAGTCGCGCGATCCATTCGTGTTTAAAAGAAGGGTTGAAATCTGCGAATTTACCGGAAACGGCAATTCAACTGATACCGACACAAGACCGTTCAGCCGTTGGGGAGTTATTAGGGCTAGCCGAATACGTGGACATTATAGTTCCAAGAGGCGGAAAAGGGTTAATCGAGCGTGTGCAGAATGATAGCCGCGTTCCTGTCATGGCACATCTTGACGGTATATGCCATATTTACATTGATGGTGAAGCTGACCTAGAAAAATCAGTCGCTATTACATTAAACGCTAAAATGCGCCGTACAGGAATTTGCGGATCAGCAGAAACTTTATTGATTGATCAGAAAGTTATCGACAGCCATTTATTGCCCGTTCTTAGCGAGCTACAGCAAAATGGTTGTGAAATTCGCGGTGATAAGACAGTTATGGAAAATTTTGAAAAAACCGTTGAGGCATCAGAGGAAGATTGGTTAACAGAATACTTAGATGCAATCATATCTGTTAAAATCGTCGACGGCGTCCAAGGTGCAATAAACCACATCGCAAAATATGGCTCACAACATACAGATTCTATTATTACTGAAAATGCGTCTACTGCAGAAAAATTCTTGAATGAAGTCGATAGTGCTATTGTCATCCATAACGCATCAACACAATATGCTGATGGTGGTGAATTTGGAATGGGCGCTGAGATCGGTATCTCGACAGGCAAAATGCATGCACGTGGCCCTGTCGGATTACAACAACTTACAAGTTATAAATATCAGGTTAGAGGGAATGGACAAACCAGACCATAATAAATCAGTTCAAAAAAAAATCGGTTTACTGGGCGGATCATTTAATCCCGCCCATGACGGGCATCTGGAAATTAGCTTAGCCGCGCTCGATAAAATTGATCTGGATGAGATTTGGTGGTTGATTTCACCAGGAAATCCATTAAAAAGCGACGAAGATAAAATTACCTATAACCAAAGATTTCAGTCAGCCTTGGATATCGTAAATGATGACCGCATCTTAGTCAGTGATTTTGAAGAAAAATTTAATACGCGCTATACGATTGATACGCTGAACTGTATAAAAAATGAATACCCAAAATTCTCATTCTTGTGGCTGATGGGTGCCGACAATCTTGAGCAGTTCAACAAATGGAAAGATTGGGAAAAAATAGCAAACACAGTTCCCATTGCGATTTTTAACCGTCCGAGTTATTCTAATGCCAATATTAAAAGTGTTGCGGCAAAGGCCCTAGAGAAATACCGAATTGATCAAGCTGATATTCGCAATTTATATAAATTAGAACCACCGGCTTGGAGTTTTTATGAAGCAACTAGCAACCCCGAGTCATCAACAAATATAAGAAATAAATTAAGTAATAACAAGAGGTTACAGACTTAAAAGTGTCAAACACAACTGAGTTAAAAGGTGAAAAAAGCCTTAATACGCCACTCTCAAAGGCGGATCTTCTAAAATTGGTTATCGATTCACTAGAAGACGACAAAGCTGAAGACATAGTTCAAATAGATTTAGCAGGAAAAACAAGCATCGCCGATTCGATGGTGATCGCTTCTGGTCGCTCCACAAGACAGGTTTCTGCAATAGCGGATCATCTATATCGAAAACTAAAACATGCAACCGAAAATGGCTGCAAATTAGAAGGCATGGAAAAAGCTGATTGGGTATTATTAGATGCGGGCGATATCATCATCCATATCTTCCGCCCTGAAGTTCGCAGTTTTTATAATTTAGAAAAAATGTGGGCCGCTGACTTTACGCCTGAAAAAATGAAACAGCAAAGTATAGACGCCCAAGATCAGGGTGATTTAGCAGAAGAATGAATATCGAAATTATTGCCGTAGGGCGAATGAAAAAAAGCCCGGAAGGTGAAATTTTAAACACTTACCTCAAGCGTTGTCCGTGGTCCGTTAAAATAACTGAAGTGGAAGAGCGTCGCCCTATAAAAGGGGTCGAGCGCATGGCACGGGAGGGTGATTTGATATTAAACGCCATTCCAAATGGTGCAATAGTCATTGCTCTTGATGAACGAGGCAAAGAAATGCGAAGTACTGCTTTTGCTGAAAAAATCAGAAATTATCAAGATCAGGGCATTTCTAACCTTGTTTTTCTTATTGGTGGTGCCGATGGTTATGATCTAATAGTAAAAGAGCGTGCGCAGCTCAAAATTTCTTTAGGCCATATGACTTGGCCCCATATGATGGTTCGCGCCATGCTCGGGGAGCAACTTTATCGAGCATCGACAATATTACAGGGACATCCCTATCACAAAGATTAATTCATTAAGAGTGCCTTAAGATTGCATCTTTATATTTTCCTTTAAAATTAAATGATTGTATAGTGAAACCATGACAAATCGAACATTAAAAAAGACCAAGCCCGTCGTCTTATGTATCTTGGATGGATGGGGTGCCCGAGAAGAAAGCGACAATAATGCTATCTTAATGGCAAACACGCCAAATTATGATGCGATCTGCGACAAATATCCTTCCGCATTTCTTAAAACTTCCGGCATGTCAGTAGGCCTTCCGGAAGGTCAAATGGGCAATTCAGAAGTCGGTCATATGAATATTGGTGGTGGTCGCGTTGTAAAACAAGAATTACCGCGCATCGATGATGCCATCGCAAATGATGACATTAAAAATATTGAATGCGTTCAAGAATCAATAACGAAATTAAAAGAAACAGGCGGAAGCTGCCATATCATGGGATTATTATCCCCGGGTGGCGTTCATAGTCATCAAGACCATATGGTTGGGGTTGCTAAAGAATATGCAAAAGCAGGTATTCCAGTTCTTATACATGGCTTTACCGATGGCCGCGACGTACCGCCAAAAAGCGCAAAAGAATTTGTTAAAAAATTTGAAGCCGATATTGCCAAGCTTGAAAATGTGTCACTTGCAACCATTAGTGGTCGATATTATGCTATGGATAGGGACAATCGATGGGATAGAGTGATTAAAGCACATGTCGCTATTAGTGATTCTAAGGGTTTAAGATCAGAAAATGCCTTAACCGCTATCGACAACGCTTATAATGCGGAATTAACTGATGAGTTTATCGAACCAACAATAATCGGATCATATGCTGGTATGAATAATGGTGATGCATTATTAATGGCCAATTTTCGCGCAGATCGGGCGCGTGAAATTATGGCAACATTTGTTGACCCAAATTTTTCAGGTTTTGAAAAAAGCCGAAATGTTCAATTATCATCGGCATTAGGATTAACAAAATACTCTGATGAATTAATACAGTATATGGATTGTTTATTCCCAACCGATCCACTCAAAGAAACATTAGGTGAAATTGTATCTGACCATAATCTTAAACAATTACGTATTGCCGAAACGGAAAAGTTCGCGCATGTAACCTTTTTCTTTAATGGTGGGAACGAAGACCTTTATAAGGGCGAAGAACGTATTTTGATCCCGTCACCAGATGTACCTAAGTATAATTTGAAGCCGGAAATGTCCGCCCCCGAAGTAACGGATAAACTTGTTAAAGCAATATTATCTAATAAGTTTGACTTGATTGTTGTGAATTTCGCCAATCCGGACATGGTCGGGCATACCGGTGTCCTTGAAGCAGCGCTTATAGCCGTCGAAACGATAGACACATCACTTGGCCGTTTAAAAGAGGCTTTAAATAAGGTAGGTGGTAGTATACTGATCACGGCAGACCATGGAAATATAGAATTGATGAAAAACCCAGACACGGGTGCCCCCCATACGGCGCATACAACCAATTTGGTGCCCTTCATTCTTTTAAATGAAGAAGCAGCAAACAACGATCAAATTTCATTACAGGATGGAGCCTTATGTGATGTAGCTCCAACCATTCTCGCTTTAATGAATATTGATAAACCCGATACGATGACTGGTCGTAACTTAATTACATAATTCTGGGAATAGCATCATAAAATGATCATTTTTAATATACTCAAGGCGATCAAAAATAGTTCACGGTATTTCACCGTATGCTGTCTTGGGATATTACTGTCTATTTCTTTTTCTCACGCTCAAATTAGAGAGAATGAACAAGAAAATTCTGAACGCCTTAATGAACTTCGCAAACAAATTGAAGAAACAGCAGAAAAAGCAGAGACACTAGAAAAACAGGCCATCGAAGTTCGTGAAGAAATCGCAGAAATACAGCAACAATTAATTAACTCTGCAGCAGACATTCAAAAAACTGAAGATCAAATCACCAATGGCGAAAATAATATAGCTGACTTATTGATTCGCGAAAAAAATCTTGAAGACCGTCTAAATGATAAAAAATTTGAAATGGCATCTACGCTTGGTGCAATGCAGCGTCTAAGTCTTCAGCAAACCAATGTTGTCGCTTTTAAACCCGGCGAAGCAATTGACACATTAAGAACGACATCCCTATTGAAAGTGATTTTACCAGATTTGAAGAACCGCGCGTCTTTGATTGAAAATGATTTAGATGAACTTAATGAAGTTCGATATGAAATCACGGAACAGAATACAATACTAAAGCAGCAATTAACCGTATTAGTGATTGCAAATAATGATATCGATGTCTTATTAAAAAAACGTATAGAACGTCAAAATTTACTTGATTTTTCAACGGCACAAGAACGTCAAAAATTAAAACAATTTGCGGAAAATGCCAAGGATTTACAAGACCTTATCGATCAAATTGAAACAGAGATAGCTTTACGTGATGAAGCCGCCAAGAAAGCAGAAACATTACTTCGCGACAGGCCAACATCATCTCGTAATAGCGTTAACACAGCAACCGCCCCAATCCCAAGAGACGGAACATCATTTGCAAATGCAAAAGGTAATTTACCACTTCCGGCTAGGGGTACTATAGGCCAATCATTCAATCAATTACTTGCAACTGGCAGCAGAGCCAAAGGCATTACAATTGATACAAGGCAAGGAGCAACTGTGATTGCTCCCCATGATGGTCGCATAGAATTTGCTGGAAAATTTCGGACCTATGGTCAATTATTAATTATATCACATGGTGACGGATATCATACGTTACTTGCAGGGATGGAAAATATTAATAGTATTGTAGGACAATGGGTATTAAAAGGAGAGCCTGTAGGACAAATGTCCAATGAGACAGGCTTGTCAAATTCTAAACAGAAATTATATGTAGAATTAAGACAAAAGGGAAAGCCAGTTAATCCGCTGCCATGGATGGTTGCCATGAATAATAGCCGGTAAGTAATAGAAAGGTAATTTTATGAGACACTTCTTCAAAACGACACTTTATGCCATTGGCTTTATGAGCATAACTTTGTCTAATCCATCATCTGCGGCAAAAACAGAAACATATAATCAGTTAAACTTATTTGCTGATGTGTTTGAACGTATTCGCGCCAATTATGTAAAAGATGTTGATGACGAAGAATTAATAGAAGCAGCGATCAATGGTATGTTGACTTCACTTGATCCTCATTCAACTTATCTAAATACGAAACGCTATGAAAATATGCGCGTTCAAACCAGTGGTGAATTTGGTGGTCTTGGTATTGAAGTGACAATGGACAAAGGTGTTATTCTGGTCGTAGCGCCTATGGATGATACTCCTGCGTTTCACGCTGGTGTAAAAGCCGGTGACTATATTACCAAAATTGACGGCGAACAAATTAACGGGCTTACATTAAACGAAGCCGTGGATAAAATGCGTGGTAAAGTTGATACAGATATTGATATTACCATAGTCAGAGAAGGCGAAAGTGACGTTATCGAATTAACGATCACACGCGCAATTATTGAAGTCCAGTCCGTTCGACACCGCATCGAAGATGAAATAGGATATGTTCGTATCTCTTCTTTCACTGAAAAAACAACCTCCGGTTTACGTGATGCCCTTAAAGAGATCGATGAAGAATTAGGTGATAATTTGCAAGGAATCGTTCTTGACTTAAGAAATAATCCAGGTGGCCTTCTCGATCAAGCTGTTGACGTATCAAGTACTTTTTTGGATCGCGGTGAAATTGTTTCAACACGTACACGCAACGATAAAAATATTCAGCGTTATAATGCGAAACCCGGTGACAACATTGATAAAAAATCCCTTGTGGTTTTGATTAATGGTGGTTCTGCTTCAGCGTCTGAGATTGTTGCGGGTGCCCTGCAAGACCATGAGCGCGCCGTCGTTGTGGGCACTCAATCCTTTGGGAAAGGATCCGTACAAACAGTAATGCCACTTTCGACTAATGGTGCTATGAGCTTAACCACTGCTTACTATTTTACGCCATCAGGAAATTCAATTCAAAATGAAGGTATAGTGCCAGATGTTGTTGTTGAACAGTTAAGGTTAAACGATAGCGAAGCCATAAGAGCAAGGCGTAGCGAAGCAAGCCTTCGTGGAAGCTTAGCCAATCCAAATGCCACTGATGAAGGCGATGATGAGGGCGATGATGAGGGCGAAGAAGATGACGATAATGATAACGAAGAAAACGAGACAGATGACGAAAATGCCGATGCAGATAACGATGAAGAAGAGGAAAACGAAGAGGAAGAGGCGCCTCGACTAACAACGGCACAAGATGATTATCAATTGAATTTTGCGCTCAATCTTATTCGTGGAATGGCTATTGCAAGGAATAACCAGTAAAATATCCTGTTTTATAATCAATAATTTATTGGAATTTTAAGACGCATGGCAGACGAACCTGAACTTAAAACCTCAACCAAACAAAAAGTGATGAACCCTCTGGTGCTTGCCTGGGGGTTTGTCTTAATTGGTTTATCCTTAACTGTGGCGTGGGTGATGTTTTCGGAAGAACCTGTTCAAAATGATGCTAACAAAGATCAACCCGTCACAATCAATGAAGATTTACCTCAAACAACTATTACAATTCCAGATGTAAATGTTCCAAATTCTGCCCCTAAGTCTATAAATGATATGGCAATCCCAGCTGAAGAACCCTCCGTCAACGAAATGACGAAAGATATTTTGGCTACTCAAATGCCTTTGAAGGCCGCGCCTAACCAAAATCTATTGATTGAAGGACAGAATGGCTTAAAACCAACGCTCGGACCAGATGGGCTAATTGCGTGGAAAGAATATGCCCGCCCTTATGAGGGTCCAGAAGATAAGCCCCGCATTGCTATTCTCGTTACTGATATCGGTTTGAATTCTAAAAGCAGCACAATGGCGATTGAAAATTTACCAGGACAAGTTAACCTGGCATTTTCACCATATGGGCGAAACTTACAGGACTGGATGAATAAAGCTCGCGAAAAAGGTCACGAAGGATTTCTAATGCTGCCAACGGAACCTCTTAATTATCCTGATAGTGATCTAGGGCCCCATACACTCATTACCGATTTAAATGAACGTGAGAACCTATCACGGCTTGATTGGATCATCTCACGCGTTGGCGGGTATGTAGGCGTGGTTAATCATATGGGGTCAAAATTTACAGCATCAGAAGAAGCCCTTACACCGATCATTAATGATTTAAAGGATCGTGGTTTAATGTTTGTCGATGCTAGATCCACCCGCTTTAGCATGGCCGCCCGCCTTGCAAGACGGGCGAGTATGCCTAGAGCGATAAATGATCGTTACATAGACAATGTAATGACCGCTGAAGAAATTCAAAAGCAGTTAGGCGAACTGGAAAAAACCGCCAATACATTTGGCGCAGCGCTAGGTATTGCACGTGCATTGCCGCTAACAATTAATGAGATTGCAACATGGTCAATGTCTCTAGAAGAAAAAGGAATTGATTTGGTTCCCGTAACAGCCATAGCCAATCGCCAACCGATAAAATAATGATGAAGCAGAAATTACCTCACCGCCCCTGTGCCGGCATAATGTTATTAAATAGTGATAATCAGGTCTTTGTCGCAAAACGTATTGATACCCTTGTCGAAGCTTGGCAAATGCCGCAAGGAGGCATAGACGAAGGTGAAGACCCTAAAGAAGCCGCCATACGAGAACTTGAGGAAGAAACCGGCATTACAAATGCTTCAATAATTGCAGAATATGAAGGATGGCTTTCTTATGATTTACCTGAAGAACTTTATGGTAAAGTATGGAAAGGGAAATACGGCGGTCAAACCATGAAATGGTTCGTTATGCGATACAGTGGCCAAGATAAAGATATAAATATTGAAACAGAACATCCTGAATTTTCAGAATGGAAATGGACAGACATGAATAAGTTGCCTGATATGATTGTGCCTTTCAAAAAAAACCTTTATCAGAAGCTTGCTGATAAGTTTTCCTATCTCGCGGAATAATCAATGCTTGAAGAAAAAAATAAAATTCTAGACCCACTAGAAATCATAAAAAGATCTTATACAAATATTTTAGATCACTTCAAATCATACTTGGTGCTTTGCTACGTAATATTACTTCCGACATTTATTTATCAATATATATCGCCACTTAAAATTGATCCTAAAACAACACAGTTTATCGAAGTGTTACCCCGTCTAATATTCACGCTTTTAATATTGATTATCTTAGGAATTTTTTTAAATAGACTTTTCATGCTTGGTAAAGAACACCTTTTTAAACTGACCACCAAAAGTTTATTGGAAATTTTTAGCAAATATTTGCTTTATACAATTGCCCTTTCTATCGTCTTATTACTTGCACTCTTAAGCATCGGTTTGCTTATTGCACTCATATTAACCGTCATCAATTCTTCCATCGGCGCCAAAACGTTAGGTTCTGAAATTATTTCTTCCGTCGTTTGGGTTTTAATGGCACTGTTTTTATCATTAGTCGTCTTTCGTACATTACCAACATTTACAAGTATCGCTAATGGCAATCATCTAATCCCAATGAAAAGTGCGTATTATTACACCCGTAATAATAATAAAAATCTTGTAATTATTGCGCTTGCCTGTTTTTTACCCATGACCATGATTTCGGCACTTTTAGCGTATATGGTCTCTAATACTGGTGTTGAATCGAATACGATAAATTCAATTATTGCATTTATTTTGTTGCCAATCAGTATTTTACCTTATGCATTGCAGTTATCTGCTGGTGTGGAAATTTATAAAGAATTAGTTCCCATAGAACATAATTCTCCAAAACAAACATTGGATGTGAAAGTATAGTATGCGTTTTGAATGTTCCCCTATTTGTATTAATACCAGTCTTAAAGAAGCTTATAGTTTCTTATGGTACTACAAATGGAACCATACTTTTATCTCTGTCTTAGCGTTTCTTCCTTTCACCCTTATCGGGCTATCAGGCTTATTTGATCCGTTTTTTATGCCGCGGGCTTCAACGGAACTGGTACCAGATGGCTATAACATCTCTTTCATGCTTTATATTTTCACAACATATATTTGGGCTATTCCCTGCGTGATCTTATGGCATAGGCTTTATTTACTTGGGCCAGAACATTTATTAAAGAAGAAAATTTGGCCGATACTAACTCGGAGCATGGTCATTATATCAAAAGTATTATTTTTAATTGGTATCGCTTCACTGATTACAATTACTTGCGTCGCACTGCTTTTATACCTCATCACTGAAATGAATTTAAATGACAGTGTTTCAAACTTTATCGGATTGAGCAATAATGAATTCATGCGATTTGCCGTTATCATAACCGTTACGGGACTTATCACTTATCTTGTATTCTTAAGGTTTAGTTTGGCTATTTGTGCAAGAACCATCGGTAAACGGATCGGGCTATTAACATCCTGGCGTCTTACTGAGAAAAACACGATGCGCATGTTCTTAAGCTTTTTGTCAATTGTTCTCCCGTCAACCCTATTCACATATAGCTTTGTGTATTTATATCAAAAAAGCTTGGGATTAAACTTATTTTACTCTGGTGAAATACTTTCTAAACTTGATTATTTGCATATATTCATTCTTGCCCCAGTAATCACAATTCCTCTTTCTGCCATGTGTTCGCAGTGTGCGTCATTTTACCTTCATTGCGGCGGCGAAGAATGCCCTCAAGGCCTATAATGAATATAAAGAAAGTCATAAAAAAAACCCCACCGATATTCATCAATGGGGTTTTCATAAAATAATATATTCAACTTAAGCGGCTTCGCGTTCCAAAACTTCTAAGATAGAAGCAACTTTGTCACGCGCCTTTTCAGCACGGGCCTTTGCTTCATCATCTTTTGCATCTTGAACATCTTCAGTTAAGTTTTTAAGCTCAGCTTCATAGCCAGCTTTATCCACTTCATTGATAGGCGTCGCCAGTTCAGCAAGGATCGTAAGGCCCGCAGAATTCACTTCAGCAAAACCACCAACCACAAGAAGCTTTTCCGACTCGCCGCCATCATGAACTTCAATAACACCAGTACGTAATGTCGATACCACTGGCGCATGGGCAGGAAGAACACCAAAGTCACCTTCTGTGCCCGGCACAACAACCATATCCACATCCGCAGATTTTAAAAGCTTCGCTGGTGATACCAGTTCAAAATGAAGTTTATCGGCCATAACCGTTAAATCCTTTATTTATTAAGCAGCAGCGGCTGCCATTTTCTTCGCTTTTTCAATAACTTCATCAATACCGCCAACCATAAGGAAAGCTGCTTCTGGAAGATCGTCGTGATCACCGCTGATGATTTCTTTAAAGCTACGAATTGTTTCTTCAAGCTCAACAAACTTACCAGGCATGTTAGTAAATACTTCAGCAACATGGAATGGTTGTGACATAAAGCGTTCAACTTTACGTGCGCGAGATACCACAAGTTTATCATCTTCAGATAGTTCATCCATACCAAGAATAGCAATGATGTCTTGAAGTGATTTATATTTTTGCAGAATTTCTTGAACTTCACGGGCAACATTATAATGCTCTTCACCAACAACTTCAGCCGTAAGAATACGTGATGTTGAATCGAGTGGATCCACCGCAGGGTAAATACCTTTTTCAGAGATTGCACGATTAAGAACGGTTGTCGCGTCCAAATGGGCAAATGAAGCAGCAGGCGCAGGGTCAGTCAAGTCATCAGCAGGCACGTAAATGGCTTGCACAGATGTAATCGAACCCTTGCTTGTTGATGTAATACGTTCTTGAAGTGTACCCATGTCTGTTGCAAGAGTTGGTTGATAACCCACGGCAGAAGGAATACGACCAAGAAGCGCGGACACCTCAGCACCAGCTTGTGTAAAGCGGAAAATATTATCCACAAAGAATAGAACGTCTTGGTTTTCTACGTCACGGAAATATTCAGCAACCGTTAGACCCGTAAGAGCAACACGAGCACGCGCCCCAGGGGGCTCATTCATTTGACCATAAACAAGCGCCACTTTACTGTCGTCACCCTCAAGATCGATAACTTTACTTTCAATCATTTCATGGTAAAGATCGTTACCCTCACGAGTACGCTCACCAACTCCGGCGAAAACAGAATAACCACCAGCACCAATCGCGATGTTGTTAATCAATTCCATAATAAGCACTGTTTTACCAACACCCGCACCACCGAAGAGGCCAATTTTACCACCCTTCGCATATGGAGCAAGAAGGTCAACAACCTTAATACCGGTAACAAGAATTTCTGATTCAGTTGATTGCTCTGAGAACTCAGGCGCATCAGCATGAATTGGGGCAACGTCTTTATTTCCAATTGGGCCACGCTCATCAATCGGCTCACCGACAACGTTCATAATACGGCCTAATGTTTTTGGTCCAACAGGAACAGAGATTTGAGCACCCGTATCAGCAACTGGCATACCACGAACAAGACCGTCCGTGCTGTCCATCGCAATTGTACGAACTGTATTCTCACCCAGATGCTGCGCAACTTCGAGCACCAAACGGTTACCGTTATTGTCTAACTCAAGCGCTGACAAAATAGCAGGAAGATCGCCATCAAACTTAACGTCCACAACGGCACCAATTACCTGAACTACGTGACCTTTATTTTCTGTAGTCATAATCTTATTTAACTCCCGGGGCACTTATGCCCGCTTCAATGGTTCTTAAAGCGCTTCCGCGCCCGAAATAATTTCAATCAATTCATTTGTAATCACAGCCTGACGTGAACGGTTATACGTTGTACGCAGGTCATCAATCATTTCACCAGCATTACGGGTCGCATTATCCATCGCTGTCATACGAGAACCCTGTTCACTGGCTGCGTTTTCTAATAACGCGCGGAAAAGCTGCACACCAACATTGCGTGGTAGCAAATCTTCCAAAATTTCATTTTCATCAGGTTCATATTCGTAACAAGCAATTCCCAAATCAGCACCGCCTTCATCAGAAATTGATGCAGGAATAAGCTGAAGTGGAGTTACTTCTTGTGTAAGAACATTGATGAATTTAGCAAAGAAAAGCGTACATACATCATAATCGCCCGCTTCATACATTTCGATTAAACGAGACGCAATCGGTAAAGCATCATCAAACGCAAGATTTTTAACATGAGACATGTCAAAGTGCTGAACCATTTTGTCTTCATATTCACGCTTAAGTACACTGGCACCTTTTTTACCGATAGTGATAATTGTTACTTCTTTACCATCTTCAATAAGCGCTTTAATCTTTGCTTTTGCGGCTTTAACAATATTTGTATTAAATCCACCGCAAAGTCCGCGCTCTGATGTAGCAACAATAACCAATTGTTTCTGATCACTGCCAGTTCCAGCAAGTAAAGCCGGTCCGCCAGTTTGTCCTTTCATGCTTGAAGCAATTGAAGAAAGGACATTTTCCATACGTTCCGCATAAGGACGCGCCGCTTCCGCCGCATCCTGTGCTCTTTTAAGCTTTGATGCAGAAACCATTTTCATTGCTTTGGTGATCTTCTGCGTAGAAGTCACACTTGCAATTCGATTTCTGAGGTCTTTGAGGTTAGCCATACTGACTTATCCTATTTTTTCAAATGCTCTTATACGAAGTTCTCTGCAAAATTGCCGATCACTTCTTTTAATTTCGCTGCTGTCTCATCAGATACTTTAGCTTCTTTCGTGATCGTATCCATTACTTCACTATTGTTAGCATGCATATCAGAGATTAAAGCTTGTTCGAAACGAGTAACATCACCAACTTCAATCTTATCCAAGAAACCGTTTACACCTGCGAAGATTGATACAACTTGTTCAGCTACTGACATTGGAGAATATTGAGCTTGTTTCAATAGTTCTGTTAGACGCGCACCACGATTAAGAAGTTGTTGCGTTGACGCATCAAGATCAGAACCAAATTGCGCAAACGCCGCCATTTCACGGTACTGAGCAAGGTCAAGTTTAATTGTACCGGATACTTGCTTCATAGCTTTTACCTGTGCAGATGAACCCACACGAGACACTGATAGACCAACGTTAATCGCAGGACGGATACCTTGATAGAATAGTTCTGTTTCAAGGAAGATCTGACCATCTGTAATCGAAATAACGTTTGTCGGAATATAGGCAGACACGTCACCCGCTTGTGTTTCAATAACCGGAAGCGCAGTAAGTGAACCGTTACCCGCTGCATCACCCATTTTCGCAGCACGTTCAAGAAGACGTGAATGAAGATAGAAAACATCACCAGGATAAGCTTCACGACCAGGAGGACGACGAAGGAGAAGTGACATTTGACGATAAGCAACCGCTTGTTTTGAAAGGTCATCATGAACGATCAATGCATGCATTGCGTTGTCACGGAAATATTCACCCATCGCTGTCCCTGTATAAGGTGCGAGGAACTGCATTGGTGCAGGCTCAGAAGCAGTCGCCGCAACAACGATAGAATATTCCATCGCGCCGCGCTCTTCTAGTGTTTTTACGATTTGAGCAACTGTTGAACGTTTCTGTCCAACCGCAACATAAATACAATAAAGTTTCTTATTCTCGTCATCACCAGCATTAACTTCTTTCTGATTAAGGAAAGTATCAATCGCCACGGCTGTTTTACCTGTTTGACGGTCACCAATGATAAGCTCACGTTGTCCACGACCAACAGGCACAAGGGCATCAATCGCTTTAAGTCCAGTTTGAACCGGCTCATGCACTGATTTACGAGGGATAATGCCTGGGGCTTTCACTTCAACGCGTTCACGTGTTACGTTTTCAATCGGGCCTTTGCCATCAATTGGGTTACCGAGCGCGTCAACAACACGACCAAGCAAACCTTTACCAACAGGTACGTCCACAATTGTACCAAGACGTTTAACTGTATCGCCTTCTTTAATATCACGATCAGAACCGAAAATAACAACACCTACGTTGTCAGCTTCTAAGTTCAAAGCCATCCCACGAACATTACCTGGGAATTCAACCATTTCACCAGCCTGCACATTGTCCAGACCATATACACGGGCGATACCGTCACCAACTGATAGAACTTTACCAACTTCAGATACTTCTGCTTCGTCACCGAAATTAGCGATCTGTTCTTTCAATATTTTGGAAATTTCCGCTGCACGGATGTCCATTATCCAACCTCTTTCATTGTTGCTTCAAGATTAGCAAGTTTTGTTTTAAGTGAACTATCAATCATACGAGAACCTAAACGAACAACCATGCCACCAAGCAAAGTTTCATCGACTTCGGTTTCCACATTAACGTCACTTCCAACCATTGATTTAAGCTTTTTGCTAAGTGCATCAAGCTGTTTTTTGTCAAGCTTATAAGCCGTCACGACAGATGCATTCACTTCACCACGATGGTGGGAAAGCATTCTGTTAAATTCATTAATGATATTATTTAATTGATCGAGGCGACGATTATTGGTCACCACACCGATAAAATTCTTTACTGTTTTAGAAAAGTTCGCTGCTTTCACCAATGCCGCCATTGCCGTAGATTTGTTAGCAAGTGATATGATTGGGCTTGTCGTTATTTGTTGTAGGTCTTCATTATCATTTAAAAAAGACGCTAAACCAGCTAATTCATCAGCTACCCGATCGAGAGACTTTTCTTCTTCTGCAATTTCAAATAGCGCCACAGCATAACGTCCAGCGAGACCTGTTAGCGAAATATTTTCAGAAGCAATTTGTTCTGCTTTTTCAGATGACACTTTGATGTCTTCCTTTTTGTTAAAGAATAATCCGATAAGAAGGAATCATTCTTAGGCTAAAAAAACAAATAATTTTTAACTGTTTTTCCTTATATTGCCACGTTTTCAAGAAATTTTACGTCACAAAAAACTGTCATAAATTATCAATAGTCGCGCGATACCTAGCACACAGTTTCGCATACTGCAAGATCACATTTTATCCTAGTGAATTTTTTTCTATATGAAGTCAAAAGTTCACTGAGGGAAAATATGAATTTTTCTGATTTCCTAATTTTATTAAAGCGATCATTCCCGATTGCCTATTCACGACTGATAGTTATAATGCACTGAGATAAAAGTATAATTTATACTTACAAAATCTATAATAAAAAATGAGTGATTTAAATGGGTGATTTTGTCCTATATCGTAAAAATAAAATTTCAGAAAACAATATAAAGTCCATCCTTAAAACTTTAGAGTTATAAGGTCAGAAAAACCCAAGAATTATTGAAGATGATTCTTATTGCATCATCTCTTTTAAAAAATCCATATCCCCTATTACAAATATATATGAAACAGAGACAGGCGACTTCTGTATTTCAAGCGGTTGTTTTTTCTATCGCGGCTCTCACGGTGAAAATGCGCTAAAGAAATTTATTTCAGACTTTAATCCAAATAAAGTATCGCCTAAGCATTTTTTAGGAACATTTACTCTCATTCTTAAAAAAGATAATAAGCTTTATCTTCTTAGTGACCCTTTGGGTGGTGCACGTATTTTTCATGATGTTAATCAAAATATTTGGTGCTATTCTGTTTTAGCATTAGCAGAAAATAGCCCAAATTTAACAATTGATCGCCAAGGAGTTTATGAATATTGCTTTCAAGAAACCACCTATGGAAGCACGACACCATTTAATGAAATAAAACTGGCGGATAGTTTATCATTTTTTGAACTTCAAAAAGGCGGTGTTATCAGTCATAAAAAAAACCTTCCTGTGACTTTCAATCCTTCATCGGCCAGTTATGATGAATTACTCTATGAGCAAGCAACTCTCATCAAACGTCAGATGGAAACGATTGTGAGTGCATATGGGAAAAATATTACGACAGCCCTTTCCGGCGGTTATGATTCTCGTCTTCTTCTATCGTTACTAATTGACGCCGGCGTAACACCACAGCTTTATGTCTACGGCGAAAATTCAAGTCCTGATGTTTTGGTGGCCAAATCCATAGAAAAAGGCGAAGGATTAGAGATTAATCATGTTGACAAAAGCAACCATAAAAAACCATCTCCCGATCAATATGCTGAAATCATAAATGATAATTATTATGGCTTGGATGGTTTTCCTTTTGAAGGAATCTATGATTTTGGTGGTAATATGGAAATCAGACGCCACAGAAGCCAAAATAATACAATGGTTTTGAACGGTGGTGGTGGAGAAATCTATCGAAATTTCTTTTATCTGCCCAATAAAGCTTATTCCGTCGATGATTTAATGAGTGTTTTTTATCACCGCTTTACCCAAGAGTTTTGCACAGAAAAATTTGATGTTTCTGAATACAAAAGACACTTAAAAGAAAAAATTAAATATGCTCTAAATCTGGAAAATGAAAAGATGAGCAGAACACAAGTTGAATATGCCTATCCCGGGTTCAGACTACGTTATTGGACGAGTAAAGATTTTAGTAATAGTAGTCGTCTTGGTAATTTTCTTACCCCTTTCATAAGTTATGAAAATATTGCTGCAGCTCTTCAAATCCCACTTAATTTTAAAACACACGGAAAATTTCAAGGAGAGCTTATAAATAAAATCAGCCCTGCTTTGGCTTCTTATTATTCGGATTATGGTTATCGCTTTAATGAAACTGTTCCATTTAAAAATATTATCAAAAATAATTTAACGATCTTCCGCCCTATTTGGCTTAGGAAAAATAGCTACGCCATTCAACATAAGCTCGCAACTTTTGCACCACCCGATACTTTGAAAGAAAATTATATCAAAGCAATCCTTCCCAAAGGCGTAAGGATTATGGATCAATATTTTAAAATCGATGATATTAAAGATCCAGGGCTTTTGGGGCGCGTAATGACGCTTGAATATATGTTTCAGAAATTAGCTCTCTAGTAAAAACTATATGGATCAATATCTATTTGAACCCTAATTCCGCGCCCTGTTTTCATTTGAGATAACCAATCACGAACAGTCTTTTGTAAATTTACTTCAATATCCGCTTTGATTAAAAAACGATATCTATAATTACCCCTTAAATATGAGAGAGGCGCTGGTACAGGCCCTAATATTGTAACGTTGTCATATTGCGGCGATTTTTTTAAGAGTTCTTTTGAAAAGCTAAGAACTTTTGACCGATCTGCTCCAGATAAAATAATAGAGGCTAATTTTCCGTACGGAGGCAGTTTCTGATTTTCTCGTGCTTCTGCTTCTGCTTCTAAAAATAAATCCTTATCACCAGATACTAAGGCTTTGAGAACGGGATGATCCGGCTGATAGGTTTGAAATAAAACACGTCCTGCATGCTTTTCACGTCCTGCACGTCCCGCAACTTGTTCTAATTGCTGCCAGGCTCGCTCTGCCGCTCTTGGATCAGCTCCCGACATACCAAGATCGGCATCAATAACCCCAACGAGTGTTAGCATCGGAAAATGATATCCTTTTGTGATTATCTGCGTTCCAATAATAAAATCCACTTCATGATTTTCAATTTTTTCGACCATTTTTTTCAGAGCGGACGGCGAAGATATCTCGTCGCTTGACATAATCGCTAATCGTGCTTCAGGAAAAAGAAGTTCAATTTCTTCTGCGACGCGCTCAACTCCCGGACCGCAGGGTATAAGACTATCTACTGCTTCACAATTTGGGCATTGTTCAGGAAGGCGTCGATTAAACCCGCAGTGATGACATTCAAGTTTTTTAAATTTTTGATGTTCGACAAGCCATGCTGAACAATGCGGACATTCTATACGGTGGCCACATGATCCACATAATGTGAGTGGCGCATAACCGCGCCTATTTAAATAGAGTAAGGACTGCTCACCATTTTCCAAGTTCTCTTTTAGCGCATCATATAAGGGGCCGCTTATTGTTGACCCTGTCCTTAATTTATAATGACGTAAATCTACCGTCGACATCGCAGGTAGTTCGGCAGGCCCATGACGTTCCCCTAAATATAACCAGTCATATTTTTCATTTTGTGCATTAATCATTGTTTCAAGGGAAGGCGTTGCAGAGGCAAGTACAATCGTGCAATCTGATTGCATCGCACGAACGACAGCCATATCACGTCCATGATACATCACGCCCTCATCTTGCTTAAACGTTGTTGAGTGTTCTTCATCGACAATAACTAATTTTAATTTTTGAAGGGGGAGAAAAAGTGCTGACCTGGCCCCAACAATTACGCTGGCTTCTCCCCGAATTGTGGCCCACCATGCTCTACGTCTTTGCGCGGGTGTCATTTCAGAATGCCAGATTACAGGTTCACTACCGAAACGTTCCTTAAACCGATCTAGCCACTGTGTTGTTAAGGATATTTCAGGAACCAGCACTAGAACTTGCGCACTCTCTTCTTTTAAACATTCTGCAATGGCTTCAAAATAAACTTCCGTTTTACCACTGCCTGTTACTCCTTCTAGTAATATCGTACGAAATGAATTGGTGCGCTGTTGAGTAATAATATGTTCAGCCGCTTGTTTTTGTTCTTCTGATAATAGTGCACGTTCAAGTTCAATATCGGGATTTATGAATGTTTCTTCACCGCTCACTTCAACGGGCACCAACATTTCAGCTTTAATCATACCACGCACAACCCCATCACTCACACCTGCAATCTCTTTCCAGGTTTTGACAGCTAAAGGCATGTCTTCTATGGCCGCATCAACAATTTTTTGTCTTGCAGGGGTCATTTTATCCGGCAAGTCTTCACTTAAACGATAAAAGATTTTCTTTTTTGGTTTATCAAACTTTCTAGGAACACTAAGCGCCATCTTAAGAACCGACCCCAAAGGCGATAAAGTATATTGAGCGACCCACTTCACGAATTGGATCAACGTATCCGGTACGGGTGGCAATTCTGCCTTTCGAACAACATACTTTAATTTTTCAATCGGAATGTCATTTTCTGGTGCATTCAATGACCAAACAACACCTTGCATTTCACGTCCTGAGAGGGGCACGGTAACAAAATCACCAATTTCAAGCATCATTTCTTCAGGCATCAAATAATCAAGCACACCACTTAAAGGAAGCGGTAATAGCACCTGAATTCTACGTGTTGGAAAAAGTTCTGACATTAATTGCTTTTCAAAAGGATCATTTTGTTTATTATTTCGTGGATACATTATCTTAATATACCCTTGCATAAAAGATAATTTCAGGGCAAAAAGCTAAAATCAATATGCCGCCAAGAAAGGCATTCATTTTATAGACGAAGGATCATCAAAATCATGAAATTTTTTATCGACACGGCAGAAATTGACGAAATCAAACCGCTGGTTGACCTCGGACTTGTGGATGGTGTCACAACCAACCCGTCTTTGATCTTAAAATCAGGTCGTGATATTTTTGAAGTCACAAAAGAAATCTGTGATCTTGTTGATGGTCCAGTTAGTGCTGAAGTTGCCGCGACAGATTATGAAACAATGGTTCGCGAAGCCGCTGCTCTTTATGATATTGCTGATAATGTATGTCTTAAAGTTCCGCTAACACCAGACGGACTTAAAACTTGTAAACATTTCGCTGATCAAGGCAAAATGGTTAACGTAACTCTTTGCTTCTCTGCAACGCAAGCGTTACTCGCCGCCAAAGCAGGCGCTGCATTTATTTCGCCTTTTGTTGGTCGTCATGATGATATTGGTCACGACGGTATGGCCCTTATTGCGGATATCCGCACCATTTATGACAATTACGATTTTAAAACGGAAATCCTCGTCGCAAGCACAAGACATAATATGCATATTCTTGATAGTGCTGTGATAGGCGCAGACGTTGCAACAATTCCACCTAAAGTCGTTCACCAACTTTTCAAACATCCATTAACGGATAGCGGATTAGCCGCTTTTGTCAAAGATTGGGAAAAAACCGGGCAAAATATCGCCTGATAGCGTAAAATTAACATGGCCAAGAAAAAAGAAATCAGTTCTAAGTTAAACGTAGAAGATATTAAAAATTTTCTTCGAAACAACCCGTCTTTTCTAAATGATAATCCTGAACTGCTAATGGTCCTTACAGCGCCAGACAGAACTACTGATGATGGTGTGGTTGATTTTCAAAATATGATGATTGAAAAACTTAAAAGTAATCTTGAAGACATTAGAAACAGCCAAGGCCATTTAATAGACACGTCGCGCAATAATTTAACGACCCAAGTACAAGTGCATGAAGCGGTACTTGCCTTACTTGACACTGACAGTATTCAACATATAGGACATATCGTGACACAGGATTGGCCTGATATGCTGCATATTGATGTGATCCGGATCTGCTTTGAAAAAGGTCATGCAAATAAGATACCTTCGCTAAAAGAAGTCGCTCCTTTATCGAAAGGGCATGCTAATAAATATCTCGGAAAAGACGATATCATTCAATTGCGTGGTGATGTCGATGTTTCGGAAGAAATATTTGGACCGGCCAAATCATTGGTTAAGGCTGAAGCTCTCGTTAGAATACCAGCAACTGATCATAATCCACCGGGTATATTGTCTTTTGGTAGTCGCGATGCAGATATGTTTTACCCCGGACAAGGCACGGAGCTTTTAAGGTTTCTCGGGAAATCATTTCATAAATGTTTGATCCAATGGCAAAAACAAAAGAATTAGAAAACAAAATCTATCCTGAAATAACCCCGCTTATAAGAAAGTGGCAAGATTATCTAATTTCCGAAAAACGCGTCTCAGCACATACTCATGAAGCTTATCTTAGAGATTTGATTAAATTTCTTTCCTTTCTAAATGAACATGTGGGAAATGCCCCAAATAAAAAAACGCTCGAAAATTTAAATCCCGCCGATTTTAGAAGCTATCTCGCCGCAAGAAGACGAGACGGGCTAACACCTGCAAGTATGGCCAGAAGTTTTAGCGCAGTTCGTTCCTTTTATAAATATCTACGTCGCCAAAAAATCATTTCAAATGATGCCATTGACGCCGTCAGCAGTCCAAAATTAAAAAAACGACTCCCTAGACCAATAAGTGAAGATGCCGCAAAAAGAACCATCAAAGATGTCGGCGACTTTACTGATGACCAATGGGTGTCACTGCGTGATATTGCGGTATTAACTATTCTTTATGGTTGCGGCTTACGTATTTCAGAAGCTCTAAGCCTTAACGTTGGGGATTTGGATAAGAAAGATATTATGACCGTGACGGGTAAAGGAGGAAAAGAAAGACTAGTACCACTTATACCCGCGGTAATTGATGCCGTAAAACAATATATTAAAGCTTGCCCTAAAAAATTATCCTATGGCGATCCGCTTTTCATTGGCGTGCGCGGAAAACGATTAAACGCGAGAAATGTGCAACTCGCCATGCAAAAAGTACGTATCGCCCTCGGATTACCGTCATCTGCAACACCACATGCATTGCGCCATAGTTTCGCAACACATTTATTAACTGCGGGTGGAGACCTTAGAACCATTCAGGAATTACTTGGACACGCCGATCTTTCAACAACACAACATTATACAGATGTAGACACCGCCTATTTAATGGATGTTTATAATAACGCCCACCCCAGCGCGAAGAAAAAATAGACCTTTTTCAATCTTAAATCAGGGAACTTAATTTAATAAATATCAAGTTCCCTGAAATATATAGTTATCTAACTAAGGCTGTTATTTTAGCCGCCATTTTTTCTGGATCTTCAGCGTGATTGGAAATTAACCGTTTCCTGGACGGAAGACCATTATGTTAATGGCGAACATGTATATCACGATGAAGGACAAGAAATCACCACAGGCCGAGATTTATTGGGAACATGGACATTATTTGAAGGTGAAAATGCCACAACCAACAGCATATGGGGCATGCTAGGATTCGATACGACTGCCAAAGGTGTAAAACACATTGGCGCAGTATATGATATTCCGCCAAGTGCATTTCCAACGGATTGTCAGTTAAGGCTTGTTACACACATATCTGAACCAGACAATGATCCTGTTACGACAGTTCCCGTCGTTGGCAACCTATTCAAACATGTTGATGAAAGCAGGAAAAAACCAGAAACGATTGTGTTAATTCAACCGCACATTATCGAAAACGCTGATGAATAAAAGTATTTAGAAATTCATCACTCTTTATCTTTCAACGCTGATATGAGAGGCCCTAAATGCTCCTCATAAACGCGCCAGCGTTCCACTGATGATTTATATATGGGCTTACGCACCTGTGCGGCACTTGCCGTTTTCACATTTGATTTTTTCTTATGAAATTCAAGGCAACTTTCTTCCCAATCAAGACCTGTAAATTCAATTAAACTTTTTGCTTCTTGTTCAAGATTATCCACCACATCTTCATAAGAAATATCATAAAGCATTTCATTTGGAAGAACTGAGCGCCAGTGTGCCATCAAATCGCTATAAATATTAAAATAACGACCCAATTCGCCAAGGTCATTTGTGTAATGAATAGTATCAAGAAACAGATGTGTATAATTAGAAACACAACAATCCATCGCATTTCTATTTGTATTAATAATCAGGGCTTCTGGTAGAATTTTTTTAATTAATCCTGCATAGAGAAAATTTCCAGGGTTCTTATCAACGATGTATTTTGCATTAGGGTCAAATGCACTAATTTTATCCAAATATTTACCACCAATTTTTTGAAGTTCTTGATCGGATAATTTTTCTAAGTCTTCAGGATAATTCTGTATTATCTCGTTCACATATTCACTAAGAATAGTAAGTTCTCCTGCACCAAATATTTCACTATGACTTGCTAATATTTGTTCAACTAGAGTCGATCCAGAACGAGGCATTCCAACAACAAAAATCGGAACAGGTTTATTACTTTTTGTAACTTTTTCTTTTCCGATATTCTCTTTGGAATATATTGCTTTAATCTTTTCAACATTTTCTATAAATCGATCTTCATAATATTCAAATGTGGATCTTTTCAAATTGTTACCCAATTCATAAAATTCAAATGCTTTATCATAGTCTTTTAGATCTGCATGAACTTTTCCGAGAATGAAATATAATCGATACTTATTATCAAGCGGGATTTGTTCAACACTTTCAAGAAGTGACAACAATATTGCAATGTGTTCATCCCCTTCCTTATATCGTTTTAAGGCAGATAAATTATGATGCGCTTCAATATAATCTGGTTTCGTTTTTATAATCTGATTTAATAACTTTTTGGCTTTGTCCAGATCTCCTTCAGCCGTTAGAAGCGTCGCAAGATTATTAATCGCAAGTACATTAGATTGATCTACTTTCATCGCGAGTTCATAGTGATTTTTCGCTTCTTTTAATTTATCCTCTTTTTCATACACAGATCCCAAATTATTATGGGCAAAACTATGGTTAGGGTCCATTTTAATAGTATGTTTAAAGGCTTTAATTGCTTGTTCATTTTCCCCCATATGCATGAGCCCATTACCAGCAATAAAATGTGCTTTCGGGTCATTCTGGTTTATTTGAATTGACCGATTTATTGCCATCAGCGTATCTTTATAATGCCCCATAAAGAAAAGTGTCTCGGCAAAATCACGGTGATATCCAGCATTATTGGGGTCAATCGTTGCGGCTTGATGAAATAATTTTGCAGCAATATCTTCGCGGCCACTTTGAAATGCGAGCTGTCCTAACATATGAATAGCCGGATGAAATTGATTATTGGTCGCCAAAATCCCCCGAAGGATTTTTTCTGCTTCTGCAAAATTCCTTCCATTAGCAAACTTCACCGCCATTTGCATCGATTGATGAATATTCATCTGAAGATTTTCACCCTAAATTATTATATTGACATATACTGAATATTATTTTTCATCACTATATATTTTAGACATAAAAAAGGCGACTAAAAAGCCGCCCCTTTTATTTCTTTATGAAATAAGCCTTACATATGAACAGGTAGACCGCCTGCGGCCATGGCCGCTTCTTTAGTGGCCTCACTCTCAGTTGGATGCGCATGACATGAATAAGCAACATCCTCAACCGAAATACCATTTTCAATGGCTAAAGTTAGTTCAGCGATCATGTTTCCTGCATCCGCACCAATAATATGCGCACCAAGGATCATGTCGGTATCTTGTGAAGAGAGCACTTTAACAAACCCGTCCGTTTGACTATTTGCTTTGGCGCGGCTGTTCGCTGTGAAGGGGAATTTACCCGTGTTATAAGCAATACCAGCTTCTTTAAGCTGCTCTTCCGTTTTACCGACACTGGCCACTTCCGGCATTGTATAAATCACACCTGGGATTGCATCGTAATTCACATGTCCCGCGAATCCTGCAATAATTTCAACAGCCGCGACACCTTCGTCTTCGGCTTTATGAGCAAGCATTGCACCACGCACAACATCCCCAATGGCGTAAATGCCAGGGATGTTTGTTTCGAAATGATCATTGATTTCTACTTGTCCACGGTCAGTCATTTTTACGCCCGCTTCTTCAAGACCTAGGCCTTCTGTATAAGGACGGCGACCAACAGATACCAACACCACGTCAGACTTAATTTTTTCAGCGTCCCCACCCGCAGCTGGCTCAACAGAAACCGTTGCGCCCGTTTTTGTGGTTTTAACCGCAGTGACTTTAGATTTAAATTTAAATTTAAACCCTTGTTTTTTAAGAATACGTGCAAAAGTTTTCGATACTTCCCCGTCCATTTCGGGTGTAATACGGTCCATATATTCAACGACGGTTACTTCCGCACCCAGTCGTTTCCATACGGAACCAAGTTCAAGACCAATAACACCGCCACCGATAACGACCATATGTTTTGGTACTTTAGGTAGGCTCAAAGCGCCCGTTGATGAAACAACAATTTTCTCATCAATTTCAATACCAGGAAGCGCCGCTACGTCAGAGCCAGTCGCAATAATAATATTTTTAGTGTCTATCGTTTGTGTGCCACCATCATTCAGTGCAACTTCAACTTTACCTGCCGCCGCAACTTTTCCGCGGCCTTGAACATAATCAATTTTATTTTTCTTAAATAAAAATTCTACGCCCTTAGTAAGGTCCGTGACGATGCCATCTTTATGATCCATCAATTTTGAAATATCGATGGAAACTTTACCCGTCGAAATACCGAACTTATCCATGCTGCCATTTGCTTCATCAAATAATTCTGAAGCATGAAGAAGAGCCTTAGAAGGCATACAACCCACATTGAGACAAGTACCGCCAAGAGCACCACGCATTTCAACGCATGCCGTTTTAAGTCCAAGTTGTGCCGCTTTAATCGCCGCTACATATCCACCGGGGCCACCGCCGATGACAACCAAATCATAATTATCGCTCATTACGAACTTCCAATTTATTATTATTAAAAATCAAGAACCGCTTATAGATCCAACACAAGTCGCTGTGGATCTTCTAAATTCTCTTTAACACGAACTAAGAACGTTACCGCACCTTTACCATCAACAATACGGTGATCATATGATAGCGATAGATACATCATTGGACGAATAACAATCTCGTCGTTCACCACAACAGCACGTTTCTGAATTGTGTGCATTCCTAAAATTCCGGATTGCGGTGCGTTCAAAATCGGGCTTGAGAGAAGTGAGCCAAAAACACCACCATTTGAAATGGTGAAAGTGCCACCCATCATATCATCCATGGCGAGTTTCCCGTCACGGGCAAGACCGCCTAAACGAGCAATCTCTTTTTCGATATCTGCAAAACCCATGTCTTGCGCATTTTTTACAACCGGGACAACAAGGCCAGATGGAGTTGAAGCCGCCACACCAACATTATAGTAATTTTTATAAACAATACTGTCGTCGCGAATTTCTGCATTCACTTCCGGAATTTCTTTTAGTGCCGCCACACATGCTTTCGTGAAGAAAGACATAAAGCCAAGGCGTGCGCCATGCTTCTTTTCAAAGACTTCTTTATATTGTGAACGAAGTGCCATCACCGCTGACATATCCACTTCATTATATGTAGTTAGCATCGCAGCAGTATTTTGTGCATCTTTTAATCGTTTCGCTATTGTACGGCGAAGACGCGTCATCGGAACGACTTCTTCTTGTGGGGCGGCTGCTATTGGGGCAGCCGTAGAGGCCGTTGCTACTGATGCAGGCGCGCCTGAAAGATGCGCAAGCACATCTGCTTTCGTAATTGTTCCACCTGCGCCAGTGCCTGTTACTGTCGCAAGGTCAACACCCTTTTCAGAAGCAAGTTTTGCAGCCGCAGGTCTTGCATTTACACCCTTCGCCGCTGCGGCTGGGGCCTCTTCCGTAGCAGGAGCTATAACTTCTTTTGCTGGCTCTGGAGCCTTTTCAGGAGCTGCGGCAGGGGCAGCAGATGCCGCACCTTTCGCCGTTTCGTCAATCTTACCAAGAAGAGCACCAACCTCAACATTATCGCCTTCTTCAGCAATAATTTCAGATAATGCACCAGACGCAGAAGCTGTTACTTCTAAAGCAACTTTGTCTGTTTCTAATTCACAAATAACTTCATCAACAGCAACGGCTTCACCAACGGCTTTATACCATTTTCCTACTGTCGCTTCAGTGACTGACTCACCAAGTACCGGTACGTGAACTTCGACGGCCATATGACCTTCTCCTTATTATTATTTATTTTATATAACTATCTTTTTGTAATTGTTAAGGCCTGATCAATCAAATTAGCCTGCTCAACTTTATGTCGTTCCATTAATCCTGTCGCCGGAGAAGCAGCCGCTTTTCTTCCAGCATAAATCGGACGCGTCACTTTACCACCAACGTTAGAAAGCACATCTTCAATATAAGGATCAATAAAGCTCCAAGAACCCATATTTTTCGGCTCTTCTTGACACCAAACTACCGCTTCAAGATTTTTAAAGCGCTTAAGCTCTTTCGCCAAAGCTTCACCAGGGAACGGATAGAGCTGTTCAAGGCGCATTAAATATATATCTTTTTGGCCGCGCGCATCACGTTCTGCCATAATATCATAATATACTTTACCCGAACAAAGGACGACACGTTTAATACCGCTGTCTTTATTAATCTTAATTGTTTTATGTGGATCCGACTGTGCATCATCCCAAAGAATACGGTGAAATTCTGAGTTTTCAGCCATGTCTTCTATTTTCGATGTCGCAAGTTTATGACGAAGTAATGATTTTGGTGTCATAATGATCAAAGGTTTACGGAATTTACGCTTCATTTGACGGCGCAATACATGATAATAATTTGCCGGTGTCGTACAATTAACGACTTGCATATTATCTTCTGCACAAAGCTGCAAGAAACGTTCAAGTCTTGCTGATGAATGCTCTGGACCTTGTCCTTCATATCCATGCGGCAAACAAACCACAAGTCCACTAAAGCGCAGCCATTTTGATTCCGCGCTAGAGATAAATTGATCAAATATCATTTGGGCGCCATTGGCAAAATCACCAAATTGTGCTTCCCAGATAACAAGCGCATTTGGTTCCGCCATGGTATAACCATACTCAAAACCAAGAACCGCTTCCTCTGAAAGCGCACTATCAATTACTTCATAGGTTGCATGGGCGTCCGGGCCATTACCGGCATGTGCAAGTGGCGCATAACGTTCTTCAGTATCTTGATCGATAAAAACACTATGACGCTGCGAGAATGTACCACGTTGACTATCTTGCCCAGAAAGACGAACACGATGCCCTTCACGAATTAAAGTACCAAACGCAAGTGCCTCGGCTGTCGCCCAGTCAAAATTTTCACCTGCTTCGAACATACGTGCTTTCGCATCTAAAGTACGCTGCAATGTACGGTGAATTTTAAATCCTTTTGGAACGGTCGTTAGTAATTTTCCTAAGTCCTGAAGTTCATCACTGCTAACGCCTGTATCACTGCCGCGGCGTAAATCGTTATCGGGGCGCTCTAAACCAGACCAACTGCCGGCGAACCAATCAGCTTTCTCAGCTTTATAATCTTTTGCAGCCTCAAATTCACCATCAAGATATTTATTAAAATCCGTCACCATTTGGTCCGTCTCAGCGGCGGTCATGACACCTTCGCGCACGAGGCGTTCCGCATAGATCGTCCGAGTTGAGGATTGATTTTTGATCCGTTTATACATTAATGGCTGTGTGAAGGATGGTTCATCGCCCTCATTATGGCCAAATCGGCGATAACAGAACATATCAACTACAACATCCTTTTTGAATTTTTGACGATATTCAGTAGCCAATTTCATTGCAAATACGACAGCCTCTGGATCATCACCATTGGCATGGAAAACGGGTGCTTGAATTGCTTTAGCCATATCTGATGGGTAAGGTGAAGAACGTGAATAATGTGGCGTTGTTGTAAATCCAATTTGGTTATTCACAACCACATGAATTGTACCGCCCGTGCTATATCCAAGCAAATCACTAATCGCAAAACCTTCCGCGACAATGCCTTGACCCGCAAAAGCCGCATCACCATGCATCAATAGTGTTAGAACACTTGTTCCACCGATATCACCACGATGCGTAAGCTTGGCACGTGTTTTACCAAGTGCAACTGGATTAACCGCTTCCAAATGGGAAGGGTTTGCTGTTAAGGACAAATGAACTTCATTGCCATCAAACTCTCGGTCGGAAGAAGCCCCAAGATGGTACTTCACATCGCCTGATCCTTCAATCTCATCCGGTGTTGATGATCCACCATGAAACTCATGGAAAATAGCCTGATATGATTTGCTCATCACATTTGTTAGAACATTTAAGCGACCGCGGTGAGGCATCCCTAAAACAATCTCTTTAATGCCGTTTTGGCCACCGGTCTTAATCACCGCTTCAAGCGCAGGAATAAGTGTTTCCGCACCATCTAAACCAAACCTTTTGGTACCGACATATTTTTTAGCTAAATAGCTTTCATAGCCTTCAGCTTCAGTAAGTTTTTGTAAAATAGCTTTCTTACCATTATCAGTAAAATGAATTTCTTTGTCACGACCTTCAATACGTTGCAAAATCCAGCTTTTTTCTTCCGGATCGTTAATATGCATAAATTCAACACCGAATGTTGAACAATAGGTACGGTTAAGAATTTCTAATACTTCACGAACAGTTGCCGTTTCAAGCCCAAGAACATTATCTAAGAAAATTTCACGGTCTAAATCACCTTCAGCAAACCCGTAAGTTTCTGGATCAAGTTCGGAATGATATGGTTTTTCAGTAAGTCCTAATGGATCAAGATCAGCATGAAGGTGACCACGCACGCGATAAGTACGGATCATCATGAGACAACGAATGGAATCGAGCGTTGCTTTACGAATATCTTCTTCGCTTGCCGTTCCCTTCTTTTTCTGAATTTTAGCTTCAAATCCAGGATTTAGTGCCGACACAAGGTCATCACTATCATCATAAGGCCAATCTGAACGTTTCCATGATGCACCTGGTTTCTCAAGGCCCGCACCCATAAGCGTGCGCGCGTCTTCTGCCAGTTCCTGAAAATATTCTTGCCAGCTTGGATCAACTGAGGAAGGGTCACGAGAATATCTCGCGAATAATTCTTCAACAAATGCTCCACTTGAGCCGTTAAAAAGATTGTCTTTGCTGTCTATACTCATATCATTCGAGCCCGTTATATTTGTTCAATAAAGAATAACATTCTAAATCACATTGATTTAAAATTGTTTAACCCTTTAAAACATCCATCAATGTTGTACCGAGTTCAGAAGGAGATTCAGAAATATTAATCCCTGCACTTCGCATTGCTTCAATCTTGTCTTCTGCGCCACCTTTACCCCCCGATACAATCGCACCAGCATGACCCATCGTACGGCCGGGAGGCGCTGTACGACCTGCGATAAATCCAACAGTAGGTTTTTGAATTTTATGTGATTTTAAAAACTCTGCTGCTTCTTCTTCTGCAGAACCACCAATCTCACCGATCATAATAATTGATTCAGTTTCGTCATCTTCCAAAAAGCCCTCAAGGACGTCGATAAAGTTTGTACCGTTTACAGGATCACCGCCAATACCAACACATGTTGTTTGACCGAGGCCTACTACTGTCGTTTGATGAACTGCTTCGTATGTGAGCGTGCCAGACCGTGATACAACACCTACAGAACCTTTTTGGTGAATATGACCTGGCATAATACCGATTTTACATTCGCCAGGTGTTATAGCGCCTGGACAGTTTGGTCCTACAAGACGAGAACTTGAACCTTGAAGAGCACGTTTTACTTTAACCATATCAAGAACCGGAATTCCCTCTGTGATACAAACTATCAATTCTAATTTAGCATCAATCGCTTCTAAAATAGCGTCCGCAGCAAAAGGAGGGGGCACATAAATAACAGATGCATTCGCTTCTGTTTTATGAACCGCTTCATCAACTGTATTAAAAACGGGAAGACCTAAATGATCGCCGCCACCTTTACCAGGTGTCACGCCACCAACCATTTTTGTGCCATAGGCAATCGCTTGCTCGGAATGGAATGTTCCCTGTGCACCAGTGAAGCCCTGACAAATTACTTTTGTTTGTGAATTTACGAGAATAGACATTATTTAGCCTCCTTAACTGCTGCAACCGCTTTAACCGCAGCATCACCAAGGTCAGAAGCAGAGATAATATTGATACCGCTATTGGCCATAATTTCTTTTCCTTTTTCAACATTTGTACCTTCAAGGCGCACTATCAATGGAACCGTAAGAGAGAGCTCTTTTGCGGCAGCAACAACACCTTCTGCGATGACATCACAGCGCATAATACCGCCAAAGATATTTACGAGAATTCCTTCAACATTCGGATCACTCATAATAATTTTGAATGCTTCAGTAACGCGCTCTCGAGTGGCCCCGCCCCCTACATCCAAGAAGTTAGCTGGCGAGCCACCTTTTAACTTAATAATATCCATCGTTGACATCGCAAGGCCGGCACCATTCACCATGCAGCCAATGCTGCCGTCTAGTTTAATATAATTTAGCTCATGTTTTGCTGCCTCAAGCTCCATTGGATCTTCTTCTGTTGGATCACGAAGCTCTTGAACGTCTTTATGACGATATAATGAATTTCCATCAAAACCCATTTTCGCATCAAGAACAACAACATCGTCATCTTCCGTTACGACAAGTGGGTTAATTTCCAACATTGCGGCGTCTTTATCCATAAATGCTTTATAAAGCGCCGCGATAACCTTTGCGACACCACCTGCTGCTTTACCAGTAAGTCCCATACCAAAAGCAACTTTTCTGCAATGAAACCCAGAAAGGCCAGAAGCCGGATCAATGGTAACGGTAATGATTTTTTCAGGTGCTTCAGCGGCCACTTCTTCAATATCCATGCCCCCTTCAGATGAAGCAATGATTGCTACTCGACTGCTTTCGCGGTCCACAACAATACTCACATAGAGTTCATTGGCAATTGCACAACCATCTTCAATGTATACCTGGTTCACTTCTTTACCAGCTGGACCTGTCTGATGAGTAACGAGGTTCATTCCTATCATCTCTGAAGCAACTTGCTTCACATCTTCCACTGATTTGACAACCTTTACGCCGCCACCTTTTCCGCGACCGCCAGCATGGATTTGTGCTTTCACAACCCATACAGGACCACCTAAGTCTTTAGCGACCTGCTCAGCTTCATCCGCAGTATATGCAATGCCGCCACCAAGTACTGATGCGCCATACTCTTTCAAAAGTGCTTTCGCCTGATATTCATGAATATTCATAGGTTTTACCTTTTCTCTTTTGAGATATATTAACTTATACGCCCTTTTAAAGGATAAGGATTAAGAAAACCCTTACCCTTAAAGTTTATTATTATTCTGCTAATGCAGGGTCAATTGCTTTAACAGCATCCATTAGGCCTTTAACAGCATCTACGCTATGGTCAAAACCTGCTTTTTCTTCTTCATCAAGATTAATCTCTACAATCTTTTCAACGCCATTTTCACCAATGATACAAGGAACACCAACATACATATTATCCTGACCATATTCACCGTTTAGCTCCACGGCACATGGAAGTAATCGACGTTGATCACCAAGGTAACTTTCCGCCATCGCAATTGCCGATGTTGCAGGAGCATAAAATGCAGAACCCGTTTTAAGTAGACCAACGATCTCTGCGCCACCATCACGTGTACGTTGAATGATTTGCTCAAGTTTCTCATTTGTCGTCCAACCCATTTCCACAAGATCCGGAATAGGAATGCCGGCTACCGTTGAATAACGAGCAAGTGGAACCATAGTATCGCCATGTCCACCAAGCACAAATGCGTTAATATCGGCAACAGATACATTAAATTCTTCAGCAAGGAACAATGTAAAGCGTGCACTATCAAGAACGCCAGCCATACCCACAACTTTATTTGCAGGAAGACCTGAATATTTTTGAAGCGCCCAAACCATCACGTCTAATGGGTTCGTGATACATATTACAAATGCATCAGGTGCATGATCACGGATCCCTTCACCAACTGATTTCATAACTTTACAGTTAATACCAAGAAGATCATCACGGCTCATACCAGGCTTACGAGCAACACCAGCCGTAACGATAACAACGTCAGCACCAGCAATATCAGAATAATCACCTGTACCGGAAATGGCTGCGTCATAACCTTCTACCGTTGAACTTTGCGCGATATCAAGCGCTTTACCTTGCGGTAGACCATCAGCAATATCGAAAATGACCACATCACCAAGACCTTTTAGTCCTGCAAGATGAGCGAGTGTGCCACCAATTTGACCGCCACCGATCAGTGCTATTTTTTTACGTGCCATGTTGAATTAACTCCTAGATAAATTTTAGGCGAAAAGGTATTTTCCTTTTCCCCAGTTTTAATAATATATTTATTGCCTCCGATGTAGCGCGAAAATACTGATTGCGCAACCGTTTCTATACGTTTTTTAAACATAAAACGGACAAATTGGAACCGCTTACTTTTGTAATTACAAAATTACTTTAAATTACAACTAAAAATCAGATGGCATGACCTTTTGCCAGATACTCTTTTGACTGCATTTCCATTAATCTGGAAACTGTTCTTTGAAACTCAAAATGCCCATGTCCCTCGGCATACAATTCATTCGGCGCAACCTCAGCACAACATAAAAACTTTACGTTATTTTCGTATAAAGCGTCAATAAAAGTCACGAATCGTTTTGCCTCATTTCGGTTCTCAGGGCCAAGTATAGGTATACCCACCATAATGATAGTGTGATACTTCCAAGCAAGTGCCAAATAATCCGCAGAACCGAGTGCCGCACCACACATTTTTTTAAACGATACAACCGCCACCCCCCTTGACGCGACAGGGACCGTTAAAACTCGCCCTTGAACTTCTATGGTATCAGGACCGACTTCGGTTCTATCGTCGACCTCATGGTCCGTGAGACGCCAAAATGCATTTGAAAGCTCTTTCGTGGCCTTTTCCCCCAAAGGAAAATGATAAACTTCCATTCCCTTCATGCGTTCAAGTCGATAATCCATAGGACCATTTAATTCCACGACCTCCAATTTATTTTTAATAAGCTCAATAGTCGGTAAAAACAGTCCTCTATTTAAACCGTCTTTATACAAATCATCTGGAATTCTATTTGAAGTCAGCACCAATAAAACACCTCTGGCAAATAATGCCTCAAAAAGGCGCCCTAAAATAATAGCGTCGGTTACATCGGTCACTTGAAATTCATCAAAACAAAGCAAAGGACTTTTTTCAGCAATTGAAGCCGCCAAAGGTTGTATTGGATCATCGATATCCGTACCGAATTTATTTATTCGATCTTGCGGTTTCATATAACGCCATTCATGAATTTCTTGATGGATCTCTAACATAAAGGCGTGAAAATGAACGCGTCTCTTTTGACCTGGCGCCAAATCATAAAAAAGATCCATTAGCATTGATTTTCCGCGCCCTACATCTCCATAGATATATAGGCCTTCTATATCGACATCCTCTTTACCTGCTGAGAATATTTTACTGAAGAAATTTTTTTCTTTTTTCTTATTTTTGATGGATAAAATTTGATGAAGATGCTGAAATATTTCAACAATCTCTGCTTGTCGAGCATCTTCTTTGAGCTCTCCCAAATTTATCATTTCAATGTACCGACCCTTAGGGTCATGAGAATTCTTAGTCATTAAATATTTAATAAAATGCTCGTTGTTATCAATTTGATAACTAATATAGAGTAATAATTCAGTAATTAGTAAAAAAAGTATTAGAATCATGAAGGATTAATCATGAAAAAGAGTTTTGAAATCCCTGTTTATAACGAAGAAGTGCGTCAAGCCGTTCGCAGTAAACAAAATCACCCGAGCTTCGAAGCTAAATGGGCTGACACTCATTTAATAATGGTAAGAGCTCACACAGAAGATGAAGCATTAGCACAATGCCAACGTCTTCATCCAGCAAGATTGGGGTTTGTTCACGGCGAAGTCGCAGAAGTATATTAGGAAACTCATCGTTTATATGAATAATTCTTATCCAGCTAGAGATACAAGCATTAGTGAAATTCGTAACACACGAATTTACGAAGTTGTAATGTATAATACCGAAGTTAGAGCAGCCGTTGATTTTGCTGAGTCCCACCCACGCTATGATGATGGATGGGCAGACTCACGATATATCGAATTGCCCGCGAAAAATGTCAAAAGCGTCATTAAAAAAATTCGTTCTAAATACCCACGAAGACGTGGTTTTAAAATTACAGCAATAACTGAAATTCCAGAATTTACAACTGATAAAGATGAATTTTGATGTTCAATTAAGCTGATATCTCTAAGTGGGTATCAGTCGTAAGCTTGGGCAATAGTTCCAATAAGTCATCTTTTTTCAATGACACACACCCTTCAGTCCCTTTGAATTCATGATCTTCTAGATCACATGCTACATGCATGAATATCGCACTACCTTTGCCGGTTACAGGAGGATTATCGTTATACCCCAAGACCACCAAAATATCATATAAATCATCGTCCCGCCAAAGCTCCTCAGCACTAGCATGGTAAGGAAGCATCACTGCTTTATTATAAGCGGCATCATTCGGATCATCGCACCAACCGTCTTCTTTAAGTAAAGCCATCATCGGAACTTGGCTATATATTGGTTTATCCAATTTATCATATCTATAATAAACACTTCTTAGTCCAAATTTCCCCACAGGACTCTTATGATCGCCTTCTTGTTTTTCAAAAGAAATACCCCCTTTACCTAAAGCGCAAGGATAGGTTTTATTTCCAAGTTTTAAAATTCCCCTAGATGGATTTTCTGATGTTGGCTTGACAAAAATGTCCATCTTAAAATTTACCTATCTAAATCGTTAATTTCGCGGTGAAGATTATATTGTGGTGACGTAACATGAGCTTCAGCGGCTCTTAGACGTCGCTCAATATCACGAAATTTATATCTCACATCGCGCACCGTATTGGATGGCTCGGTTCTCACTGATTTCCAAAATTCACTTTCTTTTTTACTCTCAAACATATCCTTTGGCTTCGCATCTAAGAATATGGTCAGTAGGATATAACCTAATATGATTAATCCGCCGCCAAAAAGTGCAATAAGCACTGTAACAATTCGCACGACCATGGGATCTAGACCAAAATAATCTCCTACGCCGGCGCAAACACCAGATATTTTAGCATTTTGTTTATCCAAATATAACTTTCTATATTTTGGCGTTTTTTTATCTCTAAACATTATTTATTTCTCCAGTCTGGGGAGTCGGTATCTAAAATACGTTCGATGTTATTAAGTCGCGCCTCAATTCTGTCTGCACTTTCCCATAATTCCGCTAAAATGTTTTCGTCTTCATTGCTGATGGTTTTGGTTGATTTCCATCTGGTTATATAATGAAGCAAAACCCATATTGGCGCGACAATCGCCATAAAAAGTATACCAACTATTTCCATTTTCTATCCTTTCCTTGACCTAAGATGGTCAGGATACACTGATTTTTATTTCTTTTCATCTTTGCTTGATTTCTTTGCAAGCCTTTCTTTTAATGCGGCCAATTCATCGGCAACTGCTTCATTGGCAACTAAGTCGGCAAACTCTTCATATAAGTTCATCTCACGTCCCATTTCTTCTGCTTCAACACGGCTTTCTGTTTCCTCAACGCGCCTTTCCATCATATTGAAACGGTTCATCACATCTTCAATCCGGTTGCTATACAGCTTTGCCCGTACTTTTAATCTGGACTGTGCTGAGTTTTGACGTTCATATAGTGCTTTTTGTTTTTGTTTTGCTTCTTTAATTTTGGCTTCCAGAAGAATAATATCCTCTTCATATTTTTTAAGCGCATCTTCTAAAGGAGCGCGGTCCTGCTCCAATTCCAGAGCGAGGTCAACCAGTTTTGCTTTTTCAATGAGTGCTGCATTTGCAAGATCCTCTCTATCTTTGCTTAAGGCTAATTCTGCTTTCGCATACCAATCGTCTTCTACCTTCTTAAGACGTGATATGTTACGGTCTAATTCTTTACGGTCGGCAATAACACGGGCCGCTGAAGAGCGCACTTCAACAAGTGTATCTTCCATTTCCTGTATCATCATACGGATCATTTTGTCCGGATCTTCTGCTTTATCTAGAAGATGTGTGATGTTTGAATTTATTATGTCTGTTAGGCGAGTAAAAATGCCCATTTGATGTCTCCAAAAATTATATGCCCCAACTCTGGACCTTCGCCACTTACATTGCATAAGTTGTGCCAGTTTTGAATTTTTGCCCTAACTCATTACAATATAATGTTTATTTGGTTTTATCTCTTTTTATAGGTGAGCTTTAATAATAAAATTTTTATTATTAATTAGTAATTATTATCATTATTTGATATTTTTTATCAATGAAATATGACCAACAAATAATTATTGGCGAAAGTCCCGCGTTTTTAGAAATTATCGAACAGGCCAGTCGGGCAGCGCGCCACGATAGGCCCGTGCTTGTAATCGGGGAACGGGGAACGGGTAAAGAATTGATTGCGTCGCGCTTACATTTCTTATCCCCTAGATGGGAACAAAAATTTGTGCAAGTTAATTGCGCAGCTTTACCGGATACCTTGCTTGAATCTGAATTATTCGGTCATGAGGCTGGTTCTTATACTGGTGCTCAAGGAAAAAGGATAGGGCGATTTGAAGAAGCGGATAAAGGTACAATTTTTCTTGATGAAATAGCAACGACCTCGTTGTCTGCTCAAGAAAAAATACTGCGCATTACAGAATATGGCACCTTTCAAAGAGTAGGCAGCAATAAAACAATTCATACCGATGTGCGCATAATAGGAGCCGCAAACATTGATTTGCCTAGCGCTGCTGAAGCAGGTGATTTTCGACATGACCTGCTTGACCGGTTGGCCCTTGATGTCATAACGCTTCCTTCTCTTCGGCACCGTAAAGAAGATATTTTAATATTAGCCATTCATTTTGGACAAAAAATTGCACAAGAAGTGGGCTGGGAATCTTTTCCTGGTTTTTCTGAAAGCGTTATAGAAATGCTTTTGGAGCACACTTGGCCTGGAAACGTAAGAGAACTCAAAAATGTTATTGAGCGGGCCGTCTATTATAGTGAAAATGAATTTCATCCAATTGAGGGCGTTCTTCTAGATCCCTTTAATTCACCATATAGACCGTCAACAGTTTCTTCTAAGCATAAGGTAAAAATCCAAAAAGAAATTAAACCCGAAACAGCGATTTTTAATGAACCTTTAGATTTTCAAGAAAGTGTAGAAAACCATGAAAAAGAATTATTACATCATGCTCTCAATAAAAGTAAATTTAACCAAAAAGAAGCTGCTAAATTTTTAAATCTGAATTATCATCAGTTAAGGCATCAATTAAAAAAACATAATCTTTTATCATGAGGAAAACGAAATGAAGATCGGCATATTAACCAGTGGTGGCGATGTCCCAGGATTAAATGCTTGCATTAAAGCCATAGTAAAAGGTGCGGAACAAAACGGTTGGGATTGTGTTGGTATTAAGCGCGGATGGAAAGGGTTACTTGATTATAACCCGGATGGTGACCCTGAAATAAACAGCGCTCTTTCACGGCCTTTACATTTATCAGAATTAAGTGGTGTCGAAAATATTGGCGGTACTATTTTACATACATCCCGCTATAATCCCGTACAAATTAATGCTGAATTCTTGCCCGAATTTTTGAAAGATAATGTCCCTGCGTCAACATTTAAAGAAGGCACATTTGATTGTACAGACCATATTTTAAAAATACTGGATCTAATGGAAATAGATGCCCTTATACCAATTGGTGGTGATGGATCACTTAGATTTGCGGCTCAATTAACGAAAAAGAACTTTCCGGTCATTAGCATTCCAAAAACCATGGATAATGATGTGAATGGAACTGATTATTGCATTGGTTTTAGCACATGTGTGACACGCTGTGTTAATAGTATTAATAAAATCCGCAGTACAGCCGCCAGCCATGAACGCATCGCCATCATTGAACTTTTTGGAAGACACAGTGGTGAACCCGCACTTTTAAGCGGTCATATTGCCTCTGCTGATAGGGTGCTTATTCCAGAGGTAGCAATTGATCTTAATCATTTTAGTGATTTGATAATATCGGATCGTGTTCGAAATTCAGAGAATTATGCCGTCGCCGTCGTCGCCGAAGGAGCAAAATTAAAAGACGGCAATATCATCTATCAAGGAAAGAAAGACCAATATGGAAACGAGAAACTCGGGGGTATTGGCGACATTCTTTATGAGGATTTACGGCAAAACCATAATGTTAGTGTGTTAACGCAACCACTTGCATATTTATTAAGAAGCGGTGAGCCGGATGCACTAGATAAGCTGGTCGCAGGAAATTTTGGTGCAATGGCAATTCAACAAATTGAGAAAAAGAATTATGGAAAAATGACAGCAATTATTGATGGTAATTATCAACTTGCCGATAATGATTGCGTCTTAACACCGCAAGAAAATTTAATCGTCAGCAATGTTTATGATGAAAAGAATTATAAGCCTGACATCAGAAATATTCTTGGGCGCGCCATGTATTTATAATTTATCTAATTTCTTATCGTCATAGATATCATCCATTTCTATGACGAAGAAAAATTCGTTACTTCTCACGGAACGACGAAAATAACTTTCGTCTTTCCCTGTTAACTGCATCCATAGCGTTTCAAATGCTTGTTGGAATGCGCGGCCAGAAAAACGATAATCTGTTCCTAAGCGTAAATCATTCATAGCATCAAGTGCAAAAATTTTATTGCGCTGAACATCAATCGACATAGAATAAGAATAAAGACGTCTAAAATAATTGCTTCCTTTAGGTGTTGGCGGCAACGAGATTAAAGATCCCATCTCACCATAAGGAAATCTTTCATTAAAATTAACCTGATGATTTGTATAAAGCAGTAGTTGACCATCTCGTTTATTCAATTTTTTTAATGCCTCTACCGCAGCGATTGTCGTGTATTGATGATCGCTATGCATATCCAACATGGGGGAAGGTGTGATAATTATATCCGGATTGATTTCACCAATAAGATAAACAAGATTACCAACCAGACTATCCCAGTTATTAATTCCTTCTAACCCTTTTGCAAGATAAGATGTATTTTGCTTTCTAAATGTGTTCATATCGGAAATTTCCGTATAAACTCCGCTCGCTATCAAATCTTTATCTCTATACATGCCCCTAAGTCGCGCGTCATTAAATCCAAGATTGACAAGATTTTCAGGAGGCACGCCACCCAGCATTGGCACTGATAAACTGTTCCAAGTTCTGACCTCACCTTTCTTAAGATAGTGGGCTTTTGCTTCATCACTCGAATAAACTTCATCATACATAAAAGAACCCGCATCTCCCGATGTAACTGTAACAATAAATATATCATCATGTTCGCTATATAACCCAAAAGATGCAATCTCAGCATCATCCGGATGAGGCGCAAGAATAAGAATTTTTTTGTCTTTTAAAATTGGGTTTTCAAATTGTATAAGATCCGTTTTTCCATCGACAATAGAAAGAAAATTTTCCTCAAAAATGATTTCATGTGCCCCTGCCTCAATCAACTTACTGACATTAATATAGCGTTCCCCATTAGCACCATGCGCAAAATATTGAATTTCAGAGCCATTATTGCCTGATAATTCAAGGCTCGGTCTGATCACGTGGCTAAACAAAGACGCTTCCACTTCCACTTTAAGGAAGCTGGATTGACCAACCCCTTCGTAGGCTGGCAACATAAGAGAATTTCCAGAAATCTCAACTGGGATAATGGTTGCTTCTGTAGCCGTAAAATCATAAGCATGATCAGCATTTACATCATAATTATAAAGCATTGAACGACTTATAATTAGAAATCCTATAATAATGATAATAATTAAACCTAGAGCCCAACTTAATTTTTTGAACATGGTTTTCATTCTCCCTATGATTTCTTTAAGGTAATGCTACGCTAAAACACATCTTGCGTCATCAATTTTATCAAATGACAATTAGTAAAAGATCACCTAAATGAAATTTGAATTAGGCGTTTTATAAAATGCCCATGAGAAGATAAAACAATTTTTTGGAAAATGGAGCGGGCGAAGAGATTCGAACTCTCGACATTCACGTTGGCAACGTGACGCTCTACCACTGAGCTACGCCCGCACCTAAAAGATGCTAAAACAACGATTTTGTTGTCTGTGCGGGGGATAATACAAAACAAATTTGATATTGCAAGCCCTTAATTACAAAAAAATTGCTTTGGTTAATTAAAAATCTCGCGTTATATATTTGGAACGTAACAACCCTTTGAATTCAAGGAATTAACATGCCCGCTAAGGAAGAAGATCTATTCACTTTGCTGGAAGAGTTAGGGATTAAAACCACCACTTGTCGCCATGCGCCGCTATATACCGTTGAAGAGTCGCAGAAATTACGTGGGGAAATTAAAGGCGGACATTGTAAAAGCCTATTTCTTAAAGATAAGAAAAACAACTTTATCCTCGCCGTGCTCAGTGAAGATAGAAGATTAGAGATGAAGGCACTTTTTACGTCGGGAAAATTAAATGTCGGGCGACTTAGTTTTGCGTCTCCTGAAAGGATGATTGATATGCTCGGAATCAAACCGGGGTCTGTAACACCCTTTTCATTAATTAATGTTGAGCATAAAGAATTGATCGTTGTGTTGGATAAAGGCATGATGGAAAATGAATATTTAAACTATCACCCTTTACATAATGAAGCGACAACCACTATACACCGCGAAGATTTGTTGAAATTTATCAAGCATTTTGGCTTTGATCCGATTATCATAGATTTTGATACACTTTAAAGAGTTTTAAAAATGGAAAATACCCCTAGTAACGCTGCGGTAAATATTTTTGACGCAGACATGACAAATTTTGTTTCTGATGTGATCGAAAGATCAATGCAAGTCCCCGTATTGGTGGATTTTTGGGCGCCTTGGTGCGAGCCTTGCAAAACACTAATTCCGCTTCTTGAAAAAGTGGTTACGGAGGCAAATGGTTCAGTCATTATGGCTAAAGTCAATATTGACGAAGTTCAAGAACTTGCTGCACAAATGCAAATCCGTTCGGTTCCAACCGTCGTTGCCTTTGTTGATGGCAGGCCCGTGGATGCTTTTGCCGGCGTAAAAACTGAAACTGAAATTCGAGAGTTTATCGGAAAAATAGCCCCCGAAATGGGACCATCCGAAATAGATCAAATTCTTGAATTTGCAGAAAACGCATTCAGCCAAGAACAATACCAAGAAGCAGGCGGTGCCTATTCACAAGCAATGCAACTTGATGAAACAAATTTAAAAGCAACTGCCGGGCTCGCAAACGTTTTAATAAAACTAAACGATCTTGAAAATGCAGAACAAGTTCTTTCTGGTGCAGCAGATAAAAATGACCCCTTGATCTCCGCCGCCATAGCCACATTGGAAACAGCGAAACAACTTGACGATATTGGTGATTTAGACGCTCTTAAAAAAGCTATTGAGAAAAACCCCGACGATCATCAATCAAGGTTTGATTTATCTTTGGCCTTATGGGCAATCGGTTCTCAAGAAGACGCAGCTGATCAATTGCTCTATATTATAGCAGCAGACCGTTCTTGGCAGGAAGATGGGGCACGAACACAACTACTTAAATTTTTTGAAATGGCCGGGCCAATGGATCCTTTTACGGTGGCGGCACGTAGAAAGTTATCAAGTATATTATTTTCATAAAGCTTAAGGCCAAAAAACATGAATGACTTACCGATAACGCTTCCTATCTTCCCACTAACGGGGGCCATTTTATTACCACGCGGACATTTACCGCTTAATATTTTTGAGCCTCGTTATAAAAAAATGATCGAAGATGCCCGTAAAAATGAAGGGGTCATCGGCATGATACAACCTTCGAAAATGGCCATATCTTCAACCATTGAAAATAACGATAACTTCGGTACTGCAAATAAAGACCCAGATTTATATAATATTGGTTGTGTCGGTTTAATTTCAAATTTTGAAGAAACCGCAAATGGTCAGTATTTTATCATCTTAACCGGACTAAGACGTTTCAGAATAACTGAAGAAATAGCAACCACAACGCCTTACCGTCAAATTAAAGCTGACTATTCAGAATTTATCCAAGATGCCGCCGAACCAGATATTGGGCAAATAAAAACCACGGACAGTTTTTTTTCGGCTTTAAAGCAATATTTAAACGCGATGGATATAAAAATCGATTTGAATGCATTTGAAGAATTAGCAGACGAAGAGCTCATCAATTCACTCGCGATGGTGTGTCCATTTGATGCCGCTGAAAAACAATTATTGTTAGAGTGTGGGGCGTTGAAAGATAGAGTCTCTCTAATGATGAAAATAATGGATTTTAAGTTGCCACAAGATGGTATATCATCCGATCAGCATATTCATTAAGACTAATTTATTATTCAAGGTAATACCAAATGTCCGAAGAGCAAAAAGTTAATTATGGCAAATTAGATCCAAGTCTTTTGGAAGTATTAGCGTGCCCTGTAACCAAAGAAAGTTTGGTTTATGATGAAAAGGCCGGCGAATTAATTAGCAAAAAAGCCAAGCTTGCTTTCCCCGTTCGTGACGGTATTCCAATAATGTTGATCGATGAGGCAAGAGAATTAGATTAGTTTACTTTAAGTGCCTCGGCTTCTATGACAATACTAATATCATCTGAAACGAATGCTAACAATTTATCCATTCCCCATTTTGAGCGTTTCACATTGGTTCTAATTGAATAACCTGTACGCATTAAATTAACGAGAGGGTCAATGGCTTTTTTATTAAAGCGCACTTTTAATGAAATCTCTCTGGTTTTTCCAAGCATGGTGAAATTTCCCGTAACTTCTGCATTATCTTTTTCAACCAAATTAATGTTTGTGCTTTGAAACCTAGCTTCTGGGTGATTTTCAACGTCAAAAAATGTTATGCTTTTTAACTGACGATCGATTTCATCGCTACCGCTTGCAATGCTATTGGTATCAATCAATATATCAATTTTGCTTTTATTAATTTCGCAATTATTTAATTCAATTGTTCCCTCAAAATCGGCAAAGCGGCCGATGGTTCTTGAATATCCCATTCTATCCGCATACCAAACAATACTGGTATAGGTTTTATCCAGTTTATAATATTCAATACACTGTGAAGGTTCTTGAGCATAAGAAATAGAGCAAATACTTAAGAAAAGAATGAATATAAACGATTTAAGCTTTAACATTAGAAAAGCTTAGTACATAAAGCTGACCAAAACAAGGAAGCGACACTTTAAAGGGCTTCACCTTTTAATAATTTAGGCAACTTTCCAACAGTTCCACGTGCGTGCTTCATAAAGAATTGCTTCATTGCCGGCATCTCTTCAACGGCGGCTATTCCTAATCTTCGCCCGAATGTTACGATAGGATTATCATTTGAGAATAATCGTGTTAAACCGTCCATGCCTAATGCAAGTATATTATTATCTGTGCGACGCCAATGGACATAACGTTCAAGAACCAATTCGGACCCTAAATCGGCGCCAATTCTTTTTGCATCCACCAGTACTTCCGTTAAGGCTGAGATATCCCGCAACCCTAAATTGAAGCCTTGTCCTGCAATTGGATGAATACCGTGCACTGCATCACCAATTAAACAAAAACGATCCGCCGTATAATTATCCGCCAGCTGCATTGATAAAGGGTAGGACCATCTCAAGCCTAACGACTTAACGTCACCCAAGAAATCACCAAACTTTTTCTTAAGCTCTGCATTAAAACCGGCCTCATTTAAACTCATTATTGTTTTTGCACGCTCAGGCGGCTCACACCAAACAATAGAGGATCGATTATCTTGAAGAGGTAAAATTGCAAACGGCCCACTAGGATAAAATTTTTCATGTGCAATCCCTTGATGCGGGAGTTCATGTTCAACGGTAGTAACAATGCCCGTTTGTTTATATTCCCATTCACGGATATTAATTTCATAATGCTGTCTTAAATGTGAGCCGCGCCCCTCGGCCGCAATAAGCAAATTAGAATTAATTTCTTCACCGCCTTCAAGCGTTACAGTGACGCTACCGTCTAAATTTTCTGTTTTGATGATTTTATTAGGCATTATCAGATTAATGTTTTTATGATTTTCAATGGCACCATAAAGGCCCGCTCTTATGTGCCTTACTTCAACCATTTGTCCAAGTGGGCCATCCCCTAATTCCTGTTCATCAAAATGTAAGAATGCGGGACAATCACCGTCAGTAACATGAATTTCGTTAATCGGCTGGGCACTATGGCCAATTTTGTCCCATAACCCTAACGTTTTTAACATTACATATGGTGCATAAGAAATGGCGTAAGAACGCCCGTCAAATTCATCTCCTAATGAAGCCTCGATATCAAGACTATCGATTATGGTTGTTTTAATACCATGTTCGGCTAATGAAAAAGCCAACGTCATACCAACCACACCGGCGCCAGAAATAATGATCTCTGTTTGACTTGTTTTATTTTTCTTCAAAATCGCATCCTTACAATAATCAAAGTTATTATAAAAGTTGCGTTAAGTCTTCGCAAATATATTCGGAGAAATGATTACAAATTCACATCCTCCTAAAATACTACGGAGTATGATAAAATCATAATAATGACCATAAATGACGTCATGACATCATTATTATGTAAAAAAATTGATTTTTTCCTATATTTACAGCGGATTAGGCCATATATTTGCCTTGTTCTGTGGCATAATGCTACACTAATAAAGAAATAAGAATATGTCGACATCAGGGAAGATCATTGGCTGGCAGACGAAATTCAATAAAGAAAAACGCGAAAAAATCACTTTTACCAGCATCGGTAAGTGAGTTTCTGCGCAAATTATTAATTCGGTTTTGGGGAAGCGCTCTTATAATAATATCTGCAGGCTTTATGGCTTCCTTTATCAGTTATGATATCAACGACCCAAGCTGGAATAACGTTGTTGAAGGCGAGGCAACCAATTGGCTTGGGCAAATCGGCTCACATGGAGCTGACATATTCATTCAAACTCTTGGTCTTGCTTCATATATCCTAGTGCTTCCATTATTAACTTGGGGATGGCGTATTATTACGCTTAAAGGACTTCCGTTTATTTTCATACATTTATTGATGCTACCACTTCTTGCTATGTCAGCAGCTCTTACCTTTGCGACGATACCACCATTTGAGAGCTGGATGCTCATGGAAATTGGCTTGGGTGGCGTATTAGGTCAAGTCTTGCTCGATTATATTGCGAGCTTCATCGCATGGACGGGTATCAGTTTCTACGCCCTCATTATTGGCATCACTTTTGCTGTCGTTACGACCATATTTTTCTATTATACGGCCGGATTAACACGCGACGAGTGGGGTAATATGCTTTATGGCCTTAAATGGACGCTGTTTACCTTTGTTGCAAAAATTGTCGGTGTCATTCTTTATCTTAAGCAGTCAATGAAACGGGCAAGCGAAAAACCTGCGAAAAATAAAAATGCCGGAAAATCTGTGTCTGTTTCCCGAAAAGATCCTCCGCTAAAAAGGAGCGAAGAAAAAGAAAAACGCACAATCCCAATTATTGATAAAGAAAAGAAAAGCGTTAAAACCAGTAAGAGAGAGACTATTGAGCGTCAACCAATGCTCGATATCATTTCGGACGGCGAATTCGCACTTCCTTCTTTAAGTCTTTTATCGCCCCCTAAGCCATTAAGCGAACAAGACAGACTGACCCATGATGCATTAGAGCAAAACGCGCGTATGTTAGAAGCCGTGCTTGACGATTTTGGCGTTAAAGGTGAGATTACAAAAGTTAGACCCGGCCCTGTTGTTACGCTTTATGAATTAGAGCCCGCACCTGGTACTAAATCATCTAGAGTGATAAATTTAGCCGATGACATTGCAAGATCAATGAGTGCAACATCAGCTCGTGTTGCAGTGGTATCGGGTAAAAACGCAATCGGTATTGAGCTTCCCAATAGCAAACGTGAAATTGTCGCTCTCAGGGAAATATTATCATCAAGTGTCTATGAAGATAGTAAAGCAAAACTAGCAATGGCATTAGGTAAGGATATTGGCGGCGATCCAATTGTTGCTGATATTTCTTCGATGCCGCATTTACTTGTCGCAGGAACCACCGGTTCCGGTAAGTCTGTTGCAATCAACGTTATGATCTTATCATTGATTTATAAATTAACCCCAGCTCAATGTCGTTTGATCATGGTTGATCCTAAAATGCTTGAGCTCTCTGTTTATGATGATATTCCGCATTTGTTAACCCCTGTTGTAACCGATCCTAAAAAGGCGGTTGTTGCATTAAAATGGGCCGTCCGTGAAATGGAACATCGCTACCAAAATATGGCAAAGTTACAAGTTCGAAACATTACGGCCTATAACAAGCGATTAGAAGAAGCGCGCCAAAAAGGCGAAAATATAATTCGTAAGGTTCAAACGGGCTTTGACCAAGATACTGGCAAGCCAATTTACGAAGAAGAAAGTCTTGATTTAACACCGCTGCCAATGATCGTAGTCATTGTTGATGAAATGGCCGATTTAATGCTGGTCGCCGGAAAAGATATCGAAGCGTTAATTCAACGATTAGCGCAAATGGCACGTGCCGCCGGCATACATTTAATCATGGCGACACAGCGTCCATCCGTTGACGTTATTACAGGCACAATTAAAGCGAATTTCCCAACTCGCGTTGCCTTTCAGGTTACATCAAAAATTGATAGCCGCACCATTTTAGGCGAACAAGGTGCAGAACAACTTCTAGGTATGGGGGACATGCTTCACATGGCAGGAGGTGGTCGCATAACCCGCGTACACGGGCCTTTTGTTGATGATAAAGAAGTTGAACGCGTTGTTAAAGCGCTTAAGAAACAAGGAAAGCCTGATTACCTTACCAATATTGTCGAAGAGCCTGACGAAGGGTTTGATTCACAATTTTTGCAAAATTCTCAAATGACTCCTAATTCTGGAAAACCTTCAGGTGATGAACTTTATGATCGCGCCGTTGCTATTGTTGCAAGGGATCAAAAGGCATCCACCAGCTATATACAACGTCAATTACAGATCGGTTATAACCGTGCGGCCAATATAATTGATAAAATGGAACGAGAAGGTGTTGTTAGCAGCGCGAACCATGTTGGAAAACGTGAAGTATTGGTTCAAGACCATTCTGAAGACTATTAAAACTTTTTAATTTATCTTGTCTTAATTCTACCTTATTGTATGCCTAAATTTTAATAGTATTATTATGTTAGGCATATATATGATGAGAATTATATCAATATTAGTTATTTTACCGCTCCTCATGGTGCAGGCTGCCTATGCACAAGTTCAAGTTAAAGTTCCAGAGGTTGAAAAAGAACCACTTGCGGTGCCCCCTATCGAAGAAAATGAAGTCTTGGAAACCCGTCAATCAGCAGAAGAGGGGAAACCTGAGCCCAAAGCGAGAATGGTAGAATTTTCAGCACCACCAACCATTATTGAAAACGAAGACCGTGAAAACGTCATTTCAAAGATTGAAGATACCCTTAATCGCATCCGCACTTTAAAGGCAACATTTATCCAACGTGGCCCTCAAGGTAACGTCGATGAAGGCAAGCTTTATATTGAAAGACCCGGTAAAATAAGATTTGAATATACCGATGATACACCGATCTTGCTTGTAAGTAACGGTGATATGCTTTCCTTTATTGATTATGAAGTTAATCAAATAAGCCGATGGCCCATTGATAAAACCCCTCTTAGCATTTTGGTGGAAGATCAAATTGATCTGAAAAATAAGAAAATCGAAATTCCTGAAATGATCCGTTTTGCTGGTTTAATTAAAGCATCCGTTATACAACCCGATCAACGCGATTATGGCTATATTACTTTAATATTTGAAGAATCGACCATGGAACTTAAATCATGGGAAGTTGTCGATGTTCAGGGCTATACGACAAGGGTTGCTCTGCTTAATCCTGAATATAATGTTACAGTGGATGACAGCCGCTTTACATATGACGATCCGCGCCCTAGACGACGTGGCCCTAGACGATAATAATTCTAATAAGTTATCTAACCACTGATCTTGAAATAATAAAATTAGTTCCCATATATAAAATACAAGTCGAAATGATTGTTATTCTAAAGTTCCAGTAACACAATTTTTTTGGCTTCATAGGGCGATGAGGTTTTTTCCTTTTTCCCCTCCCTCGCGCTCTATTAAACTTTGTTTGCCCGGCCAGTTCATCTGGCCGGGATTTTTATTTATCAATTACCCTCTTGTTATGGCTTGTCATTCCGTCTAATTTGCCGACAGAAGGAATATGAAATGAATGAAGACAGTCTAGAAACTGACACAGAAATTGATGATTTTAATGTTGGTGAAGAATATCCAACATTAATGCTTGTCGCACGCTTCTCATCAATGATTTCTGAAACAAAATGGTTTCATAAAATAGGTTTAGAACTGACTCAAGATGATATCAAGGCTGCACGTCATTATCTTGATGCGTTGGGTTTTCCTGAAGGATATCCTGCAGAAATCATGGACTGGGACGATGCGATCGCATGCTTAGAGACCAATGATTGGAACAGCCCCGCATGGGAAGCTGAAGAACAACTGGCGGCGTCACTGATCAATTCCGCTTTAGAATTTATCGAAGAGGATGTCTTAGAAGTAGCTCTTACAAATGTTACAAGTAAAGCATCAGAATATATAACAAACGCAGTCGAGAATGCCTCAATGCAGTGGGGTATTGATGACGAAGAAATATTGCGCGCCGCAATTGGTCAAGCGGTTCAAACTTGTTATCAAGCAGCGCTGGTTATTGCCGCAGACGAAGAAGAAAATCATCCATTTGCGCAAAAATTTCGACTATATGAAAATGGCCATTGGCCTCTGGGCGTTGCGGGAACAACGCTCAATATATTTTAAAAAAAGGGTATTATAAATGTCTCAGGTCCGTCTTATAACATGGAATATTAATTCCGTTCGTGCACGTCTGCCAATTGTTGAAAAACTCCTTGCTGATTATAACCCCGATATTTTATGCCTTCAGGAAACGAAAGTACAAGATCACATGTTTCCTTTGGATGTTTTTAATCAGTACGGTTTAAATCATCATGCGCTCGCTGGACAAAAAAGTTATCACGGTGTTGCAACACTTAGCAAAATTCCCATGACCGAAAAAAATAAAATAAATTGGTGTGATATGGGTGATGCCCGCCATGTGGAAACACATTTTGATAATGGGCTAAAACTTCATAATTTTTATGTCCCTGCTGGTGGTGACGAACCAGATGTCGCGGTGAATGATAAATTTGCTCACAAAATGGATTTCCTCTCCGAAATGACAAATTGGTCCCATGACCTGCCCGAAAATGGTAAGCATGTGTTGGTTGGTGATCTAAATATCGCCCCATTAGAAAGTGATGTCTGGTCTCATAAAAAATTACTAAAAGTGGTAAGTCACACCCCACAAGAATGTGAAGCAATGCATTCACTGCAAGAAGCCCATAATTGGTTTGACGTTATGCGGCATTTCGTACCAGAGCCGGAAAGGCTTTATAGTTGGTGGTCATACCGGTCGAAAGATTGGCGCGCAGCGGATAAAGGTCGTAGGCTCGATCATGTTTGGTGTAGCCCACCTCTAAAAGACAAAATGAAATCAATGCATGTACTAGAAGAGGCGCGTGGGTGGGAAAAGCCATCTGATCACGCACCGGTGATGGTTGAATTTGACGTTTAATTTTTGTCTAGAATGCCATCAGCCACATCAACAACATCTTTGGTGAAGTTCATCAATTTTTGCCCTCCATCAACTGGAATAACAGTTCCATTAATAGATTGCGCTTTCATGAGATGAAGCACAGTGTCGGCTATGTCATTTACATTGATAGGTGCGCCATTGAAATTAAGATGACTTGCAAGTTCAAAACTTTTCTCCGATTGCCCTTCGGCAATTAATGTCATACCGGGGGCAATTCCATTCACTCGAACCTTTGGGCTTAATGCCTGCGCCATCATTTCCGTAGCGCCAAATAAACCATATTTGCTTAATGTATAACTTGCATAATCAGCATTAAGTGCAAAGACTTTACTATCTAAGATATTAATAACGCTGCCACGATCATTCTCATTCAAACGCTTATAAAGACCACGTGCAAGCTGCATCGGCCCTCTTAAATTTACATTCATATGATCTTGAAAACTATTTTCATGAAAATTTAAAAGCGTATCTGCTGAAAAAAGTGACGCATTGTTGACCACATGCTTTAAATGAATACAAGAAGAGATCATTTTTTCCACTTCATCATATTGACCGAGATCACATTTAAGAACTTCTCCGTCGCCAGCTAGTTTTGAAAGTGTGTCGTTTGCTTCTGCTTCACTGTTATGATGATGCATATAAATATAATAACCGGCACCACTTAAACGTTCAGCAATGGCTTTGCCAATTCGTTTGTGGCCCGCGGTAATTAAAACGGCATCCTTCATAAGATATCCTTATAAATCATTTATGGACATGTCTGCACGCACCCACCATGGCTCATCAAGTCCATCATAAGAACCCATTGATATGGCTTGATCCGGGTCCCCTTGAAAAACAACAGTATTGGTTGGCGTTTCTTCCACTTCAACGCGATTGCATTTCATAGAAATACCCTCGGCTTTTAAAAAGCTATTTATTTTGGAAAAGAAACACGCTGCCAAAACCTCTGTTGTCGGGTCCCCTGGCGTTATCATTAAACGGGGTAAATTTTCAGGTTCATTTTCTTTAAAATAGCTAAGAAGCGGGTCGCGACTAGATAACTGCATTGTGTGATCAACTGCATTATCTATCCAATTATGCCACGTTTTCTTTAACGTCTCAAACTGGTTGCTCATGTTTGAGATCCCATCAAGGTTATCTTCATTTAAGCTGACCAAATGAACTTTTACAAATTCATTATGACCATGCGGCACAAAGCATTTACCCTGCTTTATATTATAAAGCCGGTGGCTCATTGAATATCGTCTTGTAAAACATATCTCAAACATCATGTTGCGCTTGATATATCAGGACGCGATAAGAGTCTAGATAAATCAGGAAGGCTCTTAGCTATTCGCAATGCTATAGCCACCAGATTCCGTCAATATGATTTTTGCTTTAGTCTGGTCTGATTCAATTTTTTGTCTTAAACGGTAAACATGCGTTTCAAGTGTGTGGGTTGTGACATTTGCATTATAAACCCAAACTTCATTAAGCAACTTTTCACGCGATATAGTCGCGCCTTCGGCTCGTTTTAAAAATTTCAATATGGCCGTTTCTTTTTCCGTAAGGCGTATTTTTTCACCCGTTTCTTCGTCCGTTAAGATTTTATCGCCCGGCTTAAACACATAATGCCCAACAGGATAACTCGCGTCTTCGCTAATAAGATGCTGTCTTAAATGTGCACGGACACGTGCCAAAAGAATGCCAAATTTAAACGGTTTGGTGACATAATCATTTGCACCTGCATCGAGTCCAAGGATTGTATCGGCTTCCGATGCATTGGCCGTTAACATGATGATCGGCGTATTAATGCCGGTTTTTCTCATCATACGACATACTTCTCTTCCATCAATATCAGGAAGTCCAACATCTAAAATAATCAGATCAAAATCCTGATCTTTCACGGTTTCTATACCGCTTTTACCATTATCACATTGTTGGGTTTTGAACTCTTCGTGAAACGAAAGTTGCATCGCAAGGTTTTCTCTCAGATCATCATCATCATCAACGAGAAGTATATTATATGTATGTGTCATGTTGTTTCTCTGTTTTTACACTTAACTTCATATTATATAAGTCGTATAACCATATTCAAATTAAAATAAAGATGTTTAGGCTCAAAGTGAATAACAATTCCGTGATCAATCAAAATCTTACCTCAGTGGAAAGAGCCGCTGGCGACCTGCGTCGCGGGGGTATAATTGTTGTGACCGACGGCAAAAAAGCGCATCTTGTAACTTCAGCCGAGCTTATTGTAGACCAGAAAATTAAACAACTTAAAGCTCTTTCTAATGAAGATCCCCTTGTTGGATTAACATATAATCGAGCGAATATCTTAAAAATATCACCGCGCTCCGGTGATGTAGCGCTGGTTAAAATTAGTGCTCATATGAATAGCGGCGTTATTTCCTCAATGGCGGACCCCGCAGATGATTTAATGCAAATAATGCGAGGACCATTTGTCGTAACCGAAAATAATCCCACCGCCATTCATGATGCGGGTATTAAAATGTGCAAAATTGCCCGGCTTCTTCCCGCAGCGGTTTTTTCAGTTGTCCTTGAAAACCCTGAACACCTTATTGAACAAAATGATATTCTTTCTGTAACCGTTGACGAAGTCCTGAATTATACGGTCAATGATGCCTTATCACTTAATATTGTGACATCAGCAAAAGTACCACTTGAAGGGGCGGAGCAAACAACCATGGTTGCGTTTCGCCCGGATGACGGTGGTACAGAACATTTCGCTATTATTGTCGGGGACCCAATACGTGAAGCTCCCGTTCTAACACGAATTCATTCAGAATGCTTTACAGGGGATCTTCTTGGATCTTTAAAATGCGATTGTGGTGAACAGATGCGTGGCGCCATTAAATATATGAATGAAGAGGGTGGCGGCATCCTTCTTTATCTAGCTCAAGAGGGAAGAGGCATTGGCCTAATCAATAAATTACGGGCCTATCATTTACAAGATCAGGGGTTTGATACAGTTGATGCCAACGAACGGTTAGGGTTTTTATCAGATGAGCGTATTTTCGAACCCGCCGCGGAAATGCTTAAACAAATGGGCTATGGAAAAGTAAGGCTTCTGACCAATAATCCTGATAAGGTAACGGGACTAGAAAATTGCGATATTATTGTTTCTGAAAGTGTCGCTCATAAATTCCCCTCAAATAATCATAATGATCTTTATTTAAAAACCAAAAAGAAGCGTTCCGGTCATCTATTGTAACCCAATTAGTAAAAACCCAGTTGCAGAAAGTATAAAGCCCAATTTCTGATTTCGGTTCAACCTCTCACCAAAAATTAGATATGATAATATCAAAATAAAAATCATGTCTAAGGAAAATAACGTGACAACAATGCTGCCTGGCCCTTTATTAAGCGCCGCAGCATAAAAATATAATCCGGCGAATGAAACGGTTCCGGTAATACCCCCAATTAAAAAGATATGCGATTTTGACTTTTCGCTAGGCCACGAGCGATTTCTTTTCATAAAGACACGCGAGAAAAAATAAACAGCACAATAAAAATATGCGAGAGCTAATACCGCTGAGCTTGAAATCTGTAATTCTTCGGCAATTTTTAATCCCCCGTTTCTAAAGGAAAGCAGAAACATACAAGAAAGCATAAGTAAAAACCAAATACGCGATACACTTCTTTGTTTGCCTTTCATTTTCATGTTTACAACCAACATAGCCAAAAGAATGAGAAATATCCCTGCGCTTTCTAGAATGCCAATTTTTTCGCCATAATAAAGCGAGGATAATAGAATGACGATGATAATGTTGGATTTAGCAAATGAAGAAGATAGCCCAGCTGGTCCGTGTTTCAATCCTATTGAAAAAGCATAGTTACCACCCGCCGAACCAAGACCAATAAGCGCCGCCATTATAATATAAATTAGATAATCATCGGTTGGTAATGTGGAAAAGGCATTTATAAAGAAACAAAGAGAGCCAACCAAATAAAGACCAGAAAAGAACCAATCTTCATCGCCTTTATGATGGGCATTCCATTTGAAAAAGACACCACCAATGCCAAACATCATGGCACCGAGGATCGCTTCTACGACATAGAATTCCACTACGCTTTATTCCGCGATGTGGCGTGTACTTTCGGAGAAATCATCAAACTCTTCCTGCCAATCTGATTTTCTATTTGTTTGACGCACTTCAACTGCAGTCACTTTATATTCAGGGCACGACGTCGCCCAATCACTATTATCCGTCGTAATTATATTCGCACCCGATTCTGGCATATGGAATGTGGTATAAACAACACCCGGCTGCATATTTTCGGTTATTCTCGCTTCGAGCACCGTTTCACCCATGCGACTTTGTATCATAACCATATCACCATCAACGATACCTCTGTTTTCAGCATCGTGAGGATGAATATCCAGAACGTCTTTATCATGCCATACATTATTTTTTGTGCGCCTTGTCTGCGCCCCGACGTTATATTGGCTTAATATCCGTCCAGTGGTTAGAATAAGTGGGAATTTACGCGTTGAACGCTCAGTGGTCGGCACATATTCCGTTAATATAAAATTGCCTTTTCCCCGCACAAAACCATCAATATGCATAATTGGCGTCCCTTCTGGCGCTTTTTCATTGCATGGCCATTGTACTGATCCCTTTTCATCCAATAAATCAAAACTCACATTTCTAAAAGTCGGCGTTAATCGTGCAATCTCATCCATAATTTCTGAGGCATTATTATAATGCATATCATATCCCATGGCACGTCCAAGACGGCATGTGATTTCCCATTCGTCCATGCCTTGAACGGGTTCCATGACTTTACGTACGCGACTAATTCGGCGTTCGGCGTTTGTGAATGTGCCGTTTTTCTCTAAAAAGGATGTGCCAGGGAAGAATACATGCGCAAAACGTGCCGTTTCATTAAGAAATAAGTCCTGCACGATTAATAGATCCAGAGCATTCATCGCCGCTTCGACATGATGGGTGTTTGGGTCTGATTGGGCAACATCTTCGCCTTGAATATACATGGCTTTATATTTCCCATCGACCGCTGCATCAAACATGTTCGGTATTCGGTAACCAGGAACAGGATCAAGATCCACACCCCACTCTTCTTCAAACTCTCCGCGCGCTTCGTCATTACCAACGGGACGATAGCCTGGAAACTCATGGGGGAATGATCCCATATCGCATGAACCTTGTACATTGTTTTGCCCCCGTAACGGATTCACCCCCACACCCAATCTTCCAATATTACCAGTTGCCATTGCAAGGTTCGCCATGCCAATCACCATGGTGGATCCTTGTGAATGCTCTGTCACTCCGAGACCATAATAAATGGCCGCATTACCACCCGTAGCATAAAGCCTGGCTGCTTCTCTGATATCTTCGGCATTTACTCCAGTATATTCACTAACAACTTCTGGGCTGTTTTGCGGTTGAATAATAAAATCGAGCCAATCATTAAAAGCATCGGTATCACAGCGCTCATTAATATAATCTTGATTCATCAACCCTTCAGTCATGACCGTGTGTGCAATGGCATTGATCATGGCCACATTGGTACCCGGCTGAAGCGGAAGATGGAAGTCTGCTTTCACATGCGGTGATTTAACGAGACCCGTTTTACGTGGATCAATAACAATTAATTTTGCTCCTTCACGAAGTCGTCTTTTCATTTGGCTCGCAAATACGGGGTGTGCATCCGGCGGGTTAGCGCCAATAACCATCATCACATCCGTATCCATAACACTGTCAAATGTTTGTGTACCTGCCGACGTGCCTAACGTTTCGCGAAGTCCATATCCTGTTGGTGAATGACAAACACGCGCACAGGTATCCACATTATTATTTTTAAATCCAGCCCGTATGAGTTTTTGTACAACAAAAACTTCTTCGTTTGTGCAGCGTGATGACGTTATGCCGCCAATTGATTTACGTCCATGTTCTTTCTGAATATCCATTAAACGTTTGGCTGCAAAATCAATCGCTTCGTCCCAGCCAACTTTTTGCCATGGATCCGTAATATTTTCGCGGATCATGGGATTTAAAATACGGTCTTCATGAATAGCATAATCCCATGCAAATCGCCCTTTAACACAAGAATGCCCTTGATTAGCCTGACCCTCTTTCCACGGCATCATACTAACGACTTCATCATTTTTCACTTCTGCTTTAAAACCACAACCAACACCACAATAGGCACAGGTTGTAATCACTGTTTTCTCTGGTTTACCCATTTCCATTGCACGTTTTTCAAATAAGCTGTCCGTCGGGCATGCCTGAACACAGGCACCACAGGATACACAATCCGATGATAAAAAGTCCTGATCCGTACCAGCGGCAATTTTACTATCAAATCCACGGCCATCTATTGTTAATGCAAAAGTACCTTGAACTTCCTCACAAGCACGTACGCAACGAGCGCATAATATACATTTTGCCGGGTCAAAACTAAAATAGGGATTACTATCATCAATAATGGTTTTGAGATGATTATGTCCATCTTTGCCGTATCGATTTCCTTCAAGCCCCACGAGACGTGCCATATCATGAAGAGGACTATCATCATCTGGATGATCTGATATGTATAATTCCATTATACCTCGGCGAAGCTGCGTTAATCGATCCGAAGTTGTCTTAACCGACATTCCTTCTGAAACGGGCGTGGTACAAGATGCTGGTGTGCCTCTTACGCCATCAACTTCAATCAAACATAAACGGCATGAACCATATTCTTTAATACTGTCTGTCGCACAAAGACTTGGAATATCAACCCCGCCTTCACGTGCGGCCCTCATTACAGAGGTTCCTTCCGGAACCGTAATGGTTCTGCCATCGATCTCTACAGTAACTGCCTTATCCGTTTTTTTCGCCGGCGTGCCGTAATCAATGTCATGTTCGTAAGTCATAGCTTTTCTCAAATTCTAATCTTTGAAATCATTTTCCCAATGTTTTAATGCACTTTTTACCGGAATTGGTGTCATGCCACCCATTGCGCATAATGATGAACTATCCATTAAATCACAAAGTTCTCTCATTAATTCAAAGTTGCCTTTATCAATCAACTCAGACCCCCTAGTTGATCCAATTCGGCATGGCGTACATTTTCCGCAGCTTTCGATTACACAAAAATCAAAGGCAAATTTAGCTTGTTCTTTCATATCAGCCGTTTCGTCAAAGACAACTATGCCACCATGCCCCAAAACCGCGTCAGCCTCTGAAAAGGCTTCATAATCAAGCGATAAATCGAACTCTTGTGGTGGAATGTACGCCCCTAATGGTCCGCCAACTTGAACGGCTTTCACATTTTTACCAGAATAAGTACCTTGCCCAAATTCATTAATCATTTCACCAAGTGTTATTCCAAATGCTTTTTCCACTAAGCCGCCACACTTGACATTTCCCGTTAATTGAAAAGCAATTGTACCACGAGATCGTCCAATTCCGAAATCTTTGTAATAATCGCCACCTTTAGACATGATGATAGGGATACTTGCCAGCGTCAAAACATTATTAATGACCGTAGGCTTTCCAAATAAACCGACATGCGCAGGAAGTGGTGGCTTTGCTCGCACCATACCACGTTTCCCTTCCAAGCTTTCAAGCATGGCTGTTTCTTCACCGCAAACATAAGAACCCGCTCCAATTCTAACTTCAAGAAAGAAGTCAGAACCGCTCCCTAAAATATCAAAACCAAGATAATTATGTTCTTCTGCGATTTTGATGGCATCATTTAAGACGACTTTACATAAAGGATACTCGCTCCTCAAGTAAATATACCCTTTGGTCGCACCAACAGCCAAGCCAGCAATAATCATCCCTTCGATAAGACAAAAGGGGTCACTTTCCATTAAAATACGATCTGAAAAAGTCCCGCTGTCCCCTTCATCGGCATTACAGCAAATATATTTTTGATCGCTTTGTGCCTCATAAACTGTGTTCCACTTGATCCCTGTTGGAAAGGCAGCGCCGCCCCGTCCGCGCAACCCTGACGTCATGACGTCATCGATAATTTCTTTCTCAGACAACTTTAAAGCACGCTTAAGGCCCAGAAACCCGTCATTTTCCAGATAGTCGTCTATTGAAAGGGGATCAATTAACCCGCATCGCTCGAAAGTGAGGCGTTCCTGATTTTTCAAATACTCAATTTCTTGCGTCAAGCCCTGACATAAAACATGACGGCCTCCCTTTAAAAAGTCGGCTTGATGTAAACTCTCTATATCCTGTACCGTCACAGGACCATATGCCACGCGTCCTTTGTCCGTTTCAACTTCTATGAGTGGCTCAAGATATGTCATTCCCCATGTTCCATTTCGGACAACTTTAATATCTTCTGGCAAGTCAGAAATAGCCTTCGCCACATCATCCGCACCCATACTGATAGATGCTGTATCACGAGGAACATATACTGTTACAGTCACGCCTCTTCTCCTTTAACCAACTTCTCAAAGTTGTCTGAAGTCACTCGCGCATGAAGTTTGCCATCAATTTCTACATTTGGGGATAGCGCACAATTGCCAAAACAATATACCGTCTCAAGCGAAACAGCGCCGTCTACACGAGTTTCGTCAATTTTTACCCCAAGTATTTCCTCAACTCGTCTGGTTAAATCACGTGATCCCATTGACTGACACGCTTCCGCCTGACAAATGCGCACGACTTTTTTTCCACGGGGAGATGTTTTGAAATCATGGTAATAACTTATGACACCGTGCACTTCTGCTCTGGAAATATTAAATCCATCCGCGATATCATCGATCGTTTCTTTAGGTACAAATCCAAATACTGACTGAATTCCGTGCAAACATTCAAGTAGGCCACCTGGTATATCTATATACTGGTTAATAACTTCAACGGCTTTATCAGTATTTACCATGTTTGCTTCCATTATAATATCGCTGCGTGATGTTTTAGATGATCATCGACAAAAGTGGATATGAAAAAATACCCATGATCATAGCCTTCATGACGTCTAATGTTCACTTTTTGATGGACATCTGCGCAAGCTTTCTCAAAGTTTTCTGGCATAAGTTGGCTTTCTAGAAAGGGATCAGAAAGCCCTTGATCTATAAGTATTTCTGGATTTTCAGACGCATATTGATCCTTTCTAACTAAGTCACATGCGTCATAGTTGGCCCAATCCTTACGGTCATCACCAATATAATTGCCAAGCGCCTTATGACCCCATGGACAATTCATAGGGTTTACAATTGGCGCAAAGGCAGAAACAGAGCGAAACCTCTCTTTATTCTTTAGATAGATTGTTAAAGCACCGTGCCCACCCATTGAATGGCCAAAAATACCAACACGTTTAGCATCAACTTCAAAGTTGTCTAAGATTAAATTATATAATTCATCACTTATATAACTATACATATTATAATTTATGTCCCATGGCGCTTCGGTAGCATCAACATAAAATCCCGCTCCTTTTGCAAAATCCCATCCCTCTTCATCTGGTACGGCATTACCTCTGGGCGAAGTGTCTGGCGCAATAAGGATCATGCCCAGTTCAGCGGCCAACTGATAAGCGCCCGCCTTAGTGGTAAAGTTGTCTTCAGTACACGTTAAACCAGCCAGATAAAAAAGCGCAGGACATTTACTTTTCTCCGCTTGTGGTGGAATAAAGATGCTGAAATTCATTTCGCATTTCGTGCTATTTGCTTGATGGCTATAATATCGAACTTCGCCACCAAAGCATTTGTGATTTGATTTAACGTCCATTTTAGTAAACAACCACACTTCTAATCGATTTACCTTCATGCATTAAGTCAAACGCATTATTGATATCTTCAAGGGGCATCGTGTGCGTGATCAAATCATCAATATTGATTTTCCCGTCCATATACCAATCAACAATCTTGGGTACGTCAGTACGTCCGCGAGCACCACCAAAAGCAGAGCCACGCCAAACGCGTCCTGTAACTAGCTGGAATGGTCGCGTCGAAATTTCTTGGCCAGCGCCGGCAACACCGATAATAATGCTCTCACCCCATCCTTTATGGCAGCATTCTAATGCTTGACGCATGGTATTAACATTACCAATACATTCAAAACTATAATCTGCGCCACCATTGGTAAGATCAAGAATAGCTTCCATTAGATCGTCGCATTCTGTTGGGTTGATAAAATCAGTCATGCCAAATTGTTTAGCAATATCAACACGACTGTTATTAATATCAATTCCGATTATTTTATTGGCACCGACCATTCGTGCGCCTTGAATTACGTTAAGTCCAATACCACCAAGGCCAAAAACCACCACATTTGAGCCGGGTTCAACTTTAGCATCAAAAACAACGGCGCCTACACCAGTTGTCACCCCACAGCCAATATAACAAATTTTCTCGAAATCAGCATCTTTGCGAACTTTTGCCACCGCAATTTCCGGCATAACTGAATAATTTGAAAATGTTGAGCACCCCATATAATGAAGGATCGGTTCACCATTGATACTAAAACGACTTGTTCCATCCGGCATTAAACCAGAACCTTGTGTTTCTCTGATTTTTTGGCACAGATTGGTTTTCGGATGTAAACAATAATCACATTCGCGGCATTCTGGTGTATAAAGCGGAATTACATGATCGCCAACTTCAACGGATGTAACACCTTCGCCAATTTCCACGACCACGCCGGCGCCTTCATGGCCTAAGATAGCTGGAAATGCACCTTCCGGATCATCGCCAGATAACGTGAACGCATCCGTATGACAAACACCCGTTGCTTTCATCTCCACGAGCACTTCACCTGCACGGGGCCCATCAAGATTTACAGTTTCAATACTTAAGGGCGCTCCAGCTTTAAAGGCAACTGCTGCTTTGGTTTCCATTATAAACTTCCTTTATCTCTTATTGTTTTTAAATTTTTTGCTTTTTATTATTACTATCTTTGGCAAATTATATGTCCTATGCCAAGAATTCTTTCACATTTTTAATAGTTTCTGCAAGTCCAATGCGTTCAACAGAAACATTTTCAGGAAAACAACTTAAAAGCCTGCTGGGCGTTGCACCATCCAACATCACAAACACACCTTTATCGGTATTTTTACGAATCAAACGCCCAAAAGCTTGCTTCATTCTTAAGCGTGTTAAAAGATCATCATACGTCCCTTTGCCAAAATGATCTCGCCTCGCTTTATGTAATATTGTCGGTCGCGGCCAAGGCACTTTATCAAAAACACATAACCTTAAGGAGGGGCCTGGCACATCAACGCCGTCACGCACTGCATCCGTACCCAGTAAACAGCTATGTTCCACTGTTCTAAAAATATCTATTAATGTTGCTACATTTATTGGATCAACATGTTGAGCAAAAACAGGAATATGTTCCTCTTCTAATGGGGCAAGTAAACGTTCATATACCTGCTTCAATCTACCAATGGCCGTAAATAGTCCTAAAGCACCACCGTTTGATGCAACAAATAATTCACGATATGCCGCCGCCAGATGATCAATATTTCGAATATTAAGATCATTAATGATAAAAACACGCGCTTGTTTTTCATAATCAAAGGGTGATTTAAGACTATGGCGCATTGGCGGATTAATAAAATGCGCCGCGCCTGTTCTAATTTCTGCGCTATTCCATTCAATATCCGGATTTTGATTATCCGATAATTTATCACGCAACGTCGCCGACGTTATCAAAGCACCATGTGACGGTTTAAGAACAATATTGGAAAAGGGGATGCTTGGGTCAATCCAATGACGATACATACCGACATCGACTTCACGACCTGATTTTCTACTTAACTCAAACCAATCAACAAAATTTGTATCCGCTGGCAAATCATCTAAAAACGCACCAAGCATCGGCGCCCAGCCATCTGATAATATTTCGGCTCTGCGGGAAATGCTGCGGGAAATGCTTTCTAATCGGTTTCTCGTTGCACTGTCTAATTCATCGGCCTCCATATCTAGTTTTTTAAGAAGCAATGCTGATAATCTTTTTAAAGGGCCAACAAGCTCATCAAGAGCTTTTCTTAAATTCTGAGCAGCCTCAACCAACTCTTCTGATGGGTTGGTCGTATAAGTTTCAATCGAATGAAACTCATCACGTCCTGATGAAACTGAATAAATATGAGCTCTAATCAACCATAAAAATTTTTCTGCGGGACCAATTGGGTTTCCTTCAGCAATCCGCGTATGCCAACCATCGGCCGGCAGACAAATAGCTGCCGCATAAACTCTGGCCATAAATTGCCCTGCTTCTTCTTCGTCAGCCACCAAATCATCTAAACGACCTTTTAAGCCCTTACCGCGTCTATTTTTAATTTCAGCGCCTCTTATCCACCTTCTCAGCTCAAGTCCTTCCTGTCCGGTGAGGTGCGATGAAAAAACATTATCCGCCGCATCAAATATGTGATGCCCCTCGTCAAACACATATCTGTTAGGTAGATCGGCCTCGCCTTGTCTTGTTGCACTTTGCACCATAACAAGCGCATGATTTGCGATCACGAGATTGGCGTATTTGGCCTTTCGTTGAGCTTTTTCAATAAAACATTTTTTATAATGGCTACAGGCAGCATAAACGCATTCTCCACGGCGGTCCGTTAATTGAGATAATCGCCCAACACCAAATGTTTCACCAAGCCAAGCCGGAAAATCACCCCCAATCATATCGCCGTCACGGCTATAACGCACCCATCTTTTCACAAGACCAATTAATATTTTTCCTTGACTTTGAGCGGCCTGACCGGAAATTTCCTGTAAATTTAAAAGACAAAGGTAATTTTCCCTACCCTTTCGCACAACTACCTTTTGATTTTTAAGCGCGGGATTTGGATAAAGACGATCCATCTCCTGATCAAGTTGACGCTGTAAGTTTTTAGTATAAGTCGATAACCATACTGTGCCGCCGTTTTTTTCTGCCCATAAGCTCGACGGCGCAATATATCCTAAAGTTTTTCCTATCCCCGTTCCAGCTTCAGATAAAACTAAAGATGGTTCTTCATCATGCGGCATATCAAAAGCATGACGGGCACATTCCGCATAAAGGAATTGCCCTACTCTTTTCTCCGCTTTTAATCCCAACAAATCAGTTAATCTTTTTCGCGCTTCTTCTTTTAGAATATTTTCCTGACCGGGTGGCGGTGGCGGTGCTTTCTCTTCCCATTCTGATAAGTGGTTCCATACTTGATATCCATCGTGTCTTTCGGCATTGCCTAATGCTCCCATAACGAGAGCTCCCCATCTCCATCCGGCTTCTGCCATATTATACCCAATGGCTTTAACGCCTTCTGGATATTGATAATCGACTTCACTCAATTCTATTATTAATTGCTCAGCGCTTTTGATTAGCACAAGCGCTTCTTCCTCTTGTTCAATACATGGAAACGGCATTTTAAGTGCTTTAGAAAGCCCAAGGGGTAAGGGCAAACAAAATTCAGCAGGACGAACAAATGCAAAAAGCTCTAGTACATCAAAGCATCGACTAAGATCAGTTGCTAGTCTTCTGCTAACAACAGGAAGATTACAGACCAAAAAGTCATGATTTTTTACAATATTTCTTAATTCATCGTGGGTGTAAACTTCGACTTCGCCGTCAGGCGTCATTATAACACCGCCAATTGGTCCAACGACAAGCGCAGAAAGCTTAGCAAGGGCTTTAAATGGATCTGGGAAATGTAACAGTGAACTTGTCATAAAAGGCTTATCAATTTAAGGTTTAACATGACTATAACCACCCCCCATCATTACGAAAAGCAAAAATCCATGATAATATGATTAATCAACAGAATGAGCTGTTGACCTTATGCCGATAAACCCTTATGAAGCCTAGAATTATAGGATATTTTTAATATCAATTTTTAACTGAAAGTGAATAGAATGTCTTCAACACCGGAAATAAGAGAATTGGCGATGCAAAGCAATGCTTGGCCGTTCCAGGAAGCTGAGAAATTAATCAAACGATTAGAGCGTTCCGGTAAGGATAAAGATGTTATTGTTTTCGAAACCGGTTATGGCCCGTCTGGTTTACCCCACATTGGAACATTCGGTGAGGTGGCCAGAACCACAATGGTGCGCAATGCGTTTGAGCTTTTAACCGGGAAAAAAACCAAAATTATTTGTTTTTCAGATGACATGGATGGACTTAGAAAAGTGCCTGATAATTTGCCTAATCAAGAAATGCTAGGAAAATATATTGGCATACCGCTAACCAAAGTGCCGGATCCGTTTGGTACCCACGAAAGTTTCGCACACCATAACAACGCCAGACTGATCAATTTCTTAGACGGATTTGGCTTTGATTATGAATTTATCAGCGCCACTGATGCTTATAAAAGCGGCGACATGGATGATACCCTTCTTAAAATGCTTAATGCCTATGAAAAAATCATGAATGTGATTTTACCAACCCTTGGCGAAGAAAGACGTAAAACTTATAGTCCGTTTTTGCCTATTTGTCCGCGTACTGGCATCGTTTTACAAGTTCCAATGGTTGATAGAAACCTTGAAAAAGGAACAGTAAGCTATATTGATGAAGAAACGAACGAAACAGTAGAAGTACCTGTTACCGGAGGACATTGTAAAATGCAGTGGAAAGCAGACTGGGCCATGCGTTGGAGCGGTCTTGGTGTTGATTATGAGATGGCTGGCAAAGATTTAAGTGAAAGCGTAAAACTTTCCTCTGCTATTACCCGTATTCTTGGGGATACACCACCAGAGGGCTTAAGCTATGAACTTTTCTTAGATGAAAAAGGGTCAAAAATTTCCAAATCAAAAGGAAATGGCATCTCTATGGAAGAGTGGCTTCAGTACGGCACTCAAGAAAGCCTTTCTCTTTATATGTATCAATCACCGAGAAAAGCCAAAAAATTATATTTTGATGTCATACCTAAAACAGTAGACGAATATTTAAACCATCTAAGTAAATATCCCGCACTTGAAGGTAAACAAAAATATGCAAGCCCGATTTGGCACATTCATGGTGATAATCCGCCAGAAGAAAAAGTGCCGGTTACTTTTGCACTACTCTTAAATCTAGTTAGTGCCAGTAATGCAGAAAATAAAGAGACCCTGTGGGGCTTTATTAGTAATTATTCCAAAGGAGCGATACCTGAAGAATATCCACTTTTAGATCAATTGGTTGGTTATGCGCTTGTTTATTATGAGAATTTCGTTAAGCCAAATAAGAAATATCGTACTGCTACGCCTTTTGAAATTGAAGCTTTAGAATTACTAAAAGCGGAAATAGAGAAAATTCCTGAAGACGCGGAAGCAAATGAATTTCAAACCGCAGTTTTCTCTGTAGGCAAAGAAAAAAAATATGAAAATCTTCGTGAATGGTTTGGCGCATTATATGAAATCTTACTGGGTCAAAAAGAAGGTCCACGTATGGGATCATTTATTGCTCTTTATGGAAAACAGAAATTTTTAGATTTAATAAATCAATCAATAATAAGGGTTTAGAGCTAATTTATTAATGTAAATTAGAGTATTTAAAGCTATATGATTGAAATAATGACTAATATTATTAAAAAAACTTGTTTTATTAATGTTACATTAATTTAAGGACTGTATGGTAATTTCCATTATTTAAAGTGTAAAACGCTTATAGCAATGAGGCCATGGGGAAAAATGTATAAAATGAACTATAGAAATTCGTGGAAACGTATCATCGATTTTTTCGGTGCACTTATCATGTTGCTATTGTTATCGCCTGTCTTATTAATGGTTATTGTTCTAATTCGTTTGAAAATGGGAAGCCCTATTTTCTTTACACAAGATCGTCTTGGCTATAATGGTGAAACTTTCAAAATTTGGAAATTCCGAAGCATGACAAATTGCATTGATGAAAACGGTGCACTCAAAGATGATGAATTTCGCTTAACCCGCTTCGGAAAACTTCTTCGTGACTGGAGCATCGATGAATTACCTCAATTATGGAATGTCGTCATAGGTGATATGAGCCTTATTGGTCCAAGACCATTCATCGCTGAATATGCTTCACGTTATACTGCCGAACAAATGCGCCGACATGAAGTTCGCCCTGGTATAAGCGGTTGGGCACAAATAACGGGCCGCAACTCTTTAAGCTGGAACCAAAAGTTTACATTGGACGTCTGGTATGTTGATCATTGCAGCTTTATGCTGGATTTAAAGATTCTATTATCTACGGTTCCCATCGTACTAAATCGCGCAGGTGTTACAGCAGATAATCATGTCACGATGCCAAAATGGACTGGCAACGATACCCCCGAGAAAAGTACGCCTTCTAAATAAGTGGTCCTTTCTTCAATCGATAATTTTATTACTCCGCGTTTTTTTTAATGTAGAAGTCCTCTTCTTACTTTCTAAACGACGTTTCTTAGACGCGAGTGAAGGTTTTGTTTTCTTTCTTAGTTTTGGTTTAATCGCGCTTTGTTTTAAGATCTGAACCAAGCGCTCAATAACGTCATCGCGGTTTCTTGTTTGCGATCTCGTCTCGCTTGAAGTAATAACAATTATTCCATCAGCAGTCATTTTTGATCCACATAATTGGCGCAATCTTTTATACATTTCATCATCAATAAATTCACAATTTTTAGCATCGAATTTGATTTGAACCGCACTTTCTACTTTATTAACATGCTGACCACCTGGTCCAGAAGCCCTGATAAAACGGATATCAATATCATCTTCATTTAAGAATTTACTGTTTGTTATTTTTATCACTCGAAAAACCTTATATAGTCACAAAATATTTATTCGTTTATTATCATAAAATGCTTATGATACGAAAAACAAAAAACATTTGGAGTTTTTAATGAAGTCCGCCTTATCGTTATTGATATTTCTTATTATTGCATCTTCCGCATATGCTGATAATAGATCTAAGATTGAATATGAACAATATACCCTTAAAAATGGATTACGCGTTATTGTTCACGAGGACCGAAAAGCACCCATTATTAATGTAAACGTCTGGTATCATGTAGGGTCAAAAGATGAACCAGAAGGCAAAAGCGGCTTTGCTCATTTATTTGAACATTTAATGTTTAATGGTAGTGAAAATTATGACGATGATTTTTTTAAGCCATTACAAGAAATTGGTGCCAGTGGAATAAACGGAACAACTTCAAGAGATAGAACAAATTATTACCAAATCGTTCCTAAAGGAGGGTTAGATCGCATTCTATGGATGGAATCCGACCGAATGGGTCATTTGCTCGGGGCAATTTCAGAAGATAAACTAACTGAACAACGCGATGTCGTAAAAAATGAAAAACGCGAAGGCGAAAATCGTCCCGGTGGAAAACTATACTTCAATATATATGAAGGCGTATATCCCAAAGGGCACCCTTATCATCATTCCGTAATCGGATCGATGGAAGATCTTGATAACGCGTCACTCGATGATGTTAGAGATTGGTTTAACAGTTATTATGGGCCTAATAATGCTTTTGTCGTTCTAAGCGGCGATATTAATGCTGAACAATCTAAACCTTTGATGAATAAATACTTTGGTGATATTCCCGCCGGCCCTCCTATGAGTCATCGTAAATCATGGGTCCCTGTTCATAATGACAACCGTTATGAAATAATGGAAGACCATGTTCCACAAACATACCTTACTTGGTCTTGGGCAATACCCGGCAGAACAACCAAAGAATATGCAGAGCTTGAAGTTGCAGCTAGAATTTTTGGTGGTGGTCGTAATAGCCGTCTTTATGAAAGGCTTGTCCATAATGAACAACGCGTCAATAGCGCATCCGCCTCTATTGTACCGGGCGAACTATCCGGAATGTTTATGATTTCCGCTGAACTTAAATATGGTGAAGACCCCGATGAAATCGCCGCTATTGTTGAAGAAATGCTTAGTGAATTTATTGAAAAAGGCCCAACTAAAAAAGAATTAAATCGCGTAAAAGTCATCATTGATAATAGTTTAATACGTGCGATGGAAAGTATTTCTAGTAAAGCATCCTTACTAGCAAGCGGCGCAATATACGCGAATAATCCGGGCTTCATTCACGAAAAACAAAATTGGCAAAGTGACGTTTCTGCGAAAGACATCAAAAATGTCAGTCAACAATGGTTATCAAAAGGATTCTTAAGGCTCGACCTTGTTCCTTATGGCCGGTATAGCACAGAAGGAAGCAGTGCTGACCGAAGTCAAATGCCGAACTTAACCACTGAAGCAGAAATTAAACTACCCCCTTTACAACATGCAGTCCTTGATAATGGTATTAAAATCACACTTACAGAACGCCATAGTGTACCAACGGTCAACCTAGCCATCCGCTTTGACGCTGGTAATGTTACTGATCATTCAACAAAACCAGGCCTTTCCGACTTTACATTTGGTAATATGAATGAAGGGACGAGCAGTTTAAAATCCCTCGAATATGATGATCAAAAGACGATGCTTGGTGCTCGTATTGGATTTAGTAATGGATTAGATAGCTCAAATATTAGTCTTTCTGCATTAAAGAAGAATTTGAGATCTTCCATCGAGCTTTGGGCAGATGTTGTAAGAAATCCAGGATTTCGTCCAGAAGATATCGAAAGAGATAGAGCGTTAACACTCGCAAATCTTGAAAATGCTAAAATGAGTCCTGAGAGTATTGCGCAAAATTTACTTTCAACCGTTTTGTATGGTCCTGACCATGTGTATAGTGGCAAAACAATTTTGGAAAAAGAAGAGGCCGTAAAATCAATCACGTTGTCAGATCTTGAAAATTTTCATCAAACTTGGATCCGTCCAGATAATGCAAAAATTTATATTGTAGGCGATACAACAATTGAAGAAATTAAAGAAGAATTAAATAGAGCTTTTGGTGACTGGCAAAACCCTGATCGTGAAAAAGGTATTAAAGCACTCACCGATGCTGATAATATTGATAAAACACGTATCATTCTCGTTGATCGCCCCGGCGCCGTCCAATCCATAATTCAAGCAGCACATTTAGTATCACCCTCAACAGATAAAAATGCCTTTAATATCAATGCAATGAACAGCATATTGGGGGGGGAGTTCACATCTCGTATTAATATGAATTTACGCGAAGATAAAGGCTGGTCATATGGCGCAGGAAGCTATGTAAGCCAGGCAATCCGTCAGCGTTCTTTCAGGATAAACACGTCCGTTCAAACCGATAAAACCGCCGCTGCAATGAATGAAATCATCAAAGAAATAAGAGACTATAAACAAAGTCGCCCCCCCAGTGATCAGGAGTTAGATCTAATGGTTAAAGGAAGAACCTTACCGCTTCCCGGTCGATTTGCAACCAACAGAAGTTTAATTGGTTATATCATGAGTAATGAACATTATGGCCGCCCCTATAATTATGCGGAGACCCTAGCTGAGAAGTATAATTCTCTAACGCCGGAAATTCTTCAAAAAACCGCACAAGAAAATTTGAAGCCAGATGCCATGATTTGGGTTATTGTTGGCGACCTCGAAAAAATCGAACAAGATATCCGAGATCTTAATATCGGTGATGTTGAAATTTGGGATGCGAATGGGAATCAGGAACGTTAATCTTATGCAAAAATATTTTGCTCTTTTTATTTTAATCTCATTCACAACGCTTTCGCAGGCGCAAGAGAATGAAGTGATTAATAAAGAAATGCGTTCTGCAATTGAACAGATTGTCTCCACTACGGCAATTCCGGGTATTTCTGTCGCAGTCGCTGGGAAAAAAGGCTTAATTTGGTCCGGTGCCGCAGGATATTCAAAACTGGAAGAACGTCAAACTGTTTCACAAGGCCACCTATTTGGCGTTGGGGATTTATCCAGTTTCTATGTCGCTGTTACTGCCATTCAGCTTATCGAAGAAGGGTTGCTCGACCCAAATGCAAAAATTTCTGAGATTTTAGATGATCAATTTGCAACCCTCGAAAATTTTAATAAAGTAACTGTAAGACAGCTGATCAATCAAACGAGCACGCTCAATTCTTATGAACAAGATAATGATTGGCAAAGACGCGCAAGAGGTATCCAATTCAATCCTAAATACGTGTGGCGAAAAGATGAGCCGCTTAAATATGCAATTAATAGTAAAAATATTACCATGGGAGTACCGGGAAGCTACTATGCTTATTCGAAAACCAATGCAACCCTCCTTAGTCTTATAATAGAAAAAATAAGTGGCGGTCTTCTTGAAGATGAAATTAGAACACGCCTGCTTATTCCTGAAAATCTTAATGAAACATATATGGATAGCTATGAAACTCCACCGGACGGAAGCTTAGTTGGAAGTTACCATCATGGAACAAATGAATTTATTTCGAATATCGGCATTAATGCTAAATTTAGCTTTGTAGATGATGGCAATTTAATTGAAACATCCAATAGCAGCCTTTCGTCTGAAGGGGCGGCCGGAAGCATCATTACAACACCCCGAGATTTAGCTTTATTTCATATAGCAATAAAAAAGGGCAATTTTTTCAATCTGAATTCATTAGATTACCTACCAAAAATTTCTAAAAATGGATTTGAAAAATATCACAGTGAAATTCTCGGGTTTACATCGGATATGATTATTCTGGAAAAAGAAGAACTGGTTATTGTGTCAACAGTCAATATCAGCACTGCAGGATCAGGCCCTTCTCAAATCAATAATTATTTAAATAATTATATGGAAAAGATCATCTTACCTGTTGCAAAAAAGTATGCTAAATAAACTCTGCTTTTTAAAAATTAGGGATCCATTATGACCGCAAGCAATAAACTTATTATCACAAGGCCTGACGACTGGCATTTACATGTTCGTGATCATAAATTTCTAAGTTCAGTACTGCCACATACTGCGGACCGTTTTACGCGCGCAATCATGATGCCAAACCTTGTGGAGCCTGTCACCACCGTAAAACTAGCCTCAGAATATCGTGACCGTATCATTGATGCTCTTCCGGCCATTCATAAACTAACATTCGATCCGTTAATGACTTTATATTTAACCAATCGAACCAATGCATCTGAAATTAAAAAGGCAGGTGAAAGCGGATTTGTCCACGCTGTTAAATGGTATCCCGCTGGGGCAACAACCAATTCTTCAAAAGGTGTAAGCGATATTGTTGCCTGTTATGATGTTCTGGAAGCCATGGCAGAAGAAGGAATTCCACTTCTTGTGCACGGTGAAGTCACAGATCCTAACGTAGATATTTTTGACCGAGAAAGAGTATTTATTGAACAATTCCTGGAAGGAATCATCAAAAATTTTCCCGAGCTTAAAGTGGTTTTCGAACATATTACCACGGCCGATGCTGTTAAATTAGTTGAAAAATCAGGCCCAAATGTTGGCGCAACAATTACGGCTCATCATATGTTATTAAATCGTAACGCGCTCTTCCAAGGCGGTATTCGCCCTCATCATTATTGTTTGCCCGTTTTAAAACGAGAAACCCACCGCAAAGCCCTTATCAAGGCTGCTACTAGCGGCAATAAGAAATTCTTTTTAGGAACCGACAGTGCACCGCATACCAAACACACCAAAGAAAACGCCTGTGGATGCGCCGGCATTTATACTTCCCACGGTGGAATTGAATTATACGCTGAAATTTTTGATAAAGCAGAAGCCCTAGATAAACTAGAAAAATTCGCCAGTTTTAACGGGCCTGATTTTTACGGTCTTCCTAGAAATCGTGAAAAAATAACTCTCACTCGTAAAAAAGTACCCATTCCAGAAGTCTTTCCTTTTGGCGACGAAGAGTGTGTGCCGTTTCGCGCGGGTGGTGAACTACTCTGGTCTATAGGCTAGTTAAAGAATACGTCTACCATTTTATGAGCATATTCGAGACTGCTGAATTCGCTTCCTTCATCACGATTTCTAAAAATCACTATTGAAAAATTCTTAGACGGAATTCGGTAATAAATATTTCTAAATCCAATAGAACTCCCTGTATGGTAATGAATTTCCATACCTTTATATGTCTCTAGTCGCCAACCGTATCCATAATTCATTGGTATGCCGTCATTGGTTTTCTGGTTAGTAAACATGGCATCCATCATATTCTGGCTTAAAAGCTGATCCCTATAAAGCGCCTGATCCCATTTGTAGAAATCATTTAAATTAGAATAAATACCACCATCCCCGAGCATTGCGCTCCATTTATTCTGGTCTGTTTCTAAAATATTACCATTATCTTCTACCGTGTGACCATAAGCACGTTTTGACACCGCATTTACGCCATCAACGAAGGCAAGTGAATTTGACATACCGATAGGATCAAAAATATTCTCTTTAACGTACTCATGCCAAGGTTGACCTGTGATTTTCTCATGAATTTTGGTGAAAGTCACATACGCTGAATTGCTATAAACATGCTTCTCGCCTACTTTAAAATCAACATCATCCAATGTCATAAGATAATCTACTACATCTTGGTCATTAAATTGCCGTCCAAGGTCCATTGATGACATTGGTCCATAATCCTTGATACCGGATGAATGTTGCAGCATATGCCTAATTGTAATTACTTGACCATATTCAGGGAAATCAGGAAAGATATCCGTCAATGAAGTCTCAAAAGACAGTTGGCCACGTTCAATAAGTTGTAAAATGGTCATCGCAGTAAACTGTTTCGTGACAGAAGCCAATCGAAAATTTGTATCAGCAGTGACCGGCGTTTGGTCAGAGACACGAGCCAAGCCATAGCCTTTTTGCAAAATAATTTCACCATCTTCGATCACCATTACGGCCGCACCAGGCATACCATTTTGAAAATCAGCGAAAATTTGATCGACGGCTTTTTGTTTTTCATCAATTGTATTTTCAGAAGAACATGATGCAATTAATCCTGCTATCAATATCACTATCCAACTTTTCATCTTATTCCCTTTAAATTTTCAAAAACCCACTATAACAATATTCTGCCGGACCTGTCATTACAGGAGTAATTTCATCCTTGTAAGATATCGTTAAAGTGCCACCCGGCATATGAACATTAGCAGTGGCAACCGGAATAAGACCCCTCTTAAATGCGGCCGCAACGACAGCACAAGAACCGCTTCCACACGCTTGGGTTAAAACGCCCGGCCTTTCATAGACTTGAAACTTAATATTCTCATGATCTAAAATTTCCGCCAACCCCACATTAGCAGATTCAGGCAACAATTCATTTGATTGAATACTTTCACCCACAGACGCCAGATCTACCGCATTAAAATCATCAACAAAATATACCAAATGTGGGTTTGCAACATTCACCGCAACACCATCACTTACACCATTATCGCTGATATCCACATGCAGTGAATCACATTCATGGGCAAGGGGAATTTTATCCCATTCCATAGAAATTTTACCCATTTCTACACTAATATTTTCACCTACTCTTTGACAGTGAAGTATTTCAAAATTAATTTCTAAACCAAATTCATCAAGGCCCGATTCATCAAATAATAATTTAGCGACGCACCTTGTCGCATTGCCACATGCTTCCACTTCAGGGCCATCAGGATTATAAATGCGAACGCGCGCATAAGCACGAACACCGGCTTTAGTCACTGGCTCTATGACCAACAACTGCTCTGCTCCCACGCCAACACAGGGGTCACATATAGAAATAATTTCATCCATACTCGGACTAAAAGAGGTTTCACGTCCATCGAATATCACAAAATGATTTCTTAACCCCTGCATTTTAATGAAAGGACGCCCATTCGGCAATATGTCAGACCATTTTTTCATTTGACCTATGAACTAAATAAGGACGCTATCGCGTCTGTCACATAACCAATGTTATCTTCCGTTAGGCCTGCCATATTTACGCGCCCATTACCCATGAAGAAAATATAATGTTCATTAATCAACGTCTGTATTTGATCAGATGTTAAAGTTAAATAAGAGAACATGCCTTTTTGCTCGGCAATATAACCAAAGCCACTATTTGGGGCTTTTTCATTCATTAACTCAACAAAAAGAGTGCGCATTTTTTTAACACGATTTCTCATGCTATCCACTTCTGCGATCCACTCAGACTTTAGTTCAGCATTGCCAAGGATATATGCTGCAACCGCAGCACCATGATCAGGTGGCATTGAATAGTTGGCCCGAACCGCACCAAGTAAATGTGATGCGTTGGTATTATGTATATCTGATGAAGAAGAAACCAATGTAATGGCACCAGCGCGGTCCCTATACATCGCAAAGTTTTTCGAACACGAACTTGCAATCAAGGCCTCAGGTAATTTCTCTGCCATCAATTTTGCTGCATAACTGTCTTCTCCTATACCATCACCAAACCCTTGATAAGCAAAATCAACAAAGGGAATAAGTCCGCGTTCTCTCATTAAGTCAGCAAGCTCATTCCATTGTTCATGACTGAGATCAGCGCCAGAAGCGTTATGACAACACCCATGCAAAATGACCACATCGCCTTTTTCAGCACTACCCAAATCTTCCAACATTCCGTCATAAAGAAACTCACCGCCCTTAATATCATAATAACGATAGTCTTTTGGTGTTAAGCCCAGCGATTTTGTTATGGCTGTATGGTTCGGCCAAGTCGGCGCAGAAATCCAAACGTTGGCATTTGGATTACATTTTTTAACGAACTCAAGTCCAATACGCACACCGCCAGTACCGCCTGGTGTCTGAAAAGTGGAAACGCGGTTTTCTTCTACAGCTACATGATCATTCCCAAGCATCATTTCTTGAACTAAAGAATTAAAATCAGGGTTTCCTGCGGGAGAAAGATATGTTTTTGTTTCCTGATTTTCGACCAAATATTTTTCAGCTTTTTTAACACTATTTAAAATAGCAGTGTGCCCTTCAGCATCCTTATAAATGCCAACACCAAGATCAACTTTGTTCGGGTTATCGCATTCACGAAACATTTTTGAGACCAGCAAAATTGGATCATCACCCATTGGGGCCAAACCACTGAATAGCATTTCTATTTTCCTTTTTTGTAAAGATTTGGGTGCACTTACGCCCCGATTTAAATATACTTGGATTTAATCTTTCTTGCCCCCCTCTGTCAAAGGAAAGTTAGTCAATTCAACGACTTTTTATATCAGATCAGTAATTTTCCTACCTTACACCTTAATTCAGGGAGGATATCCACTTCAAACCAGGGGTTTTTCTTAAGCCATATATTGTTTCTGGGACTCGGATGAGGCAAGACCATTATATGTACACCATAATCTTTATTTGACTTGACCGTTTCTGTTAGCGTCTTTTTCTTTTGATTTTTTAAATGCCAATTGATGGCGTAATTACCTATCATTAATGTTAACGCAACCTTAGTCATTTTAGAGAGTAATTTATCCCGCCATTCGGTCGCGCATTCTGGTCTTGGTGGTAGGTCCCCAGATTTTCCTGTGCCTGGATAACAAAACCCCATTGGTATAATTGCAACCTTATCAGCATTATAAAAAACTTTTTTATTTATACCCATCCATTCGCGCAGACGGTCACCACTTGGATCATTAAAAGGAATGCCTGTTTCATGAACCTTAATACCAGGCGCTTGACCAACAATTAAAATTTTCGCATTAGCGCTCACTTGAATGACCGGACGAGGACCAAGGGGTAAAAAATCATTGCATATTGTACATGCACGAATTCGGGATGATAATTGTTCAATATCGTTCATAAAAAAACGACGTGCCCATTACTAAGCACGCCGCCATATCTCATATAAATAATTTATCATTCAGCAGCTTGCTCAATTGGCTCACTGTCAGACACTCTAAGCATTTTGCTCGTTATAACGCCCGCCGTCATAGAACCATTAACATTTAAGGCTGTTCTTGCCATATCAATAAGTGGCTCAATGGAAATCAATAAGGCCACTATTTCAATCGGTAAACCCATAGCCGGCAATACAATCATTGCAGCAAATGTAGCGCCACCACCAACACCGGCAACACCGAATGAGCTAATGGTCACAATACCTGCGAGCATCGCAAGAAAAGCAAAATCCACCTCAACACCGATTGTAGGTGCGACCATAACAGCGAGCATTGTTGGATAAATTCCTGCACACCCATTTTGGCCTATTGTTGCACCAAATGAAGCTGCAATGTTGGCTACCGCTTTTGGTACGCCCAATTTACGTGTTTGAGCTTCCACGTTAAGTGGAATACAAGCCGCTGAACTTCTTGACGTAAACGCAAAGGTGAGCACTGGAAAAACACCACTAAAGAAACGTTTTGGATTAAATCCACTAAGACTTAGCAACCCACCATGAACCAAAAACATAATCCCTATAGCAACATAGGAAGCGACAATGAATTTACCGAAATTCAATATATCGGAAAGGTTAGAACTTGCTACCACCTTGGTCATCAAAGCCATAACACCATATGGGGTAAAGGACATCACCATTTGCACAAGCTTCATAACAATCGTTTGAAGAACATCTATTCCCTTGTTAAAGGCGTCTTTATGTTCTGGATGTTCTTTCATTGCTTTTAAAGCTGCTATACCAAATAGGATTGAAAAAACAACAACCGATATAATTGACATCGGCCCCGCAGCGCCAGAGAGGCTTTGAAAAATATTTCGCGGAATAAAGGAAACCAACATAGAGGCGACAGTCAGGTTTTCAACCCTTCCCTGACGTCCTTCAATGGAAGCCAAGCGCGCTACTTCACGTTCACCGGAGACCATCCCTTCTGCAGTTAAACCAAATAAATCTGTAATACCAATTGCAACAAGTGAAGAAAGCATTGTTGTAAACACAAGAACCATTACAACAGAGCCGCCAATTTTACCGAGTGAAGTAACCTCATCAATTTTAGTTACGGCTGATATCATCGATACAACAATTAGCGGCATAATGATCATATAAAGAAGACTGATATAACCATTTGCAACAACATTGGTCCATTCAAGTGTTCCATTAATTTCTGCCGATCCCGCACCATATAAAGCTTGAAGCGCAAAACCAAAGATCACACCTGCGACTAGCCCCATAAAAACTTTGCGCGATAGCTTCATGTCTTGTTTGCTGAATTTTACCAATAGAAAGAGTATTCCAATGAATACTGCTAAATTTAAAATCACCGTTATAGACATTATAATTTCCTTTACTGATAGATCCGATTGGACTTTTCATCCTTATCCCACTCTCTAGATAGTCTTTCTAAACAAGATATTCAAGGGAATAAAATTCTAATTTTCACAATTTAAATGTCAAGATAAAGAAAATAATTTCTACAATTGAGAAATTTTAGATTAAAAAATCATAATAATTGATATTTTAGTAAAAAATTTGCTATAAATAAAAATAATGAAATATTATTCTCAAAAAATTAACTAAAATCATTTAAATGTTTACTTAGAAAAAAATACTATAAGAAGAAACCGATTATTAGTTAAATTAACTTGCTTATTATCCTGAAAATGTTGATATAAAAGCAATCATCCTTAATTAATAATCCAATATGGAAAAACGATGATGTTGCTTGAAAACACAAAAATTGCAATTATTGGTCTTGGGTACGTTGGGCTGCCTTTGGCTGTTGAATTTGGTAAAAAAAGAGAAACGCTTGGTTTTGAAATTAACCAATCACGAGTTGATGAACTTAAAAGTGGCGAAGATTCAACCTTAGAATGTTCCCCTGAAGAACTAAAAGAAGCCACTCATTTATCATATACAACAGATACTGAACAATTGAAAAGTTGTAATGTTTTCATAGTTACTGTGCCAACACCAATTAATGAACATAAGCAACCCGACCTTACTCCTTTAGAAAAAGCATCTGAAATGCTTGGTGGTGTTATCAATCAAGGGGACATTGTAATATACGAGTCTACTGTATACCCAGGATGCAGTGAAGAGGTGTGTGTTCCCATTTTGGAAAAAGTTTCCGGCCTTACGTTTAATGAGGATTTCTATATCGGATATAGTCCAGAGAGAATAAATCCAGGCGATAAAGAACATAGGTTGCCAACGATTAAAAAAGTGACTTCTGGCTCCACTCCAGAATGTGCAAAATTTGTAAATGAATTATACCATGACATTATTACAGCCGGAACACATCTTGCCCCTAGCATTAAAGTGGCCGAGGCCGCAAAAGTGATTGAAAACACGCAGCGTGATGTCAATATTTCTTTGATAAATGAGTTGGCAAAAATCTTCAATATGCTTGATATTGATACTTTAGATGTTCTGGAAGCTGCTGGAACTAAATGGAACTTTTTACCATTTCGTCCTGGCCTTGTTGGTGGTCACTGCATCGGTGTAGACCCTTATTATCTGACCTATAAAGCCCAATCTATCGGCTATAACCCAGAAGTTATTCTTTCCGGTCGCCGCATCAACGACGGTATGGGAGAATATGTGGTTTCACAGTTAATCAAAAGAATGATCAAAAACAAACAACAAGTTGATGGATCAAAAGTACTTTTGATGGGGCTCACCTTTAAGGAAAATTGCCCTGATTTACGCAATACCAAAGTTGTCGATATTATATCTGAGCTTCAAGAGTATAATATCAATATAGATATTTATGATCCTTGGGTTTCTAAAGTAGAAGCCATCGAAGAATACGGTCTCAGCTTAATTGATGAACCCACTAATGATTATGAAGCCGTAATCGTTGCTGTCGCACATAATGAATTCATTGACCTAGGTGCTGAAGGTGTGAGAAAATTCTTGAAAAATGATGGACTTCTTTATGATTTAAAATCATTGTTTGAAAAGAGTGAAAGCGATATTAGATTATAGTGTAATTATCTGATATTATTTACATTATCACTTTCTCAAAAAGTAGCATAATTATATGGATTTATAATTTTATAAATCGTACTAATAACGAGTATTAACCAAGATCGAAATGTTTTTACGCGGAAGAAAATGAAACATGTCCTTAAGTCATTTAGAACGTCTAGAAGCTGAAAGCATTCATATTATTCGTGAAGTCGCTTCTACAAGCTCTAACCCTGTCATGTTATATAGCATTGGAAAAGATAGTGCGGTTATGCTCCATCTTGCCTTAAAGGCGTTTGCACCTGGAACTCTCCCGTTCCCAGTTCTCCATGTTGATACAACATGGAAATTTAAAGAAATGATCGAATTTCGTAATCAAATGGCTAAACATCATGATTTAAATTTACTGGTTCATATTAATCAGGACGGTTTAAAAGAGGGCGTTGGTCCATTTACCCATGGATCTGCTAATCACACCGAAATAATGAAAACTATAGCACTCAAGCAAGCTTTAAATAAGCACCGATTTGATGCTGCATTTGGGGGGGCTCGGCGTGACGAAGAAAAGTCGCGAGCAAAGGAAAGAATATTCTCTTTTCGATCTGAAACACATCGTTGGGATCCTAAAAACCAAAGACCAGAACTATGGAATATTTATAATACTCGTATTAATAAAGATGAAAGTGTAAGAGTATTTCCATTATCAAATTGGACCGAGTTGGATATATGGCAATATATTCACTTAGAAAACATCCCTATAGTCCCATTATATCTTGCTGCAAAAAGGCCTGTCGTCGAACGTGACGGTCAATTAATTATGGTAGACGATGAAAGAATTCCTCTGGATGAAAATGAAGAGATTATGCATAAAATGATAAGGTTTCGCACCCTTGGCTGTTATCCATTGACGGGCGCCGTAGAAAGCGAGGCGACAACCATTGAAGAAATTATCCAAGAAATGCTTTTAACGAGAACATCCGAAAGGCAAGGGCGTGTAATAGATCAAGATACGGGTGCTTCTATGGAACAAAAAAAGCAAGAGGGCTACTTCTAGTGTCGCATCAGTCGGATCTTATCGAAAAAGATATTTCAGCCTATCTTAAATCTCATGCTGAGAAGGGTTTTATTCGTTTTATCACTTGTGGATCAGTTGATGACGGCAAATCTACTCTTATCGGGCGTCTTTTATACGATAGTAAGATGATTTTTGAAGACCAGCTTTCTGCACTTGAAAAAGATAGTAAAAAAGTTGGCACTCAAGGCCAAAATATTGATTTTGCATTGCTTGTCGATGGTTTAGCTGCTGAACGTGAACAAGGTATCACAATTGATGTTGCCTATCGTTATTTTTCAACAGATAAAAGAAAATTCATAGTCGCTGACACACCAGGTCACGAACAATATACAAGAAATATGGCAACGGGGGCTTCAACAGCTGACTTAGCCATTCTTATGATTGATGCTCGTAAAGGTATTCTAACGCAAACAAAACGCCATAGTTTCATTATTAGTTTACTCGGAATCAAGCATGTCGTGTTAGCTATTAATAAGATGGATTTGATCGAATTCGATCAAAATATTTTCGAAGAAATTGATAAAAACTATCGCAACTTTGCTAATAAGTTAGGGTTTCATAACATTGTATCTATTCCTGTATCCGCTTTAGGAGGGGATAACATTATTGAAAAATCTGAAAAAACAGATTGGTATAATGGCCCAATGCTTATGGAGCATTTAGAAACAGTTCAAATTGAAGAGCAAAATGTAAGCGCACCATTTCGGTTGCCCGTCCAATGGGTTAATCGTCCTAACCTTGACTTTAGAGGTTTTAGCGGAACAGTTTCGGCGGGAAATATCGCCGTCGGCGATGAGATAGTGGCCTTACCAAATGCAAAAACAAGTACAGTAAAAGGAATATTAGGTACAAGTGGTGAAAAAAATCATGCTACATTTGGTGAGGCAATAACAATATGCCTAGAAGATGAAATTGATATATCTCGAGGAGATGTCATCGCAAAAATAAACGAGCGTCCCGAAACAACTGATCAATTTCAAGCCCATGTTATATGGATGCACGAAGAGCATTTACTTCCAGGCCGTCCTTACTTAATAAAAACTAATAATCAAACCACTGAAGGCGTCGTAACCGAACTAAAACACAAAATAAACGTTAACTCCTTAGAACATGAAAGTGGTAAAACGCTCGAACTAAACGAAGTAGGGCTCATAAACATTAGCCTCAATCAATCAATCGCTTATGATCCTTACACTGAAAATAAATCAATGGGAAGTTTTATCATTATTGATAAATTTACAAATTCCACAGTGGCCTGCGGAATGATAAAGTTTGGATTACGAAGAGCGAGCAACGTTCACTGGCAAGCCGTTGATGTTGATAAAAAAAGTAGATCTGAACAGAAACACCAAAAAGCTAAAATCTTATGGTTTACAGGCCTTTCGGGTTCTGGAAAATCAACGATTGCCAATTTAGTAGAAAAGAAACTCCATGCGACTGGTAGGCATACTTATTTACTCGATGGCGATAACGTACGACATGGACTTAACAAAGACTTAGGCTTTACTGATGTAGATAGGGTTGAAAATATCCGACGTATTGGCGAAGTTTCAAAGTTAATGGTTGATGCAGGATTAATTGTTCTTACTGCCTTCATCTCTCCTTTTCGCGCTGAACGCCAAATGGTTCGCCAAATGATGGATAAAGATGAATTTATAGAAATTTTCGTAGATACACCACTCGAAATATGTGAAGAAAGAGACATTAAAGGCCTGTATAAAAAAGCTCGTTCAGGTAACCTTAAGAATTTTACTGGTATTGATAGCCCTTATGAAATTCCTAAAACTGCTGAAATACATGTTAACACCTTAGATAATACAGCTGAAGAAGCCGCTGAATATATTGTTCAAAAATTAGTATCTTAATTGATAAAAGAGAAAAAAAATGAAAAATTTTGCCTTAATCGGTGCAGCAGGTTATATCGCACCACGTCACATGAAAGCAATTTTAGAAACGGGCAATAAACTAGTAGCAGCATTAGACAAAAACGATTCTGTTGGGATAATTGATAGTCATTTTCCAGAAGCTGACTTCTTTGTAGAATACGAGCGTTTTGATCGTCATATCGATCTGCTAAAAAGAAAAGGTACAAAAATAGATTATGTAAGTATTGCTTCGCCCAATTATTTACATGACAGCCATATCCGTTTTGCCCTACGCCACGATGCTCATGCAATCTGCGAAAAACCCCTTGTGCTAAATCCTCACAATATAGATGCTCTAAAAATTGTTCAGGAAGAAACTGGTAAAAATATATATAATATTCTCCAATTAAGACTTCACCCTAGCATCATAGAATTAAAAAAATTCGTCTCGAATGAAATCGCTCGCAATCCCGACAAAGTTTTTGATGTCGACCTAACATATCTAACAAGTAGAGGTCATTGGTATTTCACTTCTTGGAAGGGGTTTGAAGAAAAATCTGGAGGTATTGCAACCAATATAGGTGTCCATTTTTATGACATGCTAGGCTGGATCTTTGGTGATCTCAAATTCAATGAAGCACATTTAAAACAGGCTGATGCGAACGCTGGGTATCTAGAGTTTGAACATGCAAGAGTTCGTTGGTTCCTATCAGTTAATTACGATTATATTCCAGATGATATTAAAGAAACAGGCATGAGAACTTATCGATCGATTACTGTGGATAACAAAGAAATTGAATTCTCAGGCGGTTTTACGGACTTACATACTTTAAGTTACCAAGACATTCTAAACGGAGGTGGATTCGGTCTTGAAGAAGCTAGAAAAAGCATAGAAATCGTCAGTCAAATTCGCAACCAGAATATATCAAACAACAAAACAGAAATTCACCCATTTGTGAACAAATTTTAACCATGAAAAATTATTATGTACATGAAAGTGCCATAATAGATGAGGGCGCTACAATAGGCGAAAGTTCCAGAATATGGCATTTTGCGCATATTTGTAGTGGTGCATTTATTGGAAAAAGCGTGTCATTAGGACAAAATGTATTTGTGGGTAATAAAGTTACCATTGGAAACAATTGTAAAATTCAAAACAATGTATCTGTCTATGACAATGTTACACTAGAAAACGATGTTTTTTGCGGTCCAAGCATGGTTTTTACCAATGTCTATAACCCCAGATCAGGTATTGAACGCAAAGACGAATATCAGAATACTCTTGTCAAAAAAGGAGCAACATTAGGCGCAAACGCCACCATCGTTTGTGGCGTTACAATTGGTGAATATGCATTTATTGGCGCAGGCGCAGTTATCAACAAAGATGTAAAACCTTATGCCCTTATGGTGGGCGTACCCGCAAAACAAATCGGCTGGATGAGTGAATATGGTGAACAACTCGATCTGCCGCTCAATGGAAATGAAAAAATTATTTGCCCCTATTCAAATGATGTTTATCTTCTCGATGGCACATCATTAAGCAAGGGGGAATGATGCAATTTATCGACTTACAAGCGCAATATAAGCATTTAAAAAGCAAAATTGATGCTCGCATACAAACAGTTCTGGACCATGGTAAATATATTATGGGGCCGGAAGTTTTTGAATTTGAAGAAATACTCTCCGATTATGTTGGCGTCAAGCACGTTATCAGTTGCGCCAATGGAACAGACGCCCTACAACTCGCTCTCATGGCCATGGAAATCGGGCCAGGAGATGCCGTTTTTTGCCCTACTTTCACTTTCTTTGCAAGCGCGGAAGCCATTACTTTTGTTGGTGCAACTCCAATTTTTGTAGACGCTGATGTAACTACCTATAACATTTGTCCTGTTGATCTAGAAAAGCATATATTAAAAGCTAAAGATAAGGGGAAATATAATTTAAAGGCCATTATGGCTGTCGACTTATTCGGACTACCTGCCAATTATCCTGAAATTCAAAGTCTTGCTGATAAATATCAACTTATGATCATTGAAGATGCTGCACAAGGGTTTGGTGGATCTATAAACGGGCAAATGGCAGGTTCATTCGGTACAATCGCAACAACCAGCTTTTTTCCAGCAAAACCATTAGGCTGTTATGGTGATGGTGGCGCTATTTTCACGGATAACGATAAACATGCCGAACTCATCAGATCCTTAAGGGTTCATGGCAAAGGCTCTGATAAATATGACAATATCCGGATCGGAATGAATAGTCGCCTAGACACCATTCAAGCTGCTATTTTACTTGAGAAATTAAGCGCATTTCCAGATGAACTTATTGCACGACAAATTGCCGCTGAAAAATATAATAAAGAATTATCCATGTATAATGATATTGTCACACCTTATGTACCAGATGGTTACACTAGTAGTTGGGCCCAGTATACAATAAAATCCGAAAATCGGGATAGTTATATGAAAAAGTATAAGGAAAAAGATGTCCCAACGGTTATTTATTATGAAACATGTATGCATCAGCAAACTGCTTTTAAAGGTTTAGAAAATATTACTGATGAATTCTCTAGAGCAGAAAGTTTAAGTAAATCCGTCTTCAGTTTACCCATGCATGGGTATATGGATAACTAAAAGTGATAATACTCTCTGATAAAATTAAATACATTAGCACTCTTATTTCCGGGACAGCCTTAAGTCAATTAATCAGCATAATTTCTACTTTTATTCTTGCACGTATTTATACTCCCGATAGCTTTGGTGTTTTCGGATCCGCATTAGCAATATGTACAATTATGTCAGTTATGATTGGCCTTAAATATGAATTAACAGTCATATTTCCAAAAACAGAAAGGGTGGCAAGTCTTGCCTCCGCCTTATCTGTGTTAGTTTTACTATTCTTAACTTTAGTCGCTTTTCTTTTACTGACCTTTGTCAGTTATTTACATTTAATAAACCTAGATTTCCCAGTAATCACCTATATAACCATTACCGCCTTATTAGCATTTGAACAAATAAGTATGAACTGGCTTGTTAGGACAAAGTCTTTCAAAATAATTGCTTATATTGCTATTTTAAAAACAACATCCATTGCCGTATTACAAATTCTTCTAAGCGATACAACAATGGGACTTTGGTATGGATACCTTTTGGGGAACCTAATAGCAGCTTTCTTTTATCTTCTTTTTACATTTCGATCTCTTGTAGGCGGCATTCATGCTATTAGCTTTAATAGAATATCCTATTTCCTAACAAGAAATAAGAAATTCCCAAAATATAGTTTACCTGCCGGTACTTTAAATTCGTTCGGAAATCAAATACCCATCTTATTAATTCGATCCCTTTTTGGAGAGCAGTACGCAGGTTACTTTTTACTTATCAGAAAACTAATATTAGCTCCGGCCATTTTGATCTCAACAAATATAAATAAAGTTTTATCGCAAGACGTTACTAAGCGTATTGCTCAAAATAAACCGTATTTAGAAAATGTAATTTTCTATATTCAGCTCTCTGCAATATTGTCGTTAATCACTTTTACATTCATACTGATATTCTTATATAACAATGGCATAGCCATAATTATGGGAGAAAATTGGAATGAAGCTGTAGCTTTAGCTTATATATTATTACCCTTTGCTATTTTTTCATTTATAGCACGAAGCGTGAGTAGATTTGCCATTTATGGTAAAAATGAATGGGGCCTATACTATCAATGTATATTTGCCTTAATGAGTACGTTAAGTATTTATTTATGCTCGCTAATAGTTTCAGATTTTAAATTAGTAATGTCTAGTTATTCACTAATTATGAGCATTATTTATATTACTCAAATATTTATGGTAATAAATGTTGCAAAAAATCACTATAATAAATTGTCATACTAATTGAGATATAAATTAACTTTGTTAAAGTGAAGTCCGGTTACTGGAATACAAGTAGAAAGAATTATGAAAAAAATCATAAAAATTATACTTCAACGATTGTGCGTGCTTGTGTTTCCTGAATTGAAAACTACACCCGAAAACATTCCGGTTTTAACGACATTAAAATGTGGGGTTATTCAAAAAATATTTCGTATTAATGCTCATGTACCTTGGCCAGTACATTGGACTTCTCAAATTAGAGAACCCTCTAAGATAAAACGTGGAACAAGATTCCCTGGATTATCATTAAACTGTTACATAGATGCAAGGAATGGGATACTGATTGGAAAAAATACTTGGATTGGGCCACGTGTCTCTTTAATTTCAATGAATCATGATATTGAAAACTTTAATAACTATATTAAAACTACCCCAATTATTATAGGAGCTAATTGCTGGATAGCAGCTAATGCTACATTACTTCCAGGAGTAGAGCTAGGAGATCATACAGTAGTTGCAGCAGGAGCCGTAGTAAATAAATCTTTCCCTAGCGGAAATCAAATCATTGGAGGAGTACCTGCGAAAGTTATACAAGCAATAAATCCATACGCTCCATCTGAAAAATAACAAGTTTGATTTAAATATCAGAAAGTATTTTGCATATTTTCTCTAGGTCTTTTTCAGACAAATTTTGATGGATTGGAACATCAATCCAATTTTGACTAGCCATCCTAGCAATCAAATGCTCAGAAGATTCCTTATCTTCAATAATATATGGCCAATTATATACGCCTGCTCTAATTTCATTTTCATTGAATTGATTAATTATATTTTCTAATTTTCTGTTAGATTTAATGCCAAGTTTTAGCTTCAAAAATGAGGGTTCAATATCTGGGGACATATACCAAGATTCACCTTTATAATGACTTAAGATGTATTCAGCATTCGAATTTCGAATTTTCTTTATTTTATCAAAATTTGAAAGAGACCATTGCCCAAGTTCTGATTGTATGAGGCCGATTGTTTCTAAAGGCATCAGCTTATTTTTCCAATATCTATGAAAAATATTCTTATAGATACGATAAATTAACGTACCACTATATTTTTGACCTTGAATTCGTTTTATCAACCATTTTTTATGGAAACGAAGTTGTTCCAACTCTTCCTCTATTGTTGACAGGTTATAATTTGAAACTACATTTCTCGTAAATTGACCCGAATTATTTACAATTGATATACCACCCCAACATAATGAAATTGGTTTATCATAATTAAAACTAAATATTGCGGCATCACCAATAGTTCCAACTATTTCATTACCTATTTTGCCTCCTAAAGTATGAGCACAATCTTCGATTATACTTACGTTACTTTTTTCACAGTCGCCTTTAATATCTGAAAAATCTACAGGAATTCCAAATAAATGAGTTACAATCAGTATACTAATATCATCATGGATTAATTCGGAAACTTCTGACCAATCAATTTTGCCGGGCATTCCAGAAAAATCATAAGTGCTAATTTTATACCCACTTTTAATTATAGCATTTTTTACTTTATTACATGTAAAAGCTGATACTAGCACTGTTGTTCGATCATCATTTCTTTTCTTTAAAAGAGTTTCTAGTGCATTGGATCCACTGGAATGCAATTCAATTTTTGTGTTTTCTATATTATGATAATCTGAAAAACACGATATAAAATTTTCTCTAGCATCTTTAGATGCGTGCTTAACAAAATCGTCTAATTGTGATTGCTCCCAATAATTCTCAACAGTATCAATCATTTTTCGAGTAACCAACCATTTCTTTATAAATATCTTCATCTATTCGGATATCTGTTCGTCTGGGGAAATTATTTGGTATTTTAGATTCTCTCCTTGCAACATTTGTTCCATTTTTCTCTAAAAATTTCTGTAAATTAGCAATAACTTTTTCAGGGTTTTCACAGAGATCTTCGTAAAGTATATTAAATACTTCTTCTTGATTTACGCCCATTTTTACTAGATCTTCATGTACTATGCTATTCAAACCCCGTATTTGTTCAATAACTTGTTTTCCAGGATGACATGATTTCAAATCATTACAGTCTGGCACTTCAACTGACCACCATGCATTATAATCATTGTGTACTTTATATCTGGTTTCCAAGAGAGAGTGACCATTATCAATCTCAGATCGTTCTAAAAAAATAAATAAACTTTCAGGTATATATTTTTTAATTGGTTGTATCCGAACAGTTTCATACATATTCTTAAAAATTAGAGGTTTTTGCGCTGCATTTATCATTAAAGATACGGATCTACGAAATTTTTTCATATCATTTTCATTAGCATCTGCCAATGTGATGTATGATGGATTTTTTCTGAAGAATCTATACCACCAATTTCCTGCCTCAGATGGGGAATAAGAACCTTTAGTACGCCCATGATTTGACGTAAAAGATATATTGTAGATATTATTAGTTGGATTAAAAAATTTTTCTACTACGAAAGGCATGCCAAAATATTTAGCATGCCTATTCGTCATGTAGCTCATTTCTAATGCTTGTACGATTAACTGTATCGTCAAAGTACTTCCTGATCGAGGAGCTCCAACTATAAATATTGGTGGGAACTTTAACTTTTTATTTCCCGAGAATGTAAGATTTTCAACTAAGCAGAATATATATTTATTACAGTAATATAAAATCTTATTTATATATTTTACAGGATTTAAATATTTTGATTTCATAGAATGGTACCAGTTCATCATCTATTAGTTAACTATTAGATTCTTTCTCGATTTTTTAGAAAATCTAATATTCTATTCTTAAACGCAGAATTTCCTGTCGTCCTAAATTGAGTGTATTTTTCTTCTACTTTATATTGGGTTATATTTTTAAGTAATCTATTAGCTATTTTCCATTCGGTAATATTTTGAGGATTAAGGTTACCGGTATCAACTTCTGTATGAATTTTTAATCCATTATGTTCATTAAAAGAAACCCAATTTAAATAGCATTGTTTAATCCGATGGTTAAATTTTTGGAAATCTGCATCTTTATAAACATCATTAATATTTTTTCCCTTTAAATCGTCCCAAGAAATATGTGGAAGACATAAATAATCAACCAGCTCATAAGTTCTCATATCCCAAGGGACCAAAACTGAAGCAACACCTTGAATTAATGCGCATATATTTGCATGAAGTCTACCAGATAAAACTCTTTTCTGATTACCTATTAAAGAATACCAATCGGAATAATTAACAGGGAATGTGGAATTACTTCCAACAGAATTAATTAAATTTTGAGAAGCATCTTGTTTAGATACACCAAATACATTTGCAATTTTTGATACAATTGTATCAGGAGCATTTCCTTTAAGTAATTCTTCGTCAAAAATATCCTGCCCAATATAATTATACTTTTCATTATTTTGCATCAGAGCAGCTGCTAAAGCCCAATGAAAGGGGACACCTGTTTCGTTGCCCCTTGCTTCCAAAGAATAATCATAATCCAGCAATCCTTGTGAATATATGGTAGGGCACCCAATTGGAGCACAAGAGTTAAAGCCATGTTTATGCAAATAAAAAGCAGATAAATCTCCTCTTACCCCAATATAAGTATCATCCACACTACACATTTCCAGCAATCTAATAATACTTGGATGTAACTTATAGTTAATACAATACTTTCCGCCAGCATCCACTCCGCCTGAAACAAAGAAAGGTTTAATGTCTAGCTTTTCCAGAAAAGACACAAGTAAAGAAAGATCTCTACTAGGCCCTAATTGGCTAGCAGTGGCAATGACACATTGAGAATAAGTATTTCTGAGTTCGACAAAATCGTGTTCTGCATTTATGTCAATATAATCACCATCAAAAATTTTCATTATTGATTGTGTTATAAATGCTGCACCGTGATTTGTAGAATATAGTTTCTCATTTTCAGCATAATTATTTGACTGGTCACTATAAATATATTCTGGTGTTAGTCCAATAACCATTGTTTTTGACATAAAAGTATCCTTAAATATGTGGAATTATTAAATATTTAGTGCTTTAATATACTTTATACTAAATGATAATTGGTAAATATTGAATCATTAAATATAGTTACTTGAAAATATTGTAAGTTATGAATTCTAAAGAGAAATATAGGCTCCTTTGTGAACAAGAGCGTTCAATCCCTTTATTTAGCCAGCCGTGGTGGCTTAACAGCGTATGCGGTGAGAAAAATTGGGATGTTTGCCTCGTAGAGAAATCAGATCAAATTTTAGCGGCAATGCCATATTATATTATCCAAGAAAAAGGTTTTCGAATGATATCGATGCCTCCAATAACACAGTCACTAGGACCTTGGATTTCTGCTAGTGAAGCAAAATATGCGAAAAAATTAGGCAGAGAGAACAGCCTAATCGAAGATTTATTCGATCAATTACCTCCACATGATAATATTAAAATCAATTGGCACCACAAATTATCAAATTGGTTAAGTTTATATTGGCGTGGATATCAGCAAACAACTCGCTATACCTACATCATAAATAATTTACAGAACCAGAATTATCTTGATAATTTCAGCTCCAGCTATCGAAATAAAATAAATAAAGCCCGAAAACTTGTTTGCGTTAAAGAAAACTTGGACATAAGCCAATTTTATCAAATTAATACTAAAACATTTACACGCCAGTCTATAAGCACCCCTTATTCTTTAGAATTCTTAAAAAAACATGATGCAATATTAAATGCCCATAATGCTCGAAAAATATTTTATGCGGAAGACCCTGAAGGTAATATACATTCTGCCCTTTATTTAACATGGGACAGTTATACGGCATACGTTCATTTAGTGGGAGAAGATCCCGATTTTAGAAAAAGCGGTGCTGGGATCTTGCTAATTGCGGAAGCTATAAAATATACTAAAGAGATACTTAAGTTGGATAGTTTCGATTTTGAAGGAAGTATGCTTAAAAATGTAGAACTAGTAAGACGCGGTTGCGGGGGTATTCAAACTCCATACTTTGCTATATCAAAAACTAATTCGAAGCTTATTAAGTGCTATCAAATTCTAAAAACAATTCTGAATTAAAATGATAAAAATTCGTTGTTCTAAATCACTTGAAACTGAAAAAAGATACATAATTGACGTGATTCTAACAGAATTTCTAGGCCTTGAGTATGAAATTGAATTTACAAACAAAATTCAGACAATTGAATTGATCATTAATTCAAAGACATTGTTTCTTGATTCTACTTTTTGGAAATTAGCCAATGACGATTATCTGAACGAAAATTTATTACCGGATGTTAAATTTACTGAAAATCCATTTACAATAGAACAAGATATTCCAATACTTTTCGGCCATGAAATTATCGAAAGATCGGGGAATGCCATACATTGTGGAATAGATATATTTGGTTCATGCTTTTTTATACTAAGTCGTATAGAAGAAGTTATTATAAATGAACGTGATCATCATAACCGTTTTGCCGGTAGCGCCTCAATTGCCTTTAAAAATAATTTTTTAGATCGCCCGATTGTCGATGAATATGTCGAGATGTTATGGAATATGATTTCTCTTTTAGAACCGACTTTAAAAAGATCAAACCCTAACCCTAAAATTTTTATTACTTGTGACGTAGATTTTCCTTATGATTCATCATTACATTCAATTAAAAAAACAGTTCGAAAATCTGCTGGAGATCTTATTAAGCGTAAAAATATCAAATCCTTTATCAAAACATGGAAAAATTATTTTTTCTATAAATTATCTCTAGAAACCAATGATGAAATATATGATAATTTATATTGGATTATGGACCAAAATGAATCAATTGGAAACAAAGTTGCATTTTACTTTATTCCTTATTCTACGAGTAAAAAAGATAATCCCGTAGACTATAATTCACCTAAAATGTGCCGCTTACTAAACGACATTCATCGTAGAGGCCACGAGATAGGAATTCATCCTGGATATAATTGCTACAACAATGAGCAAAACTTTAAAAAATCATTTAATAAACTGAAAGAAACATTGGCAAAATTGAATATTAGCCAACCTATAAATGGTGGAAGAATGCATTATTTAAGGTGGGATAATCTTACAACACCTCAATTATGGGAACAATGTGAAATTGAGTATGATTCTAGTTTATCTTTTGCTGATTTAGCAGGGTTCCGATGCGGTACTTCCAAGGAATTTTCTATGTTTGATCTCAAGAATAGAAAAAAACTTAAGCTAAAGCAAAGACCTTTGATAACAATGGATTGTACTATCATCGAGAATAGATATGAAGGATTTGGTTATAGTGATCAAGCCTTTGATCGTTTTTTCTATTTCAAAAACAAATGTGAAAAATATAACGGACAATATGTTCTGCTATGGCATAATAACTTCTTTAATAATACAAAAGATAAAGAATTATACATAACTTTAATAAAGATGTTCTGTGATTAAACACGAATCTTTTTATATTGTGCGTAGGAGATCATCACAATTATCGATATAAATCCAAAGAGAAGCCCCAAAAATGCTCCTATAGCTAAATTAAGAGGTAGTATAGGGAAACGAATAGTAGCAATTCCTGCGGGATCTATAATTCTAAATACAGATTCATCTTGTGCAGTAAGCAGCGCTTTTTGCTGAATCGCACTCGTCATTAAATTGACTATAGATACCTTAATATCACTGATGCTTTCTTCAGCATATCGTTCTCTATAAAATTGAATTTTACGTTCTGCTTCTTGAGATAAATATTCTTTCATATATTCATTAATACTACTGACATAGTTCGTAGCCCAAGTAACCGCTTTTGATGGTTCATTTGCAAAAACAGAGAATGATATAGTGTTAGTGTTTTCATCAACTTCTACTAATATATTATTAGCTATCCAATATCGTGCTAGCTTATTTAGCTCTATATTTTTCTCTTCCTCAGTCAAATTATTCCACTCAATTTCTACCCCTCTTTGAGCAGAAATGTCGTTCATAATTTTCTGTGAAAGAATAAACTGTTTAGCAAATTCACGTGTATTCATAATCGTAGTGGCTTCCATCCAAGCGGGAATTTCTGTGGAAATGCTTGAATTGCCTAATAATGAACTCACAGCACCAAGACCAGAAGTTTTATCTTCTTCACCTAGCTGTGAAACTGGCATTAAAGTAATATTTGCTTCATATTTAGACGGCAGAGTAATCGAAACCAAATATGCTAAAAGAATAAAACTAAATACTATAACTAAAAACACTAAAATATTCTTTTTTACAGCCTCCAAAATATTAAAAATATTTAAGGTTATAATTTCCTCATTCATCCCTACCCTCCTGCATATCTTTTTGCTTGGTTAATAAGTTTGTAGCCGTCACAAGTGCTAATAACAACCAAAATAATGAAAATCGGAATCCTTGATGCGTCATACTGTAAGCAAATACCGGAATAAAAGGAATAGCGGTTTCCAATCCACGTTTTTGTATATTGCGCAAGAAAATTAACATAAATATTGAAATTCCCAATGGGCCATAACTAAAAAATAACATACCAAGTGTTGAATGGATTTCACTATCTTTCATAATGCCTATTAAATTCTCGAATCTATAGTATCCGCCTTCAGCATTTCCAAACCATATATAATCCGGATATTTCCACAATCTTTCAAATCCTCTACCTTCAATATTGTCATCGTTACTGCTACCTATTGAGGCTATTCTATCAATCACATTTGATACTTGCTCAACTTCTGATGCAAAAATAACTAATCCGATTAAACTGGCGATAAACAAAACAATTACAATTGGATTGCGAGAATTATAGATAAGATATAACAAAACGATCGATATAATAGCAGCTTTGGACAATGATAATCCAGCGGCAATTAAGACAAAAGCTGCAAAAAATACCTTCAGAATAAAAGAGATCTGCATTTTCTGAGATAAATATAAAAACATCGCAGCAGATAAAACCGACCAATAGCCTAACTGATTAGGGTTATTAAAAAATAATTCTTGTCGTTTAAATTCGGCAAATGAGATCGGTAATAAAAGTATCTGTAAAAGAACCGCTATTGTTACTGACCAGAATATGAATTGTAAGGCATTCTCATTATTTTCAATTATGTGTAAAACAATCATAAATAACATTAAATTTAGAAGAAAAAATAATATTGGCATTATTATGCTTTGATCCGATAGTAAAATCGCCCATACTCCGCTCACTAAAGAAATAATTACTAACAACAACAATAATAATATAGAAATATCAATATTAACTATCCTTAATCCGACTGGATGAATTAATACATTTAAGGCCAATATCACCAGTACGAGATCTGCAATTTGTGGATTACCACTTGGAAAAAAATAAAAGGGTTTTAATATGATATAGATCCCTAATAATATAAGTGGCACATTACTCTTTTTTTCTAAAATTTTAGAGTTCATTATTATAGTTCTCTATAGATATTTATGGTTGAGCATAATAAATCATACTTATATTAAAATGACGTAATTAATAGTCCGCGATATTAAGTTTACATTAGATATATACATTACTATATTCAGCAAGAAAAGAAACAGTTTAAGAGTTAATTTATCTTCCCCAACTTAAGGCACTGTAATATGGATATTATAACTATTGTAGGCGCTCGGCCACAATTCGTTAAAGCTGCAACAGTTAGTCGTGCAATTCAGAAATATAATACCAGACATGAAAACTCAATATCAGAAAAAATCATACATACTGGTCAACATTATGATGCCAATATGAGTGATATTTTCTTTAATGAAATGGATATACCAAGGCCCTTATTTACGCTTGGAATTGGTGGCGGTAGTCACGGATCAATGACTGGACGTCAATTAGAGAAAATTGAAGAAATACTCCTAGAAGAAAAACCCGATTATGTATTGGTTTATGGAGACACAAATTCTACTTTAGCTGGAGCCTTAGCAGCTAAGAAAATTCACATACCTGTAATCCATGTAGAATCAGGGTTAAGAAGTTTTAACATGCAGATGCCCGAAGAAATTAACAGAATATTGACCGATCAAATCAGCAATATTTTATTTTGCCCAACAGAATCAGCTGTTAATAATTTGATGAATGAAGGCTTCTCGGACAAAAATTGTCACATTTATAATGTTGGAGATGTTATGTTTGATGCAGCCATGTATTATTCTTCAAAAAGCGTTAAACCAGCGCCAATGAATATTAAAGAAGATAATTTTGCTCTAGCGACTATTCATAGAGCGGAAAATACTGATAATTTCGACAACTTAAAGAATATTGTCGATGCGCTAAATGAAATTAATAAAAATATGCCCGTTATATGCCCGCTTCATCCAAGAACTAGGAAAATCCTCTCAAAAAATAAATTAGCTACAAATTTTAAAATAATTGATCCTATAGGCTATTTTGAAATGATATGGCTGTTACAGAATTGTAGTATTGTTTTGACAGATAGTGGCGGATTGCAAAAAGAAGCATACTTTTTTCATAAACCCTGCGTGACATTAAGAGAGCAGACTGAGTGGATAGAACTAGTAGAAATTAAGGCAAATAAGTTAGCGGGTTCTGACTATACAATGATCGTTACTCATACAGATGATCTGTTAAAAGCTCGAATAAATTTTCAAGAAAAATTATATGGTTCCGCAAATGCTGCGGAAATCATTATTGATAAAATCATTGAATAATATAGGACATCATATTCATGAAAATACTTTTTGTGACATATCGGTTTCCTCCATATAATTCCAGTGGAGCGGTTCGTTGCGGGAAAATGGCAAAATATTTATCGGAATTAGGCCATGATGTTAAAATTTTAACATGTAATAACCAACCCTTACCAGATTCACTACAACTTGAAATCCCAGAAGAAAATGTAATTTATTCAGATTGGTGGAACATTAATGCACCTGTGGAGTATATACTGGGAGGTAGAAAAAAAGTTGCGGCTAAAGGATTACATGCTGTTGCAAACAAATCTACATTGAAAAGTCGAATAATAAAAACATTGGGGCAACTCTATAAAAATATACTTCATGTGCCAGACGCACAAATTGGATGGAAAAATAATGCCGTAAAAGCAGGAATACAGTTAGTTTCAAATTGGAAGCCTGATATTATATACGCTAGCGCTATGCCAATAACGTCTTTCCTAGTCGCAAAGAAAATATCAGAAAAATCCAATATCCCTTGGGTAGGAGAACTAAGAGATTTATGGACCGATAGTCCATACTATACTAATCCGGGATGGAAAAAATGGTATGAGGAGATTTGGGAAAAGTCATTATTTTCAAAAGCCATCGGATTGACAACAATTACTGAGCACTCAGTTTGCCAGCTTCAAGAAAAATATAATTGTCCTATTGAATTAATTCTAAATGGTTACGACCCGATTGATTTTCAGACATCTGAGAGTCAATCATTATATCCTCCCAACTCATTTATATCTGAAGGTATTAACATTCTATATGCTGGAATGATTTATCCAGGAAAACGCGACCCAAGACCTTTACTGGAAGCTATATCAATTCTACCCGAAAACTTAAAATCATTAGTAAAAGTTCATTTTTATGGTCCTCAGTTAAGCAATTTAATGCAGCAAGTAGAGGAATTATCATTACATACTAATGTAGAATTAAATTCTCCTATCCCGTATAAAGATATATTGAATTTACAGAAAATGTCCGACCTTCTATTATTGTTAATGTGGAATAACCCAAAGGAAGTAGGCACTTTTACTGGCAAGTTTTTTGAGTATATAGGTGCCAGAAGACCCATATTATGTGTAGGTGGCGATAATAGCCCGCCCGCTTTAATAATTAAAGAACGAGCATTAGGGTTCGTATCTTTTAATGCAAATGAAATATGTAATTTGTTAATTAAAATGATTAATGAAAAAAGAACTAACGGGCACATCAAAAAAACTCCTATTGAGGCCGGATCAGGATTTACACGTAAAGAACAAGCCATAAAATTAGCTAATTTCCTAGAAGAAATAATATCATGAATAGAAAAATAGTAGTTCTAGGCAGCTTGGCATTATCTTTAACTAATTTCCGTTTTCAGTTATTAAAAACACTCGTCGATAATGGATGCGAAGTATACGCATGTGCACCAAATGCTGATATTGAAATCATAGAAAAGCTAACAAAAATTGGCGTTCACTATGAGCATATGGCAATAGAAAATACAGGTCTCAACCCATTCAAAGACATGTTTAATTGCTGGAAAATGGCAAAAAAACTAAAGAAACTTAATCCAGATTATATTCTAAGCTATACGATGAAACCGGTCATTTATGGATCGTTGGCGGCACAAATGGCTGGGGTAAAAAACATATATTCCATGATAACCGGACTTGGATATGGTTTTACCAGTCAATCAATTAAGGCCCGAATTATTGGCATTATTATGAGCGGTTTACTTAAATTATCCTTATACTATAATAAAAGGGTATTTTTCCAAAACCCTGATGACATCGAAATTTTTAATATAAAAGGCATATTAAATAATAAAACCAAAACCCAACTCATTAATGGATCTGGTGTTAATTTAGAACATTATAAGAAAACACCCTTACCAGAAAAATTCTCATTCTTACTTATCGCTCGATTAATTAAAGATAAAGGCATCTATGAATATGTAGATGCAGCGAAAATAGTTAAAGAAAAATATCCTGAAATTACTTTTAATTTGGCAGGTTGGATAGATAATAATCCAAGTGCCATTAAAAAACATGAATTAGATAAATGGGTCTCTAACGGCACGATCAATTTCTTAGGAAAGCTAAAAGATGTTAGGCCCGCGTTAGAGAATTGTTCCGTTTATGTATTACCATCATATAGAGAAGGTACTCCCAGAACAGTTTTAGAGGCAATGGCCACAGGACGAGCGATCCTGACAACTGATGCACCTGGATGTAGAGAAACTGTTGTGGATGGAGAAAATGGATATATTGTGCCGCTAAAAGATTATAAAACTTTAGCTGCTAAAATGATCAAAATGATCGAATTTCCTCAATTAAATATGAAAATGGCCAATCAGTCTCATAAAATTGTTACAGATAAATACAACGTGAATGAAGTAAATAAAGTAATTCTAAAAACTATGAATTTATAATTGTTTGATTATTACTTTTGTGGAATGTCCTGCGAATTATAAAAACAAAACCAATTAAAACTATTTGGATTCTCAGCATTTACAGAATTTAGTTGATCATCTAAAATATATTTATACCCTATTTCCTTGAGAAACGTTTCTACTTTTAGAGCGTTCTCTGTGACTTCAATCATAATAATAGGCCTATATTTCCTGAGGATTTTTTCTGCCCCGATAATTGCAGGATATTCATTTCCTTCAATATCAATTTTTAGAAAATTAATTCGCAGTAAGTTTACAGGAAGCAGATAATCATCCAGTGTAACTACGGCTACATTGATAATACTCATATCCTCATCTTTATCTAACTTTAAACCAGAATTATTAATATTTACAGCTAATTGATCATAATTCGCAACGAGTGAGTTATTTTGACCCGTTAGCTCTTCGATATAAAATGGAAATTCACCTACAGTATCAGATACTGCCTGTTCTACAATCTCTACCTGCGGAATATCATGTAAATTAGACTTCAGGTAATATAAGTTCACTGGCGATGGCTCAAACACAATCACTTTTCCTCCTGAACCAACTAATTTTGAGAAATGCATGGTAAGATAACCAATATGCCCGCCTACCTCTATACAATAATCATTCTGGCCTACACATTTTGATATTAACTCCATAGAATTTTTCTCGCGAGATTTTCCATAAAACCAATATCCTTTATGTTTAAAAGAATTAAGCAATAATTTAGAACCCGTGTGCCAATGATGATATATTCGAAAATCAAAATTAAAACGACGCAGCAACCTTAATACCAATGTCCTAATGAAATTTTTACTTGTTATTATGTTTCTCATAACTTTTCCCAAATTCCGTCTTGCAATGCATTAAGGTTATCAATAATCATGTCAGCGTAATACTCTGGCTTTAACTTTAATTTTTGTTTATGGATTTTATTCGGTCTTTGAATTTGAATTGTCATCCAGCCTCTTTGGTTAGCAGAAATGAAATCTTTTGAAATATTGTCGCCAATATAAACGCACTCTTTTCCTTTACAACTGAATTCTGCTTCAATCATTTTATATGAACGAGGGTTAGGTTTCCAATATGACTTTCCCAATTCATCCGTAACAATGATTTTAGAGAACCATTTATGTAGGTTTAATGCGTCTATTTTATTGTTCTGAGCTACTTTATAGCCATCTGTAATTAAACCTAGATGGTATTTATTCTGCAATCTATTCAATAAAACAATCGAATCCGGTTCAAGTTCTATCTCAGGGCTATGATTCCGGTAAACATTTACTAACTCCTTGACAGAGTTTTGGCATATTTCATATTCAAGGTTTTGAAAGGCGTGATCAAATGTTTTAGTTTTAATGCCTTGATTCCATAATCTTCTTAATTCAGACTCTAGTCCCAATATGCCCCAATTTTCTTCAACCCAAGTACCGATGAAAGTCATTCCACTAAATGCGTAATTTTCTTCTAAATAGAGTGTGTCATCTAAATCAAAAACGATAGCCTTAATCATTTAATTTGATCACCATTAACTATAATTTCTTCATCGTATCGTAGCATTGCTAAATCATCGAGCCAGTCATCCATGGTGGCATTACATTCGCCAAATACTAATTCTTGTAGTATCCATTTTGGAAAATCGGCTTTTGCATGAAGAGATAATGGAAATCCTCCACCAAATCTTGGATTTATTTCTATAAACTTGATTTGATTATCCTTGGTTTTAAAGCATTGGATAGTAATGCAGCCAATAGTCCCAGGTAGTTTACTAACAGCGTCACAAGCTGCTTTCATAATTAGCTTATCTTTAACGGTAACACCTTTACTTACTTCCCCTCCTCTAATTTCAAGCCTTTTTCGTGGTACTGCACATCTAATTTTTCCTTTAAAGTCTACATAAACATCAACGGTATATTCTTCCCCCTCCAGATATTCTTGTATCATAGCATTCTTAATATACTTGGCAAAAAATATTAGTTCTTCTTTATTATTAATTTTTGTAACACCAACTCCTGAACTACCATCAAAAGGTTTTAGCAGTACGGGATACTTTTCTTGATCAAAATTTAATGCCTCATCTAAGGAATAGGTGCAGGGAGAAGAAACATTATGAGTTTTAAAGAATTTAGCAGTATTTATTTTATTAAAACAAATTTCATTAGTCTCAACACTACTGATTAGTAATTTTGTTCCGACCCTTTCGAATTTATCTCTATTTTCCGATAATAATATTAAATCTGTGTCAATTAGTGAAGTTAGCAAAGAAACTCTTTGTGTTTTACAAATATCAATCAAAGTTTCAATATAATTCTCATTAGTACACTTTGGTATGAGTACTTTTTCATCTGTTATATAAGAAGCAGGAGCAAGTAAATTTATATCGGCAGATATTACCCGTCCCCTCAAACCCAAATCATTCAAAACTTTTTTAAAATGACGTATTAGAGATACTCTCCTACCAGCAGCACTAAATAAAATATTTATTTCTTCCACCACACCCGCCTTATATTTCTTTTAAGCCAAAATTGCTTTTATCAATTTCTGGGATATCTGGAAATATCTGATACAAAATATTACTTTCCGGGAAGATCACGACCCAAGCGGTAATTAACATTATAGTAATATCTTTTAAGAATGACCTGTTTACTACATACCATTTTTCGAGCACTACTTTTGCAGGGATAATTTCATTTTTATAGCAATAGTCATAATCTAAAGCTCTTGTTAATATTGCTTCTTCATCCCTAAAAACTATAGAACCGGCACCCGTAATTCCTGGAGTCACTTGATTTAATACTTCTACATATTCTTTTGGATACCAGCTATGAACATTGACCATTTGAGGCCTTGGTCCTACAAAGCTCATATTTCCAATCAGAATGTCCCAAAATTGTGGAAATTCATTTATTTTAGATTTTCTAAGAAACCGTCCTATTGGCAAAACTCTGGGATCATTTTGTAATGTATATGAACCACCTTCCATATTCGGGCTATCTCTAAGCATTGTTGCAAATTTTGTTATATAAAAGGGCTTGCATCCTTTACCCATACGTTTTTGTCGGTAAAAAATATCGCCTTCGCCTGTAAATTTAAGTATTACCATTACAGACAGCAAAATTGGTGAAAGAATAATTAAAGCAGTTGCAGACACACTTATATCAAATAATCGTTTAATCATTACATTTTCCCATCTAAAAACTTGCCTGTATCTATATGACTTAATGTTGGGCAATAATATTTAATCAATTCAATTAATTGTGTTTTATCCCAATTTCCTTTTTCTTCAATTTGATTAATATGGTTGATAAAATCCAAAACCTTATTATCTTCTTCAGTAGAAATACCATTGATCACGCCTAGGTCATTGTGCCTATCCCAATTTACTTTATCATCTGATGAGAAAAACTCTTCAAAAGGTTTTTCCCCAGAAGTGTCACTGGAAAAGAAATAACAAGGCCATTTTTTGTTAGAGATAAGACTGGAAGCTCGTTCTCTTGCTTCCTCTTCACTATAGACTAGTACTGGTTCAAATCCTCTCACCTCAAGATACCTTTCAGCAATCTGACTAAAGGTGATTAAAAATTCATCAGGATTTAAGTCAGGAAAATATATCTCTTGATCTTGCCCAAGTACCGCAGAAAACAGACAAAGCAATCCTGCTTCTTCACCAGTCATAAAATATCTTTTAACATCGTTTGGTGCCGAGAAAGGCTGCTGTTTTGTTATTCGGGAATTAAACCCATGCAGGAGGCTACCATCAGAGAAAGCAACATTTGCAAACCGGGCAGTAGAAACGGCAGTATTAGAATTATGCTGCGATAAACAAATTTCCATTATCCTTTTGGTTGCTCCCATCAAATTTGCTGGGCTTTCCGCTTTATCCGTTGACACGGCAAAATACTTTTGTGAGCCCGCTTTCACAGCTAATTCAAATGTTTTCTGCGTGTATAATACATTTGTTTTTATCATACGCATCAACGAAAATTGATCTTTCTCACTACGTACGTGTTTCATCGCGGCCAAATTGAATACATAGTCATACGGTTTATTTAAATCCCAAAAAGCTTCAAATTCCTTTGAGCCCATACAAATCGGGACAAACGCAGTCTCCCCTTCAATATATCCCAATGAACTACGAATATCCCTTACCAGCTCCACCATGTTATTTTCACTAATATCTACAACATGTAATAACTTAGGGTTACGCTTGAAAACTTCTTTCACTACGTTTTGACCGATGGAGCCTGCCCCACCAATTACAAGTATTCTGGAACCTGAAATTGCGTCATTTAGACCTTTACTATATTCATTCAAATCTTTTTGAAAAAGAGGTTCTTCACGACCAATTAAATATAGAATTTCATCCACTTTTTTATCCATTAATCTTTGATATTAATTAGAAGCCATTTCCATAATGGTCATGATAACTTGACATGTAGCATTTATTTCTGACGTTGTTAAGGTCGGATGGATTAAAAACATCAGAGAAATCTTTCCGAGTTCTTCAGCAACAGGCAATGGTTTTTCTGGTTTAAAGCCATAAGTTTCAAATGCTTTCTCATTATAAATTTCTGAACAGCTGCCGACGTAACAAGGGATACCATTTTCCCAAAACTTGTCCTGAATTTTGTCCCTATCCCAACCATCTTTTAATTTATTGGTATCAACATAAGTATAATATTTATATCGTGCATGGATAATATTATCTGGAATTACTTGTATTATGAGAGCAGGATACTGCTGAATAACTTCATCCAATTTCGCAGCATTTTCTTGCCTTTTCTCAGTCCAAGTTGGCAACAACTTCAATTGCTCTCTGCCAATGGTAGCCTGCATTTCTGTCATTCTGAAATTTGTTCCAAAACTTTCCGCTAGCCATCTAAATCCCGGCGGATGTTCGCGGTTATATACAGCATCATAGCTTTTTCCGTGATCCTTATATGCCCATGCCTTTTTCCATAAGTTTTTATCATTCGTTACAAGCATTCCACCTTCACCACCAGTGGTCATTATTTTATCCTGACAAAATGAAAATGCGCCAATATGACCGATACTGCCTACTGGTTTGCCTTTGTATTTAGCACCATGCGCCTGGGCACAATCCTCAATGACATAAAGGTCATATTTCTCTGCGAGAGCCATAATATCATCCATTTCGCATGGCATCCCAGCCAAATGAACCGGAATAATAGCTTTCGTTTTTGGAGTAATTACTTTTTCAATTGATTCAGCCGTTATATTCCCGCTATTAAAATCAACATCGGCAAATATAGGCGTTGCCTCACGGGTCACAACGCAACTTGCACTAGCCATAAAAGTTCTTGGGGATCCAATAACCTCGTCACCTTCCTCTATTCCCAAAGCTTCTAAAGCCAATTCTAATGCAGCCGTTCCGTTTGTTAAGGCAATTGCATAGTTAACTTTACAAAATTCTGCAAACTCTTGCTCGAATAATTTACCTTCTTTACCGGTCCAGTAATTAACTTTGCCTGTTGCAAGCACATTACTCACGGCTAATTTTTCTGCTTCACTGAACTGAGGCCAAGAAGAAGTGATTTTTAGATCAACCATAATTCTAAAACCCCATTTCCCAAGATAAGTTTACCATAAAATTCTTATCGTTTATATCAGGTGTATTGATTTCATTATCCATATATCTTCCCTGTATAAAAATTCGCCCAATATTTGTAGGATAAAGTGCATTCGCAGAAAAACTATTTATTTTTTCGCGATTAAAGCTTAATCGGTTTGGGGAGTTATCTTCACTATTTACGAGAATATTTTGGTACTTTAAGCCAAATTCGATACCATTCGATTTTATAAGTTCTGCCTTTAACGAAGTATAGAAACTATTTGAATCAAGTGCGTGACCAATTACACGATTATGATACCTATACCCCGTTTTATATAAATGATGATTATACATAGTCCCTTTAAACCGATTGCCATAAAACCACCTTTGGGAACCCATTGTATCCGATGCTTCTAATGTCACTTTCCATTTGTCTCCATTTGTGCCAAATGGTCCATTAAAATTTATTCCAAGCAATCTCGAATATTTAAACGGTAAAAATATATGGATGTCTTCTGCAGTACCTTCGGCATAAATTTTACCCTCAATGTCTTCAGACACCCCAATTGAATAGGAAAGCGTAATTTGTGCCAACTGGTTTCCCGGCTGCTCTTCAATCACGCCTTTATTATCCAGATCACCTACGGCAACCAAGCCATTAATCCATTGTTTAAAGCCGCATGGTCTGTCTTGTCCACAGAGCATTAATGATCTGGCGAGGCCGACTTCAAAATTGTTTATTGGTTCAAAATTTAACCGCATGCCAACGAATATCGGTTCCGGGATATGTCTGTCTTTATCCATTTTTGAAATGAACACTTCCGCATCCCATGGTCCCATCCAGCTGAGCCATTTTGTTTCGAACGATTTTGAGGTCACGCGGCGAATGCCGATTGACGGCAGTGGGCGGGCGTTTGTGCTAAGTAATGTTGTAGTTTCTTGACCGGGTCCCCACCAGCGGTCAATAGCCCCAATATAGGTTGACCAATTGCCGATATCTTGTGATATATAACTTCCGTCAAGATTGGCATTATTATCATCAAGATCAAGATAACGACCGTCAATATGAATGCTTGTATTATCAAGGTTTGCTTCGAAAGAGCCTTCTATTTCTGCTTTAGCGCGGCTTTCGTCCTCAAACCCTCTGAAAAATTGAATTTGATTGCTGTAATGTGCCTTTGCTTTTACATTCACCTCATTCGGGATTTTGCTTCTTACCCGGTCAAGGGCACGTTGAACATAAAGCGGCAATGTCATACTGTCGGCTTTATAAAATTCGCGGGTGATTTGTTTCCAAGACATTGGCCATGTGTTTACGGGGCCGGAAATTAGACCGTGATGGGCTAAAAGTTCCACATCCGAACGAAGCTGGCTATCGCCTGGGCTTGCCCATGGGGATGCGTTGGCAGATGATCCCCCAAAAGATAAAAGCAATATTGTTGTTAGGCAAATTGATTTAAACATGTTCATTATAATTTTTATTTCCACAGCACACTGCTTACCTTATTAAATTCATTTTATATTCTATTGATACTTTATAGATCAATAAATTACTACCCCGAACCTATGCAAATATATCCTTAAAATACTAAGCAAAAAACACATCATCATAAAGCAAGAATTATGATAAATTGCTATTATAGTAACTCATCCAATGAGGTTTTGAAGGAGTGGATCATCTTATTAAGCTTTTTTCGCTCTTCGATAGCTTCCCTTGTATAATCACCTGTTTTCAAGGCATTCTTATTCCCAAGTGGCGCCCCACTTCCCTTTGCACCACCATGAATTCTACAGCGTTTTTTTCCTTTACCGCAGGAGACCTACAAGGATGTCCTTTGCGTGTTTTAGCCCCGCACCGGGCACTTTTCATCATAGGGCCTGTGTTCCTTTTATGTGTCATGTTCATCTGCGTTTTTTTGCTTATTATTTACCTGTCCCACAATGGCCTATCCGCCCGATGCAACATTTACATGTTCAATGGTCATTTTTTGATCACCGTTACCACGATGCTTACCAAGTGCCTTAACCTGATCCATATATAATCTTAAGAACCGTTCTCCTTGTTTGAGGGCGGTATCGCGTCCTTGTATAGTTTGATCCTCAACCGTGGCCCGTCTTAAGCATTCCATCGCCGCCTGATGAGTACTTGCCATTTGTACGGCTAGCATACCTTCAATGCCGTCCTGTGGCGCGATTTGCCGTAATGTTTCTTTTGCAGCATTAATTTTCAGTAATATTTTTTCTTCAGATGTTCCTTCAGGTATCCACATATTATCCAAAAGCTCTCCAAAAAGTATGGTCATAAAGCTTTCATCCTCGGAACCCACCAATTCCCTAGGCACGTCTCTTAATTGAAGGGCATTATCAATATTATCATTTTTATCAGAATTCGGTTTTTCTACCAATTATATACTCACTCGAAATATAACTGTTTAATTTCCAATAGCATAATTAACGCACATTAACGATAAAAATTCTTACTTTGTATAGGGTTGAATTTGTTTTTTATATATACCCCCTCTTCAATTATATTTATCCCGATTAACAAGAGCTTTATGCATCTCTCTCCTTTTCAAATAATTTATATAATAGGATACATTTAAAACGACATGCGCAAAACTTCAATCCGCTAATATAGTGACTTACTCTAATTCTTAAATCTACAAGGGCTTCCTCTATTTACCCATTCCCATCAATCCGCTATAGTCACTTAAAATTTCAAAAGAACGGGAGAAAATAATGAACATCATTCGTGTTTTTCTGGCCTTGACGATATCGGTAATAACCGTAAACATTGCAAGCGCACAGGATTATTCAAAATATAGCGAAGAGGCACTACGTGAAATTTTAAATGAGATCGCCGTTGTGGAAACAAAGGTTCTTATGCCAATGCGTGATGGTGTAGGGCTTTCCACAGACATTTACCGTCCGAAAGATGCGGACGGGCCGGTGCCGACAATTTTTGTCAGAACGCCTTATAACATGAATGAGCTGGGTTTAAGATCACTGCGCAGTGTCGTTGAAGCAGTAAGTCGTGGATATGCTTACATCATGCAAAATGAACGCGGCCGATATTTTTCCGAAGGTAAATTTGAAATTCTCGGTTACCCAAGAACCGATGGTTATGACGCGCTTGATTGGATTTCCGGTCAAAGCTGGTCCAATAACCGCGTTGGCACAATTGGCTGTTCATCAACAGCCGAATGGCAATTGGCCCTTGCAGCCATGAACCACCCTGCCCACGCCGCTATGGTGCCGCAAGCATCCGGCGCTGGTATTGGCCGCGTTGGTGAATTTTGGGAACATGGTAACTGGTACACCGGTGGTGTGCAGCGCATTTTATTCTTTATCTGGCTATATGGCGTTGATAACCCGCTACGCGCTCAAATCCCTGAAGGCTTAAGTCCTGAGATCCGAACTCAAATTTCACAGTATAATGATTTGAGCACTGATAAACCGGATGTTGATTGGGAAAAGCAAATTCGTCACCTTCCAATTCAAGACTTGCTTACCAGCATGGGGGAACCAGAAGGCACATTTGAAGAGTTTGTAAAACGCACACCTGTTTCCGAAGGTTGGTTCGAAGGCGGCCTTTACCACGAAAATGAAGAGTGGGGTGTTCCTGGACTTTGGTTTAACTCATGGTACGACGTTTCTATTGGACCAAACATGGCTTTATCTAATCATGCCGCAGCAAATGGTATTGATGCAGAAGTCCGAAACAATCAATATGTTGTTGTTGCACCAAACAACCATTGTCGCTTTGCCGGCCTTGGCCCTGAATTTGTTAGTGGTGATCGTGATTTGGGAGACACAACATTTGATGATCAAGGGCTTATCTGGTCATGGTGGGATAAATGGTTAAAAGGCGATGACAGTGCCTTTGATAAAGATACGCCGAAAATCCAATATTACACAATGGGCGCTAATAAATGGCAGGGTGACGATCAATGGCCACCAAAGGCTGCTAAAGAAGTCAAAATGTATTTATCATCCGGCGGTAATGCTAATAGCCTTTATGGGGATGGTAAATTGACATTCGACATGCCGGATACAGGATCAGACAGTTATCACTATGACCCTATGAACCCGGTTCAAACCATTGGTGGCGGTGATTGTTGTAACGGTGGGCTAGTGACGGCAGGCTCATTTGACCAACGCATCATCGAAGCAAGAAGCGATGTTCTGGTCTTTACCAGTGATCCACTTGATGAGCCAATAGAAGTTTCAGGTTTTGTCGATGCCGTTCTGCACGTATCATCAGATGCTAAAGACACTGACTTTGCCGTTAAACTGGTTGATGTTGCACCAGACGGCACTGCATACATTATTGATGATACCATTTTCCGTGCACGTTACCGTGAAGGATATGACAAACAAATCATGATGAAAGAAGGTGAGGTTTATGAGATTGACATGACGCCGATGACTACAAGTATTGAATTTCAAAAAGGTCACAGAATTCGTGTTGAAGTCACATCTTCAAACTTCCCAAAATTTGTCCGCAACCTAAATACTGGCGGAAATAACTATGATGAATCTGAGGGTGTTATCGCCCATAATACGGTCCACCATTCCGCAGAACATCCATCATATGTAGTTCTACCAATCGTAGAATAATATTTTAATGATAAAAGCCCGCTAGACAATTCGTCTGGCGGGCTTTTTTTGATTTTAATTCTTAAAAAAGGTGGTTTAAAAATATTTCTCTAACGCGTTTACCAACTGTTATTTCCTGCCCTTCAGATAATACTGTCGCAGAAAGTTGCGCACGTCCACCAGCGAATTTTAGCATACGAATTCGAATGGATGGTGTAACGCCTTTTAACTCTTCTACGAATTCTTCTATCGATAAATTAATGACCGATTGATCCCATGAGAGATCAAGATAAAGTTCACTAACCATCCCTTCATCAAGGATGACTTCAGTTTTCAGTGACGGAATATCACCAATTTCAGAAATCATTCTCGCGAAAACTTCACGTTTCTCATTAAAATCAGCTTCTTCATCAACCTCAAGTGCCGCCTCCAGCGCAACCAACATGCCAAGATATTCTTCCGAGGCAACCTTCATTCCCCGGCCCAATGCCCGGGAATTTGGTGAATTATTGGCCCGTGCATATTCAATGAATTCTTTTTTACCAAGCAGCAAGCCTGCACTATAGGGTCCACGAAGTCCCTTACCACCGGAAAAACCAACCATATCAAAGCCAAGCTTACAAGCATCAATAACATTTAAGGCAGGTGGTGTCATAGTTGCGCCATCAAGGAAAGTTGGAATATTATTCTCTTTAGCAATTTTCAAGTAGCAGTCCATTGAAATATTATCCCCAGCGGGATTATGGTTTGCAAGAAGCCAAAACATCATTGCGGTTTTTGGGCTAATGGAATTAACTAATTCTTCTTCATTTGCTACTTCAATTAATTTCGCACCCGCAACGATTAAGGCGCGGTCGTAAGTATAGCGGTGATTTCTTTGAATAATAACTTCATTTGGCATGTCTGTTGTCGTCGGCAGAAGCTCAATTTTTTCCCCACAGCGTCATGAAGATCACTTACTTTCACTTTATTATAAGTACCGTACCTGATGGCTTCGGCAACTTCAGGGAGCATGCGCGCACCACCATAGGCGGAATAACTGGCTGCGGCATTAATAAAAGGCGTCACCCCTATCTCTTTAAAATAATCACGCTTAAAAATCGTTGGTGCTTGATAGTTTTCTTTTGCCAAAGCAGGAATAGAACCAACTTGACTTAAAGGGTAGGCAATCGCAGCCGCTTTTAAAAATGACCGTCTTTTTGTCATAGCAAAACCTTACTTTCCAATAATATTTCTATGACCCTGCGAGCGACAATCTTTTCTTCTCCCGGTTTTAACATATGGCCCGTTAAATGAAGCTCACCAAATGATAAAAACATCGCCCTAAGTTCAATACAAGGTTCGCCATTTCTTAAGGCGAGTTTCAATCCATCTTTGGAAATTTTATATTTTTCTTGATCCCAGTCGACATTCACATATGGCTCCATACCCTGCTGCTCGCTCGTCAGAACGTCCGCCGTAACACCATCAAGTTTACTTATTTCGGCAGCCATATCGTTTGTAATACGGTAATAATCCTTCATATCTGCGGCTTCATCGTGAAGAAGGGACTGCTCAACCGCAACCATCATGCCCAAATATTCTTCAGGTGCCACCTTCATGGCCCTACCAACTGACTTGTGGTTTGGTGAACCATTTGCCTTGGCTGCTATGATTAAGTCTTTTCGACCCAGTAAAAGCCCTGCACTATAAGGGCCACGAAGTCCCTTACCACCCGAGAAACAACATAAATCAAATCCAAGTTTTACTGTATCCAGCAAATTTTGAATAGGAGGGACAGTCGTCGCTGCGTCACATAATGTAGGAATATTTTGTTCTTTTCCTATCTTAATCCAGTGTTCTAAGGGAATTTCCCCTTCCATTTTACGCACATAAAACATCATCGCCGTTTTTTCATTTATGGCGTTTAAAAGATCTTCTTCGGTGTCAACCATCACAAGCTTTGCACCCGGCACTCTTAATGCCCGATCGTATAAATATTGGTGTGACCTTTGTAAAATGACCTCATTTTTTGTGCCCACCGGCGGATGAGGAAGCGTTTCTAATATCTCTTTATTTAATCCGGACATACATCCGGCCACTGACAATATTATCGCTGACGTAGCACCCGCCGTTACACACGCATACTCAGATCCCACGAGCTCAGCAATCCTATTTCCCACAGCATCATGTAAATCTTCCATATCTGCCTTATTTTGAACGGCATAATCCATGGCTTCGATTACTTCTGGCCACATTTCTTCGCCGCCAAGTGATGAATATGAACCAATAGCGTTGATAAATGGTTTTACACCAAGTTCTTTATGAAAATCTCTTTTAAATTTAGGTGCCCCTACCGTCGAGGCTCCAAAAAGAATTTTTTGTAAAAATGAACGCCGAGATGACATGACTTTCCCCTTTTTCTTTATATGACTATAGATAAAAGAGAAATAAACATAAATAGGGCAGACGGACTAAAGATTAATCATCATCAAATGTATATCATTATAGATATGGTTTTAACCTATCGAGAGCCTCTTCTAATATGTCTTGCGTTTGCGCAAAACATAACCGGAACCATCCTGGTTCTGGCATTAAAAATGCGTCTCCCGGTGCTAATCCAATTTTTGCTTTTTCAATTAACATCCGGGTATACTCAACACTGTCATCAATAGTATTAATTCTAAAAAAAGCATAAAACGAACTATGCGGAATTGGACATGTGATATTATGGCTTTCATGTAATGTTTCACAAACAAGGTCTCGTGCGTCACGGTACATTTCGTTTGTTTGCTTAATAAACGTTTCACCTTCTCTAAGCGCAACAACGCCGCCTCTTTGCGTAAAAGCGGGGGCGCAAGCCACAGAAAATTCCATTAATTTCTCAACAATTGGGGCAAGGCTAGGCGGCAACGTTAACCAACCAAGGCGCCACCCTGTCATCGCCCATGTTTTTGAAAATGAATTCACAACAATCAATTTATCTTCTGGGAGTGATGCTTTTATAAAAGAAGGGGCAACTTTTTCTTCATACACGGTTCTTGAATAAACCTCATCGGCGATGATCCATGTTCCTCTTTCACGTAAAGTTGCCGATATTTTATCAATTTCTGCCTGTGTAAGCATAAACCCTGTCGGATTTGACGGAGAATTGATTAAAACCACTTTTGCTTTTTTGACTTTTTCTAAAAAGTCATCACAATTGAGTGTCCAACGTCCGTTCTTTACCTCCAAAGGATGCGTAATAAGCTCCGCACCTTGTAATGCTGGAACATTTAATAAATTTGGAAAAGCCGGTATAAGTGTTGCAACTTTATCTCCGGGCTCAAGTAGTGTCTGAAAAGCCAAATTCAAGGCATTTCCACCTGAAACTGTTACAGCAATCCGGTCAGAATTAATATTTACTTGATAAAGCGAGGTCATATATTCTGCAATCGCTTCTCTTAAATATGGTTTTCCTAATCCTTCTGCATAGAAGGTTTCACCTTTTGAGAGTGAACTTGCAGCCGCATCACATATCATCTTTGGTGTTTGGACATTCGGCTCACCAAACCAAAGAGGGATTAATCCTTCTGTGCCCATTGCTGAATTTGCAATTAATCTGGTAAGGGAAGGCGCAATCTCGACGCCTCTGCTTTTTAATCCATCACTTGCCAATATCATTTCATATGCTTTCATTATTCACTTTTTATAATGACAATGTCATGACCATCTATAGAAATCAATATTCGCAAAACAAAAAAAGGCTCCAATATTGGAGCCTTTCTTCACAGTATATTTAGAATTTAAATTACGCCCGGGAAATTACCGCCATCAAGCAATATATTTTGCCCTGTCATATAGCCCGCATGTGCAGAACACATCCAACCACAAGCTTGGCCAAACTCTTCCGGCTGGCCAAAGCGACCAGATGGGTTTGCCGCCATACGGCTTTTACGGGCTTCTTCTATGCTAACCCCTTTTGCTTTGGCTTCACCTGCGACAACTTGCTCGATTCGGTCCGTTTCAAATGGTCCAGGCAACAAATTATTAATTGTGACGTTATCTTTTACAGTTGTTCGTGCAACGCCGGCCACAAAGCCAGTAAGACCCGCACGTGCACCATTTGAAAGCCCAAGAACACTAATCGGTGCCTTCACAGCACCAGAAGTAATATTAACAATGCGGCCAAATTTACGTTCGATCATGCCGTCAACCACCGCTTTAATCAGTTCGATTTGTGTAAGCATGTTTGAATCAAGTGCTTTAATCCATGTGTCACGATCCCAATCACGAAAATTTCCCGTAGGAGGACCGCCAGCATTGTTAACAAGAATATCGGGGTTAGGACATGCGGCCAATAATTTTTCACGGCCTTCCGCTGTTGTGACATCACATGCAACTGCTGTCACTTCAGAACCTGTGGCATCACGGATTTCCTGTGCTGTGGCTTCCAATACTTCTGCGTTTCGTCCATTGATAAACACATGCGCACCGTCACCGGCCAATGTCATGGAACATGCTTTCCCAAGGCCCTTTGAAGACGCGCAGATGATAGCTTTGCGTCCTTTAATTCCTAAATCCATTTTTTATAACTCCTTTAATATGATTTAATTTATTTTGATCCTAAATAGGCTACGGCCATGGAAAGCCCAGCCCAACATGGATCGATAATTGGTTTATTAAGTAAATTTTGCAACCATTCTTTATGTAATCCCATACCGGCGCAACCAAGTATTAAAGATTCTGCCCCGAATTTTTCTACAAGAGCACGTCCCACTTCTTCAATACGGGGACGCGCTAGTTCAATATCCTCTAGTTCCAACACACCCAGATTTAAGGCAAGATCCGCTGCAAGCAAATCGGAAAGGCCCGCACGCTCCACTTGTTTAATATGACGCTCAACGGAGACATCCAAAATTGAAATCATCCCGAACTTTCCGCCACTGTTGGCGGCTAAGTGCATGGCACTTTCAGCGATGCCAAATACATTCTGAAACCCTAACACCCTTAGCTCCTGAACACCCGGATCACAAAAACACGCTATGACATAGGCATCATAATCAGATTTTTTAACATATTCTGTGACAAGTTCGTGGGCAAGATGTACATCTTCCATACTTTCAATGGCTTCTGGTGCCTCGGCGATTTGATCATAATCAATCGTTACATTTAAAAGTGAGGCAGGCACTTCTAACTCTTCTTCCATTCCTTTTGTGACTGAACATGATGAGTTCGCATTTAACATTAAAATGCGCGGCTTAATTAATTGGTTCATTTATTAAAACCCCAATGTTCAAAAATACTACTATGGACATTATTGATATGACGAGCCATTCGCGTAGACGCAAGCGCCCCATCTCGCTTTTCTAACGCATCAATAATATTTAAATGTTCTTTACTACCTGGTTGCTTGCGGTCAGGAAGGCGCTCATGATCAAACATTGCTGTTCTTCGTCTTAAATCATTAATCAATTCATTGACCAAACTGTTATTGGAACTTCTCGCAATGAAATTGTGAAACATATCATCAACTTCTCGAAGCTCTAATGCAGTAACAGACCTTTTTTCCATTAATTTTTCGATAGTTCCACGAATTTTTTGAAGCTCTTTCGCATCAGCATTTTTCGCGGCCTCTCTTACTGCATCACATTCAAGTAATTTTCTAACATGCAGTATTTCAACGAATTCTTTTAAACGGACCTCACGAACCACAACTCTACCACCGCTTCGCTCTAAAAAGCCCTCAGCTTCCAAACGGCTTATGGCCTCTCTTACTGGTGTTCTGGATACATTCATATGTTCGGCAAGGCGTCTTTCCTGAACGGGATCTCCATATGCGAGCTCTCCTTTTAAAATCATATCGCTAATAAGAAGGTATGTTCGTTCGCCAAGGCTTTTTTCTTCACCCATATCATCGAAATTACGGCCAATTTCTGGCAGTTCTTTTGATGTAGTGGTTCCACTTGGCGTTAACATTTAAATCCTCGCTTGATTATCAGGTGTACCAATGGTATACCATTTGAATACCAAATACAAATAATAAAATAAACCTATCAAATTCAGGATGGATAAAAAAATGGCCTTATATGATCTAGTCATCAGAAACGGACATACTGTAACCGAAATTGAGCAGAAAAAACAAGACGTTGGCATCAAGGATGGCAAAATTATCGCACTGGGCGAAAACCTTGAAGAAGGAGAAAGAGATATTGATGCTACTAATAAATTAATATTACCAGGCGGCATTGATGCGCATTGTCACATAGAACAAAAATCATCAAGTGGAATTATGACTGCTGATGATTTTTATAGCGGTTCTGTGTCTGCTGCATTTGGGGGGACCACAACATTACTGCCCTTTGCCGCTCAACATCGCGGACAAAGTTTACGTGAAGTTGTTGATGATTATATGGCATGCGCAAAACCCAAATCGGTTATTGATTATGGCTTCCATCTTATTATTTCGGATGCTTCAGACGCTATTATTGGTCAAGAACTTCCGGCCATGATTGAAGACGGCATTACATCCTTTAAGATCTATATGACATATGACAACCTGAAACTGAATGATTATGAAATTCTTAATGTTCTTGCTGCAGCAAGACGTGAGCAGGCCCTGGTAATGGTGCACGCTGAAAACCATGAGGTCATCAGATGGATCACCGAAAAGCTCCTCGACCAAGGACTTGGTGATCCGAAATATCATGCCATTGCCCATGCTAGTCTTGCTGAAAAAGAAGCAACCCACCGCGCGATTACACTTGCAGAGCTACTAGATACACCTATGTTAATTGTTCATGTCTCTTCTGAGGCAGCCTTAACCGAAATTCGCCGCGCACAGGAACGTGGCCTTAAAATATACGGTGAAACATGTCCACAGTATTTATTCCTTACCATTGATGACCTTGATAAAGATGGAATGGATGGGGCAATGTTCTGCTGTAGTCCACCACCGCGCAATAAAGAAAATCAAGAAATCATATGGGAAGGCCTTATCGACGGATCATTCAGTGTCTTTTCATCAGATCATGCACCTTATCGCTATGATAGTAGTGGAAAATTGTCTGCTGGTCCAAAACCAACATTCGATAAAATCGCGAACGGCGTCCCCGGACTTGAAATTCGTATGCCGCTTCTATTTTCAGAAGGCGTACAAAAAGGGCGAATGGACATCCATCGCTTCATTGATGTGACATCAAGCATTCCAGCAAAAACATATGGCCTATATCCGCGAAAAGGAACAATCGCTATAGGTTCTGATGCGGATGTCGCGATCTGGGACCCGGATAAAGAAGTCGAAATAACAGCTGATGCTCTACATGATAATATGGATTATACCCCTTACGAAGGAATGGTTTCTAAAGGTTGGCCGATAACAGTGATTAGCCGTGGACGCATCGTAGTAGAAGACGAAGAACTTAAAGTAGAGCGAGGCAGTGGAGTATATTTAAAACGCGAACGTTCTGAATTTGCCAAACCGCTAGAAAAATTCGTCCCCGAAATGGATCCAAAAAAGAACTTTAACGCCAAACTAATATAAGGAATAACCATGAGTGCATTATTAAATGAACAAGCAAAAGGCGTCTATATTATCGCAGCCACACCGTTCTTAGACGATGACAGCATCGATTTTGAAAGCATTGATACCCTGACTGATTTTTATTTAGAGAAAGGCGTCACCGGCATCACAATCCTTGGTATGATGGGGGAAGCACAGAAATTAACGCCGGAAGAATCGCAAGCCGTTATGAACCGTGTTATTGATCGGGTCGATGGCCGTGTGCCCGTTGTTGTAGGCGTCAGTAACCCAGACATGGATAAATTAGTGGCGCTCTCAAATTCCGCTATGAAAGCGGGGGCCGCGGGTGTGATGGTTGCGCCTAATCCCTCACATAATAGCGATGAAGCAATTTATGATTATTATATCGCCGTTGATAAAGCGCTTAACTCAAAAGTTCCAATGATTTATCAAGATTTTCCACTGGTAACCAAGGCTCCAGTATCCGTTGATTGCCTAATGCGCATAATCCGTGATGTACCGCAAGTTGTCATGTTAAAACACGAAGATTGGCCAGGGCTTGGAAAATTATCAGAACTTCGCGCCAAATCAGCGGCACAAGGCTTGCGCCGCATTAGTATTTTATGCGGCAATGGCGGACTATATCTGCCACAAGAGCTTGGACGTGGTGCGGACGGTGCCATGACAGGCTTTGCTTATCCTGAAATGTTAGTGGGTGTTTGTGAAAAATTTGCAGCAGGCGATATAGACGCAGCAGATGATTTATTTGATCAATATTTACCGGTCATTAAACACGAACAACAGCCAGGCTACGGTCTTGCTGTTCGAAAAGAAACCCTACACCGTCGGGGTGTGATTACGTCTGCTAAAGTACGAACACCAGGACCAACCATGTCAGCTGATGACCATAAGGACCTTGACAGGTTGCTGGCTAGGCTCGATAAAAGACTTTCAGTTTAATAAAAATAGAGGATAATATATTGAAAATTAACTGTTTTACAGTTTTGAAAATTGTCCTCCTCTTTCTTTTGTGGCCGATGATATCTGTTGCACAGGAAAGTAATGATCCGATTGTCGTCGGTGCCAATATTGGTAATGTTCCGTGGGAATTTCAGAATACCGACGGTACATTTATTGGTTTTGAAATCGATCTGGTAAATGAAATTGGAAAACGACTTAATCGTCCCGTGAATATCATCAATGTCCCTTTTAACGGCTTATTTGCTGCCGTTCAGTCAGGTCGCATTGATATTGCCATGTCGTCAATAGGTATTACGGACAAACGGCTTGAAAGCGTCGCCTTTACGCAACCCTTTTATGATAGTGATCAATCGCTAACGGTTGTAAGGGGAAGCGGTATTACTTCATTAGAAGACCTGCGGGGACAAATTGTTGCCGCCGATACAGGCTCCACAGGAGATATATGGGCTACGGCTAATCAGGAAAAATATGGCTTTGCAGAAATTCGCCGCTATGAAGGATTAGCCCCTGCCATGCTAGATGTGGTAATTGGTCGCGTTAAAGGATACATCAGCGATATTCCCGCCCTTCAATATTATACGAAAGACAAACCCAATTTAGAGGTTGTTGAACGTATTCCAACAGGTGGGCGATATGCACTAATGCTCGGTAAAAATAGTGCAATCTTAAACGACGTAAATGATACCATTAGTATTTTAAAAGAAGAGGGTTTTGTAAATCAGCTGCATTTAAAATGGTACGGCACGCTTGCAGAAGAAAGTACCTCTACGGCAAGAGTAGTACCCATGCCAACAACAAGTGATGGATTGATATTCAATTTTGTTGAAACTTTCCTGAATATGGATGTCTTTCTACAAACCTATCCGATGCTCATTGACGGATTATTTACGACAATCCAACTGGGTATCTTAGCGATTGTCGCGGGGTTAATCCTGGGGCTCATCTTAGCCTTATTAAAATTATATGCCCACAAAGCGGTCCGTATAATCGTCAAAGCATATATTGATGTATTTCGGTCAATTCCCTTATTGGTTCTTCTGATTATTATCTTCTACGCCTTGCCTTTTGTTGGCATTAGTTTATCACCTTTTTATGCGGCAGCCGTTGCCTTAACGGTTGTTTCTGGTGCTTATACGGCCGAAATATTCCGTGCCGGTATTGAAGCCATTCCCAAAGGTCAATTCGAAGCTTCTGAAGCATTAGGATTAAGTTATAAGGATATGATGGTAGACGTTATTCTTCCGCAAGCCATTAAGGTGGTTATTCCACCGCTCACCAATAACTGTATTAATGTGATCAAGGATACGGCCCTTGCATCCGTGGTGGCGATGCCGGATCTTTTAAAACAAGCAACTCAGGCGCAGGCCGTCGCAGCCAACCCAACACCCCTTATTGCCGCGGCCGTTATTTATCTGGCTTTTCTATTACCCTTGGTTTTATGGGTTTCAGGATTAGAGAAAAAATTTAAAGCAGGGGATACACAATGAGTACTCTGATTAAGTTAGAGACGGTCAATAAGCATTATGGCAATTTTCGCGCCTTAACCGACATTGATTTAGAAATAGCCGAAGGTGAAGTCGTCTGTGTTATAGGACCTTCCGGTTCTGGAAAATCAACTATGATACGGTGTATTAATCTTCTCGAAGAGTATGATAAATCAGGGACCATAAAAGTTGAAAATGTAAAAGTAGAAAAAGGGCGTAATTTAAAGAAGGTTCGCGCCGACGTCGGCATGGTTTTTCAAAACTTCAATCTTTTTCCACATCTTAGCATTCTTGATAACGTGATGCTATCACCCATAAAATCAAAAGGATTGAGTAAAGAAAAGGCAAAAAAAGTTGCCGTCGATTTACTCACTAAAGTCGGTATTGCAGAACAAGCTGATAAATTCCCAGCACAGCTTTCAGGGGGTCAACAACAACGCGTTGCCATTGCACGGGCGCTCGCGATGGAGCCAAAAGCATTGCTATTCGATGAACCCACGTCAGCGTTAGACCCAGAAATGGTAGGAGAGGTGCTTGATGTGATTAAAAACCTTGCAGCGTCAGGTGTTACCATGATCGTTGTGACGCATGAAATGGGATTTGCAAGACAAGTTGCCGATCGCGTCATTTTTATGGACGCCGGTCAAATTGTCGAGCAAGGAAGTCCCAATGAAATATTTGACAACCCAAAAGAAGAACGGACCCGTAATTTTTTAAAAGCGGTCCTAAATCATTAATTTAATTAAGGAAAAATAATCGTGGCATTGGATATGGATTTTGTACGGGGTGAGTTCCCAGCACTAAAGAATGAATGGACATTTATGGATAATGCCGGCGGGTCACAGATCTTAAAAGGCTGCGTTGATAAAATTTCAGAATATTATTATTCCCATAATGTACAGCTAGGCGGTAGTTACGATGTATCACAAAACTCATTAAAGGCCTTTGGTGAAGGGCGCGCCAATATTGCGACACTCTTCAATGCTGCAAGACCTGAAGAAATTGTATTTGGTCCTTCTACAACCGTGTTACTGCAATTTTTAAGTAAGGCAATGTTAAGTCAGTTTAAAGCAGGCGACGAAGTGATCGTTACGATAACAGATCATGAAAGTAATATTGGCCCATGGGTCTGGTTAGAAGATCGCGGCGTCAACATTAAGTTTTGGCCTATGAATAAAGAGACATACGAATTAGAACTTGATGCGCTTGATGCCATCATGACAGAAAAAACAAAGCTTGTTGCTTTTACGCATGTATCAAATTTGCTTGGTACCATTAATAACGTAAAAGAAATAACCAAATTTGTTCATGATCGTGGCGCACTTGTTTGTGTTGATGCAGTGGCATACGCACCACACAGAGCAATTGATGTTCAAGATTGGAATGTAGATTTCTATGCCTTAAGTCTATACAAAACCTACGGTCCACATCATGCGGCGCTCTACTGTCGCTATGACCATATGGAAGAGTTAGATAGCCTTTATCATTATTTTTATGACAAGACCAAAATTCCCGCAAAAATGGAACCGGGTAATGCCAATTATGAACTTTCATATGCATCAGGCGCCATAGTTGATTATTTGGTCACTCTTGGGGAAAAAGCCGGATCAAAAGGCACACGACGAGAGAAATTAGAAGCCGCCTTTCAAGACATCACCGAACAAGAAAATATTCTTTGTGAAAAAGTACTTAGTTACTTAAGAAAGAGAAATGATTGCAACGTTCTGGGCATTAATGATGGCACCAGCCCGAGAAGAGTTCCAACAATTGCTTTTACGATAGAAGGCAAAGACCCACAGCAAGTATGTATCGCAATGGATAAATATAAGGTGGCTGTTCGCTTTGGTGATTTCCATGCGCGCCGTTTATCAGATAGTCTTGGTATAACGGACCAGAATGGCGCTGTCAGAATTTCACTAACTCATTACAATACCGTTGAGGAAGTCGATAAGCTCCTTAGCGCTCTAGATGAAGTCTTAGCTAAATAAAGCCGCACTAATTTCATCTAATATCATCGGATCATCTAACGTTGCCGGGGTTTTATAATCTTCTTTCCCGGCAATGCTGCTCATGACACGGCGCAAGATTTTACCCGATCGGGTTTTTGGTAATCTTTTTACAATTACCGCATTTTTAAAACTGGCCACCGCCCCTATTTCAGTACGCACGGATTGTATCGCCTCCGTAATGATATCGTCCTGCGATTTTTCAGTGCCACTTTTTAAAACGATAAATCCATAAGGAATTTGCCCTTTAAGCTCATCTGCGACCCCTACTACGGCACATTCCGCAACATCCGGCATATTACTTAGGACTTCTTCCATCGAACCCGTTGATAATCTGTGACCCGCAACATTAATGACATCATCAGTTCTGCCCATAATGTATAAATAGCCATCTTCATCTTTATGACCCGCGTCACCAGTTAGGTAAAAGCCTGGATATTCTTTAAAATATGTTTCAATACAGCGTTGATTATCTTTCCAAATTCCTAGCATTCCACCTGGTGGAAGCGGTTCTTTAACGACAATATTGCCGAGCTTTTTAGGACCAAGTTCTTCACCTTCATCGCTAAATATTCTTACATCGTACCCCGGGGAAGGAACGCTTGGGCTGCCATATTTCACGAGCAAATGTTCTATCCCCATGAAATTTGCACAAATAGACCATGACGTTTCAGTTTGCCACCAATGGTCAATCACAGGAACACTAACCATTTTCTCTGACCATTTAACCGTATCAGGATCAGCGCGTTCCCCCGCAAGAAAAAGCGTACGAAAAGCTGAGATATCATAATTGTTTAGAAACTCTCCCCTAGGATCTTCTCTTTTGATGGCGCGAATAGCTGTGGGGGCAACAAATAATGCGTTTACTTTATGATCCGCAATTACGCGCCAAAATGCCCCTGCATCTGGCGTCCCTACTGGTTTACCTTCATATAAAATTGTCGTACATCCACGAACTAATGGGGCGTATACAATATAAGAATGACCGACAACCCAACCAATATCAGAGGCAGCCCAATAAACATCACCAGGGCTCATTGCGTAAACATTTTTCATGCTCCAGTTCATTGCAACCAGATGACCACCATTATCCCGAACGATGCCTTTTGGAGTACCAGTCGTTCCAGATGTGTAAAGAATATAAAGTGGGTCAGTTGCTTCTAACTCCAGGCAATCAACAGGAGTAGCCACTTTCATTAGCTTTTCCCAATAAAAATCACGACCATCTATAAGTTCTGCATCACATTCTGGACGTTTAACGATAATGGTTTTTGCAGTAGATTTGGAAATGGCCAACGCTTCATCAAGCAAGGGCTTATAAGCAATAACCCTACCGGGCTCTAATCCGCACGTCGCTGACACAATAATCTTGGGTTCAGCGTCAATAATCCTTTTCGCTAACTCATTTGAGGCAAACCCGCCAAAGACCACCGTATGAATGGCTCCTATTCTGGCACACGCAAGCATGGCTATTACAGCTTCTGGAATCATCGGCATATAGAGTAAAACACGGTCGCCTTTTTTCACGCCTTTTGCATTTAATACGCCTGCAAATTTCGAGATATGATCTTGCATTTCCGCATAGGTATACTTTCTAACCTGGCCCGTCATGGCACTATCATAAATGAGTGCCGTTCTATCACCTTGTCCTGCAATTACATGACGGTCTATCGCATTATAGCATGTATTTGTTTTTGCACCTTTAAACCATTGATATAATGGTGCATTTGTTTCATCTAGAACTTCTTCACATTCTTTAAACCAATGAATTTCTCTGGCTGCTTCTTGCCAAAAATCTTGCGGATTATTTTTCCACGATTGATATATCTTTTCGTAGCTACTCAATGGTCATACTCTTGATTAATTATTCAACAATACTTTAGATCGCTTTACATTTTATGCAATTGCTAATTTCTTACTGAGCATTCTATGTGCTTGCGCTATAAATTATTCATGTGATTAAAATAGTGAAATTTACTTAAAAATAATATTGGCCCACCCTTAAGGGGCAGGCCTATAATAAATTTGAAGAGAATGGCGTCAACGCTAGGCCATTACACCACAGCCTGGGGATCAGACTTGTCCTTTGGCTTATTCTTATCATTATCTACGCCGACCTCGATTAAAGCTTGTTCTAGTGCATCTGCGCGATTTTTAAACCAATGATCATCGGTAATTAATTGAGCAACATCAAGTCCATGAAGTACATCATTTACTTCCTCAGTAATTCCTGCAAAATAAACGAACTTACCGGATCGGTCAGCGTCAGCAACTATTGTTTCGACAGCCTTTGCCGCTGATAAATCAAGAAACGGTACGCGAGAAAAATCAAGAATAAGAACCTGAACATTTCCTGTTGAACGTTCTCTAATAACATGTCCTAAATCGGCTGCCGCACCAAAGCTCAATGGTCCGCCAAAGTCAAAGAGTGTGACAGCACCATTACTACGCGCAAGAATTGCCCGCTCTTCTGCATTACCGACTTTATCATCTGATAAATTAAGTTTTTCTAATTGAGATTCAGATAGTTGCTTGATAAATGCTAAGGCAGCCAAAACAACACCAACGGCAACAGCTGTAATCAAATCAACGAATACTGTAAGACCGAGAACAATACCCATCAGAGCCAAATCCCAACGCGGTCCACGGTGGGCACGCTTTAAATAACTCCAATCAATGATATCATACCCCACTTTAATCAATATACCCGCAAGCGCAGCATGCGGAATAAGTGAAGCGAAAGGTGCAAACACAAGTGCAACAGAAAGAAGCACTACACCATGTAGCATACCTGAAATTTTAAACTGCCCTCCTGAGCGAATGTTTACAACAGTACGCATGGTAGCACCTGCACCCGGCACTCCACCAAAAAGACCCGCAACCGTATTACCGATACCTTGTCCGATAAGTTCTTGGCTCGAATTATGACGGGTACGAGTCATATTGTCAGCCACAAGTGACGTCAGTAAGCTATCGATTGACCCTAGCAACGCAAGCAAGAATGCGGCTTCAAGAACAATAACCATCGCGTCTTGGTCATATGTTGGCATTATGAATGTCGGCAACCCAGATGGTACATCACCCAAGATTGGTGCGCCCACAAAAAGAGTACTTAAAACTGTAGCAATGACCAACGCCGCTAATGGCGCGGGAAGATATTTGCCTAGCTTCTGAGGCCAATTAAACACCATAACGAGTGTCATTACTCCAATTCCGAGCGCTATCCAATTCGGGTCAATAACTGCACCAGGCACAGAGGTTAACGCAGGAATAGTTCCGCCACCCTCAGGCTCATGACCAAATAGCCTTGCTAATTGAAGAGCCACAATAATGACACCGATCCCGCTCATAAAGCCGGAAACCACAGGATAGGGAACAAGTCGGATCAAATGCCCGATCTTTAAGAAACCAAATCCAATTTGAATTAGTCCCGCCAGAACAACAGCCGAAAAGACCAATTCAGGATTACCGCCCAAAGTGGTATAGACACCAGCAAAAACGACGACCATCGGGCCCGTTGGCCCAGAAATATTACTTCCCGTTCCACCAAATAGAGACGCTAAGAAACCAACAATAATGGCTCCATAAAGACCCGCCATCGGGCCAGCACCTGATGCTTCACCAAATGCAAGTGCTAACGGTAAGGCAACAATACCGGTAGTGATACCACCCATAATGTCGCCACGAAGATTAGACGTATTTAAATTATACATGTTTAGTACCCTCATTTAAATTTGTAGTTTTGATGAAAACTAAATTATTTTATTTTCATCATATTAAGCGAAATAAATTCGCTAATGTGTTTTGTTAGTTTCCAGAATTTGGTCTGAATAATCTTTGAAAACACAATAATTGAAAGTTTTAAAGCACCTCCAATATCTTTTCCTACCAATTTTACGCCCCTGCATTCTTATTTTTAATTAGTTTAACGCTTCGGATGTAAAACATTATTACATGATATATGCGTTCCATCATGATAATACAATTTGCTATTTTTCCGAATTTCCAATAGATTTTATCTATCACATCATTTAAGGAAGCTACATGATGCAAATTGGCCATCCTACCATTAAACAACTCAAATATCTGAAAACGGTTATCGAGCTGAAAAGCTTTCGCCAAGCAGCTCTCTCTTTAAATGTTTCGCAGCCGACCATTACGGCACAAATCGCCACACTTGAAGAAAACTTAGGTCTTACACTTTTAGAGCGCTCAAGAACGGGTGCCCTTCCGACTGCTGCGGCTAGAGCAATGCAACCTCATATTGATTTAATGCTAGACGAAGTAAAATCCATTCGTGATGTCGCGCGATTTTCTCTTGATAGTGGGGCAGGCATTCACCGCTTGGGCGTGCCACCGACATTAGGTCCCTATATTTTGCCTGACATAATTCCCGACATTCATAAAACTTATCCAAATTTACGCCTATTTATTCGTGAAGATTCACCGAGAGAAATCGAAAATGGGTTATTAGACGGTAGGTTTGATCTCATTTTTACGACGCTACCATTGGATGTATCAGGCTTAACCGTTGAACCTTTATTTGGTGAACCATTTCGATTATGTGTCGCCCCTGACCACGATTTGGTAAAACAAAAAAAGGTCAATTCTAAAGACATCGCCGGCCAAAGACTTCTTGCAATTGAAGAACGTCACAGAATTTTTGAACAAATGCAGGGACTTGCTAATAAATATGGTGCCAGAATACTTCGCGATTACGAAGGTACAAGCCTTGATACTGTTAGGCAAATGATTGGAACAGGTGTCGGCATTGCATTTTTGCCAGCTCTTTATGTGCGCTCAGAAATCGAACCAAGGAACGATGTGGCCGTCCTTGAACTACAAGACACAACAGAGGATAGAGAGGTTGTTCTCGCTTGGCGTCCTAGCGCACCGCAAAGGCATCTTTATAAAGAACTCGCCGCCTTTATCCGTTCACTATGTGAAAAACGATTATCTGACTATTTAAATATAAAAAATTGAAATAAACCTCTTTCCAATTGTGGGACGTTTCTTATTTACAATACCAGGTGATAGTTAAAATCTATCAGAAATTCGGAAAAAATGTAAATTGTTTTATCATTAAGAAGACATATATAAAATGCAGTAATAAAAACCGTACAATTGTAAATGAAAGGAAAATGTAATGTCTATTACTGAAACTGATTTAGTACAAGCCCGTGTAGCTTGGGGAGATGCCTTAATTGCAGTCTCTAAAGCGTATGAAGAAGGTGGCATCGATGAAGCAAGAGCAGTGGCAATTAATGTTCTCGATTCTGCATATGGCTATAATCTTGGGCCTGTGCTTTTCAAACCAACATTAGCAAGTGGTGACCAAACATTCCGCCCGACAAAAGAAGGGGCTTTATCATACTTTGTTGGCCATGATGACAATTTCCCGCTAGATGGTGGTTTTGGCATCAAGGGATGGCGCCATTGCGAATCTGTTACATCAGCGAGCTTCATTGAGGGTGATGTTGCAATGTGGATGGGTTGGATTTCTTTAACGGATAAAGACGGTAATGTGACCACAGTTGATAAAAGTTGGGGTTACAAGAAAGATGAGAATGGAACATTACGTATCATTCATCATCATTCATCTTTACCTTATCAACCTTAAAATCTGATCATTAGAATCAAACTTTATAAGATGAAATTTGAAAAACCACTCTAATATAGAGTGGTTTTTTAGGTTAAAACGCTAACGATTACCAATGACGCATTTTATGGCCTTTATATGCATATAAGAAAATCAGTAAGTAGCACGGAATTCCAATTAAATAAGCCATTTGAAAATTATCGGTCATATCAACAATTTTTCCAAACACTAGAGGAATAATGGCCCCGCCTGATACACTCATTACCAACAGGGCTGAACCAAGTGGCGTAAATTTGCCAAGTCCTTTAAGCGCAAGGGGCCATATCGCTGGCCAAACGAGGGCGTTTGCCGTTCCCATTGTCGCAACAAAGAAAATAGGATTAGGGAGAAGCGGAAGACCCGTCCAACCCCAAAGAGTGTGGGTTACACTATTTGAATTTTCTGAACTCAAAGAGATGCAAATAATGCAAAGAAAACCAGTTATGGCGGAAAAATATAACGCCTGACTTTGCGACATATATTTTGGAATTGTGAATATGCCAACAAAATATCCGACCAACATAAAGATCATAGTATAGGATGTAAGTGTCGCAAAATGGGGGAGGTTTTCTCGGGCACCATATAAGCCTATTGTATCTCCGGCGATAACTTCCATTCCTATATTTGCAAAAAGTGCAATCGCTCCAAGTATGATTTGTGGATATGCAAAAATACTTTTACGATCATCTTCAGTGTCATGGGCGTTACTGTTTTCACTTATAGTTGGCAAATTAGAAAAATAGACCAATCCAATTAACATAATCAAAGCACATGCCATATAAATATAAGGCAGTATTAATCTTTCTGAAAGTGCTGTAATTTCAACTTCACTTAATTGACGCGACGTTAAATCGGACGCATCCCCTAAATCAGACAAAATCAGGGCCGCAAAAACAACGGGTACGACAACTCCTGCGAATTTGTTAATAACCCCCATTACGGCAATACGTCTAGCCGCACTTTCAATGGGACCAATAAAGACCACATAAGGATTAGAGGCTGTTTGTAATATTGTTAAGCCGGTTCCAAGCACAAAAAGCGCAATTAAAAATAAAATATAATTCGCGCTTAAGGCTGCGGGTATGAACAAAAGTGCACCACTAGACATAATTGCCAACCCAATGGCCATACCGTTACGGTACCCTGTTTTGTTTAAAATGGCCGCCATCGGCAATGCCATCACAGTATAAGAAATATAAAAAGCAAAAGTTACAAAAAGAGCTTGAAAATCACTTAAATCACATATGATCCGTAAAAAGGGAATAAGCGATCCATTAAGCCAGGTCACAAAGCCAAAAATAAAAAACAAAAGCCCTATAATGATCATTGGAACGATAGAATTATTGCTATTTTGTTCAGGCACATTCGATACATTCATAAATTTAATCCCTCATCTTGAAATTGTCATTTTGATATACAATCTCGCCATTAATCACCGTCATAATAACTTCACCCTCACTTCCTAAAATACAAAGGTCCGCATCCTTTTCTTCTTTAATACTGCCCTTCGTTTTTTCTAACTTAAGAAATTTGGCGGGAGAAAGGCTAGCCATATGAACGGCATCTCGAAATTCTATCCCAGCAAGATTAGACATATTATGTACCGCTTTTTCTAATGTTAATGTACTTCCGGCAAGGGAGCCCTCATTCGTTCTCGCTATCCCATTTTCTACTTTTACGTCTAATTCGCCTAAACGATAGGTACCATCAGGCATTCCGCCAGCATTAATACAATCGCTTATGAGGTTGATATCTTCAACAGGTTTCACCTTATAAATCAAATCCAAAATTGCCGGATGTAAATGAACGCCATCTGCAATTACTTCAACGCAACAATCCTTTGTTAATACCGCACCCGTACAGCCTGGCTCACGATGATGAATTCCACGCATACCATTAAAAACATGTACACCCCCGCTGGCACCTGCATCAATCACATCTATGGTTTCCTGATAAGTGGCATTTGTATGCCCCACCATCACTTGTACATTCTGCGCCGTAATGTGCTTAGTCACTTTGACAGAATTTTCAATTTCTGGCGCTAAGGCAATGACCTTTAAAGCTCCTTTGGTGGCTTCAATCATTGCATCAACTCTCTCAACTGTAAGATCTAGAAAAAACTGATCGTCGTGAGCACCTTTATGGTCTTTGGTAAAAAATAATCCCTCACTATATCCACCTAATACCGCAGCGCCACTCATTTTGGTCTGTGCTGCAACACCTATTGCATTAAAAGCTTGCAGGGTTTTTTCCCATGTACTGGTCACCGTCGTCGCAAGAAACCCTGTAACGCCGTGTTGGGCAAGTGACATCGAAATCTTATCCAATGAATTTATAGTGCCGTCCATAACATCGCAGCCATCACGCCCATGAATGTGCAAATCAATTAATCCTGGAATGACAATAGCATCTTTATAATAAATTGATTTAATACCCTGGTTAGGGCTTTTTGTAATTTTTTTTATTTTCCCACTTTCAATAAGAACCGCATGATCTTCATAATTCTCTCTTTCCCCAATAATGAGTTTGCTGCAAATATAATAAGGATCATGCATTAGTCTTTCCCCATTGCTAATAACGCTGCACCGCGGGCACCACTAGCATCACCAAATTTTGCTTTATAAATTGGTGGGGCACTAAACCCTTTGAACAAATGACTATTAATATTCACTGCTAATCCTTCAACGATTTCATCGATAAGCGATATACCCCCGCCAAGTATAATAGCATGAGGGTCATAATTAAGAATAATATTTGAAAAACACGAGCCAAGAATGTCCATATAACAGTCAAAGACCTTAAGAGCTTCTTTTGATTGAGTTCGCCATTCTTTCACAATATCTGGCACCTTAGAATTTTTACCCGTTATATGAGAATAAATAAATTCTATTCCTGGCCCTGAAACATAACTTTCATAGCAATTTGGTAATCCACAACCACATTGACGAAGAGGCAGATCATATTTTTCTTTCAAATCTGCTGGAAGTTGAAGGTGACCGTATTCTCCCGCAATCTTTTGCCTTCCTAGTACTATTTCATTATTAACCACATAACCGCCTGCGGCCCCCGTTCCGATTATTGCGCAGTAAACACTCTTATAACCATACCCTGCGCCGCCATTTGCTTCAGAAAGTGCAAAGCAACGGCAATCATTTTCACATAGCACTTTACGGTGAATGCGATCTTCTAAATCTTTTGCTACATTTTGACCATTCGCAATGGATATATTAGCACTTAATGATAATCCATTTTGATCACTTAAGCCCGGCATTCCAATCCCTACTTTGCCTTTTAACTTAAATTTTCCATCAGCTTCAAATATCATGTCACTTATCGCACTAATGAATTCCTGGTAACAATCCGTTGGCGTATTAATACGCCAATTATCCTTTTGCTGCATATTTTCATCAAAAACCGTGATCTCGATTTTAGTCCCGCCAATATCAATACCGTAAATCATTTTATTTACCGCCATGTGGATAGATTTTTACGCCCTGTACAACTCTATTCGCTTCACCCGTTGGGCATGGATTATCAGGCGTAACGTCAAGCGCTAAAGATTTATAAAAAGCAAAAATCTGGCAATATAAAATATACGGAAAAGCCACCCATATATCATCCAGAGCATTTTCTCTAACTCCCAGTTCTTCAAATAGATTAACAATATTTTTTGCTATATTGTCGTCTTTAATTTCCTTCAAAAGGTCACGATCATATTTTTGTGTATATTCATTATTACTACCCAGTAGAACCACCAATGTATTTTTATCAACAACGAGCTTTGGTCCATGTCTAAAACCTAACGGGCTTTCAAAATAACAATCTAACTTTCCATTGCTAAGTTCAAGTATTTTTAATGATGCTTCTCGTGCGATACCCAATAGGCCTCCTGCACCTAGACATACAACACGACTAAATGGCTTTTGACTTAATATTTCAACTTTTCTTAAAAAGTCAGTATTAAGAATTGATCTAGAAATATTTATGGCTTCATCGAGTTTTTGGTTTTTTGATTTAAAAACTAAAGCGGTCGCAAGCATCATTGAAGAAAAGCTACTGGTCATGGCAAAGCTTTTATCGTTTGTTTCTTCCGGCATCATCAGCACATATTTTGCATTATTCGCATTATCGACTTTCGCCAATGCACCATCTTTATTACAGGTAATGATTAAATGATATGCGTTCTCTACCAACTGATCACATAATTGACACGCTGCTACACTCTCGGGACTATTCCCTGATCTTGCATAGGAAATAACTAATGTGGGCTTTACTTTAATGAGATATTGTTCCGGTGCTGAAACAATATCAGTAGTGCTTATTGCTTCAACTGGTCTTGAAAGTGCTTTTGAGAGAAAAGGGGCCAACGTCTCCCCGACATAGGCTGAGGTGCCCGCGCCCGTTAATATTATTCTACCACAAGGATCCGATAGCGCAGATTTTAACCAATCATCGAGTCCTGAGTGATTTTTAATTATATCATCTGCGACTTTTTGCCAAACATCGGGCTGCTGCTCAATTTCTCGTGCCGTCCAATATGCTGACTGGCTCCGCAAGGTATTTTCTTCGAAACCAAGTATTTTAGTCATTTTAATGCTTCCTATAGCACGCTGAAGAATAATGTTTCAGTACAGTCTTAATTTTTGCTTTTATTAATTCTTTCGGCTTATTTTTTAATTTTCCTTCTAAAACCGCCATATTTTGTTCTGGCATATATTGGCTTAATAGCGGTAAAGGAATAGGGCGATCTGATAAGTTATCAATTAATGACCTTACGGCTTCCTCGACCTTTTTGTTGGGCCAATAATATCGAATGCGATCACTATAGCTAAAATGTCTTAGGAGTTTTTCTTCTTCTTTTGAGCCAGAATAAAATTTTTGCCAATTTTTTGGCGATACCATCATTTCTCGTTCACAAGTTTCATATAGATTTGATTGATCATCCTGATTTACTAGATATTTTTCAATTTGATGAAGCGCATAAAGTGCTTCTCTCATAGCATACGTGAGTTGGGGCCCTACTTTAAGAATAGCAAAATGGTCTTCTACTAAGCGCTTATAGTTTTCTGGTAATTGATAATCTGTAGAATGTGCTTCAAAAACAATATTATCTTCAGAAGAGATCACTCCTTTCAGTTTCGCCGCCTTATCAGGTTGGTATTGTACGATTGAAGTGTGACTAAATTCAACACCAGGCTGCACTACAATGCCAATAACGCGAGACCATGCCTCATTTAATTCCTGATTTTTAAATGCAATTTTATGCACATTTAATGTTCTAAGGGCATGTTCTGGGCTCGTCACTTCCAGCTCAGTAAGTTCTTCATTGGTGCCGCCGGGTGGTGGTACTTCTGTTCCTATAACATATAAAATATCACTTTCACCAAACCTTTTAAGTGCTTCATGTTCCGCAATTTTACAAAGTCTCGCTGCCCGCATTGCTATAATTTCATCGCTTAAGGGAGAATTATCATCTGCACATTCCATGCTACAATCAAGATGAATTTTTTTAAAACCTGCGGCAACATATTCTTTTATAAGATCATCTGCTTTATCCATTGCATCCGAAGAGTTTTCTCCACTCCAACACACTGGCCCTAAATGATCTCCGCCTAAAATTATATGTTCAAGTGGGAAACCCACTTTCAAAGCTATCGCGCATACAAAATCATAAAACCCTTCTGCTCGCATACCGGTATAACCACCAAATTGATTAACTTGATTTGCCGTTGCCTCTATTAATAAAGGTGTTTTTTCTTCTTTTGCATGTTCCATCGCCGCCTCTATAACAAGAGGATGTGCAGAACAAACGGAATAAATACCTTTCGGTGTTCCTTGCCTATTTTCTTCAATTATTTTTTTTAAATATTTCAATTCTGCCTCTATTCTTAAGCAATGATCAATTCTATTCCAGATTGCTCTAATTTTTGCGCAATTTTGTCAGATATACCTGTATCGGTTACCAATACTTCAATGTCTTCAGTATCTACTATTTTATAAAACCCTGAATGTGTCCTTCATCAAATGATTTGAG
>DGPL01000038.1:78528-102522 GCA_002390425.1 Kordiimonadaceae bacterium UBA4441 | reverse complement strand
ACGGCGAATATCTTTAACCATCTTCAGTGTTAAGAATAAACTCTTCGCAATTTGCCAAGGATATATTCATTATTAAAAAAATTGCACTTAAAATTAATTTCATTTTACCCGTCCTGAATTTTTCTTTTCATAACTTTAAAACCATCAATATTTTTTTCTATATTTCCATTTGTAACAGCCTCATTGTAATAATCAATGTAATGTTGCATAGGACTTGTCGTTCCAGCCATTCCTCTTAAATATCGATTACTTTTAATCTCATAATAATCATTTTTTTCGTTGATTATTACTTTACTACCCATGCTTTTTTTAAGAATTTATCTGCGCGTTTGATATTGATCTTTACTCCTTTACCGTTCCGATAAATTTCCGAAAGCATATATTTTGCACTCAAATGACCAGCTTCTGCTAACCCGTTATCAATCCGAAGAATTGAACCATATTTTTGGTTTCCCACTGGTGGCTGGTATATTGATATTGTGCTCGGCTCATCATAAGTCGCACTTTGGAATAAGGTACGTGCCTCTTTATATTTACCTAAAAGATAAGCTGCCATACCTAATTGAAATTCATATTCCTTATCACCATTTCCTGCTTTGCAAGAACGATACTCAAGACTTTCTTCTTGACCAAATCCAGAATATAATTGACTACAGTCTTTTCTGAATGTCCCACAGGAAGTGAGACATAAAGAAATAAATATAATGGCAAAATACTTAATGATGGCCCCCATAATATGTCATAAAATAAAATTAATAATCAGACATCATCATTATGGTACCAGTAATTCGGGTAGAAAATCAATATTCCCAGAATTGTAAACTTTGATTAATGCGGTCTTTAAGGCGCTCTGAATTAATATCTTGTTTAAATTCGCCCTTAAGCAAGTCTTTCATCACATTAAAGGCTTCAATATAACCAAGCTTTTCCATATAACCCTTTTTGCGGCGAAAACGTTCTGCAAGATAGCTTTCTTTTAACTGCATTTCTTCAATCTTGTCACGATTAGCACTTGAAAATGCTTTATCACTATTGTCACAAAATTCTTCAATACCAGGCATTTTTCTCAGATCTTCGATAAACTCCAGCACTTCATCAACGGATACTGGAACAGCTTGCATTAAGCTACCGTCATCATGTCTTTGTGGTCTGTGTTTTTCAATAAAAGCTCGACTTTCATCGCTTTCTATATCTGGAAACTCTTCTGCAACGAACCGTCTTATAATCGCTTCAGAAAGAAATAAATCACCAAGATACGTATTACCGTCGCCCTCTTGCCAATATTCGATGACTATTTCATGAATCTTTAAGTATTCATCCATTTCAAAATAACCATCTATACCAACGCGATTAAAGGCAGTATAAAGCTCTTCATTTGCCCAAATACGTCTACATAGCTCGAAAATTTGCTCGTCAGTGGCCTTATCTCTATTTGTTTCACGATCTAAATCGATAATCACAACTTGCTCCAACTTAATTTACTACACAATACAATATGAATATAAACGTATAGTAAATGAATAAACAGAATTTTGTTATAAATTATATATAATTATGTAACGAAAAGAAAACTAGTTTAGCACATTATAACTTAGTGACTTGAAAATTATTAAGTTCAAATTTTTCTATAACATTATCATTTAAATCTCGTTCAACCACACGATAAGTAATAACATTATAATAATTCTCAAATTCTTTAATTGTCAAAACAATATGACGAGCACTACTATCATAAAATAGCCCACGTGTGATATCTTTTGTGACCATTTCCTTCTTTATAAATCATACCAACAATAAAGTTTGCGGCCTCATTTCCCTTTTCTGGATTGGCTATTTTCATTTTAAATTTTTCATCAATAAGCGTATCAGCACTGCTATTTCTTACGATTTTCTCCGTAGGATTTGTTCTCGCGGCCTTTTTTAGCCAATCACGTGATGATTTATGATTTCCAAGAAGCATTTCCTGAACACCCATACGGTATTGGTATTCTTTCGATCCATCATTTGCCCGACATTTGCGAAATTCGTGCGTTCCGCGCTCAAGCGAAAAACAGTCCCTACTTGTTGTTGCACAAGAACCGATCATTAATACTGTAAAAACTGTGAGGAAAGCTTTGTAAAAAATTTATTTATCCAACTATATAATTTCTATAATTGTTTTAAATGATTTCCCTCAAATATAAAATAACTTTTATATAATTTTATGAAAAAATATTCACCGCATCTCTAAGCATGCTGGCTGCCGTTGGTACGGGTTCTTTTTCATATAATTTATGATACATAATGCCGTATAAATCACTATGGATTTCAATCCCCATTTCCCATCCTGTGCAAGATCCAATAAAGGTATCCTTCGCAACAACCGTTGGTTCAACCTTATATGTGCTGCCATCGAAGCTCGCGACCAATTTAATGGTGTTGCCTTGGCTTTCTTCCGCTCTGATCATTTCAGGTGTGATTGACATAATACCTTTAACAGAAATATCATCCAGTGTAATTCTAGCATTCATCACATGGTTTGCGATAATGAGTAACTTAAAGGCCGTATCCCAGCCATCAATGTCCAAACTTGGGTCCGCTTCAGCCGCACCAACATTTTGTGCTTCCTTAACCGCAGCGTCAAACGCCACACCGTTCTTTAAAACATCTAATATAAAATTACACGTACCATTAAAAACTCCAGAAAACTCTGAAACATCGCCCGCAATCATATCCCGCTCGCCAATGTTTAATATCGGAAGTCCTCCACAAACGGTCGCTGAATATTTGAACCCTGCCCCACTATTGTTCGATAAGGCCTTTAATTCACCATGTGCTTTAACGACTGGCCCCTTATTTGCGAGAACTACTGAAATACCGCGATTTAACGCATCACGCGCAATTTCAAGTGCTTCACCACCCGTATCAAAATCAACTGGTGATGCTTCCCAAACAAGATCAACATTTGTATCTGATAAAATATCTAGAAAACTTTTATCTTGATATTCGGATAATCCGGACACACGTCCACCAGAATTCTTATGGGCAATGACTTCGACCATATTAAAACCATTGTTATTAACCGCAACGCCGCTGCTATCTGAAATCATAACGACATTGAAACCAATGTCATATTTTTCTTTAAGCACCAATTGCTTATCTTTTAAAATGCCGGAAAGTGTTTTATGAACGCTTCCAAGTCCATTCATTGCCACATTAATATTCTTCATTATTTATCCATAAATGCCAAATAAAGGGCAACTATAACCAATGATCCACCCATTACATAATTGAAAATACGTAAATTATTTCCTTGATGTAAAAAGCCGCTAATCTTTGCGCCGGCATATCCCCAAGCCAGAACACTTAAATAACCGACAGCCATATAGAATACCATGTAAAGTGCTAACCTCTCAACAGAAGCGCCAAGGTTAAAAGCGCTCACCCCTGCAAGACAGGCAATCCAAGATTTAGGGTTAATCCACTGTAAAATTGCGCCTTACATAAAACCGGGCTTATCACTGTCTTCTTCTTTTGCATCACCCGTTGAGAATGCAATTTTATAGCCCATATAACTAATCATCAATGCACCAGCATATCCCATGATCGTCATAATATCTGCGTTTTCAGAAAGCATACTGCCAAATCCACGCGCGATAATCACAACAAGGGTTATAAAACCAATAGCCGCCCCTGTTGCAAACGGCAGTGTCGCACGAAACCATGATTAACACCCGTCGTCATCATAATGATATTTGTCGGCCCCGGGGTAATTGACATTGATAATGAATAAGCACATGTGGCGATTACAAAAGCTAACATATCATTGATCCATAATGAGCAAGTAAATCGCAAGCACAATCAAGCTACCACCCATAACAACATTAAAAATTTTATGATTTCGTTGATTTTCAAGGAAATGAGTAATTTTAGATCCCGCATAACCCCAAATACCAACACAGAAGAGCACAACAAAAATACTGATCCCGATATACATCAATATACCGAATGTATTGCCTGCGATGTTAAAGGCAGCTATGCCACCGAGGCACGCCGTCCATGCTTTTGGATTAACAAGCTGAAGAAGCGCACCATGAACAAACCCAGGTGTTTTATCGGCATCTGTATTCAACTCTGTTGGTGCCATAATGATTTTATAGCCCATATAAATTATAAAGGCCGTTCCAACATAACTTAACACCAGCATAACATCTGGGTTTCTCGCGATGATCCCACCAACACCAAACCCAATGGTCGCTAGCAGCGCATTAAAACCAACCATGACACCTAATGTGAATGGAATTGTGCGCAAAAACCCGTAATTAACACCCGTACTTAGCGCAATCATGTTGTTTGGCCCTGGTGTAATACCCATGGAAAACGCATATATGAACATTGGAATAAATAACGACATTGTTTGTGAACCCTGATTAATTGATTGAACCCTAACACCATTTATTTTACTTGACTAGTCCGTACAATTCATTTTCATTGTTCTAATAAATTACATAATGGAAAAATCTTATGATTGATGATTTAAAAGCAATGGCAATCTTCGCAGAAACCGTAAAACGCAACTCATTTCGCGGTGCGGCAAAATTATTAAACCTTTCACCTTCGGTCATAAGTTATCAAATTACAAAACTGGAAGAACGACTTGGTACCGCCCTCATATATCGGTCAACACGAAAATTATCTCTAACAGCAGAGGGCGAAAAGTTAAATAAGCACGCCATCGAAATGCTTAATCAGGCGGAGCTCGGTATCAGAAACGTTAGCGGTCATGATGTTGCGATTGGAAAGCTTAATATCACTTAACCGCTTTCTATGAATTCTGATATCCTAACCCAACAGCTGGCGGATTTCTCGCTTGCTAATCCTGGGATAGAAATACATTTCATATATTCCGATGAAAGACTAGATCTCGTCGCCGAAGGGATCGATATCGCTTTCTCGCTCGGCTCACTTCCAGACAGTCGACTTAATGTTAAAAAACTCGGTGATAAAAAACGGACCCTTGTTTGTTCCCCTGATTATTATGCTAAACACGCTAAACCCGTAACCCCAGACTGTTTAAAAGAGTGGAATTGGATCCGGCATGATATGCTACCGGGAAATAGAAATCTTATAAAAAATGGGAAAAAAGTAGTACTTGGATTAACAGGGAACGTTTCCGCTAATAGCGCTGAAGCCATGGTAGAAATGGCGGCTCGTGGTTTGGGATTAACAACGGCCGCTCATTGGTTGATAGAAGATTATCTTAAAACCAATAAATTGGTACATGTTCTTCCCGATTGGGATGTGGAACCGATGGCTTTATATGCCGTCTGGCATGGCAACATCACCGAAGGTAGTAATACACGTTGATTATTAAACTTTATACGTGATTATTAAAATGAAATACGTTATAATAAGCCCATGCGATTTTTGATTATTATATTATTATTTTTCCCTTTTTCTGCTTTGGCTGACACCGCCAGTGGCATTAAACATTATAAAGCTGAAAATTACGAAAAAGCCTATAAAGATTTTTTTGATGTTGTCCAAAAAACTGAGGATGCAGAAAGTTATTATTGGCTTGGCATCATGTATCAAAAAGGACAATTTGTTGAACAACATGATTATACAGCTCTACTTAATTTTGAAAAAGCAGGATACCTAGGCCATGTGGAAGCAATGCGTGAAGCCATTCGCTATCACTTAAATGGTTGGGGAACGACGCCAAATAAGGCATTAGCCGCCTTCTGGTTGAAATTATCCGCAGTCGGTGATCAGCAATATGCCGCACAATTTAAAAGATTTTATAATCGGCTTACCACATTTGAACGTATCGAATACGAAAACAAACTTGAGAAATATCAAAAATAAACACAATTTTCCCACACTTATCTTCAATGCTCATCTCTAACATTAAAATATGTCTAATCAGTAACTACGAAAGAATAACATGCGTCTTTTAGTCATTACCCTTCTATTAGCTCTATCAACATCCCTCTCAATCGCACAAACCTCACTTGACGAATTAATCGCCCTTTCAAATGATGGTGATGGTGCAGCCACCTATAACGCAGCAAAAATGCTTCATGACGGCAATCAGGTTGAGCGGGATATCCCGCGCGCCATTGAATTATATAAAAAAGCTGCCGCGGAAAATTATTATCCCGCCGGTTTACCGCTAGGACGCATATATTCTTCGCAAATGGTATTTGAAATAGATATGGATTATACAAAAGAGATGCTTCAATTTGCCTCATCTGATCCGCAAGGTGGCGATCACGTTAAGGATGCTGCCTATTTCCTCGCGCAAATTTATATTGGTGATAGAGCGGGCAAAAGAACCATTTATAAATGGTTAGAACTTGCCGCAGATAATGGTCATCCGGGTGCCGCTGCTGATGTTGGTTATCAATATTTTAGCGGTCAGAAATTAAGAAAAGACCCTACTAAGGCCTATAAATATAGCGGTATGGCCGCAAATCTTGGGCATGGTGCATCGCAATATAATTTTGCCGTAATGCATAACCAAGGTGCCGGAACCGCCAAAGACAACGTCGCCGCCCTCACCTGGTTTATGGTTGCAGCAGATACCGATAAAAGGTTTGATAACGGAACAGTAGAAAAATTTGAAAATGGCCTCACGGCGTCACAAGTTGCCAAAGCAAAAAGAGACGCCAAAGAAATTATCGCACGCTTCAAATAACCCTTAAATTTGCTTAAATTTAAAAGCTGATATAATGTTATTCCCAAAATAAGGGGAGTAAATAATGACCTGGATAAAAACAGTACCTTATGAGCAAGCAACAGGGAAGTTAAAGAAACTTTATGACCGTGTAAAAGGGCCGGATGATAATGTTGATAACATTATGATGGCACATTCACTTAGGCCCCATAGCATGGAAGCACACATGGCCATATATAAACGTGTGCTTCATCATACGGGCAACACGATACCAAAGGCATTTCTTGAATGTATAGGTGTTTATGTATCGATCTTAAACAAATGTCATTATTGCGTTGAACATCATTATGCGGGCATGGCCCGCCTCCTTAAAGAAGAAGGATATGAAGAAAAACGCACACTTGAAATACGTGCCGCACTTGAAATTCATAATCCTAAACGTGCCTTTGATGATAAACATGCCTTGATGCTAAAATATGCAAGATTTTTGACTCAAACCCCATCAGAACTAACCGAACACATCATAGAAAAGATGCGTAAGAATGGTATAGATGACGGTGAAATCCTCGAAATCAATCAAGTTGTTAGCTATTTTAATTATGCAAACCGAACTGTTCTTGGTCTCGGAATTAATACAGATGGCGATATTATCGGCCTAAGTCCCAATAATTCAGATAATGAAGACGACTGGTCACATAAATAATTTATGTGACCAGGAGAACGACTAGGCAGGGTCGCGTGCATAATTGCACGAAAGCAAAGCGTGAGCGCTTGCGATTGAAGTTAATAAAAATTTTTGGTCACATAAATAAAACTAAGTTTCACAGAAGATTAGGGGTATGAGTGTGTGTGGAGGGGATTATGCCCCTAATCTTCTGTAACGTATATATAGAAACTCAACTGAGTTATTGCTAATTTTATGCGAATCATTCTTAACAACTACCATTATTAATAATGATTATTAATTGCATTACAAGCAGTAAATTACTTTATTCGCCTTCCCGGCATTAAAAACGAAAAAAAAGCACCGGCAAAGAAGCTGGTACTGGCCAAGAATAAACCAAGCCCCATAATTGTATTTATAATTTCCCCACCAAGTACAAGCATAATAAGTGCAATGAATGAAACACTGGAAATCATCAAATATACATTTTTGGCTGGGGTTTTTTCCCGCCATATATAAAGCGCAACGCAAATAGGGACAATGAATACAATTATAATAAGATAGAATGCCATTTTAGATCATTTCTCTTTTCTTCAATTGTTTTTCAACAACTGGAAATTAATGGAAATCTCTTTTAATACGAATTTCACTTAATATCTCAGGTTCCCGCTCGACATCATCACTAAGCACAATATCTAACTCGCTTTGATCTATGCGGCTAATATCTTCCCACCTTAATTCAAACAGCTTAAAGCGTCTTAATTCGGTAATGTAATCTTCACTAACGGCAATAGCATTCCCTGAAATCCAAGCCTTTAACAGCAATGAAAACGCGCCCATGTTCTTTAGATTTTCTGACTTATCCTTAAACCAATAATAATGAACTAAAAACCCACAAATGAAATAAAACAAAAGAATAGAAAGACATATACCAATGATATAGGGCCAATCAGAAGCATTAAAAAAATCCGGCATCCAATTACTTTGCGTAAAAAAACCGAACGTCAAAAGCATAGCAAGACCAGGTACTAAAAAATTTTCCCTAAACCGTAAAACCGGAGGCACTGTGAAAAAAAGCACAGCCCAAAACCATAAAATATCTTCTGACAAACGATTATCCCTTATAATTTATCATTATCTAATAGCATAAAATACCATCGGAAAAACTTAAAAATCCAAACCTTGTCTTGGTTTAAACATTTCAACATATAATTTTAATCCTAAAACCACATATTCCTTTGTTTTACCGTGCCTATACGCGAAATAATGATCTGTATCTCTCAATGACGCGACTTCTGTTAATAAGTGGATGATTGGGCCTACCCTAATACGCCTTTTCGTACATTCATCAAACCAATCTGCATATTGATTTTGAATTCTTGTTGATAACTCACCATCATTTTCAATCGGTTTACCTGCAAATACATCAATAAAGCCATCCCATTTCATTACTTTAACACCAATATCTTGGGTTATTAGCTGAGAGCCTTTCGTATATATTCCGCCGCATAAAGTTCATATATTTGAAGATCTCCTTGACGATATAACCCTAAAAGAGGATCTCTTTTTAATTTTCTTTTCGTCTCTGGTGTTCCCGCATTAATTTCATCACGAATATCTTGTATCTGTTCACGGGTAATGCCCGGAAATTTTAGCGAAATACGCCCATTATTAGACCCCGTCTCCAACATTGCCACAATAGTCTTTTTCATCTCTTTTGATAATGTAATTTTCATTATTAAGCCTTTTATAATAATAATTTATTCTATTTTATTAAAGTTACGTTTTAATAGCTTTTCACTTGTAAATGTTGTTTTCATCACTGATACAGATATTCAAAATATCGATATGTCTACACCAGGTGATCACCAAATTACACTAACTCTTGATGACCTAATAGACTTCACAGATGATGACAATATTCTAAAAATTCTCGGAGATTCGGGGGATAGTGTTATTTCAACCGGTGAAGGATGGGTTCAGGGGTCTGATCAGGTTATAGATAGTGAAACATATCACACCTATACCGCAGGCGGCGCCACCCTTCTCGTTGATGAAGATATCATACAAACAATATCTTAAAATTTAATCCGGTGAATATTCAAGAATATCACCCGGTTGACAGTCAAGATGACGGCATATGGCATCAAGGGTATTAAAGCGAATACCCTTGACCTTGCCGCTCTTTAATAGCGAAATATTTTGTACTGATATACCAACGACTTCAGCAAGTTCTTTTGATTTAATCTTACGCTTTGCAAGCATCACGTCTAAATTTAAAATGATTGACATCTCTCTACTCCTTAGACGATCTGAGCATTATATTGGGCAATAAGCGCACTTTCCTTCAAAACCCAACTTACTGAGAAAATCACAAGCGATAAGAATATCAAGGATAGGTCATATGTGTTGAAGGACAGCTTTAATAACCTTTCACCAACTGGATTATTAATCGTTAAAATAACACCTATTAGTGTTTCCGCTGGTATGGATAAAAAAGCATATATAACAAGGTATTTTGCTGATTTATGAAATGCGTCACCGCCCTGCTCTGAAAACATATTTCCCTTAATTCCAAATTTAAAAAATTCTCTTAAGTGGTATATCGCCCCAATAATAAAAACAGTCAAAAATGCACTAACAAGGAACCCCATAGCCAATGATAATGTCGCAGGAGCATCAATTGGATAGGCCACCCGTTCATAAAACCCTAATGCCCTCGCCCCTTCAAAATCAATCCAACTCCAAATTAGAACCAAAGGGATACTTACCATTAGTAAATTACAGAATGTGGCCATTCTTTTGGAAATGTGACGTACTTTTTCAATATTTGATATCATAATAAACCTCATCATTAATTTTAATCATTAATTAATTAATGTTTTATGATAATTTATAGTTATTTCAAGTGTTTTTTTAATTAATCTCATAAAACACATGCCAAGCTATTGATTTTAATGATAACAATTCTTAATATTTAAGAAGAAAATTATTAAAAACAGGGTTTAAAATGCAAAAGTCGATAAAATACGGAATTCTAACGGCGGTCGCCCTACTTATATCTGCCTGTGCGGAACCTGAACCAACTGGTCCTGATCTTTCTGGCATAGAGACACGTGATCATAATTATTTTAATGAAATTTATAATCGCTGTAACATAGGTAATGCGGTTAACGACTGTAATTGCGTTGCTCGCGTTAATGTGGAACACCGTGAGGCTGCCTATGAAAAATACGCCGCTGAATTTGACACGATTCATAAGCCAAAAATGGAAGCCGACATTGAAAAAATGACCGCGACCTTAGAAGAGAAAACCATGAACCGTTCCGATGAACGCGTGCTTGAGGCCCTAGAACAAGACCTACACCGCTTAAAAGTAAAACTTGAAAACGGTGTGGAAAATATCGATGATTTCGAACTCCCATTTCTGCCCTCTGGGGCGACCGACGCGTGTAAAATCACGGGATCATAACCAATGATCACATTCACTTGATACAACGTGTTTCGAGTTGATTTGAATGTGATCGAACATACCCCTATTTTGGTTTTAGGAAGTCTCGTGGCCGTTAAGTTATACTATCCCCGTTCTTCACCCGACCTGGCAGTCGCGAGATTTCTCTTTCTTCCCATTAATAAAGCCGGCTCCTCTCCCCAGGCCGGCTTTGCTTTTCTTAAGACGAAGAGAGAAAATATCAATCAATCATATTCATCGTGCTTTGGAAGCTCAATCACGACCTTCTTATCCTTTTTAACGATTATGTCACCATCCGCCGTATACCTGATCATACCAGCATCTAATTTAGGTTCTTTTTTAATTTTTGCACCTTCCGTGCTGTAAGCTTGGCGTTCTTCGAACCCATCAACAATATCTTCGCATTTTTTCACAACTGATTGAACCATATCGTGTAAACGTTCAAATTCACGTAATTTGCGTTTATATTCATCAATAATATCGGGTGCTTTATTAAGAACCGTTTTACTCGCGACCAGATCCTGTATTTCCTGCTCGGTGAAAAAATCTGGCTCTTCCTTTACGATACGTTCCGCTTCAAATACGCCGCTTTGTGCATAATGAAGCATCACATCCATCATTTGCTCCCCTTCGACATATTCGTCGGCAGGTTTATCATCAAATATAATAGGTTGTTTTTTTGCCATACCTTAAAAGCGCCCCTTCCTCAACATGCCCCTTCAAGTGGCATTCTCCTTTAAGACGATATCACCGTCTTCCGTATAGGTAAAGACTTGTGCCTCTTTTAAGACACCTTTTATTTCTTGCTTCGCCTGATTATCACCTACCGATACGATCTCTTCACATTTCTTTAAAATACCAAGCATCTTTTTATGAAGCGCATCATACTCATCAATTTTTGATTTATAGCTTTCAATCAAGTAAGGCGCTTGATCAAGCATGTTTTTATTTTGCAAAAAAGCTTCTTTTTATTCTTTTGAAAAATTATCCGGGGTTTCTTCTAATTACTTTTCGGCATACTCCATGCCGGCTTTCGCATAGTGAAGCAGCATATCAAGCGTATCGTCTTGTTGCTTTTCTGCGGCTTTTTGTGCCTTTTTTCGCCCGAAAATGATTGGTTTTCTCGCGCGTTTACTTTGTAATGCCACATATATTTCCCCTTTAATCCCGATTATATATCTAAAGAATAAACTTTAGTGAAAAGAGTTAGGCACGTCAAACAGTCTCTCCAACTCCTTTTAAAATTGGATGTAGTTCACTATATTCTCTAATTTCTGATTGCGAAGCTGGGCGATAAAGATTGCCGCCCTCTGCTAAAAATAATAATGCTTCTTCTGATTTATTGACCAATCCACTACTTTCACAATACCCGCTTGTTACGATAAAGTAACGCCCCAATTCAACTGTCACCTTAAATCACTCCTTATGTTTACTTTTTAAATTTTACACAATTATGCCCATCATTGACTTATATGAATAATACATTTATAAAAATTACGTTATTTGTGATTTTTTTAACCTATAAGTGTATTAAGGAATATAAAATCTATCAATTCAATAAAATTAAGTCAAACAATTTTAGTAGGCAAAAATAAGGCAATTGGTATATTAAATACATGTTTATAAATTTTTTTATAGAAAACATACACTTAACCAAAAGAAACTAAAACTTATACTACTTTTAGGTGTAATAATTCTTTCTATTTTTTTACTTTTAACAGCTTCGGTATAGGCAAACAGCAGAAAATGTTAGACGGTATTGAAATATCACTCCCTAATAAAACCCATCCATATGATAGAAATTCTTACTCCTACGGCATTTACCATGATCAAAATGGCTTTGATACCAGGGCAGAAATATTAATCAATAGCTCACAAACCCCTGTTAGTTTGATGGCAAAAATAAAACACGCGTAAAAAGTGGGAAATGGTTTGATCTTTATACCGGCGTCACCTTTTATGATGCAAAAGATATCGATATTGATCACCTTGTCCCCTTATACGAAGTTCATATATCAGGCGGTTACGCCTGGAACGCCGATAAGAAACGGGCCTACGCCAATGCTATCCGTAATAAAGGTCCCCTAAGGATCACACATCGATGGACCAATCGTGTTCCCAAAAGAGCCGATGACCCAAGCGAATATTCCCCCTCCTACGTACCGGGGCGCTGCCAATATTTACGTGATTGGGTTTCAATTAAACGCGACTGGGGCTAACAATGAATCCTAATGAGGCCCTGGCGATAAAACAACAAATGGCCGCCTGCACTACATAAAATTACTCATTAAATTGAGTACTTGTTAAGTTCGTCTCATTAAACTCGAACGTAATATCCTTTTGTTCACCGTTTTTAATCACTCGTAAAACGATGGTTTCACCGCCAAAGCTTAAATTATCAATCATTGTTTTAGCTTGACCTGCGTTATTGACTTTTTCACCATTGATGGCAATTAAGATATTCCCGGAAACGATATCGGCTAAAAAGGCTGGCGAATTGTTTAAGACAGTATCGATAAAGGCACCCGTATTACGGCCAAACCCTGCCCGTTCTTCAGGACTAAAGCACGCATCACCAGCCCTAATTTATGTATGCGGTTTGATTTAACCATATAAACCGCCCACTGATTAAAATTATAATAATATCTTGTATAGGGCACAGTGACAGTGTCTCTAACCGTCACGGCTTCGGTATAACGCACCTTTTTACCATCAACTTTTCTGACACGGTCAACATAAACCGTGCGGTAAAAATCCTGATAATCATATGCAAGATAGGATTGTGTGTCCGTATATTCGGACGATACAACCACATGGGTGGCACCAACTTCTTCGGCTTGCTTTTATGCGCGATCTTCATTTTCCTTAATGCCGTTAAAGGCACTTTCACCAACAACAATGTAATTATGTTCTCTATAGAGCTTCACATCTTTATTAAGATCATTAGAACGAATTAAAATTGGTTTTTGCTCTTCCGCGAGCGGCACCACATCCGCAGAAAGACGCGGATCCATATATGAACGGTAACTTGTTCCAAACTGCCCTGCCCCACAAGCAGAAAGTAACAAAATCGTCGTAAGTATAAGCAGAACTCTCATCATGCACCTCATAATTTACATGATTATTTTAACGCAAACACCTTAATTGAAGCTGAATAGCCGGTTCAGAAAAGAAAAGGCTTACCACAATTATTTACGCCTTTTCACCAGGAAAGCCGCTTGCTGCTTAAAAATTGGAACTTCTTTACGGTATGGAATGGCAACATGATCGGGCATCGATTCAAACCCTCTAATGGGAATACCATTTACGACTTGATAAACAGGATATATTTGACGTGTTTCCGCAAATTTATAAGCTTTTTTTGATCCACTATATACATAATCAGCTGATAGCAGCACATGAGTAACCTTTAACTCTTTGCCGAGCTTTACGGCTTTTTCAATGTCTTCTGGGGGGCTCGCAAAAATACTTTTTCCCACAACCACAAAATCATCATCGGTAAAAAGTTTTAAATCATCTTCAAATTGACGTGTATAAATGACGCGTGGCTCACCAGAATGATCAATCATAAAGGCGTTCTCATCATTCACCTTATCGTATGAGGCACGATAAAACTCAGCATAGCGGTTTTTATCAGCACACCCAGCGATCAATAGTATAAAAATTACGGAAAAAAAATTACGGTACAATGTCATCTAATCATTCTATTTGTTTTTCTATCTTTTTTCAAGAAACCACTTGTATCTATTGATGGTTTATGCGAAATACTCATTTCTCTAATGGCGCGGTGGCGGAATGGCTACGCAGCGGATTGCAAATCCGTGTATACCGGTTCGATTCCGGTCCGCGCCTCCATTATTATAAAAATAGCGGACAAAGACGTGACCAATATGGTAATGGGTGCAGAAATTTTTGATGTCCTAAAATTATTAGTCTGGCAATTTTCAAAACCCGTACTTATTGCAAACATAATTGCAAGGCCCGTTGCTTATTTAATGATGTCACAGTGGCTAGAGAGCTTCGTATATCGAATTGATGACATTGCAATTATCGCGGTATGTCTCATTGCAGGGTTATGCACAATATTAATCGCATGGGCCACCGTGCCGGAAACTCATATTCCGTTGCAAGGCAGAACCCAATTAAAGCTTTGAGGTATGAATAAGCACAGAGAGTAAATTTACTTTAATTTCTGAATTAAACGTTCGAGTTGCTGAAGGAAATTTGATCTATCTGATTTGCTAAAGGCTGCGTTATAATGGCCGCGCATTTGTCCTTTTTTGCCTTCACCCATTTCACGCTGTTCTGATCTTATGTCCCTCACCACGAGCGCAATACCGATATTATCATCGGTAAATTCTTTCCCCGTAGGACCAAGGACGAATGCAGATTTTTCTAAACATCTACTGGCCAATGGAATATCCGCCGTAATTGCAATATCACCTTCACCAATATGATCCGCTATCCAATTGTCGGCTTCATCGGCACCTTCGCTAACGACAATTTTTTTAACGAGTGGCCCCACATCCATCCGGAGCCATGCATTACTAACGATAAAGGTCTCTATATTATGGCGGTACGCCACTTTTAGTATTTCTTCTTTAACAGGACACGCATCAGCATCCACATAAATGGTAATCGCCATCTATTCATTATCCCAACTATTCATTGCTTAAGGGAAAGGATACCATAACTGTTGTACCTATGTGTATTTTGCTTTTAATTTTAAGCTCTCCCTGATGGGCTTCTACCAATGATTTAACAATCGATAACCCAAGCCCCGTTCCTGATGATGCAATAATTGCTTCTTCCTGAACACGGTAAAACGGGTTGGTTAAATTATCAAGTGCCTCTTCAGGAATTCCAATCCCCTGATCGGAAACACTAAGCATAATATTATCTTCTTTTTGATAAGTCTTAACAATCACATCACCACCCATGCTTGAAAATTTAATAGCATTGGAAAGTAAGTTAAATAAAATCTGCTTAACCGAGCGATTATCCGCATTAAGAAGCGGCAAACTTTCTTCAATTTCAGCAATTAGCTCAACATTATTTTGCTCTGCAAGCACTTTTACAGTGGCAATTGAATGAGCAATTAAGTCACCAAGATCCAAATCTTCTTTTATGATAATGCGTTTATCGGCTTCAATTTCTGAAATATCTAATACATCATTGATCAAATCAAGCAAATGACGGCCACTGTTATAAATATCTTCCATATATTCAGCATATTTTGCATTGCCTATTTTACCAAAACTTTCCGCTTTGATAATTTCACTAAACCCTATAATCGCGTTGAGCGGCGTTCTAAATTCGTGGGACATGGTTGCAAGAAAGTTTGACTTTACTTTGCTTGCTTGCTCAGCCATTTTCTTTGCATCACCAAGGGCAACCATCGTGTCATATTGTTCTGTGATATCACGAGAAACGGCTACTGTTTCAATAATTTTATTCGGATCTTCACTGTCATAAATTGGTGCCGTATGTTGGCTCATGCGTCTTTTTGACCCCTTTAATCCAGTAATCGTAAATTCAACATTTGTGTTTTTACCTTCATAGGCATCATCAATGCTTTTCTTAGGGCTTCTTGATATTCTGGATCCACAATACCCAAAATACTACTGCCTCTGATCTCATCTATGTGTTCTACATCGATCATCTTAAGGCCCGTAACATTCATTTCCATTAACTTATAATCACGCGTGACAATTTTTACGCAGTCCGGTTGGCTGTCAACAATTGCTTCAAGACGTGCGGCCACATTCCTATAATATAGGATGTCTTTTTCATCTTTCGGGGACCAATCTTTGTCCTTGATGGTATAACGTTGCGCCATAAAATCTCTTTATCGTTTCATATATCTTAACGGGACTATCTTAACTTTTTATTACTTGTGAATAATATCTCATTGATTTAAAACTATAAAAAACATATCAGGATTAAATCATGACGAAAATACTTACTGCTTTCTTAACGCTAATATCAATAACTACCATAACTTTCGCACAAGCCCCAAGCCGCGAAGATATTGATAAAGCTGCAGTTGAACATGATAAAGCCAACGTCGCCATGATGAAAAAGGATAATGAAACCGCCTATAACCATCTTAAAAATGCGATTGAACTTGACCCCACAAATTCTAGCTTTTTAAACAGTATTGCATATATGGCAATGCAAATGGGTGAACCGGAAAAAGCAATTGATTATCTTGATATGGCACTTGACCTTGATAAAAAAGAATATGGCGATAACCATCCAAATGTGGCATCTGTTATCAACAACAAGGCGTCCGTCTATAGCAGCATGGGTGATCATAAAAAGGCCGTTAAGCATTATAAACAAGCATATGACATTGTTGTTGCTGCGCTTGGTGACAAACACCCTCAAGCAGAACTTATAAAAAATTTATTGGATCAAGAAAGCGTAAAATAGTTTTATTGAACAGCTAGAATATTCTCTAAGTTCTCGTCTTGCTCATTTTGATTTTGGGATAGCCCAAACGGCGAATTTTCAAGAAAATCATATAAATCAGCAAGCGGCAGTGGCTTACTAATAAAATACCCTTGAACCACATCACATCCGAATGCTTTAAACGGTAGTATTTTTGGATTAAATGACACCTCTGGCGCATTACTTTTTTATCGTGGCTGGGCACTCCATGATACAAAGGCCGTTGTATTTGGTGAATTCCCACTTCCAAATGTAAACGCACTATCACCAACGGGTATGTTTAATTTACAAGCTTGGAACACTATCCCGCACACTGAACTTGATGATCGTCCTGGATATTTCATCGGTTTCAATTGGGAAAAGTTCGGATATTTTACCTTAAACGGACTTTATTATAATAACCGTGCAAATCCTGAAACGTTGATAGAAGGCCAATATGGATGGCAAACGGATTTCCTCAATATCGGTTTAACAATTGATTACTTTGAAGAAATTGAAATCTTCGGACAATTCATGAAGGGCAACACAAAAATGGGCCCTTGGATGAATGGCTTAAGGCCCGCTGATGCCGATTATCAAAGCTTTTATGTTTTAGCCAGTCACGAATTCGGAAAGCATAGAATTTCAGCACGGTTTGATCATTTTGAAATTACTGATTTAACATTTGTCGAAATGAACGATAACAATGAAAACGGACATTCTTTTATGGTAGCCTATGCCCTTGAAGTATTAGAAGATCAAAGATTAATTCTTGAAGCCCTTCATGTGAACAGCACACGCGCAGACCGTATAGATTTTTCATTACCTAATAATTCAAATGAAACCCTTCTTCAAGCCAGCTACCGAGACACTTTTTAAGTCATATTAATTCAGTATATTTCTATATCAATACCCTGCGGCATATCCGTCTTTTCTTGGGTCAGAACCAGCAATTAAGGATCCGTTTTCCTGGTCTATCCATATGGCTTGTGATCCGCCAATAGGTTTAGAAACTTGATTGATTTCATGGCCTAATTCTAACAATAGTTTTTGGCATTTTTTATCAATACCCACCTCAATATCCAATTTACCACTGACCGGGTCCGGAAATGTGCGCGGTAAATCCATCGCCTTTTGAATATCGTGATTATATTCAAGCAATCTGCTTAAAAACTGCATATGACCAAAGGCCTGATACTGCCCACCCATCACACCAAATGACATGATGGTCTTATTATTTTTAGCCAGCATCGCAGGAATAATTGTGTGAAGCGGACGTTTTGAACCATCCATTTGATTAGGATGGTCTTTTATGAAATTAAAACCCTTACCGCGACTATGGAGAAGCACACCCGTTTTCGGCGTCATTAAACCGCTACCAAATGAATGGAATATGGAATTGATAAAACTGCAACAATTCCTCTCTTTATCAACAACACTGATATAAACAGTATCCCTATGATTTGGCATTTGATAATCGGGCATACTTAAAACACAATTACTCTTAATTGTATCAATTAACTTGTCGATATTCTTTTCTGATAAAACATCTTCTAACTCACTTCTACCATAATCAGGATCTGATAAATATAAATCCCTGATATGATAAGCAATTTTACCAGCTTCCGCTTCATAATGAAGGCGCTCAGAAGAAAGTAAATCAAATTTATTGACCCCTAATTGGTTCATTATTTTCAATAAAATTAAAGCAATAACCCCCTGCCCATTTGGCGGACATTCATACACATCAAAACCTTGATATTTAACGGAAACGGGCGAGACATAGTCACCCTTAGCCTCTTTAAAATCATCTAATGTATGTAACCCGCCACGCTCCTTTAAATAGCTGACAATATCATCTGCAACAGTCCCTTGATAAAACCCATTTCGACCTTCATTACCGATCACTTCCAAAGTATCAGCGAGTTCCGGTAGTTTATGGATATCTCCCGCACTTAAAATACTACCACCGGGCATAAAAATACGTTTGGCATTTTCACATGAATTTAATGTCTCTTTTGCGCTTTCAAAATCGGCAGCGACACGCGGGTATATTTTATACCCATTACGTGCAAATTTAATTGCTGGCGCTAAAACCTCCTTAAGCGGCATTGAACCGTAATCTTTTGATAATCTGCACCACGCATCAACCGCGCCGGGAACGGTGACCGCGTGCGGGCTATTTTGGGAAATTTCAGTTATGCCATGATCCGCAAAATATTTCGCAGTAGCGGCCTTAGGTGTTCTACCTGATCCATTATAGGCGGCGTAATCCGTCCCCCCATTTGGGGCAAATATCGCAAAACAGTCCCCACCTATTCCCGTTGATTGTGGTTCAACAACATTCTGCACACTCGCTGCACAAATGGCTGCATCAAGGGCATTTCCCCCTGATTTAAGAACCTCAAGCGCCGCATCAGTCGCAAGCGGATGTGACGTGGCCACCATACCGTTTTTTGCCGTAACTGGTGGCCGTCCTATATCTGAATAATATGTTTTTTCCAAAATACTTCCGTTTTTTACCCTTACGGATGTTCATCAAACCATTTAACGATATGCTGAATTTTCGTAATCAAGTTCGATGGACGCGCCGTAATACCATGATATGATCCTGGAATACGTACAAGTGACGCTTCAACTTCCTGCATTTTAAGCGCTTGATAATATTGCTCACTTTCCGGCATTGGCGTTCTAAGGTCACTTTCCCCCGTAAGCAACATTGTCGGCGTAGTAACATTCCCAACCAATGATAATGGCGAACGCTTCCAATATTGTTCCTGATCATCCCATGGCATTGAACCAAACCAATATTTTGCTGATGACAATGACATATCGGAATAAAGTGTAAAACTTGTCCAGTTAATCACAGGCTTTGCCACCACTGCCGCTTTAAAGCGGTCCGTTTTACCAATGATCCAACTTGAAAGCACACCGCCCCCTGAACCACCGGTGACATATAATTTATCCGGATCCACATTCCCCATACCGATAACATGATCAACACCGCTTATAAGGTCGTCATAATCATTGCTTGGATAATTATGATGAATTTTATTGGCAAACTCATACCCGTAACTCGTAGAACCTCGCGGGTTGGTATAAAGCACCATATATCCCTTATTGGCCATCAATTGAATTTCAGCGGAAAAATCGGGCCCATATGCTGAAAATGGTCCACCATGAATTTCAAGGATAAGCGGATATTTTTTACTTGGGTCAAAATCCGTCGGTTTAACGAGCCATCCTTGAATATCAAGACCATCATGACTTGATTTATACCAAACCTCTTCCACAGTGCCGAGCTTTCTATGATCAAGCAAATCACCATTGATATCCGTAATTTGCGTCACATCACCGCCGCGTCGACCCACGACACCGATATTCGCTTGATCCATGGCGGTGGCGTACGTCATAACGATTTGACCATCACTGGCGACATTAAAGGTTCCTGATGAATATGGACGCCCGAATGATGTACCGCTTACACCTTCTGTCACCTCATAAATATCACCGGACATATTCACACGGGCAATTTTATTGGTACCAAGGTCCGTATATTGGAAATAAATTGCTTTACCAACCCAATGATATGTCCCTACACTTCGGTCAAGATCCGGTGTTAAATTCTTAATTCCCGTGCCGTCCGTATTCATGACATATAAATGATTATTATGATAACCCATGCGTTCATCATTTGACCCCGTATAGGCAACCATATTGCCGTCTGGTGACATTTTCGGATTACTATCCGGACCAAAACGATCTGTCATCGGCGAAATATTACCGCTCATTAAATCAACAGCATAAATTTCGCTATCGCGGGTTTCCATTTTATGATTGTCATGACGGTTTGCTGAAAAATATAATGTTGATCCATCAGCTGCCCACGCAATTTCTGAATTATGATTAAACGCACCCGATGTGACCTGATGCGGTGTGCCGCCTAATGCGGGAACTGTAAAAATATGGCTGTTACCAGGTTTCACATAACCAGTACCGTCACGGCGAAATTGTAATTCATCGATATATCTTGCTTTCTCTGCCCATTCTGCCCCTTCTGGTGCTTTGGGTAATGGTGCATACGTCTTTGCCTTACCCGGTACATGGGCACTAAAAGCAATATATTTACTATCCGGTGACCAACTTAATCGCGAGGCCCCCGTTTGCAGCTGCGCCACTTCGAATGTTTCACCGCTATCCATAAAGCGGATCACAATTTGTGATTTTCCACTTTCATTTGATGTATAAGCAAGCATACGCCCATCCGGTGAAAGTCGCGGATTTGAATTATTATTAAGTCCATTGGTAAGCGGACGATGGTTATTTCCATCCGTATCAACAATCCAGAGGTTACTACGTTTACGGTCTTTCATAATGTCCATGAAAGTTCGCACATAAATCACACTCTCACCGTCTCTTGTGAATTGTGGATCATTTGCATATTCAAGTTCAAACACATCAAGCCAGTCGAAATTTTTCTGCTGCGCTTGTGCCGTTAATGGTAATAAAATTAATGTTGATACAAGGATTAATGAGTGTTTCATTTCCGCCCTAATTTATTATTTTGTAAAGGTAGCAGCTTAAACGCAAACGCGATAATTTGGCAATAGATTGTTTTAAGTGATTTTATCCAAGAAAATGACTTGAAATAAAAATAAATTATGTTTTTAATCTTGGATAACTATAAATATTTAAGGACATATTTAATGAGTATTACCATCAAACAATGTGATGAAACGGATTTAACGCCTGCGACAATTAATCGTCTACTAGAACTCATTAATGCTGTTTATGAAGAAACAGAAAGCGATCTTTGGAAACCTACCACATCAGGACGCACTTTTTACGACGAAGTAGAAGGTTTTGTGAAAGAAAAACAACTCTATATAGCGCGTGATAATAATGAAATTGTTGGTTCGGTTAAATTTACCCCTGTTGATGATATCACACTTGAATTTGGCATGCTCGCCGCCGATAAAAAAATGCGCGGTTTGGGTCTAGGCCGTGATCTTGTGAATATTGTTGAAAATCACGCAAGAAATAATGGCTATAAAACAATGCAACTTGAACTCTTAACCCCGCGTCACTGGGAAAACCCTGCAAAAGAATTTTTAAAAGTCTGGTATAGTCGCCTTGGTTATATCCCTGAGAAAAGCATGCCATTCGAAGAAGTTTCACCACACCGTATGGATGAATTTGCCACTGATTGTGACTTCACCGTATGGCTTAAAAAACTGTGAAATAACACTCTCATCACGAAATTATCACAAAACACTCACAATATTATCACGTAATTATCACAATAATAACAATGACTTTCACACTTACTTGTAATCATTTTAAGTGAAAGTGATCGCAACATTCCCCATATTCCAATTATCGCCGAACGCGATGATGAGTGCGGTCATTTAATGATCAAAAACACACATCGAAACTGAGACAAATTAAAACACACTCTTTCGCAAATAAGACGAAAGTAAAAATGAAAGTTAATAAAATGAATAAAAAAATTATTTCTACATCAATCCTACTTGCCGCTTCAACAATCGGTGCATCAGCGAATGCACAACAAGCACTTGACGGCTTCTATATTTCTGGAAAAATCGGGTCTTCCTCCCTCAATCACACCATCGAACGAAACATTGGTGACACAACATTACCGGTACAAGATACCAGCGGTGTTACCACAGCAAACGATTCTGGCGTATCGTTCGGTGGTGCTATTGGCTATACATATGATTTAAATGATCGCTTCTTTGTTGGCGCAGAAGGTTTCTTTAACTTCGAAAATGCAAATACACGCAACATCAACAGTGTCTTGATCACTGATATCGATCTTGAATATACATATGGTGGTCGTGCTTTACTTGGTACACATGTAACAGATAACTTTTCTCTCTATGCCCATGGCGGTCTTACGGTGCTTGATTTCGAAATCAATAATTCATACACATTTGCACCACCAACGACAGAAGCATCAGGATCAGAATCTGCCTTTTCATATGGTCTTGGAGCAGAAGTAGCGATCAATGAAAACTTTAGTCTTTTTACTGAATATACAATGATCAATGATGTTGATTTTGCCCCAATTGCAGAAATTGCTGGCGATACAGGACGCATTAATCCGAATGATCTTGATCTGAATTCACTCTCATTCGGTATAAAGTATAATTTCTAAATTACCGAACAATGAATCTAAATTTTCTCCAGGTCTATACAGTCTCAGTTAGTTTGTGGTTATAGACCGAAAAAACCCTGCCGGACGTTCCCCCCACATTGAAGGCAGGGTGTTTTTTTATCTTTTTGACCCTAATCAAATCTATTTATAAAAATCACTGATATTCTACTATCGATTAAAGTGAGGATGTTATGCAAAAAAACATACTGATTATAAACGGATCATATCGCGATGACGGTATTACCGATCAAACGATAGCAATTATCTGTGATTATCTTAGAAAAAAAGGGGCGGAAATTGATACCGTTTTTCTACGTGATGAAGATTTCAAATTTTGCTTAAACTGCCACGAATGCATGCAAAAACCTGGCCCCAATCCTGAACCTTGCGTTCAAATTGACGCCATGAAAGAAATTGTTGAAAAACTTGAACGTGCCGATGCTCTTGTACTCGCTAGCCCGACCAACCTCGGATCCGTAACTTCACTATTTAAACGATTTATGGAACGTCTTTCTGTTTATGCATTTTGGCCCTGGGGTGCTGCCTCACCCAAATACCGCAAAGATGTCCTTCCCAAAAATCAGCGTAAA
>DGPL01000038.1:68659-78421 GCA_002390425.1 Kordiimonadaceae bacterium UBA4441 | reverse complement strand
GAACCAAATGACAAACAACAACTTGTCTACAGTTACTCAAATGGGTTTTGGTAACTCAATAATGGTTACTCAATAACCACTGATTTGATACTTTAACATATTAAGTGTCGCCCCCTTGTACTTCCTAGGGGGCGACGCTTTAATCTCTTCATAAGAAGAGATTAAAAGATAAGTCTAAGAATCTTCTTAGCATTCGTGTCGCCTCCTTCTGCTCTGGAGGCGGCACTTTTTTTATCTTAGTGATAATTAAAATATAGTTGAATTAATTGGCGTCGGCTTCCGTAAGGATAACGTTTAATACCAATTTCATATTTTGAAAAATATCATCGTTGATAATGCCGCCAAAGGCGGGCGCGAGCAATTCATCATCACAAATGTGATAATATGATTTCTCATCGGTTAAAAGAACACTATCAGGCTCACCATAAAAATTACTATTTTGAACGATATGATATTCCATCAAATAATCCGTCTTATTTTCTAAAAAGAAATTCATGTCCGCTCCACCTGCATCGCTTTCAAACCTGGCGGTAATAGCCTTTATTTCCTCGTCTTGGTAAAACGCATAGACCTCTGCCCCGCCCATTGCCCTGGCAAATGCAGCTGCTTGCTTCACTTTTTCAAGCGTAGAAAGGTCGGTTTCCAGTAATTTATGTAAATTTGGTCCCGTACAGCGTTCCTGCGCCATTGCGCCTGCCCCAAAAAGCGCTGTTGCGCCTATGGCAGCTAAAACCATTGATTTTTTCAAGATCATATCCTTATTTTAAAATCGCTTTTAAATGCTTTTAAAAGTCTTCGCCTTCGAATGCAATAACATCGCAAAACTCAATCAGCAATTTTGCTTGATTACATTCTGCAACAGCTTCAATTTTGCAAATTGAATTGGCCGATAATAAGGCGGTGAAATGTGCGGCCACGAACATCTGCCGTGGCTATTTTAATAGGACGGCCTTCCGCTAATACCGGAATTTGACGTTCTAAAGATGCGAGCCCTGGTACAATGCTTTCCTTCAATTCAAAAGAAGCAACATGCAAGCCATATCCACCATCAGGTGTTGTTGTAAGCATGGTATTTGTTGGCTCAGGCGCCGTTTGATTGATTTGACGTTCATTCTGTTCGTCAAGCATGGACTGTTTTTCGTTTGCCTCTTGACGTGCTTGCGTTAAATCAGCCTCAAGGGCGCTATTTTGCTCTTGAAACGCAATCAACGCTTGCTCGGCCTGCGCCAGTCTCATGGCTTGGGCCATAAGCGCATCATCTTTTTGCATCATCAATTCTTCTTCAGGGGATAAAACCTCATCTGGCATTGGCTCCATATTATCTTGCGCCATGGTTTCGGTGGCATTTTCCGGCGCCATATCATTTTCGTCAGCCATTTCTTCATCGCCAAACCCTAAAGTACTGCAAGCGGATAACATTAATAGGGCCAAAACTAAACATGAACTTTTTTTAAAACTAATACTTTTTTCAAGACTAATACATGGCCCCATAATTTAATATCCTTGGAAATTGAGAATTTAATGAATTTTATTAACCATAATCGTTAACCATAACTAATTGCAAGTGAATACGGCAAAATCCGACATAACATCTTATAAAAAAGCATTATCCAATTTTTTTATTATTTAAGTGTAATTTCCAGTTGGTCCATCACCTTCGCGCTTCCCCCTACCATGATTTTTTGAAGCTCATCATTTTCTTTCGTTAAATTGACAATGATTTCACTTTTTGAGACGGGTGACATAAAATAACCTTGCTCAACAACAATTCTATCGGCCTTATAACCCATTTTATCATGGAGGTAATAACTTAAATTTCCGGCCGCCATTCCTGTTGCTGGCTCTTCTGCGATTGCATAACGTGGCGCAAACATGCGAGTTGTCACATCGTGTTCCTCTTCAATTGCATCATCACTAAAAGCATAAAACCCTATTAAATCATGCTCCTCACTGATCCTGTTAATTTCTGCAAGATCAGTTTTAATTTTTTTAAGAACGCTTTGATCTTTTACAGGAATGATTAAAAAGCTAACGCCTGTGTTCGTTATAATCGGCTTAAAACCATCTTTTAAATCCGAAATATCAAGATCTAATGATTTCATTTCGGTCGTGATTGTCTTGTCGTCGATCTCTTTAAAAAACTGTGGTTTTTGTTCCATATAGGCTTTACCGTCCTCAAGAATAATATCCCTTAAACCATCAATGGTTTCTTTTGATGAATTGCGTTTTGTTATTTCACCAATTTGATTAAGGTAAGAAAAACTCGCGACTGTTGCGTGTCCGCAGTGCGCAATTTGTTTATTAGGTGTAAAAAATTCAAGCTTCCTATCAGCAACATTTGATTTTGAAATAAACGCTGTTTCCGGGAAACCCGCTTTACGGGCAATTTCTTGTTTTTCTGCCTGACTATATTTGTCGGCATTCAACACCACCCCTGCGGGGTTTCCACCTTCCCCGTTAAAGGTAAAAGCATTAACCACCATTACTGAAACTTTTGCCATCATCATTAATTCCGTCATTTTAATCTCCGTTAAGTTAGCTTGTTTTTGGTTGACTTGAAACTACAAATATTTATTAATCAAATAAAAAGATTTAATTAGATAATAACAATCGGATATATCGATAGATGGATACAAAACAACTTAAAACTTTCTGCGAAGTCGCAAAAACCCTCAGTTTTTCAAAAACCGCGGAAAATTTAAATTACGCACAATCAACCGTATCTGCGCAAATTAGATCACTTGAAAATGAACTTCGGCTCACTCTTTTTGATAGATTAGGAAAAAAAGTAGTTCTTACAGCCGCAGGAAAAAATGTCCTTGAATACGCAAATCGTTTTATGAATATCGAAGATGAGTTTATTTCCAGTTTAAAAATAGGCGATGAAATAAGCGGAGATTTAAACATCTATGCCCCTAACAGCATTTGTGTCTATTTGCTCCCTGCACTACTTGAAGATTTTCGAGAAAAACACCCTAAAGTTAATTTTAAACTTGAAGCACATCTTGGCACTAAAAAAGCGATAGAAGAATTAAAAAACGGTAACATTGATCTTATGATCGTAATGGAAGAAGAGTTTCAAGATAACGACCTAGACATTGCTGTTCAAAAAAAGGAAGAAATTATTTTCATCTGCAGCAATGAGCACCCCATGGGGGAACAGGTTGTATTGCTAGATGATTTAAAAGGTGAGAATTTCATAACGACTGAACCTACATGCGGTTATCGCGCGGTCCTAACAAAAGCAATGCTTGAAAAAGGACACTCATTAAACCCTATTATGTGGTTTGATAATGCCGAAGCCATTAAAGAATGCGTGAAAAACAATATGGGAATTTCTTTTTTACCTCGGATGGCTGTTAAAGATGATATTTTTGAGAATATCATTAAACCAATCCATGTTTCAGAACGATTTAACAGGCAAATAAAACTTCAAACCATAGTTCACCATCAAAAATGGCTAAGCCCCGCCCTGATGGCCTTCAAAGAGGCCATCACAAATAGGTTTAATGTTTAACGATTATCCCGCGACGGCATAAACCGCTGCGTTATCATTACTTGCGATAGGATTTCGGCCATATCCCTTATCTTGCAATAAATCGAGGAAGTCATAATCAGAAGCCTGCGCCTCAAAAAAATCTACAACTTCATTAATGCTATTTTCAAAATCCTCAATTATTGAAAGTTCTTCTTCAATGATTTCCGGAACATGACCTTTGTCTTTTAATAAGTCCATAAAATCATAAGTATTCATAAGGTTTTCCTTTTTAAGTTTATCTTAGAGCCGCATTATTGCTGCTCTTTACTACAGATAAACATGATACGACGGCGAACAAGATGTCCCTGCGACCACTCATCGCAAGAAAAATACATTTCATCGCAAACGAGCATTTTCAAGGGTTTGATCAATAATTTAATATGACAAATATCATTGCCCCTCGCCTAATCGCTTCATATTCTAAATAATGAGAGAGGAATAAATCATGAAAAAATCAACGTTAATACTTGGAGCCCTACTTGTGGGTGGCGCATTTATATTGGGGTAAAATTTCAATGATGAGAAAGTTATTGAAGAAACAAAGGCACAAGATGAGATGCCCGCAATTCCGGAATTGGTGCGCGCTGACGGAACATATCCAACAATCCCCCTTGAAAAAGATGTGGTCGTTTTAAAAGTCATCCAAAGTGGCGTTAACTCACTTTCCGACTTCCCATCAATCGAAGAAGGATTAGAGGCAAACCTTAAACATATGGAAAGCCTAGCGGATCAAGCCTGTACAACAGGCAAAAAACCTGACTTTCTATTATTTCATGAATTCCCCTAACCGGTTATTCATCAGGCACTCGCACGGAAAAACTTCCTTTCACCATACAAGTCCCGGGTAAAGAAAGTGACAGACTTGGCGAAATTGCAAAATCATGTGACACCTATGTAATCTTCGGAACATATGTAACTGATGACGATTGGCCAAATCATATTCTAAGCATCAATGCTGTCATCAATCGCGAAGGAAAGGTTGTAAAAAAATTCTGGAAACCGCGTAAAATCAAACGCCTTTATCCGGACCGCGAAATTACAACCACAACAATTGAAGCAGTGCGTGATAAAGACGGCGTTATCGAAGCCGAAATTCCAATTGCAGAATTTCGTAAAAATCGCCGTATACCAAATTACGCCTATGAAATGGTAAGACCTATATTTGAGCAATATAAGCAGGAAATTCCTATAAATCATCTTGATATGCCGACCGAAGAACTCCCTGAAACCGGTGTTGAAATGAAAGAATTATTTGACCGTATAAGCCGATATATAGGCGAAAACGCGGGTAAATAACAAAACTCTACTTCTCCCTCGTTTATTGGAAAATAATCCTGAATTTGCCATAGCGTTTATTTTATGCGAAAGTGCTTTTGGGACTTCAATAAAAGAGAGAAAAAAAATGAATTTCATAAAAAATTTAGAACCACAATGCTATGCGTTACTTAGAATAGTAACTGGCTTTCTATTTATGTTCCACGGCACTAATTACATCCTTAGTTGGCCAATGGCACGTGGCATGGAAAATGCGCCTTGGTTTATGGCCTATATCGGTATGCCAATACTCACTTTTGGTGGATTGCTCACTTTCATCGGATTTTATTCTCGCCCTGCTGCCTTTTTATCATCGGGCATGATGGCAGTGGCTTATTGGATGGCATATGGCAGCAAAGCCTTTTATCCACCAGCGGACAGCACCAATTCATTTATTGAACTTATGCTGCCAATTGTTAACCGTGGTGAGCTTTCCGTAATGTTCTGTTTTGCTATGCTTTATATTTCTTCGCGTGGTAGCGGGATTTGGAGCGTCGATGCCGCTCGTGGAAATAAAGACTAACTAAATGAAAGCTAAATTTATTCAAATTTCGATTGCGCTGATTGTTTTCGCGATTACATCGTTTAACGCTAACGCGCAATCGGATGGTTTTCGTGATAAGGAAACCATTGATGCCGCTTTTATGGCGGAACTCATTAATCTTGGGTTTGAAAATGGTGAATATCCTGATGTGGAGCCTGGCTTTACCATTACGGAAAACCTTATTCGCACGGAACCAACAAGTGCCCTTGCCCCTGACGGCAGCATTTTACAAGGGCATGTGCCAACCGATGTCACCACGGAAGACGTAGTTCATGCATCGGCCTTGGCTTGTGCCGCATCAATTAATCAACTTAAAATGGCGGCAGGTGGTGATTTAAGTAACATTCGTAAAATCGCCAATATTCGTTATAAAACGCTAACGGTTAAAAAATATTTTGATTATATCCCTGCGTCTAACAGCTGCTCGACAATGATGCTGCGTGTTTTTGGTGACACCGCCGGATCACACACCCGCCATGCAGAAGGTCAAGCCACCACTGCGGGCAATCAAACCTTCCAAATTGAAATGTTGGTTTATTTAAAATGATGAAAAAATTATTTGCCATATCTTTATTATTTCTTGCCGCTTGTTCTGAACAAACAACGATGGAAACCGTTACCGAAACAACAATCGATGACCGTTTAAATATTGAACTTGAACGTCTCGGCTTTAAAGATGGAATGCCGGAACTTCCTCCCGTATTTGGTCCTTATGAACCATCAGTCGTCGTTGATAAGGAAATTTATATCACCGCCTCTGCCGCATATACCCCAGAAGGAACCTGGATCACCGGAACCATTACAAATGACACACCCGCGGAACATATGCTTTACGCCGCTGAACTGACTGTTATCCAAGCATTAAACCGTATTCGCCTTGCGATAGGTGGTGACCTTAATAATCTTGGTGGCTTACATAATGTTGTGGTCATGACAACTGCACCCGATGATTACCCCCACGTTGAAATGGTCGCTGAAGCAACATCGGCAATGATTATTCGCATTCTTGGACCGGAACTTGGTAAACATGAACGCAGCATCCTGCGCAGTGTATCCCTGCCCGTTAACATGACCCACGAAACTGAAATCAGAGCCTATACCAAATAATGACGACGCCTTTTGTTCCTGATGACTTTATTGTGCCCGACGGCCTAATTCACGATCACTTTATTCTTCAAATGTTAGAGCCAAGCATCACTGAACTTGATTATCAAGCCGTTATGTCAAGTCGCGTAAATTTGCGCACAATCTTTGCTGAAAATGATGAATGGCCCGCGGATGATATGACGCTTGCCGATAACCTTAATGATCTTATTACACATGAAAAAGAATTCATGGCACGTGCGGCCTTCGCCTATACCGTCTTAAACACAGATAAAACAAAATGCATCGGGTGCATTTATATTGAACCAAGCAATCGTGATAACACGGACACCGAAGTTTATTATTGGTTATCCAATGACAAGCAGCACTTATTTAATGAATTTGAAGAAACACTCAAATCATGGCTTAAGGAAAAATGGCCATTTAACAATATCGCCTACCCCGGTAGAAGCGTAAGCTGGCAACAATGGGGATCAAGATCCCATAGCCATGAATAATCTTTGTAACGTTATAGCAAAACTTACTGAAAACCATTAATTGGCAAGCCTTTAATTGACAAGCCTTTAATGGCTGAGTAAATTATTTTCAACTAAAATTGCAAAATGATGGGATAAAAATGTTAAAAAAATCTATAGGGCTTAAAGCCGCATTGCTCAGCAGCGTATTAATTTTAAGCGCCTGTGACAATGCAAATGAAACCGCCAATACCGAAACCGATGAACAAGCAGCCGCTGCCACCGAAATGGCCGCTGGTGCTGCCGCTGATAACGCAATGGAAAATGATGCGGATTTAATCAAACGCGCCATGGCCATTCATGAGCGGGTTATTACGCTTGATACACATGATGATATCAATGTGAAAAACTTTACGGATGCGGTTAACTACACCCAAGATACGGATTCACAAGTAAACTTGCCGAAAATGGTCGCGGGTGGTCTTGATGTGGCTTTTTTCATCGTCTTTACCGGACAACGCGAACTTAACGAAGAAGGCTACGCTGCCGCATATGAAAACGCCATGGCAAAATTTAACGCCATTCATTGGCTAACTACCGTTAAAGCACCGGATCAAATTGAACTGGCGCTTACTTCCGATGATGTGCGCCGCATTGATGGTCTTGGTAAAAAAGTGGCCATGATCGGTATTGAAAATGCTTATCCTGTTGGAACCGATCTATCCAACATTAAAAAATTCGCTGATCTTGGCGCCCGCTATATGTCATTGGCCCATAACGGCCATAGTCAATTCGCCGATTCAAACACGGGGGAACGCGTTGATGAAAACGGCAATCCGACTGAACCTTTCCTCTATAACGGCCTAAGTGACCTTGGTAAAGAAGCACTGGCACTTATGAACCTGCACGGCATAATGGTTGATGTCTCACATCCATCATACCAATCCAATAAACAGGCCATCGAGCTTTCAAAAGCACCCGTAATTGCATCACATTCATCTGCAAGAAATTTAAGCAAAACAGTTAGCCGTAACCTTGAAGACGATCTTCTTTTGATGATTAAGGATAAAGGCGGCGTAGTTCAAACGGTTGCGTTTGCAAGCTATCTTGACGCAGAAAAAAATGCGGCAATGGTCGCTGAACGTAATAAATTATATGCCGATGTCGCTGATCAAATGGGCTTTGAACTCATGAGCATGCGTGATGCATTTGGCCTTCCTGAAGCCCAACGCGATGCCTATATCGCACAGTACCGCGCCATGCAAAAGGCGGCTGAGCCAAGACTTGAAACAGAAGTATACAGCGTCGCCCCTCCTGTGGATGTAAAGGATTTTGTTGATCATATTGATTATATGGTTGATTTCATTGGCCTTGACCATGTGGGTATCAGCTCCGACTTTGATGGTGGTGGCGGTATCTATGGCTGGAACGATGCCTCTGAAACCCATAACGTCACGATCGAGCTTGTCCGCCGTGGTTACACAGAAGAGCAAATCGGCAAACTCTGGAGCGGTAACCTACTTCGCGTTCTAGACGAAGTTCAAGCGGTCGCCGCAGAACTCCAAGCCGCACAGTAATTTTAGAAACTTTTAAAAATCATGGCGCGTCAGTTAACCCTGATGCGCCAATTTTTCTGTGAACCTTACAATCCGTTTCGCGGCTTCTTTTAGTTTTTCTTCATCGCATAAATAGCCGATGCGGATTGTATGTGAAAAACCTTCACCAAATCCAAAGCCCGGCACTACGGCGACATTTTCTTCGTCAAGTAGTCGCCACGCGAACTCTTCGCCGTTTAGGCCGCTTGCGGAAACATCGAGCAATACAAACATACCGCCACGAGGTTTTGAAAAACTTAAATGATTGCTTTGGCGTAACCCTTCACAAAAGGCATCCCGCTGCCCTTTAAAGATGGCGTTAAATTCACCCGTTGTGCTTTTATCCTTAAGTGCCGCAATCGCCGCATTTTGTACGAATTGATTGATACCGAACTGCGCCGCTTGTGAATAATTGGTCATGGCCGCAATGAAATGATCCGGTCCAATGGCCCAACCCATACGCCACCCTGTCATGGCGTGGGATTTGGATAAGCTATTAATTACAATGATATAATCACGATATTCAATGTGCGCATAGGGGGAAATATGATCATCTTCAAAACAATGTGACCAATAAACTTCATCACTAACCAGCCAGATTTGATTGTCATAACAGAATTTTGCGATTTCCTTAACGGCAATGCGGTCAATCACCGCCCCTGCTGGATTGCTCGGTGAATTGATGATGATCGCTTTGGTTTTATCCGTTACCGCCGCCTTTATCTTTTCTATATCAAGCTTATAATCTTCCTCAAGATCAAGTTCCACACTCACCATGGTCGCACCACCTGCGGTTACAACGGCCGGATAAGTGGCATAATAAGGCTCAAGCACGATCACCTCATCCCCCTTTTCCGCGATACATTGGAATGTGGCGAATATAGCCCCTTGTGCGCCATTACAGACAATGACATTTTCTGCCTTAACCGGTGCATTATAAAGCCACGATGCATGATTTGCGATCGTATCTCTAAGTGCATATTCCCCCGGTATGGGTGCATAATGGGTTTTTCCGGCTTCAATCGCCTTTGTGAGCGCTTCACGAACAGGCTTAGGTGTGTCTAAATCCGGATCCCCAACCCCAAGGTGGATGATATCCGCCCCCTTTAACATGCGGCGCGCGGCTTCGTCACCAACATCCCACGCTTTTGATGCGGGGCCGGATATACGTTCTGTTACTGTTGATAAGCTTTTATGACCCATCATTTTTCC
>DGPL01000038.1:14699-68573 GCA_002390425.1 Kordiimonadaceae bacterium UBA4441 | reverse complement strand
GATGCTTTAAGTGAAGCAAAAAAATCAGAAGCGGCCGCATTAAAAGCAGCCCTACCCAAAAAATGGTTTGGTATAGCAATTGCCCTAATTGTTGGCGGCCTCGTCGCAACAAATGGTTCCGAATATTTTCAATATTCTGGATATCTTATTGTTGGGCTTGGACTTGTGATTGCCATTCATCATCAACAGACGGGGGCCACGCCACTATTAACAACGAATAAAAAAATGGGGATTTCCGCACTATTACTAATTATCTTATTTTTCCTTCTGATAACAGCGGTCGTCAGATACACAACCGCGCAGCTTGGCATGACCTGGACACCCTTATTGGGAGGTGGTTTAGTTGGTGCGATTGTTTATATGCTCGCGAAATCAGAACGTGAAAAATATATCACTATAATAAAAGAAGCCGAGCTGGAAATTAACGACGATGCTTGATCCTATCATCCATGCTCCAAACCGATTACAAATTTGCGCTTTTCTCGCCCCACTCGAAATGGCCGAATTTCAATTATTGCGTGATCATCTAAATGTGAGTGATTCTGTGCTTTCAAAGCATCTTTCTAAATTAGAAGGTGAAGGATATTTAAAACAGCACAAACATAAAGTTGGCACCCGACAGCGAACCAGCCTTAGCCTTACAAGCAAGGGACGCAAGGCATTTAAAAGTCATATAAAGACGTTAGAAGAAATCATTTCAAATCGTTAGAAAAATGACCACAAAATGAACGTATTGTTAACTTGATTTTCAGATGAAATTTGGATAATGCTTTTGGTTTATAATAATGATTATCAATTGGAGGAATATTTATTATGAAATTATCAGTGCCTTTAGGTATTTAGCCCCTCAATTAATGTTGACAATGTAAACAAAAAGCAGTGATAAACTCATCATTGCTTTTAAAAAATGGCTACGACACTGGCTATCCAATCAAATTTTTATAATGATTATAGAAATTCAACCCTGTAACTTTCTCTGCATCATCCTCAGAAAGTCCACGTTTTATAAGCTCATCCCAAATCACTTCCATGCGTCTTGGCGAATTAAGCTCTTCGAAATAAAGAGGTACACGGCGAACATCAAAAAGTGGCCCCTGCTCGCGCTGCATTTCATCAAGATATTCCGGCGTCACTTCAAGGCGGCGATGATCACGGTCCGACCCAACCCCAACATGGTCAATGCCCATCACATTAATTGCATGCATAATATGATCGAAATAAATACCAACCATGCCAAACCGTTCTAACGTCATAAAGGTCCTAATTTGTGTCATCCCGGCAACACCGCCCTTATCAGCGAGGTTTTTCAGAACCTCATCCGGCATTGCTCGTGGGTTCGGGCTAACATCATAACAACAAGTATGTGAAATTTGGATTGGTTTTTCAGAAATATCTATGGCATCAAGTGTCGTTTGAACATTCGCATGACTTAAATCAATCATCATTTCCCGCTCGTTGAGCTTTTCAATCAATTCCGCGCCAAAGCGTGATATACCAGATCCATGACGCTCCATACATCCTGAACCCGCCATATTTTGGTAGTTGTAAGTTAATTGGCAAACGCGTTGACCAACTGCATAAAATGCATCCACATTATCCAAATCATGCATAAAATGCTCCGAATTTTGCGTTAAGTAAAAAATCGCAAGCTTGCCTTCTTTGCGCGCGCGGTCAATATCAGCAGTTTTTGTCGCTTTAAGATAATATTTTGATTTCTCTGCGATATGACGGTCAAACCACAGCATTTCCTCTAACGCTGATTGATAATTCTGTTCAACCGATTGATTTTGCTGTCTTGGATTACCGCAAGTTACCGCAATCGCGCGCATACCCGCCGAAAGAATTTCTTCAATGAGTTCATCTGTGAATGTATCGCGGATTTCACCCATGGCATCAAATACCATGGCGTTACGAACCGGATCCCATGGTTTACCAACAAGTGCCGGTGTAAAATTCGGATCACTTGCCGTCTGTGCAAATGAAAAACTTGGCATTGAAGCCGCTGCCGTTAAGGCCGATGCGCCCGCTAAAAATTTTCTTCTATCCATAATGTGTTCTCCCATATATTTTTATGGCACCACCCTAAATGAAAAAAAGGCGTCCATCAAGAACGCCTTTTAAAATTATGATGAATAATCAGTGGTTATCGAAATTACCCGATAATCTGCTCATATAAATTATAAACATTAATCCCAATAACTTTTTCAAGCTGCCCCTCTGAAAGACCACGTGCGGCTAAGTTGTCCCAAATCCATTCCATGCGACGTGGGCCATTAAGATCTTCGAAATAAAGCGGGTATTCAGCCGGATTGATGTGTCCTTCTTCCCGGATTAGCTCCGCGATATATTCTTCACTCATAGTTAAACGCCTATGGTCACGATCAGAACCGATACAAACATGATCAATTCCCATCACATTGATCGCATGCATAATATGATCCACATAAATTTGTGTATTTTGATCGGTGGTCACAAACGGGCGCATTTGCGTGATACCCATTACACCACCTTTTTCAGCGCACCGTTTCATAATTCTATCAGGTACATTTCGGGGATGATCATATAAATCCTTACAACATGAATGGGAAATAATAATCGGCTCTTTCGATGCATCGACCGTATCCATCATCGTGGCTTCGTTTGAATGACTGATATCCACAAGCATGCCGATGTCATTCATCTTTTCGACAAGTTCATGACCAAAAACGGTCAATCCAGAACCATTTGGTTCTTCACAACCAGCCCCGGCCCAGTTTTGATGGTTATAAGTAATTTGTGATGATCTAAGTCCCAAATTATAGAAGATATCTACATTATCAAGGTTGCGACGGAAATGGGTAGAATTCTGCGTTAAATAGAAAACAGCCATCTTCCCTTCCGCACGTGCTTTTGCAATATCCTTCACCGTTGTTGTACGCATATAATATTGATTCTTACGATCAAGGAATTCATTATATTTTAAAACCCATTCCATCGTAAGATCATAGGCTTCCTGTTCCTGTACTTTAGGGTCACATAATGTAATGCAAATTGAACGCATGCCCGCTTCAAGCATTTCTTCAACCAAGCTGTTATCATAAACATCACGGAGTTCACCCATCGCATCAAATATAAGCGACTTACCATTCCAAGGTTTCCCGTGTGCTTCAGCCATTGATAAATTTGGTAAACTTGCCATCATCGGCAGCGCAGCGGCCCCCGCTAGAAACTGTCTTCTATCCATTTTTTTTCTCCCGTTATTTTGTGTTTATGTGATCATAGCAGCGTATCAGCAAAACTGACAAGTCCCCGCGATAATTAAATTTGACAAACCATGTATGATTGTAGTTATATTATAACTTAAATATAGAGGAGCAGATAATGACTGATCAAAATAATAAAATAATAACAAAACGAGACTTTCTACATACCATCGGTATGATCGGCGGCTCAGCGGCCGTTATGACAGCCATGAGCGGTTTTCAACATGCACTTTCATCTGATGCAAAAGAACCACCAATGTTACACACAGGCGGTAATGGTAAGAAGGTCGTCATTCTTGGTGCTGGTCTTGCTGGTATGGTTTCTGCTCTTGAACTAAGCAAAAAAGGATACGAAGTTGAACTACTTGAAGCCCGTGACTTCGCTGGCGGACGTACAAGCTGTTCACGTAAAGGTACAAAAATAACCCATGCAGACGGCACAACACACACATGTGACTTCGACCATGGTCAGTATTTAAACCACGGCGCTTGGCGTATTCCAGGACAGCATCATTCAACGCTTCATTATTGCCGTACGCTCGGTGTTGAACTTGAAGTAATGCTAAACCATAGCTCACAAAGTTATCTATATGCGGATAATATTGAAGGCCCTCTTAACAATAAACGTGTTCGTAGAATACATCTGGAAGCCGACCGTAAAGGTCATGTGGCTGAACTTCTTGCAAAATGTGCCGCTGGTGGTGCACTAGATGATATGCTAACCGCAGAAGACATTGAAAAACTTCTTACCTATTTAAAAGGCATGGGTTTAATTAATGCTGAAACATTTGAATATCAAGCTAACCAAATTCGTGGTTACTCATCATATAAAGGTGGCGGGGATAATTACGGTACACTTTCTGATCCATATGAATTAAGTGATCTATTGAATATGAATATGGCCGCACGTGAACTAACATCGGATCACCCAACCTGTATGTTCCAAGCAAAAGGCGGCATGGATCAAATTTCATTCGCCCTTCGTGATGCTCTTCCGAGAGGGATCATGAAACTTAACAAAGAAGTCACCAAAATTTCACAATCTGAAAATGGTGTCTCCATCAATTATAAAGACACGATGAGCGGCGCGGAAATGACAACCACGGGTGATTTCTTAATTTCAACTATTCCTTACGCAGTTGTCACAGAAATCGACAATGATTTCAGTGCTGATATTATTGACGCAATGAAAACGCCGGCACCAAGCCAAGTTGCAAAATTCGGTCTTCAAATGAAAAATCGTTTCTGGGAAACAGAAGACATGATTTATGGTGGTATCTCAACAACCAGTATGGCCGGTAACATTGCCTATCCGTCTGCTGATCTTCATGGTACTAACGGTGGTGTTATTCTGGGCTCATACCTCTTTGGTGGTCTCTCAACCAATTTCAGCGGCATGTCAATGAATGAAAAAATTGAATATGCCCTTTCAATTGGTGAAAAAGTTCATCCGGGTCAATACCGTGAAAACTTCAACGGTAAAGCAGCCGGCCTAGTATGGCAGGATGAAAAATACAATAAATCCGGTTGGTCAAGCTGGCGCGGCGATAGCATTAAAAAGCTACCAACAATCCTTAAAGGTCAAAACCGCGTTCTCTTCTCTGGTGATTGTATCTCCCCTCGTCTTTCCGGTTGGATGGCCGGCGCGATCGAAGGTGCATGGATCACAATTGCTGAACTGGATAAACGCGCAGCAAATATTTAATACCATGAATATAATTTCTTATAGGGCGGCCGATAAAACGGCCGTCCTTTCTATTTTTGATAAGAACTGTCCTGATTTTTTTGCGCCCAATGAACGCGATGATTTAATCGAATTTCTAGAAGAATATGCCGATGGCTACCGTGTATGCATTCATAATGACAATGTCGTCGGCGCTTTTGGTCTTTATGAAAAAGAAAATAAAGACTGCCGCCTTCAATGGATATTACTTGATCCTTCGGCACAAGGATTAGGGTTAGGAACCCAAATCATGCAGGATGTTTTTAATCAAGCATCCGCGTTAAACATTAAAACAATACAAATCGCCACCAGTCATGTGGCCTTCAAGTTTTTTGAAAAACATGGTGCTAAAATCATCTCTGAAATTGAAAATGGTTGGGGTCCGGGAATGCATCAAATCCATATGGAAATTTCACTCTAACTCCTAAACAATATTAATCACAAAAAATTACAAAAATTTTATTGTTATGTTATATCAATTGTGTTAAAGGGTTTTCTAAAATATACGGGACTAATTTTGGGAACAATTTATGACTAATCAACTTAATGATTTCGCTGGCATCAGCAAACGTGACTTTCTTCAAAAAATCGGCATGATCGGGGGATCTGCAGCACTATATACGGCCATGACTGGCCTTGAAATAGGGCATGCGTCTGCCCTTGAAGAACCGCCAGAGCTTTCAACAGAAGGAAAAGGCAAAAAAGTCGTTATTCTTGGCGCGGGACTTTCCGGTCTTGTGACTGCCATGGAACTGCGTAAAAAGGGCTATAAAGTTGAAATTATTGAAGCCCGTGATCATGCCGGTGGCCGTGCACAATCCGCAAGAAAAGGGAAAGTCATTCAGGAAATTGGCGGCGAACGCCAAGAATGTAACTTTGAACATGGTCAATATCTAAATATTGGTCCATGGCGAATTCCTGCGGAACATAGAGCAGTGATTTACTATTGTCGTGAACTTGGTGTTGAACTTGAACCAATGGTCAATAAATCCGTTCATGCATATTATTATAGTGAAAAAGTTGAAGGCCCTCTAAAAGGAAAACATATCCGTCAAGTTGAGGTCGATGTTGACCGAGCTGGTAATGTTCAGGAACTCCTTGCAAAAGCAGCGAACAGTGGTGCATTGGATGATCATTTTGGCCCAGAAGATAAAGAACGTCTTCTTGAATATCTTACTTCAACGGGACTACTCGACCGTAAAGAATTAAACTACCGCGCAAACCGTGCACGTGGTTATAATCTTGATAGTTACCCCGGTACCGCCCTTGATGCTGGTGCGCTTTCAGAACCCATTGAAATGGCAGAACTCTTGAAAGTTAAACTTGGCACACGTTGGGCTACCGCAGATCATCCGGGTGTAATGTTCCAAGCAAAAGGTGGAATGGATCAAATCCCATTCGCGATGGAAAAAACACTTAAGCGCGGTACAATTAAATTTAATTCCGAAGTCACAAATATTCAACATAATGATGATGAAGTTGTTGTGACCTATGAAAACACAAAAAATGGTCGCACCACAACAATCAAAGCGGATTATATCATTTCTACCATTCCATTTTCTGTTCTTAACGGTATTGAAAATAATTTCAGTGATGAAATTAAAGATGCCCTTAAAAGTGCAACAAGCTCCCCTGCATATAAAATTGGATTGCAATTAACACGCCGTTTCTGGGAAGAAGATGAAATGATTTATGGTGGGTCATCTTATTCAGACATTGACGGTCATTTCCAAACATCCTATCCGTCATCGAATATGTTCGGTAAACAAGGTGACGTGATGCTTGCCAATTATAAATTTGGTGGCGGAAGTGTTGAGCTATCCAATGCAACAATCGCAGAACGTATTGAACATGCGCTTATGTGTGGCGAAAAACTACACCCGGGTAAATTTAGAAAACATTTCAATGGACAAGCCATTTCAATGAGCTGGCACAAGGATAAATATTCCCTTGGTGGCGCATCAAGTTACCGCAGTAACCGTCAACGCAGAAAACATGTTCCAAATATCATTAAAGGTGAAAAACGCGTTATCTTCTCTGGTGGTGGAGTTTCACCATATCATAGTGCTTGGATGACGGGCGCAATCGAAGGCGCATGGCATATGATTGCTGAATTTGATAAGCGCGTCGCAAAGATTTAAAACTAATAAATACCTAAAGTAAAGCCGGGAATAGTACCCGGCTTTTTTATACCTAAATCACAATTGTACAAGCGTATAAATCAGCGCTGGCTATTAAATAAAAACTCAGTTAAGCTCCGCCCAATTATTTCTAAGGAGCACTATAATGACGATCATAAAAACACATCAAGATCAGGATATTAAAGTCAGCAAAAGACAGCTGTTAAAGTCCATTGGTATGGTTGGTGGTTCCGCTGCGGTTTTTACGGCCATGCAAGGATGGGACCTCGCAAGTGCCTCCACATCAAAAGCGCCGCCAAAATTAAGCAGTGATGGTAAGGGTAAAAAACTTGTTATATTGGGCGCGGGCCTTTCTGGAATGATTATCGCACTTGAAATGAGCAAAAAAGGATATGACGTTGAAATCCTTGAAGCAGAAAATCTTGTAGGCGGACGCTGTAAATCCGCACGCAAAGGATCGGTTATTCAAGAAGAAAACGGTGAAAAACAAGTCTGTAATTTTAAAGAGGGTCAATATTTCAACTATGGCCCGTGGCGCATTCCCGCACAGCATCTCCCTACCCTACATTACTGCCATACATTGGGTGTAAAACTTGAGCCATTAATTAATAAATCACCCATGGCTTATTATTATGCTGAAAATATTGATGGTGCGCTTAATGGTGTACCTGTCCGTCAAGGTGATGTTGATTATGACCGCGAAGGCCATGTAGAAGAATTACTCGCCAAAGCCATAAATAAAGGCAGCCTTGATGATGTCATTAATCAAGAAGACAAAGAAAGATTGATCGAACATTTAGCGAATACAGGTCTACTTAGTCGCAAAGACTTAAACTATAGACCAAATCAAATACGCGGATTTAGCAATTATCCCGGTGCAGGCATGGATTTTGGTAAATATTCCGACATTTATTCATTAACGGAAATATTTAATATGCCCGTTGGCCGCCGCAATGAAAACGAAGATCATCCTGTCGTCATGTTCCAACCCGTTGGTGGCATGGATCAAATCGCCATGGCTCTCTATAAAAACCTTCCAAACGGGGTTGTGAAATTAAATTCAGAAGTCACAGAAATCACACACACCGATGATGGTGTAAAAATAGATTATAAAAATACTGAAACTGGTGAATTAAGCACCGCAACTGGTGATTATTGTATTTCATCAATCCAATTTCCAGTTGTGACAAAAATTAAAAATAATTTCAATAAGGATCTTTTAAACTCGCTAAAATCCCCTGCTGGCACGCCCGCATTTAAACAAGGGTTACAAATGAAACGCCGCTTCTGGGAACAGGATGACATGATTTATGGCGGCGCTTCATTAACCAATATTCCGGGGCACAGTTTAACGGCTTACCCGTCGTCCGATTTGCACAGTAATAAACCTGGTGTGTTACTTGGTTCTTACATTTGGGGCGGTGAAGCCGCAAAACTAAGTAATTTAAGCATCAAAGATCGCACGCAATTTGCCTTAAATGCCGGTGAGAAAATTCATCCAAGCAATTTCAAGGAAAACTTTAACGGTGAAGCCATGAGCATTGCCTGGCACCGACATAAATATCATCTTGGTGGGTGGGTAACATGGACAAACCGTAAAAGAAGCCGTCAAATGCCAACTATCCTAAAAGGCGAAAAAAGAGTACTCTTTACGGGTAATAATATCTCAACCGTTCATAGCGGGTGGATGGTCGGCGCCATTGAAGCCGCATGGCACACAATGGCTGAACTTGATAAGCGTGTTGGCCAAGGATAAGCTCCGAAAAAAATATCAATTTTATATTGTTATTTTATAACATTTAGTTGTAATCTGCCCCATATTTTAAAACATTACCGATTTATGGGGCATATTATGACTGATAATAACGATAATATACTTGGTTCATTAACAAAACGCGATTTTTTACAATCACTTGGCATAATGGGCGGTTCAGCAGCAATGCTGGCGGCAATGGGTGCTTTTGATAAATCCATTGCTTCTGATCAAAAAGAACCGCCAAAAATGATGTCTGAAGGTTCGGGCAAAAAAATCATTGTGCTTGGTGCCGGATTAGCTGGAATGGTTATGGGCATTGAACTTAGCAAAAAAGGCTATGATGTTGAGATTCTAGAAGCCCGTTCTTTTGCTGGTGGCCGTTGTCAATCCGCACGTAAAGGCACGGTTATCCATGAAATTGGTGGTGAAAAACAGGTTTGTGATTTTGATAACAATCAATATGTAAACCATGGCCCTTGGCGCATTGCACAAGAACATCATTCAACACTTCATTACTGCCATACATTAAATGTGGAACTTCAACCCATGATTAATGAAAGCGCACAAACTTTCATTTATTCTGAAAAAGCTGAAGGCCCCTTTAAAGGAAAGCGCATCCGTCATCGCCATGCAGATGTTGATCGCCATGGTAACATTTATGAACTGCTTACAAAATGTGCTTCTGACGGCTCACTTGATGATAAAATGACACCAGAAGATCGTGATAACCTGCTAGAACATCTTAGAAACACTGGTCTTCTAAACCGTAAAGAACTTAATTATGTTGCTGGACGCGCACGTGGCTATGATAGTTATCCGGGTGCAGGTATGAATTTTGGCACCTATTCTGATCCTTATAATTTTTCCGATTTATTAAAAGTCAGCGTTGGTGCTCGTTGGGATACAGCAGATCATCCTGCGGTGATGTTCCAAGCCGTTGGTGGCATGGACCGTATTGCCAAAGCCATGTATGAAGCCCTGCCCCGCGACATGATTAAATTCAACAAAGATGTCACCAAAATTGAACAAACCGATAACGCCGCACAAGTCAGTTATTTTGACACTGAAAGCGGAAAAGAAGAAGTCATCAGCGCTGATTATTGTGTCTCAACCATTCCATTTGGTGTCTTAAATCAAATTGAAAATGATTTTACTGCTGAAGTGATTGATGCGATCAAAAGCCCAAGAAGTGCTCCTGCTTATAAAATCGGTTTACAATTTGATCGCCGTTTCTGGGAAAAAGATGAAATGATCTATGGTGGTGTCACGCAAACTGACATACCGGGGAACAGAATTATTTCTTATCCGTCAAATGATCTTCATAGTCCAAATGGCGGTGTTCTGCTAGGTGATTATGAATTTGGGGCCAATGCCGTCGCCAATAGTAATCTTTCAAACGCTGACCGAATTGAGCTCGCACTAGCGAGCGGTGAAAAAGTCCATCCGAGTCTTTACCGTAAACATTTCAATGGCAAAGCCATGTCAATGGCTTGGCATAAGGAAAAATATTCACTTGGTGGATGGGTTGGTTGGTCCGCACGCGGCCGCAGGAATAAACTTCCGATCTTGTTAAAAGGCGAACGTCGCGTTCTCTTCTCTGGTAACGGTATTACCCCAATTCTTGACGGTTGGATGGCTGGCGCGATCGAAGGTGCTTGGCTAACACTTGCTGATCTTGATAAACGTATTGCTCAAGGATAAATTATGGCTTCAAAAAATATATCAAAACGTAATTTCTTACAATCTGTTGGAATGGTTGGCGGTACAGCCGCCGTTATGACCGCTCTACGTGGCTGGGAAATGAGCGCAGCTGCGACAAATGCAAAAGCCACCGACACTAATCGTTGACGGCAATGGAAAATCCCTGCTAATTCTTGGTGGTGGTCTTGCCGGAATGGTAAGCGCTATCGAAATGCGCAAAAAGGGATACGATGTAAAGATATTAGAAGCACAAAGCACACCTGGTGGACGCTGTATATCAGCTCGAAAAGGGACAGTCATTCAAGATGTCGGCGGCGAAACACAAACATGTCAGTTTGAAAATAATCAATATTTAAATGTGGGTCCTTGGCGTATTCCAGCTGAACATCACGCCGTCTTACATTACTGTAAGACACTTAATGTACCACTTGAAGTATTTGTCAATAAAGCAATATATTCATACTACTTTTCTGAAAAAACTGAAGGCACACTAAAAAATAAAAGTATTAAACAAGTCGAAGCAGATACAGATCGCGCAGGACACATCCATGAACTACTTGCAAAATGTGCTGCGGATGGTTCACTTGATGACAAATTAGAACAAGAAGACATAGATAAATTGGTCGATTATCTCAAAGAAGCCGGCCTTCTTGATTCAAAAGACTTGAAATATAAAGCAAATCAAGCACGTGGCTATTCACGTTACCCAAAAATCGGTATAGATGATGGCGATCTTTCTGAGCCTTTCGCCTTAAAAGAACTGCTTGATTATAAGTTTGGCGGCGAATACGAAGATGCCGACCATCCTGGCGTTATGTTCCAACCATTAGGCGGTATGGATCAAATTGCTCGTGGTATGGAACGCGCCCTACCAAAGACCATATTCCGATTTAATGCCGAAATCACTGATATTATGCAAAGTGATGATGGTGTAACCGTCACCTTTACTGATACTAAGACGGGTAAAGTTGAGACAGCAACTGCAGATTACTGTATTTCCTGCCTTCCCTTCCCATTATTAAATAAAATCAATACTGACTTTTCCGACGTAGTTGTCGATGCACTTAAAGCACCGGCCGCCGCACCTGTTGTTAAGCTTGGTCAACAGTTTAGCCATCGATTTTGGGAAGATGAAATGATCTACGGCGGCGTCACTCATACCGATATACCAGGTCATGAAGACATCAGCTACCCGTCATCCGACCTTCATAGTAATATGGGCGGTGTTATCCTTACCTCATATGCGAAGCGCGGTAATAGCATCACTCTTGGCAATAAAAGTATCGCAGACCGCAATGAACAAGGTCTTGATGCCATGGAAAAAATCCATCCTGGACTTGCCCGAAAATACTATAACGGACAATCCATTTCCCTTGCTTGGCATAAGCAGAAATATGCTCTTGCTGGCTGGGTAAGATGGTCAAATCGCAACCGCAGACGCAAGTTTCCTGCCCTTTTAAAAGGTGAGAAACGCGTTCTGTTCGCAGGTGGCGGCATGGCGCCACAACACACAGGATGGATGGTAGGCGCAATTGAAAGTGCCTGGTATGCCATCGAAGATTTGGATAAGCGTATCGCACAGAGTTAAAAGCTCACTTGAAAAATGATTTTAAACCCCTAATATGTTTTTAACAAAATTAGGGGTTTTCAAATGACAGACAATACAATCTTCACAAAGCGTGACTTTTTAACCTGCATAGAAATGGTCGCCGGAACATCGGCAATGATGGCGACCATGGCCGGCTGGGACCGTGCTATGACATCAACCATGACCGCCCCACCCAAAATGACGGCTGATGGAAATGGCAAAAAAGTACTCATCCTTGGCGCTGGAATTTCTGGTCTTGTTTGCGCAATGGAGTTGATTAAAAAAGGTATGATGTAAAAATACTGGAAGCCAAAGATCATGCAGGTGGACGCTGCATGTCTGCACGTAACGGCACAGTAATAGAAGACGTCGGCGGTGAACGTCAAGTTTGTGACTTTGAAAACAATCAATATTTGAACGTCGGTCCATGGCGTATTCCACCTGAACATCATTCAACAATTTATTACTGTAAAACCCTTGGCATCTCCTTGAACCCTTTGTAAACAAAGCTTTCTCTGCCTATTATCATCAAAGTAAAGGTGACGGCCCACTTGTCGGAAAATCATTAAGACAATCCGATGTTGATACCGACCGCGCTGGTCATGTTGCGGAACTTCTTGCAAAATGCGTTAATGATGGCTTCCTTGATCAACGTCTTACCAAAGAAGACCAAGAACGCCTTCTTGAATATCTAAAATCAACAGGTCTTATTGACCGCCGTGAACTCAACTACCGCGCAAATCTTGCCCGTGGATGGGAAAATACACCAACAGTCGGCACAGATATGGGTAAACTTGGTGATCCTTATAAACTTACTGAACTACTTGATATAAAACTTGGCGCCCATCAGGAAGAACGCGATCATCCCCCAATGATGTTCCAACCATCAGGCGGCATGGATCAAATTCCACGTGCTATTGAGGCAACCTTACCAAAAGGTACCATTCAACTTAATTCTGAAATTACTGAAATTAAGCAAACGGAAAACAGTGTCACAGTTACTTATCAAGATACAAAATCGGGTGCTGTTAAAACCATCACTGGTGATTATGCAATTTCCTGTCTCGTTTTTCCGACATTAAATAAAATCAAAACCGATTTCAGGGACGATGTTATCGATGGATTACGCGCCCCATCGTCTTCACCAATTGTGAAAAATGGCCTTCAATTCTCAGAACGTTTCTGGGAAACGAAGGAAGAAATATACGGTGGTATAACAGCCAATGACTTTGAAGAAAGCGGCACTATCAGTTATCCGTCAAATGAACTTTTCAGCAATAAAACGGGCGTGTTACTCACATCTTACGCGCGCCGTGGTGGCGCTATAAAGCTTGGCAATAAATCAATTGCTGACCGTATTGAAACCAGCCTCGGTATTGGTGAACAAATACATCCGGATAATTTTCGCAAATATTTCAACGGCAAAGGCATCTCAATGGCATGGCATAAACAAAAATACGCCCTTGCAGCATGGGTAACTTGGTCAAGGCGCAATATTATACGAAAAATGCCTCCTTTAATTGAGGGCGAGAAGCGCGTCCTCTTTTCCGGAAACTGCATGGCCCCTTTTCATCAAGGGTGGATGTTTGCCGCAATCGAAGCCGCATGGCATTCAATCGAAGATTTGGATAAACGCGTCAGTAAGGAATAATACTCCTTTTCTCTTCAATTTTGTGCGCACTTATATTATATAATCCTTAAACCATAATGATGGATGAATAAACATTGCTAAGAAATTTTGATCAAAAAGTTTATAATTACCGTTTCCTACGCTCGATAATGATGGCCTTTGGCAGCTTTTTAATCGGTGTTGGTCCTTTCTATGCGTATTTCATTTATTCTCAAGTTGGTTTCGATGGCCTTGGTGAGGTTATTTTCGAATTTATTTCTGCCATTCTTGCATTTCCTGCTGGGATATTCATGTGCATCGTTGGAAAACGATTGAATAAACCCATTATCCAGCGCGAAATGAATATAGAAGCAGAAAAAGAAAACGAACCACAAGAGTAATTCTCCTTAATCTAAACATAATTTGACATCTTTTATGGGCAACTCTACCTTATAAACTTCATTAATTTTAATGGGATTAAAAATTAAGTGGATCCAGGGTGTTGAAATGACGAAGAAACATAAAAATATCACTGCAGATGATGTCATTTATTTCTGGTTCGAAGAATTAACGCCTAAAGACTGGTTTATAAAAAACACTGACTTAGATAAAGAAATCAAAAAACATTTTCATGATATTTATAAGCGCGCTGCCGTTGGCGAACTCGTTAATTGGCGGTATAGCCCTCTTTCCGCCCTTGCCGAGGTCATTGTGCTTGATCAATTCCCACGAAATATGTTTCGTGATAAAAAACAAGCCTTTGCGACCGATCCATTGGCCGTGTGTATCGCACAAAATGCGATTGATAAGGGTTTTGATAAAGACTTAACCAATACCCAAAAATCCTTTCTCTATATGCCCTTTATGCATAGCGAGTCGGCCGAAATCCATAAAGCCGCAGAGCTATTATTCAGTGCCCCAGGCCTTGAAAACAATTATGAATATGAATTAAAACATAAGGCAATCATTGATCGTTTCGGCAGATACCCCATCGTAATAAAATATTAGGTAGACGATCACGTAAAGAAGAAATAGAGTTTCTTAAAGAACCCGGTTCATCTTTTTAACGAGTCATTATTATGCATCATTTCAAAAACAATGCCCACTATCAGGAAACGGATAATATTCTTGATAGCGCTCTTTTTGATGAAGCATATGAACATATTAAAGAATGGGATGGTTATGAACCATCCCCGCTCCATGATTTAAAAGGATTAGCCGCCGAAATGGGTGTCGGTCAAATCTTATATAAAGATGAAAGCACACGATTTGGTCTAAAAAGCTTTAAATCACTTGGTGGGGCATACGCAGTCGTCCATGTATTACAGGAGCATCTTAGCGCAAAATATCCCGGTGTTGAAATCACCGATCAGGATTTAAAAGACGGCAAATATACCAATGATTTGAAGAATTTCATTGTCGCAACAGCGACAGATGGCAATCATGGCCGTTCAGTTGCGTGGGGGGCGTATGAATGCGGTATAAAATGCAAAATATATATGCATTCTGGCGTAAGTCAAAGCCGCGGCGTCGCCGTTGAACTGCTTGGTGCAGAAGTCACATGGGTTGATGGAAACTATGATGATAGCCTACTTCAGGTAAAACGTGATGCCATTGAAAATGAATGGCATATCATTTCCGACACCTCTTATGATGGTTATACTTACGTACCAAAATATGTCATGGCCGGTTACACGGTAATGACAAAAGAGATAAGTGAGCAATTAAAAGAAGAAGAACTTCCCACCCACATTTTAATCCAAGGTGGTGTTGGCGGTTTGGCTGGCGCTATCTGTGCTCACGCAGGAAAAATATGGGGCGAACATCGTCCGCGGTTTGTTGTCGTGGAACCCGAAACCGCAGACTGCCTTTATCAAAGTGCAAAAATTGGACGACCCAAAATGGTTCACATTGAACAAGAAACCTTAATGGGTGGCCTTTCTTGCGGTGAAGTATCCATCATTGGATGGAATATCTTAAAAAATAATGCTAATGATTTCGTCACCATTTCTGATGACAATGTAAAACCAGCTATGTGTATAATGGCAATGGGGATTGGCGTTGATGATGGTATAGAAGCTGGCGAAAGTGCCGTCGCTGGTGTTGCCGCCCTTATGGAACTAAAAGATAAAGAAAAACTAAGGTCAGCACTCGGCATTGATAGTCAAAGCCGCATACTTCTCTTTGGAACCGAAGGGGCTACCGATCCCGAACTATATAATGAAATCGTTTCTGGGGGTTAAACTCTATAAAGATTATTTTCCATCAAGCATCATGAGTTCTGCTTCTGATGGCCAAAACCCGCGCGGTCCGCTGTCAGTAGTTTCATTAAAGAGCTTTCTCGCATTTTCCTCGTCACCATCGAATAAATCTTTCATTGCGACCGTATATTTGCCAATCACATCGGCAATTTCTAAAAACTCCTCGCGCGTATAATTCCCTTTTAAATAATTGACGGCGCGGTGATATTGATCATTTTCAATTAAATCATATTCGTCTGGAACTTTTTTAAGCTCCTCTTCCGCATCAGCGTGACGGCCAAGCTTTCTAAGCGCTAAATATTTCCAGAGCGTCACCGGAATTAATTCTTCCATATAGGCAAAACGAACCGGAACATTAATGGCTTCATCCATGCCGCTTAAAACGGTTTCATAATCACCCGTCGCCATACTGGTCTGTCCAAGGTAGTAAGGAATATTTTGTTTAAACGTTGAAATCGTTAAATCAAGCTCATTGGCAATACCGTTCGGTTCATACGTATCCGGCTGATCTTTCAAAATTTCTAACGCTTTTCTATAATCGCTTATTGCCTGATCCCATTGATAATTTCGGGCTAAATGACGGCCACGATATCTATATAATTTATAACTGTCTGGAAATTTCTTAAGACCATTTGAAAACACTTCAATCGCTTCTGGTAACATCCCTAGATATCCGTATCTGCGTCCAAGCCATTCATAACTTGATGACCGATCTGGCGCCTCTTCCATAACTGCTTTCGCAATTTCAAGATCTTTCTCTAGCCTCGCTTGGGTATTTTCTTTATAACGTGTTACGCGAAATTCTCTTCCCGTTGGTGTATGGGTTTTCGCATAGGCTGCTTTAATAACATCATCATGGCTCTGTGCAAATACGAACCCACCGTGACTAAGCGTTATCACTGCAACAATAAACAGTAATTTTTTCATGAATGTCCCCTTTAGTTATATGTATTAAAGCTTTGAAAGTTCCACTTCCGCAAGCCAATACCCTTTTGGATTATCATTGGTTACTTGCGTGAATTTTTCTTTAGCACCATCTGAATTATCTTCAAATAAATCAACCATTGCCATTGCGTAACGACCCAGACTATCAGCGCGTCCTTCAAATCTTTCGCGACTTGTGCGTCCTTTTAAATACATGATAGCGTCATAATATGAGTGGTTATCAATAATATCCAATCCGTTTGGAATGGCTTTCACCATTTCGATGGCTTCATCATGGCGCCCTAATTTACGCATCGCCATATATTTATAAAATGCTGTCGATACTAAGAAATCATCTTTATCTCGCAATTGATTGGCATCATAGGCCTTATCCATATATTCAATTACAGTATTATAATCGCCTGTCGCCATGCTGCTCTCGGCAATGAAGAAATAAATATTTCTCTTAAATGTACTTGGGCTATAATTTGATTTACTCGGAATGCCTTCTTGAACTGGCGACACATCAACATTTTCAATAAGTTCTTCCGCACGGCGAAGATCAATTAATCCCTCTTCGAATTGATAATTTCTCACCAGATGAAACCCTCGGTAACGATAAAGCGCATAACTTTCAGGGGAATAATTCTAATCCTTGGGTGAATATATCAACTGCCTTAGCGTAATTACCCATGAACCCTTCACGGCGACCACGCCAACTATAAGAACTTTCTTCTAGAGGTGATGACGCAAAAACTATATTTGCAACTTCAAGATCACCTTTAAACCAATCTTCACTATTAGCGCCCATATCTTTTTCACGGTAAGGTACACCAGACGGGGTTGCCGTTTTCGCGTATGCCGCTTGCACAAGCGGATCATCAGATTTCTTTTCCAAAATATCCTGTGCTTGCGTGCTGACCGCAGAAGCCATTAACCCGCCAATCACAAGAGGAAGCAATAGAGTGAGCATATAAAAAACCCTTCATTAGTTCTTAAAATTCATGGTTAATATATATGACATAAACATTAAGGTAAACCAATGAAAATATTACTTAATAGAGCTTGAGCCGCAGAACAAAATACTGTTAGACTAAAAACCGTAATATTCAAAAATATCTGAAAGAATTATTCAATGCTTAAACCACTTATATTTTTAGTAATGACAATAGTGGCATTCTCATCATTTGCCGATGAATATGATAAGGAAAATTTCAAAATCCTTGATCTTGGTGAAAAGGCCACGTCGTACGGTTGGTATGTACCTTATCAAATTAATGAAAATACCTATGCTATACTTGCACCAAAACATTGGCAAGAAACGGTTTCTTATCTTTTTGTAGGAACGGAAAAAGCATTATTAATTGATACAGGAATGGGATTTGGTAACATTAAAGATGCCGTTGATGCGATCACAAACCTTCCGATCATAGTCGCCAATTCACACACTCATTATGACCACGTCAGCAATAATTATTTATTTGATACGGTCTATGGCCGTGATCATGAATTTACAAAAAAGAATTCAAGTGGCCATCCCAAAAGCACATGGCAAAATGCCCTCCAACCCTCTGCCGTTAGCGGCCCACTACCAGAAGGGTTTTCATTTGAAAAATATGAAAGTAAATCATTCAAAATTACCAAGTATTTAAAAGACAGTGAAAAAATTGATCTTGGCGGTCGCGAAATCGAAGTGATCTTTACACCAGGACATACACCTGACGGCATGTTATTTTTTGATCGCGCGGCTGGATTATTATCAACTGGCGACACATTTTATCCATCAACACTTTGGGCCCATAGAAGTGATGCAGATTTCAAAGACTATATTACATCAGCAAAGAAAATGGCTGAAATGGAAAATGATGTTAAATATATCCTTCCCGGTCATGGAGAAATTGTTGCAAATCCAAACTTTTTGGGGGAATTGTATAAAGCATTTGAAGCAATGCGCGATCCAAATACTCCATTTGAAAAACAGGAAGCACGCCGCAGGTATGAATTTGATGGTTTTGCCGCTCTTGTGAAAGATCCACCAGAATAAAATGAAAATATTATATTTAAGCACAAATAATATGGGACGCAGTATTATTGCGGAATCTATTACTCGAAAATATGCTCATATGGGTATCAAAGCAGCAAGTGGCGGAAGCAAACCTGGTGATGACATTCATGTTGTTGCTCATCGTGTCTTAAAAGATAATCACTTTAGTTCTGTAAACCTAGTAAGAAAATCATGGAACACCTTTGATACGTGGGGCGCGGATATCGTCATAACGCTTTGTAACAAAGTATTAAAAGAGAAATGCCCGACATATGTCGGAAAATCCGTACACGTCCATTGGGGCATGGACGACCCTTCAACCAAATTCGGTAATATGGAAGACAATTTCAATAAAGTGTTTTCCGTTTTAAATGAACGAATTGAAAAAATGCTTTCCATTGATATTACAAAATTGGAAAAAGAAGATTTAAGAGCTCACCTTAAAAAGGCTATATTATGATCAAAAAAATCGCGCTAACATTATTCTCCATCCTTTTCATGAGCTCCTGCGACAAGCAGCCAGAAGCCCCAGCTGAACCTAAATGGCATGACGCCTTACCGCGGGAAAGCTGGTCACAATTTGAAAAAGTTGATGTGGGAAATAGCTGGTTTGAAGTTTACAAAGTCACAGACAACACATATGCCATTTATGAACCTTTCCAATGGCAAGAGGCGATAAGTTATTTATTGCTAGGTTCAGATAACGCACTGCTTGTCGACACGTTACAAGGGGTTGGTGATCTTAAGTCAGTTGTTGATCAACTTACCAACCTACCCATTATTGTAATGAATACCCACAGTCACTATGATCACGTAAGCAGCAATTACCAATTTGAAACTATTTACGGATTGGATACACCTTATACAGCAGGAAACGCAAAAGGGCATAGTAATGCTGATATTGGCAGCAGCATGACAATGGATACCATTTGGAAAAACTTACCCGAAGAATTCGACATTACAAAATATGAAAGCAAAGCCTATGAAATCGATAAATTTGTCAATGACGGTGAAATAATTGATATAGGCAGTCGCGAAATTCAGGTGATTTTTACGCCCGGCCATTCCCCAGATAGTGTTATATTAGTTGATAAAGCAAACCGGATGATGTTCACCGGTGATACATTCTACCCTGCCCCAATTTATGTTTATTCTGAAACCACTAGTTTAGAGGATTTCTTTATTACCTCGCAAATTATGTTCGGATACCGAAATGATGTTGATTACCTTATGCCCGGCCACAATGAAACCATGCAACCAGCCAGTTATCTAGATGAGCTAAGAGCCGCGACCATGGCGGTCATAAACCCAACCACACCATTCGAACAGGGACGTAACCGAAGAACGTATAACTTTGGTGATTTCAGTATCATCGTTAAAGATCCATTAGACTTTGGAATAAATGCGGAGTAATAAATGTCTTATTTTAAGGGTTTTAAGCCCGAATTTTGGCAATTTTTTGATGAAATAAAAGAAAATAATAACCGCGAATGGTTTACTAAAAACAAACCCCGCTATGAAGCAGATGTTGTCACACCATGCATGGATTTCATTGTTGACATGGGGGAACGGTTAAAGGAAATATCGCCGCATTATACCGCAATTCCGAAAAAAAGCGGCGGTTCAATGTTCCGTATTTATCGTGATGCCCGTTTTTCAAAAAATAAAAACCCATATAAAGAAAACGCAGGCATACAATTTCGTCATAAACTTGGTAAAAACGCCCATGCGCCCGGCTTTTATCTTAATCTTAAAAAAGACAGTATCTTTTATGGCGGTGGTATTTGGTTGCCGGAAAGCGGCACCCTTGGCGATATACGTGACCGAATTTGTTATTACCCTAAAAAATGGCAAGCCGTTATTGAAAACGTCCATATCATTAATACCTTTGGCGAACTTCATGGCGATGGCTTAAAACGTCCACCACGGGGATATGATGGCGATCATAAATATATCGAAGATATCAAAAGAAAAAGCTTTTTCGCAATGAAAGAAGAAAAGGATTTCAAAAGAACACAGTCCGCTGATTTTCTTGATGAAGTCGCAAAAACATTTGATGCTGCCTCACCTTTGCTTGCCTTCATTTGTGACGCAAAAGGAATTGAATTTTAAACTTTTATTTCAAAAAAGGCTGGTGGTGGCGATTTAACATCGTCCCCATATTTAATTGACCATTTCGACATTGATTGCATAATCGGAATTAAATCACGTCCTTTATCAAGGAGCGTATATTGAAATCTCTTTGGTTTTAATTGATAAGGTTCTTTTTTTATAAACCCTTGCTCTTCTAATTTTTTTAAACGGCTTGAAAGAATATTTGTCGGAATACCTTCATCACTTTCTTCGAATTCCTTAAAACGTGACTTCCCTTTAATCATGTCCCTAATGATCAATAATGTCCATTTATCGCCATAAAAATCCAGTCCCGTTGAAATTGCACACTGAGACCGTCTATTCGTATTTATCATTCCCATCGTAAACTCCTAAGGATAAGTATAAAACGTAAAATGAATTTTTGCAAACGAAGTTTTTTCTCTAAGCAATTGTTATTAAATAACTTTATATAACTTTATATTTTAAAGCTAATTACATCTTATTAATATGATAACAAAGAATAATATCGATGATATGGCGGATTTCTTTTTCAGGTAATTGATCATCAGACTTAAACATTAACCCGCGATTTCCATCACATTGAAATTTATCGCCGTAAATATGTTTGGCATCGTTAATTACGGTAGTACTGCAATTAACATAAAGTCCAAAGTATCCGGGCATCTTTCTCTCAATTCCTAATCTGATGGGGGTACCACTTCGGTTTTTACTGACGTAACTTAATTAACCCAATTTGAGGCTCTACTCAATTTCACCAATTTTTGGATTTAATGCGGCCTGCTCGTAAATTAATGATTTCAAATATAAAAATTTATCTTTCTACTCGACTGTATAATGATCAACTATCGAATTAAAAAGCTTACTGGCATATTTTTTTTGAATTTCCGTATTCATCAACCGCTACCATTATAAAATCACTGTCCGCGCAGAAATTTCTTTCCCCTGTTAATAGTCCCTCACCCCACATTTTAACATTAACGGTCAAAGACTTATTTCCAACGCGGATTACTTTTGCACTTAAATCAACAATTTCACCAATTTGAATTGGGGCTTTAAAATTAGTTTTATCTAGTGATGCAAGAACCATCACCGAACGGCAATGGCGTGTTGCGGTAATAAATCCCGCTTTTGCCATTAATGATAACCCATGCCCCCCAAAAAGAGTTCCATGGTGGTTTGTGTCGTCTGCAAAAACCAATTCCACAAGCCTTTGATCCGCATTTAGATCCGCAAAGGATTTCTCAGCCATTTTTAGGCCGGATAAAGGTAAATTACCAATTTCTTTTTCACCTTTTGCGGGCACAGCAACCATATTGAACGTACCGCGCGTACAAATCACTTGCTCTCCCGTTAACATATCCTCTGCCATCATCACCACCTCAACTTTTAAAGCCCGCCTGCCCGCATTGACAACTGTCGCTGCGAAATCAACAATATTCCCTTTAAAAGCAGGTTTTTCAAAATCAATATTATCACATGATGCTGTCACAAAATGACATCTGCCAAACCGTGTCGCTGCTATAAAGGCAACTTTATCCATATAACTAAGGGCCGCGCCACCAAACAATGTTTCATGATGATTAATATTTTTTGGAAACACGATATCCGTTAAGTGAATTGTTCGGTCGGTGTAATGGACCATTAAAAATCCTTTTCCATGGTAAGAACTGGAACTTCTACTCCATTCTCACTGACATCAACTTCCTCTTTCACCACTTTATATCCGTAATGCTCATATAATGGGCGTCCGGCTAATGTTGACCCCAACATCATTTTCGTAAATCCCGCATCCTTTGCAGCTTGTTCGGCCGTATCCATAATATAACTTCCAATACCATTTCTTGCCCAGTCGGGATGACAATACATGGCTCGAATTCGTGCGCGGTCCGTTTTAGGATCTAAAAGTGCATCACTTCTGCCTGATGAATGGCTACCACCATAAAGTGTGGCTCTTTTACCCCAACCGCCGCATCCGACGATTGTCTCATCATCTGTGCCTTCGCCATGGAGTATAACAAAATATGTACCGTCTTTGATTAATGTATAATCAAGTCCCATATGTTCATGGGCGGCGGCAAGCTGCTTTTCGTCTAAAAAATCTTTCTGTAATTCATAAATTGCCCGTTGCATTAAATCACGAATTGCTGGTTCATCATCCATGGTGGCTATTCTGTGGGTAAATTTTTTGCTCATTCTTCTCGCTCACTATTGCAATCAAATAAAATATGGTCTTAATTGAATATAGAAACACTTAAACAAATAAAAATGCTTTTGTCATGAACTTTCTACGCCTCATTCTCATGTTTGCTTTTATTACCCTATCACAAGGTGTAAATGCACACGAAGATCCTGATCAATCAGGATATATTCAAGTTGACGGTGGTAAACTTTGGTACCGCATGAATGGTATGGAACACCTTGGCAAAAAACCCGCCATTATTGTAATGCATGGCGGCCCTGGTGGAACACACCGCGGATTAATGCCTTATGTTGAACTCGCGGATACATATCCTGTCATTCTATATGATCAATTGGGTAATGGTATGTCCGCGAAATTTGTTGATGATATTAATGATCAATCAACATGGACCGTTGAACATTTTGTTAAAGAAATCAGTCAGATACGCGAAGCTCTTAATCTTGATGAAGTAATTATCGCGGGCCACAGTTGGGGCGGCACTTTATCTGCGGAATATGCCGTAAAAAATGAAAAAGGGTTAAAAGCCGCCATTTTCGGAAGCCCCCTCATTTCAACGCCGCAATGGGTTGCTGATAACCGAGAATGGATTACGATGTTACCGCAAAAATATCAAGACGCCATTAATACACACGAAGCAGCCGGTACATTCGACGACCCCGAATACCGCGAAGCTGAAGATGCTTTTTATGATCAACATATGTGTCATGGTGAATGTGTTGATTATGGCTTTCGCAAAGATTCGAAAAGCGGAAACAGAACCATGTACCGCACCATGTGGGGACCAAGCGAATTTACCGCCAATGGCACTCTTAAAGATTATGACATCAGCCCTAAACTTCATACGGTTGAAGTGCCCGTTCTTATGATCTGCGGTGAATATGACGAAGCTGCACCAAAGTCATGCAAAAAATTTGCTGATATGGTGCCGATCGCTGAAAATGTCGTTGTACCAAATGCCGGACACGCCATTCTTGGTGAAGCGAAAGATATGGTAATTGCTACTATTAGAGAATTTTTAAATAAACACGCTAATTAAGCTCTTAAAAACCCTTATTTACTAAGCGATTGTTAACCTATTTAAGTTAATATTCAGTATTGAGATATTTAAACTGTATAGGGCAAATGTGAATAAAGATAACCCCAAGAAATATTTTTCTAAATTAATGCTGGCATTTTTGGCTAGTATTCTGGTTATTTTTTCGGCCTCAAACCCCTTATATGCACAGAGCTCTGATGTTAAATTAACACCCGATGAAATCGCATGGATTGCTGAAAATCCTGTTATACGCATTGCAAACCCTTCTGATATTGCTCCTTTTACTGCCAACAATAATGGAAATGTTGAGGACCTAGCCATTGATTATATAAACCTTTTAGCCAGTAAAGTTGGTCTAGAGGTCGAAATTCCACCCGTAGCCACATGGAATGAGATGATGGAGATGCTCCGGCGCGGTGAAATTGATGTTTTTCATAGCACCGCCTATAGCGATGAGCGTTCCAAATACATGACATTTACTGATCCTTATCTTGATATGCCGCTTGTCAATGCCAGCCCCATTGGCACAGAGCCAATCAATACTGGAGCTGATTTGCTTGGAAAAAAAGTCGGCGTCGTTAAAGGGTTTGTCATCTCGAAAGATTACAGAACATTGTTCCCGGATCTAGAATATGTGGAGTTTGATACCATCAAAGATGCGCTTTTTGCTCTGTCATTATCGCAAATTGATGTCTATTCAGGCAATCTCGTTACTATTAATTATTCAGTTTTAAAGTTTTTTATCCCAAATATTTCTATCGCGGGCGAAACAACTTAACTTCCAACAAATAACATTGATCATCGTCTAGGGGCTTTAAAAGAAAATCAAATACTCATCGATATTTTATCAAAAGCGATGCGAATGGTTTCTGGTCGCGAATTTATAGCCATTTCAGAAAAATGGCAAGCTTCATCAGTTATTACAGAAAATAAAAAAATTCATCTTTCTCCTGAAGAAGATAAATGGATAAGCGACAATCCAGTCGTTACCGTTTCGAACCAAATTAATACAGAACCCTTTAGTTTTATGAAAAACGGAAACCAACAGGGTATTGCTGTTGATTATCTAAATTTAATTTCAGAAAAAACAGGATTAAAATTTAAGTTTGAAAAACAAGGTAAATGGGAAGATGTCATTGAAAGCTTCAAGTACGGAGAATTTCAACTTCTACATAGTGCTAATCGTGATGCAGAGAGAGATCAATATGGGTTATTTTCACCGCCCTATCTTACCATGCCGATTGTTAATTTTGGAAGAGTTGTATCACCACGCATTAACAGTATAGAAGATTTAAAAAATCGAAAAATCGGTGTTGTCTCAAGCTTTACAATCACTAAAAAATTATAAAGAATTTTATCCTGATCTAAATTATGTTGAATATGATAAAATCACCGATGCATTAAGAGGTCTTGCCACATCCGAAATTGATGTTTTAACCGGGAATTTAGTCTTTCTCAATTATGTCATTAATGAAAATTTTATTCCGGGATTAGAAGTTATCGGGCAGGACTATTTAAAGAAATGGAAAATGCGCGTCATCATTTTGGCGTTTTAAAAGAAAACAAAACTCTGATAGACATCATTAATAAGGCCCTTGCTGAAATCACTAATACCGAGCAGCAAGCCATTTCAATTAAATGGCAAGCCAAAATTGCAACAATGCGCAAAATGATATTGGTTTGACCATAGAAGAAAAACAATGGCTATCAAACAACAACACAATCAAACTGGCGTTTGATCCTGAACTACCCCCTTTGATTTTCCTAAATGAAGATAATGAAATAGAAGGAATAACGGGTGATTATTTAAATCTAATAGCAAAGAAATTAAACGTTAAATTTGAATGGATTGGCAATAAAACACTTGAAGAGGGCTTTGAAGCCATCAAAAACTAAAATGCTCATGTCATGCCTGTTTTAAGAGAAACAGAAGAACGAAAAGAGTTTTTAGCATTTACTGATAGCATAATTAATGTTTCGCAAATGATCTTTACTCGTCAAGGTGGTGAAATTTATGGTAATTTTGATGCGTTAAACGGTAAACGCATTGCACAAGTTCGCGGTTTTGACGTGACTTCTAAAATCGAAAGCGATTATCCAGAAATTGAAATCATAAAAGTAAATTCAATCCCTGAAGCATTAAGACTGGTTTCAACAGGAGAAGTAGACGCAACAGTCGGAAGTATTCCTGTGTCAAACTATTATATTACGGATCAAACATTATCAAATATTACTATTGTTGGAGAAACCGGATACCAAAGTGAGAACGGTTTTGGTATTCGTAAGGATCTTTCGCTTTTACAAAGCGCGTTTCACAAAGCCCTTAATTCGATAACGACTGAGGAAAAAACCGTTATATCAAGGACCTGGGTCGGACTAACAGCTCAATCGGAAATTGATTATATTATAGTTTGGCAAATCGTCTTTGCCTCAGGTTTAGTCATTCTCTTTTTCGTGGTATGGAATTCAAAATTAAAAGAAGCACAACAAAAAGCCGATGCTGCAAATATGGCAAAATCAGCATTTCTTGCCAATATGTCCCATGAAATCAGAACACCACTAAATGCCATTATGGGTTTTTCTGATGTAATGCTCGTTGGTATTGGCGGTGAACTAACCAATCCAAAGCATAAGGAATATTTAAATGATATCAAAAATAGCGGTGAACATTTAACAACAGTAATTAACGATATTCTTGACTTATCAAAAATAGAATCCGGTAAATGGGCCCTAAAGGGTGATCAATTTTCATTAAATGATTGTATTAATGATGCAATTAAAATGGTTCTGCCAAAAGCAAAAGAAAAGAACATCGAAGTTTATTATAAAATTGATCCTGTAATAAACATCAAAGGCGATCAACATGGTATGACACGCGTATTTATGAATTTATTCACAAATGCCATTAAGTTTACCAATGAAGGCGGCACTGTTAAATGCCAAGTAACCGAAAAAGAAAATGGGAACATTGAAATTGATATCATTGATAATGGCATCGGCATTCCGGAGGACCGACTTGATGATGTATTAAAACAAAGTCAAAGCAATCACGAGTTAAACGAAGAAGGTACAGGCCTGGGTCTAGCGATAGTGAAAAACTTGGTCGAACTTCATGAGGGATCGTTGAAATTATCAAGTAAAGTCAAAATGGGGACTACTGCCACCATTACCCTGCCCGAAAACAGAGTGATTGCTTAGAGTAATCGTCTAAAGATCCTTTTCATAAACCATAAACCCATTATCATCAGCAATTCTATCATAAAGCAGTCTTGCCGTCTTATTATGGTTTTGTGTCATCCAATAGACCTGTTCACAATCAGCATCCTTTGCCAGCGCATAAACCGCTTCAATAAGTTTACGTCCAATCCCTTCACCACGGACATTAGGATCAGCAAACAAATCTTGCAAGTAACATTTGTTTGTTAAAGACCAATTCGTCGGATGGAAAATATAATGAACGAAGCCTACTAATTTCCCATCTTTATAAGCCCCTAAGCAGCCTACTGGTTTATTCTCATCAAAAAATCGTTCCCAGTTATTTTTCGTTATTTCATCAGGTAAACTGGTTTCATAAAATGTGAGGTACCCTTGCCATAATGGATACCAAACATCATATTGATCTTTATTTAACGGTTTTACTTCGACCATTTTTTTGTTCCTATTATTTGACCATTCTACGCTCAGTATCTATAAGCGCTCGCTTGCGGTCAAGTCGCCATCTAAATCCACCGAGACTACCATCACCACGTAATATTCTATGACAGGGAACCAAAACACCGATATTATTTCTTGCGTTTGCACTGGCAACAGCGCGTACTGCTTTCGGTATCCCCATGCGTTCGGCTTGTTCCTTATAACTTAATACTTCGCCAGGCTTAACACTCATTAAAAACCGCCATACTTTAATTTGAAAAGCAGTTCCGTTTAAATGTAGCGGAATATCGGGTCTTGCTGCTCCATGGCTAATATGGCGCTCAAAGGCTTCTATCCATTCATTTAAGTGGTCGTCACTGCTTGGTGGTGTTTCAACCAATGCTGCATTCGGATATTCACTTTTAAGCTGGTTAATTAACTCGTCTCGCTTGTCCCCAAAATGGATCATACAAACACCACGGTCGGTTGCCGCCATTATGATAAGACCTAGTGAACATTTACGAATAGCATATGATATTTCTTCGCCTTTTCCGCCTTCACGGTACGCTTTTGGCGTCATGCCTATGCGACCATCAATTTGTTCATAAACACGGCTTGACGACCCATATCCGGCTTCATAAATGGCGCCACTGATATCATCGCCTTCTTTTAAGGATGTTTTTAATCGCTCCAACCTTAATCCGTTTTGATATTCTTTGGGACTAACGCCATAAGCAGCTTTAAATTTTCTTTGAATATGATGTGGGCTTAATCCGCTTACTTCTGATAAATCATCAAGTGTTATTTTCTCGTCGGCGTGCCGCTCAATATAATCGGCCACATCAACAAGACCATTATGGTCACGTGGGTTGCACTTCTTACATGGTCTTAAATCTTGGCGCTCTGCTTCGTCACAAGTTTCAAAAAATCGCATATTTTCTGGCAATGCCGGACGCGACGAACAAGACGGTTTACAATAAACGCCAGTTGTTATCACACCATAGTAAAATTTGCCGTCGAATGCTTTATCTCGGGCTTCAATTGCTTTTAAACATATTTCATCGTTAAACATAAAATGCTCCTGATTAAGTTAATAATAGGAGCATTCTATAAAAATCAAAAGAACCAATCGTTCCGAAAGTTGTCGTTATATAAATTATCTTTGATAACTCACCTTACCATCAACAATTGTCATCACTGTTTGGCTGTCCATTATTTCAATTGGCTCGATCGTCATCCAGTCCCTGTCGAATATGCTGAAATCTGCTTTTTTACCAACTTCAATGGTACCGCGAATATCTTCTTGGAATGCGGCACGCGCCGCCCAGGTTGTCATTGTTTTTAACGCCTGTTCATGGCTAAGTCGTTCTTCGATGTGCCAGTCCCTCGTACAAAAGCCGTTAAAATCTGTGCGCTGCACCAGTGAAAAGAATTCAACCCGTGGATCACCAACTTCAACCGGGGCATCGGTTCCTGCCGTAAAACGGATCCCTTGGTCAATTAAACTTTCCCAAAGATACGCATATTTAAGACGTTCAGAACCAATTCGGTCTGGGGCAAAATAAAGGTCACCTTTCACCGTTGATGCTTCTACAACCGCAATAATATCTAGTTCTTTATAACGTTTTTGATCATCTGGATGGATAATCTGCGCATGTTCAATGCGCCATCTCGGATCTGCATCCATGCGTTCCTCTACCGGTACTGCGTTAAAAGCTTCTTCATATAAATCAAGTACAAACCGATTTGCATAATCACCGATTGCATGAGTTTCAATTTGTATGCCTTTCTTTAAAGCGGCGATATAAACTGGTAGTGCCTCTTCCCGGTTAATAAGCTGAAGCCCTTTACCTTCTGCATCATCATATGGCTCAAGAAGCGCTGCACCACGTGAACCAAGTGCGCCATCGGCAAAATATTTAATGCCTTTGATATCAATCATGCGGTCTTCTGATATTTCCGGTCCGCGTTCAATTAATTTTGCCGCCTCTTCGCCCATCATCATCGCATAATAAATGCTGGTTTTTAAATTTCCTTCTGAATGAATTTCTTTAATAATATCAATATCATCATATGTCCCGCCAGCCTGCTGAACTTGGGTCCAGCCCATGCGTGACATAAAATCAAATCCGGATTGCAATGATTTCTTATCCTGCTCTCTGCTCGGTACCGGGATTTTTGATCGCACCAGTTCCATGGCATTATCGATCAACATTCCTGTTGGTTCGCCATTTTCGTCTTTTAAAATCTGCCCTCCATCAGGATCGGGGGTGTCACGTGTAATTCCTGCAATTTCCAGTGCTTTTGAATTGGCAACAATTGAATGTTCGCCCGCACGGTTTGCAACCACTGGATTATTTGGACTAAAGGGATCAAGATCATCTTTATGAAGAAACCGACCTTCTCTCCATTTCTTTTCAATCCATCCAACACCGACAACCCATTCCCCTTCTGGGGATGCCATTACCCGCTCGCGAATTTTATCGACCGTTTGTGTTAAATCATCAATGCCTTGTAAATTAAGCCCATCTTCGCGCTGACCAATCCATTTTATATGAACATGCGCATCAATAAGTCCCGGTAAAACCGTATTTCCTTGCATATCCTTAACGTCTGTCTGCTCACCGATATAATTTACTACATCATCATTTGACCCGACAAAAATAATTTTGTCATCTTTGATCGCGGCGGCTTCCGCCGTCCATTGATCATCATTGGCGGTATAAATGGTTGTATTATGAATAACCAAATCCGCCCTTACCTGATCAACACCATCAGCCTGACGATAAAAAAAGATAATATAACCCGCAAGCGCAAGCCCAACGACAATAAGTAATTGTTTTTTCATAACATTCTACTCTAGTTATTTTTAATACATTCCTACCAATAACCCGCTCACCATATCTTGAAGGTGGGTAACATCCCACCTTCCTTGCCTTTTCACCTCGAAATAATAAATAACGGGCGAAAGGATCACGAGTACTAAGATTATCGGCTTGACCCAAGAAAACATAATTGCTCCCTTATGATTGGAGTTTTACTTATTTTTCATAAGTAATCTTACCCCCCACTATGGTCATTAAATTCTCTGAAGTCAAAATCTTAGCTTCTGGAACCTTAAGCCAATCTTTATCAAGAATTGTAAAGTCAGCATATTTCCCAACCTCTACTGAACCTCTGATATCTTCTTGAAACGCACCATGCGCTGGCCAAATTGTAAACATTTTAAGGGCTGTTTCGCGGCTCACTGCAAGTTCAGGATGCCATCCTTCACCTGATGTCCCATCAAGACGTTTACGGGCAACCGCCGCATAAAATTCAATTCTCGGATCACCCAGCTCAACGGGTGCATCTGATCCGCCAACGATTTTCAATCCTAAATCAACAAGTGATTGCCATGGATAGGAATAAGCAAGTCTATCTTCACCTAATCTATCCGGCGCAAAATTAAGGTCACCGATACCATGGCTTGGCTGCATTGACGGAATTACACCAAGGGATACAAACCTTTCCTGATCAACCGCAGGGATAATTTGTGCATGTTCTAATCTCCAGCGCGGATTAGCAACAGCCCATTCCTCTTTTGGCACATCGTTAAACGCTTCTTCGTACCAATCAAGCAATGAACGCACCGCGCGGTCACCGATTGTATGCGTTTCAACTTGCAATCCTTTGCGCAGCGCTTCACGTAAAATTGGTTCAAGTTCTTCTTTGGTTGTTCTGTTCATAAATCCATTATGGCTTGCATCTTCATAATCTGCGAGAAGCGCCGCACCGCGAGACCCGAGCGTACCATCGATATAAACCTTAATCCCCCTTAGGTCGAACATATTATCATCGGTCACTTCCCGGCCGCGTTCGATAAGTGTCCATGCCTCCATTACATTGGCCGCTGCATAGATGCGGGTTGACATTTTACCTTCCGCATGGATTTCTTTCATAATTTCGATGCTTTCATATGGCATGCCCGCATCTTGCGTATTGGTCCAACCCAACTTTGCATTTTCATACATACCCTGCATCAAGCTGTCTTTTTTATATTCACGTGTTTCCTTTGGAATAATGGCGCGGAACATGTTCATCGCTGTCGCAAGCACATAACCATTTGGTGTGCCATCTGGATCACGTTCAAATTTTCCACCTTTTGGGTCTGGGGTATCTTTTGTTACACCCGCCAGCTCGAGTGCCTTTGAATTTACCAGCGCCGACACGCCATCAGCACGCGGCATAAACAGAGGCTTATTTGCCGTAAACGGATCAACATCATGTCTGGTTAAAAAACGCTCTTCATCAGTCCATTCGCGTTCAATCCATCCGCGACCTTGAACCCAATCACCATCAGCAACATTAGCATCAGAAAACGCCTTAATGGCATCAACCGTTTCTTTTAAAGTTCCAATTCCAAACAAACTCAATGTCTTTGGACGTTTTCCAATACCCTCAACATGTTGATGACCGTCCGTGAAGCCGGCATAAACATATTTACCGTTCATATCCATGATTTCTGCATCGCCGCACATATATTTTTCGGCGCCCGCGTTATCACCCACGTAAATAATTTTATCGCCTAATGTCGCAACCGCTTCCGCCGTCCAATTATCATCATCAGCCGTATAAATGGTTGTATTATGGATTACCATATTTGCAGCCACACATTCTTCTGTCGACGCGGCCATTCCCGCATTGTCATCTGATTGACCACATGCAACGAGCGTTAAACAGGCTGCGCTTAGTAATAATTTATTTTTTAAAAACAATTTTTCCTCCGACGATTGTCATTTGATTTTGGACCAACGGAATTTCATTATCCGTTATGGTCATGATGTCTTTATCAAAAACGGTAAAATCAGCAAGATAACCAACCTTCACCATTCCTTTGATATCTTCTTGAAAGGCGCCGTAAGCGGGCCAAACGGTAAACATTTTCAGTGCTTCTTCACGTGTTACTGATAAATCAGGGTTCCACCCTTCAGCACTAAACCCATTTAAATCCTTACGGGCTACTGCGGCATAAAATTCTATTCTTGGGTTGCCTCTTTCGGCCGGTGCGTCCGTTCCACCGATAATGATATTGCCATGATCAATCATTGTCCGCCATGCGTATGCCCATTGAAGCCGCTCTAATCCGATACGTTCCTCCGCATAATGAAGGTCCCCAATCGCATGGCTTGGCTGCATACTTGGTAAAATTCCAATTTCTTTAAATCTTGGAAAATCGGCTGGGTTCATAAGCTGCGCATGTTCCATGCGCCATCTTGGGTCTGGATTACCCCATTCTTCACGTGGGACTTCAAGCATGGCTTCCTGATACCAATCAAGGATCAAACGATTTGCCTTATCCCCAATAGCATGGGTTTGAATTTGAAAACCTGCCTTAAGCGCCGCCACCATCGTCGGGTAAAGCTCTTCACGTTCGAAGGAAATATAACCCGGATGATCCGCATCATTATAATTTGCAAGTAGTGCCGCACTTCTTGAGCCAAGCGTGCCATCGATATATAGCTTAATCGCCGCTAGCTGGTACATATGATCCCCACTATCATAGACACCTTCAGCAAGTCTTTTATCTCTAAATCTTATATTTGCGGACGCAAAAACCCGGTGCTTCATCTTTCCTTCTGCGTGAAGCTCTTTTAACATATTGGTATCATTATCAAATTGCGCGCTATCATGAATGGCGGTCCAGCCATGCTCGACGTTCCAATCCATCCTTTTTGAAGACTTTCTTTAACGAAATTCAAATCTTCGCCCGTTGGAAGTAGCGGCTCAAACAAATTCATCGCTTCCCCAACGATATACCCCGTGGGTTCACCATTTTTATCACGCTCAAACGCACCACCAAATGGATCCGGCGTTTCTTTCGTCACACCAAGCAATTCAAGCGCCTTACTATTCACAAGCGCCGAACTATTATCAGACCGAGGGATATAAAGCGGCTTATTCGCGGTAAAGGCATCAACGTCAGTTTTATTTAAAAACCTTTTCTCGTCTGTCCAGTCCCGTTCAATCCATCCGGAACCAAGCACCCAACCACCATCAGGCACATCATCAGCCCATGCTTTTAACGCATCAACCGTTTCTTTAAGCGATCCCATCCCACCAAGATCAATGGTCATTTCCCGCGCACCCATACGCGCCAAATGCTGATGACCGTCCGTCAGTCCCGCATAAACAAATTTACCCGACATATCGAGTATTTCTGCGTTGCCACACATATATTTTTCGGCGTCTGCATTCGATCCGACAAAAATAATTTTATCGCCCAGTGACGCCGCCGCCTCAGCCGTCCAATTATCATCATCCGCCGTATAAATAAGCGTGTTATGAATAACCATATCGGCCGCAAGACATTCTTTGGCCGTCGGTGCTTCTTCACCGCACGATGCCAATAAAAAACCAAAAGCAAAATAGCCGCTTAGTTTCCCCACTTGCATTTCTTGTTCCCGTCTCTTTTTACTTAGAAAACAACTTTCGGATATTGGACCCGCATGTCTTCATGTTTTATTATAACAAAACATTAGGAAGGATTATATAAACATGCAAGCACATTTAGATAAAGACGAACTGGAAAACACATTTCTTTTAAATGGGTTCGTGAAATTACCTAATGTTCTTTCACGCGAAAGTTGCGAAGAATTAATGAGCGCCTATGATCAAGACATTTACCGCAGCATCATCAATATGCAACGTTATAACTTTGGCCGCGGCGAATATAAGTATTATGCGTACCCACTCCCCGATTTAATCAGCAAACTACGTACCTATTTTTATGACAACCTTAAACCGGTTGCCAAAGAATGGGCCACGCGACTAAATATTGAAACCATTTATCCTGAAAATCATGCAGATTATCTTGATATTTGTCATCGGCATGATCAGCACCGCCCTACGCCGCTTATTTTGAAATATGGGCCTGATGATTTTAATACGCTGCATCAGGATTTATATGGCGACATTCATTTCCCCTATCAGGCGGCCATCATGCTATCCGATGAAAATGATTATACCGGCGGAGAATTTACCTTGATTGAACAACGCCCACGAATGCAGTCAGTTGCCCATGTTCAAAATTTAAAACAAGGCGAAGCCATCATTTTTGCAGTAAATGAGTTTCCAAAACTCGGAAAGCGCGGTTATTATAGGGCCAAATTACGCCACGGCGTCAGCAAAGTCACAAGCGGAAAACGGCATACATTAGGAATTATATTGCACGATGCAAAATAAAGTATGTAATCTCCAGAACCTGATCAAGTTCAGGGTGAGGAAATTTTACAGCAAACTTTATATGTCATTCTGAACTTGTTTCAGAATCTAGCGTAAATTAAGATAAAACCATGCAAAATGATCTGTTCGATAACATTGCCCCTGAAATGGAGGAGCTCGCCCCCGGCGTTTTCCTGTTCCGGTCCTATGTGGATGAGAATGTCTTTATGGATACGGTTAAAAGTGTCACCGAAGAAATTCCGTTTCGCCACATGGTGACCCCTGGCGGTAAAAAAATAAATGTTGCTGGATCAAGCATGGGACAATGCGGTTGGTATTCCGATCATCGTGGTTACCGTTATGAAATGAGCAATCCCGTCACAGGAAAAAACTGGCCAGACATCCCGGAACATATCCATAGAATCATCACGAACGCCGCGAAAAAGGCAGGCTTTAATAATTTTCGCGCCGATAGCTGTTTCATCAACCGCTACGAGCCAAATATCAGATTAACCGCCCACATCGATCAAGACGAAGTTGATTTTACCCAGCCCATTGTTTCCGTGTCATTAGGCGTTAGCGCCATTTTCCAAATTTTCGGCGAAACACGCGGCGGCAAACCGCTCAATATCCCACTACATTCAGGTGACCTACTTATCTTCGGCGGCCCCGCCCGCCGCCTTTATCACGGCGTCAAGAAACTGGATTTGGGCCATCACCCCCTAACGGGTGACAAACGCATCAACCTGACGTTCCGAAAAGCACTTTAGTTATTTTTGAAGATGACAGAATTTAAAATATCTGATTTCATTTTCTCAATTTATTCTTATTTGTTCGTCCTCATAAAACTGTTATGATTATCTCATGCTTAGTTTTGAGGATCGTTATGACTATTTCTAAAGATAAAATAATAAGTTCTCTATTTAAATATTTCGGCTTAACGCAAGCAATCGTTATGAGCCTTTTAATTCTTGTTACAACCTACGAAAAATTTTCAAATGAAAAGACTCCGCAAAATATTAATTTCGAGCCTTTAATTTTATTACTTCTGATACTAACAATAGGTATAATAATTTATAGAATTTCCTTAATGAAAGGAAAATCATTATAAAAAGACAGCAATTTAAATGATAAATCAATTTTATTTAAATCCTTTATATATTTTCTCATTATTACTAGTGCATCAATAATTTTGTTAACTAGTGGGTGGTATAATTTGGTGGCATTAAATTTAATAATAGACCCTAATTTTGATAATACTGGCATATTAGGAATCTTTTTATACATGGTTATACCTATTCAGTTAGGGGGAATTGGATTCTATCTAATTGGAAAAAGATTAGAAGAAAAATACTTATATTTAAGTTATCGTTAGCAAAAAACTGAACGTTTTCAATCCAACAATCTGGAATAATTGCAAATTACATAAATTTACAATTTCAGTTGCTCTGTTGCCTTGGCAAGGCGCTTAATCCCTTGCTCCAGAGTTTCTAGCGGGTTATGCGTAAAATTGATACGGATGGCTTTTCGGTATTCTCCATTTGGATCAAAAACGCTGGACGGGGTCACGCACACGCCGTGATCTAATGCATATTCTAATAAAATATCCGTATTCAATTTCGGATCTTTTGCGATTGCCCACACAAACATACCACCAACTGGTTTTTCCCATGTGAAATAGGGTGTTAAATATGCCTCCATCGCCGCACATAAGCCGTCGCGCCGCGATTTATAAATGGCTAATATATTTGGTAAAATCTTTTCCATTAAACCGTTATTGATTGCTTCGAGTGTTATTTGTTGGCTTAATCCACTTGTGCATAAATCTGATCCTTGCTTTGCTGTCGCCAATGCGTTGATCATTTCTGGCGCGGCAATTACCCATCCTAATCTAAGGCCAGGGGCGATCTCTTTCGATAGTGTGCCCATGTAAATGACATTGCCCTCATAACAATCGTTATTTTCGTCGGCTGACAGTTCAAGCATACTGGGAATGGGATCACTATCGTAATAAAGCACGCCATATGGATCATCTTCGACAAGCCACGTGCCACAATCATTTGATGTATCAACCAGTTGCTGACGACATTCTTTTGATACCAAACTGCCCGTCGGGTTTGAAAAATTGGGCACCGTATACGCAAATTGCGTATTTTCAAGCAGCGACGCAGGGTTGAAATTATGACCATGAATATTCATTGGTACCAAAGTTGGATGTCGTGGTCGCCAAGCATCGAGTGCCCCAAGATAAGTTGGATCCTGAACGGCGATGCGCGCGCCATCATCAAGGAGCACTTTACCAACCAAATCCAATGATTGCATGGCCCCCGTGACGATCAGGATATTTTCTCGGCTAAGTTTCAAATTTCCTTTTGAAAATTTTTTCGCGATCGCGTCCCTTAATGTAGGCAATCCTTCGATTGGGCAATAACCCAATGTTTCCTCGGGGTTTTTATTAATGACTTGCTTGGCAATATCCGCAAGTTCAGACGCGGGATAAACGCTCGCCTCAGGAAGGCCCCCTGCAAGGTTTATCATATCTGGAATTTGCCCGGCCTTTAAGAACAAACGTGTTATCTCGTTCGAATTGCCCATCCATTTTGCAAATGGTGCACGCTTTTTCTCCATTTAACTTTCCTTCAACCCCAAATAAAAGCCCATTAAAATTATTATAAAAGCGGATCAGGATTATCCGTCACACCACGCGCTTCTTGAATAACCATTTTTCCGACTGATGATTGACGTCGATATTTTGACGCGGATTGATATTCCTCGCAGTTATACCAGTTTTCTGCAGCTTCCCGAGACGGGAATTCTAACAATACCATCCTGTCTTTAAATTCTTCTCCTTCTAATACCTCAGTTGCGTCGCCCCTCGTTAAAAACACACCACCATATTTTTTCAAAGTATCCGGTGTTAAGGCCGTATATTTACTATAGGTTTCCGGATCGTGAATTTGCATTGTACAATAAATATATGTCTTCAATTATGCCTCCCTTTTAATATCAGTCTTAGAACCTTTATGATGCTCATTTTGAATTGAATGTCTTGCTGGTTCAATATTTATAAGGATCATAAATTAATCTCTCAAATTGGCAAGGAACACACGTATATTAATAGAGTGTTTTTTCAATTGACCAAAAGCACCCCAAAGAAGCATATACACTCCCCCCTATTTAGAGTATTATCACATACACAGTAATTTTGCTGTTATCTACCAATTTTCAATTTCGCTCTGACTGAGCATTGTTGTCATAACAATATACAATGTCAGGATAAGCGATGCTTCATGCAAATAAAAATCAAACCACGATTGAAAACCAACGGCAATCGGTACTTTTAACTAATATTTGTGATGATCTCTCAAAAAAATCTTATAGTGTTCAGCGTAATGCGCTACCCAAAACTCTATTAAATTTATTATTTGACCACGTCAAATGCGAAAATAACACCCCTTATCATAGCGCGGGTATTGGAAGATCGGCCGACTTTCATCAAAACCAAAATATACGCAATGACAAAATAGCATGGATCGATGACGATACACCAACTAACCACCAATGGATTTCCTGGATGGAAACGCTCCGCATGGAAATTAACCGCAAACTATACTTGGGGCTAACCTCACTTGAAAGTCATTATGCACGATTTGATAAAGGTGGTTTCTATCAAAAACATTTAGATGCTTTTTCTGGTGCTAATAACCGTAAAGTTTCATTGGTTCTTTTTTTAAACGAGTTTTGGAAAGTAGCAGATCATGGTGAGTTAAAACTATACCTTGGACCAGAACCGCAGGAAGAATGCCTAATCTCACCTGAATTAGGAACCATGGTAATTTTCATGAGTACAGAAGCCCCCCATGAAGTATTAAAAACCAATTCAATTCGCAATTCCATTGCTGGCTGGTATCAATAGCATTGTAAATGATGCAATCTTAAAAACATTAACCCCCAAAATATTAAAGCAGCTTTATTATTCAACGTTATTATTTCGGTCGAATGACCGCTTTCGACCCAAAGCGGTCATTCGCGCGTTGGATTTTTGACCAATCAATATATCTAATGTAAATTACATAAAACACAGGGGAGGGTATATTGATTATACAAAAACTCGTATCCGCTATTCGGCGACAGGACTGGTTCCAAGTTTTGGTCGAAGTGCTTATTGTAATTGTTGGCATATTTCTCGGCCTTCAGGTGCAGACTTGGTACGAGGCATTGGAAGACCGTAGGCAGGAAGCTTTTTACCTGGCTCTCCTTCATGATGAAGTTGAGCAGATTGAAACAAAATTTAAAAATTATTTCCCTAACATCAACGGACGGGTTGAAGTGTTGGCAAGCCTTCGTGAACAATACAATCAAAATGAACAGTTTGTAGAAATCAGTAACATACAATGCAATGCCATAATAGTTTCGCACATCCACACCAATTTTATATCAACAGTAACCACTATTGATGAGCTGGAATCAACTGGGCGATCGCAAATTATTGAAACCCATCTATTCGTCGATTGATGGCTGTTCATAAAAGTAACCAAAACTTTAGTAATACATTTATTGCAGGGTTAAGAGGAGACGCAGTCAATCTTGCTGCCAAGTTTCCGGAATTTATTGATGTAAACACCTTTACAACGATTAGCAGTGGTTATGAACTCGATGCCGCAGTGGGCAATCATTGTAAAATTCCAACACCTGACAAAACAATCGACTATAAGAACAGCCTCGTCGCCAATGCGGCTCGTTATAGTACATATAATAGTGTTATCACTAATCAATTCAAAAGCCTGGTAGACCTACACCATGCATTAGACAAAGAATTGGCAATCATTCATAAGGAGGTGTCACCATGATCCTGCGCAGGTTTATGCAACACGTAAAAGAGCAGAACTGGTTTGCCGTCGGTCTAGATGTTATAGTGGTGATCGTTGGTATCTTCTTAGGCCTTCAGGTACAAGCTTGGTACGAAGCGCGTGCTGAAAGGGAACTTGAACAATTTTATTTATATCAACTACACGGTGAAATTGAAGAGGCAGAGCCGTACGCCATAAGTAGTATCGAACAGATAAACCTTGTCAACGAAACACTGCAGCAAATTCTTGTAATATACCGTGAGAACAGCTCATTTGAACCTTTTACTGAACTACAGTGTAACGCAATGATACGATCACACGTAATTGCAAATTTTATTGCACCACTCACCACAATTGACGAAATTGAACAAACAGGAAGATCACTCATTATTCAAAACAATTCACTACGCAGTTTGATGGCAAATTATAAGAGTGCTAAATAACCCATAATAAGTCCAACAATCGCGCCTTCAGCGGTTAGCCAGAACGGAGAACTAAAAATGCTATTTGTTGCAAAAACATTCGACATCATGATTTGAAGGTCATTATATATAAATAATGTAAGAATAAAATTCATCCACGCGCCTATCCAAGGAGCGCGAAACCACCATGGCATTGGTGATTTTAAGATTGGGTGCCAAGTAAAAACACCAAACACACCAATAAATGCGCCCATGGTTGTATACCAAAGCATGAACCCCCACTTAGTCATTGTCGGCACTTCCGGCCAAAACATGGGTAATATTATAAACCCAATAATACCTATAAAAAGCCCAACTGATTTGCCTATTGCGATACGCGTATCCAAGGAAGGATTATTAAACATATTGCTCTCCTATCATTTCAAGTTTTTGTTGAGATTGGCTATTATTTTAACATTTAACCAACAAATATCCCTTGATCTCTATCAATAAAAAAACATTTATAAATCACCGAAATTCAAATTACGACGTATCAAAACATTACGGTTTATCTGCCCTTAAGTTTATAATTATTTTATTTACCTCAAAAATACACAGCTCATAAAATCATTAATCTATTAATGTATTTTTAAGGTATCTTTGAGATATTCCTAAAAACTTTGAAATAGTAATAATTAATTGCTATATCATAACATTATCAAACAAATAACATCACTGAATGTAGGTACTATGAAAAAAATAATTGCTTCTACCGTTATTTTAATTGGGGGAATTTCCGCAACGTTTAATGCAAGCGCGCAAGGAAATAATCAGGAAACCGAATGTGTTAGACCCGCTAACCCTTATAAAATGACATCGTTTGATAATGATTTTAGTTACCTTGACCAAGATTGCTATACGGACAGTCAGGATGATTTTCTCACCAAGGCCGGTGATAGTTTAAAAAGAATTGACCTTGGCAATGTTATAATGCTCGATTTAGGTGGTGAATATCGCCTGCGTTATCATAATGAAAATAACGGCGCCCGCAGACGCATTGGCGGCGATAACTCTTATTTCCTAAGTCGGTTTCAAGCATACGCCAATCTTGAAATTAATAAAAACATCCGTTTTTACGGTGAATTTCTTGATGCGTCCATTTTTGATGAGGACCTCCCCCCCGTGGGCAGTGATGTGAATAGACATGACCTTTTAAATGGGTTTGTCGATTTAAATTTTGATGTTGAGGGCACAAAAATCTTTGTCCGTGCCGGACGTCAGGAAATGACATTCGGGCAGCGTCGCCAAATTGCGGTTAATAACTGGGTTAACGTAAGGCGCGCCTTTGATGGTGTTCGCGCGGCCATTAGCCGGGATAATTTAACTTTAAATGTATTCTCGGTTAATCCACGTCGGGTATTAGCGGACCAAGCCGACCCGACCAATGATAATCGGGATTTTGACGGTGCATCCATACAATATACGGCATCCGACCAAGATATTGAAACATATGTATACCGTTTAAATCAGGATGACCCGCTTCGCACCACATATAAAATTTACACCATCGGTGCCCGCTATAAAGGGAGCGTTCAAGACATCATGCTCGAAGCAGAAGGCGCCATTCAACGCGGCGATTTTGGTACAGGCGATATTAATGCTGAATTCTTTGTGGTTGGTATCGGCCATCAATTTAAGGACGTTACGTGGAAACCGACGATTTGGGCACATTATGATTATCATAGTGGTGACGGTGACCCGACAGACGGTGTTAACGACACCTATTTTCAATTGTTCCCGGCGGCACATGCTTGGATGGGATTGATTGATTTTACCGCGCGTCAAAACTTGAAATCAATTCGCGTTCGCGCAACGGTAAACCCGACAAAGAAACTTTCCATTGATACGCAGCTTCATAAATTTAACTTAGCAGAAGCCCGCGGTGCATTCTTTAACGCGAGCCGTGTCAATGTCAGACAGGACCCAACAGGTGCAGCAGGTACTGACCTCGGTATGGAATTTGACATCACTGCAAAATATAGAATTCTACAACGCGCAGAAATCCTAGTGGGTTATTCAAGGTTCTGGGGCGGCAACTTCATCGATGCCACAAATCCGGTCGGTACAAACAGCAACGCCGATTTCCTCTACACGCATTTACGGGTTAATTTTTAGAGTTTAAATTTTAGGTACTATAAAATGGGACTAGCTTATTCATTCTTACTTTCAATGATTACTGCCTTTATCTTATCCTTTGTCAAAGTACCAAAGTTTTTAAATTTCACTTTGTCAGGGTTAGTAATATCTCTAGTATATATTTCCTATAATTATCAGTGGCCTGCTTACGAAATTGTTATAAAGATTTTCTATTTTATATTAGTTCTATCTAGTTTAATGGGTTCCTTTATGGGCATTATCGCTTATGAATTTTATGTTCATAGGAAAAAAAAATCTGAACAGATAATTCAATCAACTAATAAGGACAAAAAAAATATTGGAACTGACGAAAATAAAACTGAAGATGAGAAAAAGGCTTTAATAACTGGTCTTAACCTAATAGTAGGTACCTTAATAGTAATTATTCTAATACCTTTATTATATACATTCTTTTAAATGAATGAATATAATAAAGTCTAATTAAGCTAATGCTTAATAATATATCTAATTTTAATACCATTCAATTATTGGGGTTAATTTTTTTACTTGTAATAAGAATGAAGAATACCTGTTTTGACCACTCCCCTTTGAATTGCTATAATTGTCATAAACCTTGGGGCAAAAAATGAAAAAACATTTAGTAATTATATTTATTATCCTTTTGACTGTTTTAAATGCAACTGCACAAGAAGCGATAACGGATATTACTCCGAGTAAAATTACCGTCTATAAAACTGTAGATGAAACATCATTGTCACTTCATATTTTTAATCCTCCTGACCATACTATTGATAATAAAAAACCTGCAATTGTATTTTTCTTTAGTGGAGGGTTTATTTAAGGGTCGCCAAAACAATTCTATCCTCAAAGTGCTTATTTCGCATCACGTGGCATCGTTGCCATTTGTGTTGAATACCGCATAACCAGCGAACATGGTTCAAATATAATCGATAGTTTAAAGGATGCTAACTCCAGTATGCGATGGATTAAATCACAAGTTAAAGAATTAGGCATTAATCCAAATATGATAACAGCAAGTGGTGGTTCAGCTGGTGGTCTAATCTCTATACTCTTGGCAGCAGGTAATGATTTTAATCATGATGATGATGACTTAAAAATTAATACACGTCCAAGCAGTCTTGTATTATTTAATCCTCAATTTGAAATTGCCCCCAAACTTCCAACTTATCAACCCATAATAAACCGTAGTAAAGAAATCAATCCCCTTAATAACTTAAACGAAGCAACACCCCCTACTCTAATTTTGCATGGAACTGAGGATGAATTTATCCCTATTTCTTCAGTAAAATCATTACAAAAGAAAATGACTTCGTACGGAGTTAGATCTGAATTAGTATTATACGATAGACAAAAACATGAGTTTTACAATAAAAATAAATACAGTGAAACTTTACTAGAAGTTGATAAATTCTTAGTTTCACTTGGCTATCTAAATAATCCAGCGGATTGAAGACCATTTGATAAAGGGTAAAATAAAGTCAATTCATTTTATAACTCCTTGATTATCATCCATTTACTGTTATGAAGCGTATAAACCCTAAATTAAGAAAATGCATTCAACTTAATTTCTTCACTTTTTTAAACTTTTATGGGAAAATTATAAATATTTAATAAAGCTGTGACACTATCTATACATGACCTTTAATCTTAAAAACAATCTTGTGATAAGTGCATTTCTTGCCTCTTTCACTATACTCTCTTCTCAAAATGCTGTCGCGCAATCAGCACAAGGCAGACCAGACGGGGCAGCAGGGCAAATGCCCCCTGCTCAGTCAAATGAAGGCAGATGGTCACTTGGGATTGGAGCGGTAGTACAGGATTCACCATTTGAAGGCGAAAAAATAAACGCCATGCCGATCCCCGTTATCGGATATCAAAGTAAGACTTTCTTTATTCAAGGGCTGCGTGCAGGATACCATTTAAAAAATATCGAAGACCGCCGTAAAGGTGGGGTTTTTCTTGATGGTTACATCACACCACGCATGCGACCCGGCGAAAGTCGCAGGAAACTATCCGTCGACACAGGCTTAAGTGGTGGATATCAATTTGGCCTTAATACCGTATCCTTTAATGCACAGCAGGATATCAGCGGAAATTCAAACGGTACGGAACTCACCTTAAGTTATGGATTGGCTATTCCGTTCGTTAAAAAGAATTTATTTATGCCGCGCTTTTCCGTTATTTGGCAAAGTCAAAAGCTGGCCAATTTCCTTTGGGGGATCGACCAAGAAACATTTGAAAAAACATTAGCCAATGCGGATGAGCTGACCCTTAACCCGTTTAACATCAATAAATCCGTTGTGAACTTTAGCGCTGGGTTAACTCATATATATCGCTTTAACGAAAATTGGAGCACCTTATCAATTGCGCAGGCGACCGCGCTTTCTGACACGATCACCGCGAACCCTGCCGTTACAAGCAATTATGACCTAAGCTTCATATTCAGCCTATCCTATACTTTCTAAGAATATAAACTTTAATAGATTTTATAAACCGTCGGCGTCATGGGCATTAATTCATATTGATCTTGAATAAAAGCAACCAAATCGATCAATTCATCAACTGTCATGATGCTATTATAGTTTCGCATCATTGATTGTGGCTCATCTATCGATGGTGTCACCCTATATTGTTCTGAAACCTTATGGGACGGGTTTATGATCGATGTCACCAATTCGCCATATGTTTCAATATGGGTTGCCGGGCCGCCTAATACTACATTCATAATCGGGTCAATGCCTTCCGGTGCCAATAGTTCGTCTTCTAATCCTGCGACCGTATGACAATCAACACATCTATATTCAACGAAATATGCTTTGCCATATTCTGCATTACCTTCCGGCAAGGTAAATCCATATGAGGACTTAGGGCCAAAACTACAGGAACTAACAATCAACGCACAAAAAATTGCTGTAACAAATAGTATAATTCTCATCATCTTTTCCTTTCAATTTATGAAATTCAATAATGCCTCATTATACCATTATTCAAAGTTCCCTTACATGATCTGGGTCAAGGTTTAATCAATCCCATATGCCTCTTGCATATGTATCAGCAATTCTTTAAAACCCGTCTTATGCATATTGCCCTTTATCAACCTGATATCCCACCGAACACTGGCACCATCATTCGTATGGCGGCGTGCCTTGATGTTCATATTCATATTATTGAACCGTGTGGATTTCCATTTGGTGAAAAATCATTTCGCCGTGCAGGAATGGATTATATTGATCAAAGTAAAATCACACGACATCAAAGCTGGGAAGATTTTCTGAAAATAATGGGGTCACATCGCATCGCCCTTTTAACCACAAAGGCCGCAGAACCCTACACAGAATTTGAATTTAAAGAAAATGATGTCCTGTTGCTTGGCCGTGAAAGCGCGGGCGTCCCTGATGATGTACATGCGAGGGCTGATGCACGCTTACTAATTCCTATGACGCCGGAAACAAGATCATTGAATATTGCCGTTTCTGCGTCTATGGTGCTCGGTGAAGCCTTAAGACAAACTAATCAATTTCCAAAAGCTGACTAATGACGATTGAACAACAAAAAGAAAAAGCACAAAACTGGTTTGAAGAACTTCGTACAAATATTTGTAACGAATTTGAAGCCATAGAAAACGATGTAACTGGTCCTTATACGGACCTTGATCCCGGTCGATTTGAACGAAAAAGCTGGTACCGCGATGATGACCCCTCAAAAGGGGGCGGCACCATGGCCGTTATGAAAGGCCGCGTCTTTGAAAAAGTCGGTGTCAATGTTTCGACCGTTTATGGTGAATTTTCGCCAGAATTTGCAAAACAAATTCCGGGTGCAGAAGAAGATCCACGGTTTTGGGCCAGCGGCATATCGCTCGTCGCCCATATGCAAAGCCCGAAAGTACCCGCCGTTCATATGAATACGCGCCATATTGTTACAACCAAAGGATGGTTTGGTGGTGGCGCCGATTTAAATGCAGCCATTCCTAATCATTTTGACACTAAAGATTTCCACGCCGCTCTTAAAAAAGCGTGCGATCAACATAATGATGACTATTATGACAAATATAAAAAGTGGTGTGACGAATATTTCTATGTCCCGCACCGCAATCGTGCCCGCGGCGAAGGCGGCATATTCTATGACCAATTAAACACAGGCAGTTGGGATGCTGACTTTGCCTTTACGAAGGACGTTGGCCGCACTTTTCTTGATATATACCTTAAACTGGTTCGCCGCCATATGAATAATGACTGGACATTCGAAGAACGCGAAGAATTATTATATTATAGAGGGTTATACGCTGAATTTAACCTTGTCTACGACCGTGGTACCGCATTCGGCCTTAAAACAGGTGGAAATGTGGATGCCATATTAATGTCCCTTCCCCCAGAAGCAAAATGGCGCTAAGGAAAAGCCATGAGCTGGTCCGATTTTGAAGAACATATCACCCGTGAAATTCAAAACTTAGGCGGCCGTTATGTCTGGACGGACGTCATTCTTCAAGGAAATTATCATATCCAAAAAAATGTCCAATCGGGCAATTATCGATTACTAGACGGCAATCGAAAAAGGTTAAAACTTGGATCGTATGATGAATGTCTTACTGAACTTTCTGATTTAAACCCAACGTTCGAACATGACCATTTGGTTTTGCTTATTCATGGCCTTGGCCGCCATGCGGGCATAATGGATAAACCGAAGCTGGCTTTAAGGAAATCTGGGTTTTCAGCGCATTCTTTGAATTATGCCACTCTCCTTGAAGGGGTGGACGATCAAGCAACTCATTTCACACATTTGCTTGAAAACTTAAAAGGGATAAAAAGAGTTTCTTTTGTCACCCATAGTCTCGGTGGATTGGTTGTGCGTGAAATTTTAAGCCGTAACACCCATTGGAATGATGTCGTCGCAGACCGAATTGTCATGATGGGCACACCGAACCAGGGCGCCCAAATCGCTGAATTTTTAAGCCGTATGAAAAGTTATAAATTCATCACTGGCCAAAGTGGTCAAGATGTCCGTCCTGACCAAAAACTCGCAACATTACCAGAGCCAACCATTCCAACATTGATCATTGCTGGCGGTATCGGCAATGACATTGGTTTTAATCCATTGCTTACGGGCGATAATGACGGTGTTGTCACGGTTGAAGAAACACGGCTTAACGGTTATCACCAATTCAAACAAGTCAAAGTCATCCACACAACTATTATGGACCATGATGAAAGCATAAAAGCAATGCTGGAATTCATAAGTAAATAATCAATGGTGAGTAACGGTAAAATCCGCATCAATCCAAACTTGCACACGGCGTTTAAGCTCAGCACCCATTTCTGGGCCTGCTTTCCAACCTTCCGCCATTAAGTCTTTCCCCGTATAAGGTAGTACTGGAACATTATAATCATTGATATAAAGAAAAGTTTTTTCATCCAAACTCCCAAAGCGAATAAGGTTATGAATAACCACATCTTTGCCGTATTGATAAATGACCCGGCGCAGGGTTTTTGATCTTAAATCATGCTTATGATAATCGTCGGCAAAACGGAATAGCTGATCACGCTGATTATTTGATAATCTAAGGTGTGATGACATCTCTTTTATTTTGTTTTCATCGCGCGGCAAGAGCATACTTAGCCGACCCAACGGATTTCTCAAACCGAGTTTCTTTTCTCTTTTAACATATTTCAAAAATTTACCGTAATTTTCATGGTGCGGCAATATTTCATCAAGTAGCCCTACGGCTGAAAGAATAGGTAACGCCTGAATTGCCCGCTTGGACAGAATGATCTTTTGAAATTCCTGCCAAATACGTTCGCCCGATAGATCACGGATCATTGATTTAAGCTCAACACTCGCTAATAACCCCTCTTCATCAACGCCACCCACTTCAAATTCTGAAGAAAATCTGAAAAGTCTTAAAATCCGAAGTGCATCTTCTTTAATCCGTTCTTTCGCATTGCCAATAAAACGTATTTTCGCTTTCTTTAAATCTTCAAACCCACCAAGCGGGTCATAAACGGTACCATCTAAGTCTAAATAAAAAGCATTAATGGTAAAATCACGTCGCTTCGCATCTTCCGCCCAATCATCCGTAAATTCTACATCCGCATGGCGGCCATCTGTAGCGACATCACGGCGAAGCGTTGTAATTTCAAAATGTTTCTTATCAATTACGGCCGTAACTGTTCCATAATCAATCCCCGTTGGAATAACTTTAATCCCGGCGGTTTCTAATCTTTCGATATTTTGTTGTGGGGTAAGTTCCGAGGCAATATCAATATCACCTATTTTTCTTTTCTTTTTCCAGAAAATATTGTGAAGTGCGTCACGAACTGCACCACCAACAATTTTCGCATTGCCCCCATCGGCAACTAATGCATTCATTACTTCACGTAGGGCTGGCTCTTTAAGCCATTTTTCCGTACCAATATTAAGCGGCGCGTTGTTCATATTTATTCACCAGGTTTGCAAAGCGCACCAGCATTGCCGCTGTCGCACCCCAAATTTTATGTTGATCATGAGGGAAAACATAATATTTCCGTTTTGCACCCTTCCACATAGCACTTTCTATTTTATGGTTACTTTCATCTAAAATGAAATCGAGCGGCACTTCAAAGACATCTTCAACTTCGCTTTGCTGCGGGATAATTTCAAAATCAGGATCCACGAAACCGACAACGGGCGACACATTATAACCAGTTACTGTTTCATAATCTTCTAGTGCACCAACAACTTCCACATTTTCTGGCGGCAAGTTTATTTCTTCATGCGCTTCTCGAAGTGCCGTTGCCATGGCATGGTCGTCCATTTCCTCACTTCGTCCCCCTGGAAAGCTAACCTGTCCGCTATGGCTGCTTAAATTCGATGATCTTTTCGTTAACAATATCGAAAGGTCTTCTCCTCGCTCAACGATCGGGATAAGAACGGCCGAAACTTTAAGCGGTAATTCATGTGAAATATATCGGTCCCTAGGATTAAGTTTAGGACGATAAAGCGAGGTATCACCTGTATCTGGTCTAATCCATGCCCGCGCTTCAGCGGGGGTCAATGCACGGCGCATAATCGGGTCATGCTTTTCTAAAAGTCTCGTAATTGTGCGTCTCATTAATATTATTCCACTTTACCAATTGGGAAAAATTCATTTCCACTGGTTATTCCGTATTGACCATCTCTTTCAATGGCTTTCTCAGCCAATTGATAATAAACACTGCGACTTAATAAGGCATCCAATCGATCCCTTACCCTGATATAAGGTGATGGCTCACCAGTTTTTTCATTTACCGTTACGTAAATTGGATGTTCTTCATCAACCTTTACATAATCGTCTAAATTTGTTCTGAAATAAATATGGTCATCTTCAAGCACCATTTCAATAGCAACAAAAGGCGCATCATCAACTTTGATGCCCACTTTTTCAACGGGCGTTACTAAAAAATACTGATCATCATCACGCCTAAGGATAGTTGAAAATAATTTTACCATTCGTTCTCGGGTAATAGGCGTGCCCATATAATCCCAACTACCATCGCGGCGAATACGCATATCGATATCACCACAAAAATCCGGGTCCCATAAATGCATAGGTGGAAGTTGATTACCGCCAGTTGCCTTCTCAGCTTTAAGGGCAAAAAGCTGTGGTCTAAATCCCGAATTATTTGTTTTATGGTCAGTGCTCTTTGTCATATGGGTTTTCTAAAAGTTATATATGAAACCCATATTACACTTTAAAGACAGTTTTTTGAAGTATAATCCTTTTGAATCAATCCTTTGACTTTATCAAAAGCCCCTTCAACCAATTCTTTAGCAAGAAGTCGGTGCTCTTCATCCTGTCCCGCCATTGATATATTCACGGCTAATTCCCGGGAAAACCCAACACGCTTATAATAGGCTTCATCACCAACAAGTATAACACGATTATGGCCCAGAGTTTTTGCCTGCTTAAGTCCATGCTTCATTAAAGCGATGCCATACCCTAACCCCTGAAGTTCGGGTTTAATGGCAATGGGGCCTAGTAATAAAGCCGGATTCTCTTTTATTTTTATTGGCCAAAACCTTAAGGTCGCAATAATCTCACCCTTATCGCGAATGATAAAAGATAAATCGGAAAGTGGTTCAATACCATCACGAAGAGCATAAGCCGCTTTCGAAAACCGATCTTCACCAAAAGCAAGATCAAGTAGAGTTTCAACGTCTTTTAAGTCTTCGTTGTTTTGTAGTTCTATCTCTTTTTTCAATTCTAATTCTGGCACTTTTTTAATTCCGCTCATTAAAAGTGAACAGCAGATAACATACAAAAACCACTATTTCCAGAAAAATATTTTGTTTAAGAATTATTTTACCAAATATTATTTGGTAAAAGTAACAATTACCGAATTAATTAGAAGAAAAACATTAATCGCGCGCTGAATGTGTCAACAACATCCGTCTTAATATCTTGCGCATCCTTGATGATCGAATGACCATAAGCGCCAATTAATCTTAAATGATCATTTAAAAACCACACCGAAGAAAAAATCATAGATTTTTGTCTCCTACCAAACGTCTCATGGGTAAAATCGGCCACATCATATCGCGCTGCAACACGAATTTCTCCGATACCCCCGCTGCCAACCGGGCTATCAACATCAACATTATTATAACGCCCGTCACTTCCGTCAACGGTCCTAGATTCACCCGTTAGAAAATATCCCAATTCGATATAGGCACCTTCGTATTTCGGGTTTCTTGATGTCAACGTTTCCTGGTTGCTTAAAATATTGTTTATTTGTGCATATTCAGTTTGAATACCGAAATCACCATAAATAGCTGCAAATTCACCACCAATAAAGTTTTCTCTGGTAATATTGAATTCTTCTGATGTTAATGGCCTAAGGTCACCTTGGCGACTAATCGGACGCGTCCGATAATTAAAATCATAAGGTTTACCATTTTCATTGCGTGTAAAAAATGATGTCCCAAAATGAAGCGCCAATCCATTATCAAGATGAGGGCTATAATTAAGCCTTCCTGTGATCATATGATTTTCATCAAGTGACAAATCGGTTTCATATATGTCTTCATAATAATAACCACCGGTCACGGACCAATCTTTGCCATAACGGGCTGCGGCCACCCCTACTCTTTGGTTTGCTCTAATGGCATTTACAAAAGCAAAACGTTCCGTAAAATTATGGTTTTGCGGCGGCGTCATACGGTCAAGGGTCGTAAATGTTCTAATCTGACCCGCACTAATTCTGGTTTTTCCTGAATCATATTCTAAAAATGCTAATCTAACGGTTGCTTCATTATCTCTAAACCGCGTCACCAATCTATAGCTTATATCGCGAAAAATATTGCCGCGAATGCCTAACTCTTGGTGTCGATTTGCAATCGCGTCTACTTTTTCTTCTGGTCTTTCAATTCCAAGACCATCTTTATAGGTTATATTACCATAATCGTAAGTTAACCGGCCGGATAATCTAAATGAAAAACGACCATCACGGCTCTCAAACCTTGGCCCCGCGTTCCAAGTATAAATAGGCTTTTCTTTTTCCTCTTCAACTTCGGCATTATTTTGTGCTTCGGAATTATTTAATGATTGGTCATCATTAGACGTTTTCAAATCATCAATCTGCTGCTGGAGCAATAATAGATCATTACTTACCATATCATCCGCTTCTTGAGAAATTGCAGCATTAGATAATAGAATTCCCCCTATTATAAAAGAACAACTATGTTTTAAAAAATCATAAGACACGGACTAATATTCATTATTAAAAATCAAGTAAGAATTTGCACCCGCTCGAAATTAATCATATTAGCGTTTTCGTCAAGTAGTAGTTTTATAAACTAGTCAAATTTTCTCTTTTTCTTTCTTAAAAATCTTATCTATTGATAAATTAGCCGTAAAATTAGTTAATGAATTAAATAAATTATAACTAATCCATAATTAAGCAACAAAAATTAACGCTTTTTAAACTAATGAGGCATAATCTTGACAATATAGATTTCCTCTCCCCCCAGACTTGGGCGACCTTAAGAAAAGGTCGCCTTTTTTTTGACTAAATTGCAAAGCATTATAATAGATGTATTTGAAATACTTGCTTGATAAAATTGTCATTAAAAGATAAAAATTATTATTATTATTTTAAGAGTTATAAAAAATCTTAATCTGAGGACAATAAGGGTAAAATGAAAATTCTAAGACAAAACAAAAACTTTTTGTTTATAACATTTATGATGACGATTACATATTCATCTCCCTCATTTGCGCAAACGACTAACGGGGAAGAAAATGAGGCGAATGAAGAATTTAATCCTCAAACCATTGAAGACGATTATGTTTCTGTCCCTTTATTAGAAAATGATACATTTACATTGATCACAGGTTTTGATTATTCAAGCGGAAGATTTAATTTACCTACCAGTACTAACATTAGTTATGTACCTTACGCCGTTAAATATGAAACCGGCGACTGGACATTTAGAGCAAGCAGCGGCTATATCAGTTTTGCTGGCCCCCGAAACGTTATCACAGATGATAATGGTGCACCTCTCCTTACGGATATTGACCTTACCAACGAAGAAGCCAGAAGAAGCAGACGAAAAAGTGGTTTTGGAGATGTTTATTTAAGTGCCACTTATGCCCTTGAAAATCCTTATATGGACGATTTCTTTATAGATTTAACTGGACAAATTAAAATTCCAACAGCGGATGAAAATAAAGGACTTGGAACTGGACAAGTCGATTATACTGCTCGACTTGATGCTGCATATTTATTTGGAAACTTTATGCCATTTGGTACTCTTGGGTACCGCTTTGTTGGTGAAACACCAAGGTTTGATCTACAAAATAGCTTCTTTGCGTCAATCGGATTGGCCTATTATCTTACTTTTGATACGAGTATCGGTGTTTCATATGACTACCGCGAAAGCGCAACACCAGGATTTAACAGCCCGAAAGAAATATTTTCTTACGTTGATGTGCAGCTAGATGATCATTGGGGTATTAATTTTTACGGTGTTGTTGGTCTTAATAATGTGACCACAGATTATGGTTTAGGCACTCAGTTACGCTATAAATTTTAATTTAGCGGTATACACTGCATTTCTTGGTCAAGTTTCATTAGATTACTCATCGCAGCGTATGTTCTTTTTTTAACAAATTCAAGACCGCCCATACTTTGCATCCATTCAGAATGATCAAGCGCAAAATGCATAGGAATAATGTGTGTCGCATTAAAAATCGAATTTATATATTGAACCCGCTCAGATGTGCTCATGTACCAAAAAGGCAAAATTAAATAATCAA
>DGPL01000038.1:5800-14613 GCA_002390425.1 Kordiimonadaceae bacterium UBA4441 | reverse complement strand
TAGTTTTATGGGAAAAGGCATGTTTTCTATTTCTAAACTTTCGCCAATTGGAATGTTAAAGCTTTTAATTCGTGTCTCAGCATTTTTAACAGTTCCACCGGCAATCATTAACTGTTTTGATTGCTCCGTTATAATGGCAATAGAATCATCATTATTTTGCATATGTCTTACCATTGCTTTGCCCGTCATGTGATCCCCATGATAATGACTGGCAAAAATAACTTTTACATTTGCAAATAAATCCTCTGCATTTTCCATTTTTTCATTGGTGAGATCACTGGCTTGTTCAAATCCATCAAGTCCATCACGATATAATGCATCCAGTAAAACGCCATTTTTACCGTCTGTGGCATAAAACCCCGCATTTGCGATATGACAAAGCTTTGCCCCTTCTGCATTTGCCGTTATAGCAAAGCAATTGATGGCCAATAGAATTATAAAACTTCTCATATAAAAAACCTTAAAACGATATATGGAGTAAAGTTAAACATAAAAAAAAACAGCTTAAATTGCCCAATCATCTTATAATGAACGAAGTTAAACTCTTCGATTGTTAAATCGAAAAATAATTTATGCATACGGTAGGTAAAATCTTTTGCGAGTAAAAGCATCACCCCCCAAAACACCAAAAGTCCCCAATTTATTAATGTACACCAACCCAAGAATACTAATAATTGATCATTACTCATTATTCATCTCCTTAATTAAAAAAGGGACAGCCACATGACTATCCCTTTGTTGATTTGATATTAAATCGGCTCACCTGGTGGAATTGGTGCAAGGTCCGATTGTTTCGGCATATAATCGCCTACCAAAAACTCGCCTATGCGGCGGGCTTGTTGTTGATAAAATGCCTTATATTCGCGGGTCATTTCATCATTGGCAATGCGGTCTTCTAATATCACTTTAAGACCGTTTAAATGTGATGCGGTCATTGCTTGTGCGGCTGGTGATGCGTCCGAATTACCCGCCGTCATCATCATATAATGAACAAACACATGACCTACGCGGCGATGAACCGCCGCTTTCAAGGGATCGTCATTAAGCGGCGCAAGAACTGTTTTACTTGCCACCTTAACGATATAACGATCTAGGCTGATATATTGGTTATCACGCACGTTATGATCATTGATCCGCGCAAGACGTTCTTTATTAAACAACAACCCCAGTGTATGATTTGCATGCGCCTCTACCATACCCAGCGCATCAAAGCTTGCACCCGTATCACGTGGGAAGCTCTCATTGTTCAAACGATACCCAAATGCTTTTGGTGGGATAAGGTCTAATATATGCTTTGGTAGCGTTAAATAATCGGCGCTCAAGGCTTGAAGCACTATATCTGTTGCTGCATCCTGACGTTCCCGGCTGACGATGCTATGACGCGGTACAAGGCCTTCACCTTTCAATTCATAACCATAAATCATACCGCCGATTGATTTTGACGTGGCATTTATCTGAAAACGCGGCAGGTAATAAAGCGGCACCAACGTTTCTTCGAGCTGTGAAAGCGGTGTTCCATCCGGAATATTATCAATCCCGAATTTTGAAAGCGCAACACGGCGAACCTCATACATATCCTTGGTATTTTGAAGCACATCATCACCAAAATCCCAAAGATGGCTATCCGCATGCAGACTTGCAGCGCCGCGACTATCGGGGCCATCGGCTACAAATTTATGACCGCTGGCATATGCTTCTTCCATGATATTCTTAAGTCCTGCCGCTTCTGCGTCTTCATCTTCATATTGGCGGTATCCCCAATTAACGGCGATTTTATTCCATTGACCGATCTTTTCACGGTATGGATTTACGATATCAACATTACCATCACCGTCCATTTTAATTTGCGGATGCGGATAATCCATCACATCATCATCACCAAACAGGCTGGCGATATAATTATGTGCAAACCCTAATGTATGGCCAACTTCATGTGCTCCTAATTGGCGGGTACGCGCAACAACAAGTTCCAAACTTTTATCAAGGCTACCGCCGTCCTTATATGGGCCAGTGACCGCATTAGCGATCATGAAGTCCTGACGAGAGCGTAGTGAACCAAGCGTCACATGCCCTTTAATGATTTCACCTGTGCGAGGATCACGAACGCTTGCGCCATATGACCAACCACGTGTTGAACGATGAACCCAGTTCACAACATTATATCGCACATCATCCGGGTCCATCCCTTCCGGCATAATTTCAGCACGAAAGGCATTTTTAAAGCCAGCCGCTTCAAATGCCTCATTCCACCACTGAACACCATCCCGAAGGGCATTTCGGATCAATTCCGGTGCACCACTATCAATGTAATATACAATCGGCTCAACGGCTTGGCTCACTGCGGCATTTGGATCTTTTTTCACCAAACGGTGGCGGCTAATATAATGCTGTTCAATTGGTTCTGTAATTTCCGTTCCATAATCAACTACTGATGTCTTGTTAAAGCTCATCGCAGGGTGGAAACGGCGCGGCTTATAGTTATCATCCGGTAATTCAACAAACGATATACGCTGCTTTAATGTGATGATATTGGGATTTGCCGCAACTGAGCGAACAAAATTACCCGGGTTATTTCCTTTAAAGGTTACAACCGATTGTAATTCAGTGTTTTTTGGAAATGATTTCACAAATTCAAAATCGACAAAACTACGATCTTTATCTAGTGAAAAATCGCCCTGCCCTGTGCGTTTTATTTTTGCTGCACTTCTGTGTTGATCATCAATCATCATTTCACTGATATCAATGAGTGAACCATCATCATCGCTCGCAACAACATCAAAAGAAAATACAATCGATGGCGCAAAGGCATTCACCGCTGCCATGCGTTCCCGCGGGTTATCACTTGTTGCTGTGTAACGGGTGTTTTTCTGATGAAGGAAGACACGCTTACCAACCCGATCAAAATAAACGAGCTTAGTGCCACCTAACTGCCCACGGTCGAGTGCCACATCGTTTGATCCAAGCGCACCTGGAAGGCTCACTTTATAGATGAAGTCTTCTTTGACACGGTCAACTTCAAGATAGACTTTACCATTTTCATGATCGGCATAAACAGTATAGAAACCTTCTCGTTTTTCCATGTCTTTCGTAAAATCAGAAATACTCGCTGCATAAGCAGTGAATGAAAAACAGAATAGTACTAAAGCTGTAGCGAATTGGCGCAACATTTTCTTCCCCTTATATGTGAAATTAATGGAAAGAGCTTAAGCCCTCTGACTGCTAAGTTCAAGTGGCTATAGAATTGAATAAAAAAATATTTTGAATTTCGAAAATTTTGTTTCAAAAAACATAACGTTTACAAGCCATTGAAATTTTTAAATAAAATAACATGATATTTTAATTAAATGTGATTTTTTCTTTAAATAACCTGTAAGAAATAATGAGTTAGTCTTTATCATGTAGTTGATAACGACAGTAGTGAATGGCAACATTCATTGTTTTTGAATACTCTCCAATACAACTTTTATCCCGGTTGTTACTTACATTCAAAAATCTACTGAATAACTGCGATGGAAACCCATTTCCTTTAAATCCGCATGCGCGGGTGATGAATTGTTATAATACCCATATTATAACGCTCATCACCCCGCCTCGGATCATATTCTTAATTGCTATAAAACTCATTCCTTGATACCATCCTGAAAATTTTCAAATAGGATCATATCAATGAAATACGGTTTCCCACTACTTGCTTTAATTGCCCTTTCGGCCTGTTCCAATGAACAAGAAGTGGATAGTGGAAAACCCGCTGATCATGCCGATTATGTGGTCATTGGTAAATCCGTTAACACTCGCCAAGAATGGTCTGGCGAGCAAAAAATGCTAAACACCGTCTTTTTTGCAGAAATTTTCCAAACAAAAGACGCCATTGCCGCAGGCGGAACCGTCATGAACGGTGTCTTAACGGGACCCGGCAAAGCCAATGCTGGTCTCCCTTTTGATATGGGTGAAGCAAGATACCTGACGGGCGGCAGAACAGAAACCATTGAACAGTTAGATACCATTTTCCCTGACGCCCCTTATTATTTTTCATTTGATACCCCTGATGGGCGCATTGATAACATGCCCGCAACCTTTACACGCGACGGCGATGAAAGTCTAAACCCCGGCCCGATTAGCTTAACTCTAAGCCAAGGTGGCAAAATTGCTGACCCCGCGGCCATTGACCCTGATCAGGATCTGCTTGTCACTTGGTCCCCCTTCATAAAGGGTGAAGCAGACGATGACAAAATAATCGACGATATGATCTATGCCATGTTCGGCAACTGTATGGGCCAAGAAACGGTTCATAGCGGTCATGCCTTTGATGAAGGATCACTTACGTACCGCGCAAGCAACTTTACAATTTCCGCCTCTGCACTCAATCCAGGACAAAGTCATATGCTCGAAGTTGAGCATTCCAATATGGAAACCGATATTTATCAAGATATTGAAATCATTGTGACCTATGCCGCCTCAACTTTCCTTGATTTACAAATGACAGGCGAAAACACCACAAACCCAGAATGCCCCGTTATCCCTATGGCCTTTGACGGCGGCGCCAACGACCGCATCCGTGGTGGGCAGAAGTAATAAAAGTAAATCTGTGATACTATTCCCTCAAACATAAAGGGGGAAATTATGCGTTATTTATTATCTTTTTTCATTATTATTTTAAGTACTAACTTAGCATTTAGTACAGAAGATCAAATTACAATCGGCACTAAACATAAAATATATTCTGAAACGTTAAACGAAGAACGTGAAATATGGATATATTTACCACCCAATCATAACCCGAATGGTAACTATCCCGTTATGTATGTGCTTGATGGTGATAGAAGTTTTACTTATGCCAGCGGATTAGTGAAACAATTTGCTGAAAATGATAAAATGCCTAACATGATTTTAGTGGGTATTTTAAATACGGATCGCAATCGTGATTTAACCCCTACTCATGTTGAAATTGATGAGGATGGTAATCCACAACCTTTCTTAAAAACAACTGGTGGTGGTGATAATTTCTTAAATTTTATGAGAGAAGAATTAGCCCCATTTATTGAAAAAAATTATACATCGTCAAAATTTAGAATATTTGCAGGACATTCCTTTGGTGGATTATTAGCCGTCCACGCCTTTTTAGAACAATCAGACTTTTATAACGCTTTTATCGCTATTGATCCTAGTCTTTGGTGGGATGATGGCATACTGAACAAACACTTAGCCGAAAAAATATCTAAACCAAGAAATACAAAGAATACTTTTTACATGTCTTCTGCGAATAATGATGGTGGCAATGGAAATATAATGATAGCTCCACAAGAAGAATTTATGGAAAAGCTGTTAAAATGGGATACAGATACCCTAAATATTAAAAGTGATTATTATGAAAATGAACATCATGGGTTCGTTGATTTAATCAGCTTTTTCAACGGATTGGAATTTATCTTTAAAAATTATCGTTTTTCTTTTGATAAAGCCATAGAAGATCCAACTTTCCTTGATAGACATTTTGAAGTTTTTTCAAGTCAGGTTGGCTATCAGTTCAAACCAAATGAAGCAGTCATTAACCGCATCGCTTATACTTATCTATTCATGAAGCAAGATAAAGAAAAAGCATTAGAACTATTTAAACAGAATGTCAGAGACTATCCATATTCTGCAAATGCTTATGATAGTATATCCGATGCATACAATTTGATGGGTAATAAGGAAATGGCTATTGCTTCACTTGAAAAAGCGCTTGCAATAGATCCCAAATTTCCACCATCTATTAGAAAACTAAGAGAAATAAAAGGCGAATAATACTGTCTTAAAGCTTAGTCATCACATAGTTAAGCATTGGTGCCCATGTTTCGCCGCGTGTGCTTGTTTGCTCTATTGAAAATGTAATTTTATCAGCTTCATCATCATTGAATGTGAAACGGAAATGCATAATATCATTTTCATATGGGAAATGGGTATCGCTTTTAATATTCGTCATGACCAAATGGCCATCACTATTCATATTCCCTTCGTAGATATCCATTAAGCCATAAATGCTATCAATCACAGACATGCGGTAAGTTCTACGGAACTGATCATAGGTGAGCGTTAATTCAAGGTGCATTGCCCCTTTTGGCATCATATCGCAGCTTTCGCCACTAACCATAACGCCAGAAAGCCCGGATACCATATTCATTTTCGATGTAGATGTTTTTTGCCATTCACCATTTGCCGCATAGGTGAATTGCTCAACATTCCAGTCACCAACCAGTAAGTTAAGTGCATCAACCCTTTCATGAACCACTGATTGTCCATGAGCAGTATAAATGATAATAAAAGGTAATATTAATAGTAGTTTAAATAATTTTCTTAATGTCATTATATCCTCCAATAATAAACCCCGCTAAGAGAACTTAGCAGGGTCTAATTTGAATTTCAAAGCGGATCAGATGACAATCTCGTGATCTGTTATTAAAGCATTCCCATAATGATGGAAGCGCCGCCCCAAACAATAAGTACAAGAATAGGCAAAAAGCTAAGCAAGAAACCGACTGTGCGTTTCTTTGGATCGCCAACATAGCTTTTAAAATAGATGAAACGACCAAGGATATAGACCATGCCAGCATATGCGGCAACGTCTGCACGCACATTCATGGCGAAAATCATCATCGCTGGTATAATTGATACAAGCATTTCAAGCGTGTTCATTTGAACGCGGTAGTATCTTTCAAAGGTTTCATTGCCGGTTGTTGCCGGCGCATCAATTCCATATGTGCCACGCGCTTTACCAACCATAATGCTAAAATAAATATATTGGATAAGTGCTACTAAAATAACTAAGGCCACTAATTCCATATCTCTTCCCTCTCTTCACTAATAATTATTGAACTTGAACGTTAGATTATTGTTTCTCATAACGCAATCCAAAATTAATTACTTATCCTCATAAATTGCAAGATACTCTTTCGCTTCTTCGCATGATGCTTCACAAACACGTCTACTGGACATCACCATCTTTAAATATTTGATGATATTATCTTTTTCTTTATTACTAACCATATAAAGTTTTGCCAAATCAAGTGCAGCCTCTCCATCCCCCGTCAATACAACACGCTCAAGTATTTTCTTATATTCAAGAATATCACCTCTAAGTCGGTAATTAATTGCCTTATTATATTCACTTGAAGAATTCATTGTCGTTTGAAATTTTTTATCCCACTCCTCAGAATTATGATAATTAATTTCTGTTCCCACTCCTGTTGAGTACATGTTTGCAACATCTTGCATACAGAATGCATCACCTGCTTCAGCACCTTTTAAGCAATGTTGAAACAACTCTTTTTTTAACTTCTCAATCTTTGTTAATAATTCTTTCAAATTCATGAAAACTCCCCAAATCGTAAGCATTACAAAATCTTTGTAAACGATTAAAAATATATAATTATTATGATTTTTCTTTCCTTAACGGTATAAGAATGATTAACTACATTCAATCAAATATAAAAATCAAATTTGAGGAGAAAATCCATGGAAAGAAGAAGTTTTTTTGCAGCCGCTGGGGCAACCGCGCTTGGTGCTACATTATTAAGCATTAAAGCATCTGCCCAATCAATGGGAAAAGTTGATGCCAAGCTTGCTGAGCTTGACGTCACCGTTGCTGGCGCAGAAGCCCCAGTGGCCGCTTATGTTGGTTGGCGTAAAGTCGGCAATATGGTCTATGTTGCCGGTCAAGTGCCAAGTGGCCCTGATGGTCTGATCACGGGCAAATTAGGTGACAACATGACAACGGAACAAGGGTATCAAGCGGCACGTTATTGCGGCATTAATATCTTAAGCCAATTAAAATCAGCCCTTGACGGGGATCTTGATCGCGTCAAACAATGCGTTCAAATTCAAGGCCTTGTTAATTCAACAGATGATTTTACCGAACAACATTTGGTCGTAAATGGCACGTCTGAATTATTCCGTGACATATGGGGTGAGCCAGGCCTCGCCGCACGCGCCGCCGTCGGTACAAATAGCCTGCCTCTCGGCATTTGCTGCGAAGTACTTGCTGTATTTGAGGTCATGTAAAAGTAGCATTTGTCACTCGCCGACTTGATCGGCGAGACTATAAGCGAAAACTTTCACCAATGGATTCACCGATCAAGTCGGTGAATGACGAAGGAGAATAAAATGCTAAGAAGAACATTATTTGCATCCGCAGTGGCCGCGATTTTATCGGCATGTGGCAAATCCGAAGAAACGGCCCCAGAAGCGGCCGCTGAACACGTCCCGTCCACAACTGGCGGTAAAGTTGATGCTAAGCTTGCTGAACTTGGCATTGAAATTCCTGAAGCCGCGGTTCCAATCGCCGCCTATACCCCCATCCGCAAAGTCGGAAATATGGTATATATCGCCGGTCAAGGACCACAAATGTCAGGTAGCGTTGGCATTGAATATACTATGGAACAAGGCAAAGACGCTGCCCGCCAAGCCGCCATCAGCGTGCTTTCACAATTAAGAAAAGCCTGCGACGGTGATCTTGACCGTGTGAAACAATGTGTGCAACTTCAAGGGATCGTGAGATGCACGGATGATTTCACCGAACAAAGTTTGGTAATTAACGGCGCATCGGAACTTTTACGTGATGTGTTTGGTGACGCGGGACTTGCCGCACGCGCCGCCGTTGGAACCAATGCCCTTCCCGTTGGATTTGTCTGCGAAGTCATTGCCACATTTGAAATAGCATAATGTCTATCCACACAAAGAAATATAAAAAGCTTCTCCTTGAAAGACAGGAGGAGCTTTTATCGCTTATCAATGAACATAAAGAAGATAGCGCACCCGTTGAGCTAGACCAAACCATG
>DGPL01000038.1:0-5746 GCA_002390425.1 Kordiimonadaceae bacterium UBA4441 | reverse complement strand
TGACATTGCCGAACAACGCTTAGAACTTGATCCATCAACCGCACTTTGCAATAAGTGTGCTGTATAAAAATCCTTCTTTTTATTTTATCTATTTGACAAAGGCTAAAACCCTGCATAATGAAAATTAAACTTAAGTAATTAAAATTGAGGACGAAATGGAAAATTTTTCGGTCGGTTGGGAAGAATGGCTTTCTTTACCAGAACTTGGACTTCCTGCATTAAAAGCAAAAACAGATACTGGTGCTCGCACATCAGCAATTCATGCATTTGCAATACAGCCATTTGGCAGTGACAAAAAACCATACGTGAGATTTGGTGTTCACCCTGTTCCAGATAATACGGACATCGAAGTATATTGCTCTGCACCAGTTGTTGGTCAACGCGAGGTAACTTCTTCAAATGGTCAAACCGAACTTCGCTATGTGATTAAAACCCCTATTACTATTGGTGAACGTACTTGGGATATAGAAATCACGCTCACAAACCGTGAGAATATGGCATATCGCATGTTGCTAGGAAGAAGTGCCTTAGATGAATTGGCCGTAAAACCTGCGGAAAGTTTCCTTCAACCCGAACTTTCATACGATCTTTATAACAAGATTACGAATAAAAAGCCGGTTAAGCGTCCTTTGCGCATAGCAATTCTCACCCGTGAGCCGCGAAACTATTCGACAAAACGGTTCGTTGAAGAGGCAGAACTTAACGGACATGCTGTAGAACTTATCGATACGAAGCGATGCTACCTTAATATTCAAAGCTATAACCCTGAAGTTCACTATGATGGCCGGGCCTTACCTCCTTATGATGCCGTAATTCCGCGAATTGGTGCCTCTCTTACATTTTATGGAATGGCTATCGTTCGCCAATTCGAAGCAATGGGAACATTTTGTTTAAATAGTGCATCATCGATTGGCGCGTCACGTGATAAACTTGCCGCACATCAAATTTTAGCCCGCCACCGAATTCCTATGCCAACCACAGCTTTTGCCAATTCGCCAAAGGATACAAATAGCTTGCTTGATTTGGTTGGAGGATCGCCAACAGTATTAAAACTGCTACAAAGCACACAAGGGCGCGGTGTGGTACTAGCGGAAACAAAGAAAGCAGGCGAAGCGGTGATAAGCGCCTTTCAAGGGCTTGATGCACATTTTATTGCACAGGAATTTGTAAAGGAAGCAGCAGGATCTGACATTCGATGTTTTGTTGTTGGAAAACGTGTTGTCGGCGCCATGATGCGTACAGCAGGTGATGACGACTTTAGGTCAAATTTACATGCTGGCGGTACCGCAAAAAAAGTCAGACTTACCAAAGAAGAGAGAAATATTGCTATTAAAGCTGCACGTGTCTTGGGATTGATCGTCGCAGGAGTTGATATCATTCGTACGGACACAGGATCAAAAGTTCTCGAAGTGAACAGCTCACCAGGAATAGAAGGGATCGAAAAAGCGTCGGGTAAAAATATTGCCGAGAAAATCATTCAACTTATCGAGGCAAACGTACCTTCAACCATCCATCCAAAACGCCATAGAAGGTAAGCACTTATAATAAAAAAGGGCCGCCCTTCCAAGTGGTAGAGCAGCCCTTCCCCAATATTTTTTTAATTAGCTTACATAGCTTTCTTTAAAGCATCATTCATATGACCGAGTGCTTTTTCAAGGCTTGAACGTGGAACACCAATGTTCATGCGCATAAAGCCTTCTGCACCGATACCGTATCCGCTACCTGCGTTAAGCTGAACGCCTGAATTTTCAACAAGCCACTCACCAAAGGCCATTTCTTTTGTAAGGCCACTATGACGACGACCGGCATCTCTCATTTTGTCATGATATGATTTACGGTATTCGTCTGTAATCACCTTATCAATGATGCCGTTACAATCGAGCCATGCTAGATATGTTCCTTCTGGTTTAGAATATTCTACACCTGGCATGTTGCCTGATTTATTTACATATTCAACAAGGTAATCAAAGTTACCGTCGATATATTCTTGAACATCATCAACCCACTGCGCACCTTCACGGAATGCTGTTTCACAGGCAATAAGACCAAATGAGTTACAACCAGCATCATGTCCGCCACCAATCATTGTCGCATTCATAAGATCTTGGTTTTGTGTAAAGAAATACGCAACTTTCAAGTTCGCTTGACCGAAAGTTTTTGATGGTGAACGGTAAGTAATACTTGAATTTGCATATTTTTCACCGATTGAAGCATAAGGAACAAATTTTTGTCCTTTATTTACGAAATCACAATGGATTTCATCTGCAAGAACAGTAACACCGTGTTCCATACATACATCACCAAGTTCACGAAGTTCATCCGCTGTCCAGCATTCGCCAGACGGGTTATTCGGGTTACAAAGGATCACACATTTTGTTTCATAATCAAGACGCTCTTTAAATGCCTCCATGTCCATTTTCCAACGGCCATTTACTTTCTTCATCGGGCTCATAACTTGTGTCATGCCCGCTTTTGTAATTGCGCCATTGAAACCAGAATATGTTGGTGTGAAGATAATGACTTTACCTTTAACTGGATTAAGACCACGCATAGAAGAAATCATACCAGGCTTAAGCGCTGATGAATTTCTGATCCATTCTTTTTTAACCTCTTGACCATAACGTTCTTTATTCCAGTCAATAATCGCTTGATAATAGCTATCCGGAAGCGTTTCATAACCGTAGTTTTCATATTCAGCGCGCTTTTTAAGAGCACTAACAACAAAAGGAGGTTGTTTGAAATCAAGATCAGCAATCCCCATTGGTACAGTGATATTATCACGACCATAACGTCTAATCGCGCTATCCCATTTTACTGAATTTACGCCGATACGGCTATAGATATCATCGAAATTATATCCTTTGCCTGAACCACGAGATTGTCCCATTCCCATGCCCATAGCACTACCAGAACCTGCGGCAGACATAAGCGCTGTAACACCAGCAGCTTTCATGAAATTTCTGCGGTTTTGTGCACCAAATTTTTTCATACTTTTTTCCTTTATGTTATTCGAAAGGCCTTTAAAAATTGCCCGTTTTTCCCTATAGTGTTTAGACGATTTATGTTTTAACATTTATTATAAATTTAGAATAAAAAACTATAAATCACACTGAAAGATGATATCTTATAACATGACAATTTTATCATGCAAAGGGAAAATGTTTTTGCCATGACCGACCATCAGGACATTATTATTATTGGCGCGGGCGTTATTGGTCTATCGGTAGGTAAGCATCTTGCGGAAATGGGCCGTGATGTCGTAATTCTTGAAAAAGAAAAACATTTCGGCATGGGGACAAGCTCAAGAAACAGCGAAGTCATCCACGCTGGGCTTTATTTTGCCCCCGATTGGTTAAAAACCAAACTCTGTGTTCGGGGTAAAGAAATGCTCTATCAATATGCGAGCATTCGACATATTCCCCATAAACGTTGCGGTAAAATACTGGTCGCCAGTGAAACTGATGAAATCGAAAAGCTTAAAACTATCAAAGAAAAAGCGGCGAACAATGGTGTTGATGACTTAACAAACCTTAGTCAGCAGGAAATTCATAAATTAGAGCCCGACATCGCGGGCTTAGAAGGATTACTTTCTCCCTCTAGCGGCATAATCGATAGCCATATATTAATGGTTAATATGATTGGCGATATAGAAGAAAATGGCGGCATGATCGCCTATAACATTGAAATTGACGCAATTGAAAAACATAATTCCGGCTTTAAAGTCACTATGAAGGATGGCTATGCCCTCACCTGCAATATGCTTATCAATGCGGCGGGGCTCGGTGCTCAGGAGTTAGCACGAAAAATTGACGCTCTGCCATCACATTTAATCCCTGATCGCATCATGGCAAAGGGTCATTATTTTTCATATTCCGGCAAAGCTAGCTTTAAGCATCTCGTATACCCCCTTCCCAATAAAGGTAGTTTAGGGTTGCATCTCTGTATTGATACGGGTGGTGGTGTAAAATTCGGCCCTGATATTAATATTGTTAATAAAGAAGACTATGATGTGCCGCTTATTTTAAAGGATAAATTCTTTAACGCGGTAAAGCGTTATTTTCCAAGTGTTGACCCAAAAAAACTAAATCCCGATTATGCGGGAATTCGTCCGAAATTATCCGAAAAAGGCCTTGATTTTAATATACAATTTGAAAACACCCATGGTATAGAAGGATTGATAAATTTATTTGGTATGGAAAGTCCGGGATTAACCATTAGCCTGGCCATCGGCGATTATATTAGGGAAAAAATGAATGAATATAAATGATCTATACACACCTTGTTTAATCGTCGATAAAAAGAAACTTTTAAATAACTTACGCCAAATGTCCGATAGGGCAGAAAAGCTCGGCGTAATGCTGCGTCCCCATGTTAAAACCAACAAATCCGTCCCCATCGCATTACTAAGCAACGGTGGTGCAGTTGGACCGATTACCGTTTCCACATTACGCGAAGCGGAATATTTCGCCGATGCAGGTTTTAAGGATATTATATATGCCGTTAGCATGGTCCCTTCAAAACTAGACCGTGTGAAAGACCTGCTTGATCGTGAAGTTGATCTAAAAATCATCATTGATAACGTTGATGTTGCAAAAGCCATCATTGAATACGGTGAGAAATTTCACCGCATTATTAAAGTCATGATTGAAATCGATGTGGACATGCACCGCGCTGGTTTATCCCCTAATGCACCAGAGGTCATCGAAATTGCAAAAATTCTTGATGCTGGAAAAGGTGCTGAACTTGTCGGTGTTTTAACCCACGCTGGGGAAAGTTATGATTGTGAAACCGAAGCGGACTTAATTAAAGCCGCTGAAAATGAACACACTTCAATCGTTCGGGCCGCTGAAAATATTCGCGGCGCAGGCATTAAATGTGACGTTGTAAGCTGCGGATCAACACCAACGGCCACATATGCAGCGGACCTTACAGGCGTCACTGAACTTCGTGCGGGTGTTTATGTCTTTCAAGATGCCTTTCAAGCGGGCCGCGGTAGTTGCAGCAATAATGATATTGCACTTAGTGTGCTTTGCACTGTTATCAGCCATAAAACTAATCAAAATCGTATAATTACGGATGCCGGTGGTATGGCTCTTTCCAAGGATCAAAGCACACGCGGTACTGATTTCGATTGCGGTTATGGTATTGTTTGTGATCTAGACGGAAATATACTTGATAATTTAATCGTCACAGGCGCCAACCAAGAACATGGTTTAATCACCACAAAGGATGGCTCAGACTTTGACTTTGACGCTTTTCCGATTGGTACACACTTAAGAATACTACCTAACCACTCTTGCATGACCGCCGCCGCCTATAATCATTACAATGTGGTTGACGGCGAACAAGAAATCATAGAAACTTGGCAACGCTGCAACGGCTGGTAATATTAATAATTGGGGTCATCCATGATAAAAAGTACTTTCATAATTTTTTTAGTATTATGTTCAACAATACCTAATTTAAGTTTCGCTCAAATTTTTGACCCAAAAATATCACAAGATTATTATTATAGATCATATGGAAATGAAGCCGCGATTAGAAAGGCACATGATTTTTTAGATGAAATAAATATTCAAGGTAAACCTCATATCTCGTTACCATCTTCAGCTTATTTGGATTTAAGAACATATGGCTTTGATGAAAAAGTAACAGTCCCTTTCTACGCTGCATTGGAAAGATTTAATTATATATTTTCCGATAAAAACAAAGCAATTGAAGCAATAGAATAAGATGCGAGTATTTT
>DGPL01000026.1:9768-9917 GCA_002390425.1 Kordiimonadaceae bacterium UBA4441 | reverse complement strand
TTATTTCCAGCATTCGTCGACGCATGGTTGACCAAGGGTTTCGCGAATACCAAACACCAATCTTAACGGCGTCTTCACCGGAAGGGGCGCGTGATTTCTTGGTTCCAAGCCGCATGCACCCGGGTAAATTTTATGCACTGCCACAAGCG
>DGPL01000026.1:647-9693 GCA_002390425.1 Kordiimonadaceae bacterium UBA4441 | reverse complement strand
CCTGGTGAATTTTATCAGCTTGATATGGAAATGTCTTATGTGACACAGGAAGATGTGTTCGCAGCAATTGAACCAGTTATGCAAGGAATTTTCGAAGAATTTTCAGATAAGAAAGTAACCGCGGCACCATTCCCGCGTATTTCCTTCGCTGATAGTATGATGAAATACGGCAATGATAAACCTGATCTGCGTAATCCGGTTGAAATTTGTGATGTGACGGAAGTATTTGATGGTTCCGGATTTGGCATTTTTGCGGGTGCAATTAAAAATGGCGCCGTCGTGCGCGCTGTTCCAGCACNNGGGTGCAGGTGGCAGTCAGCCACGCTCATTCTTTGATAAAATGAATGATTGGGCGCGCGGCGAAGGCTTTGCAGGGCTTGGCTATATCCGTTTTAAAGACGGCGAAGCAATGGGACCGATTGCAAAGAACCTTGATGAGGACCGCATTGCGAAACTTATGGAAATTGCAAAGCTTGATGGAAATGACGGTGTCTTTTTCTCATGTGGTAAAGCAAGCGAAGCAGCTAAACTAGCGGGGTTTGCTCGTACTAAAGTTGGCGAGGACTTAGAATTAATCAATGATGATGAGTTTAAGTTTTGCTGGATCGTTGATTTCCCAATGTATGAATATGATGAGGAAGCCAAAAAACTCGATTTCAGTCATAACCCATTCTCAATGCCACAAGGTGGCTTAAAAGCATTAAACACAATGGATCCGGAAGAAATTCTTGGATATCAATATGATATTGTTTGTAATGGTATTGAGCTTTCATCGGGCGCAATTCGTAACCATGTCCCTGAAATTATGTATAAAGCTTTTGAAATTGCCGGATATGGGCCAGAAGTGGTTGAGGAACGTTTTGCAGGAATGCTTAATGCCCTTAAATACGGTGCACCACCCCATGGTGGTATTGCCCCGGGTGTTGACCGTATCGTTATGCTTCTGGCTGATGAACCAAATATTCGTGAAGTTATTGTTTTCCCAATGAACCAAAAAGCGGAAGACTTGATGATGAATGCACCAAGCGAAGTTGAAATGAAACAATTACGTGAACTTCATCTTCGCACAATTGTACCAGAAGAGACAAAATCTTAAGTTTTAAAGTTGTATATTTGAGGAAAAGGCATGTTCCATAGGGAGCATGCCTTTTTTAATTTTAGATATAAATACTATTTAAAAGTATTAGGTTTTTCCGTACTTGGTTAAGCCTGTATATCGACTTTATTGCCTACACTTGGCCCAGTATCAGCTTCTACTGCTTTTTGTGCATTCACAGTATCTTCAATTTTGCCTTCTTCGGCGTCTCTCGCAACGGCTGCATTTTCTTGACTACCGCTACGTCCTGCATCAATCTGTATCTGTGATGAAGCATTACTTGCTGCTGCTATATCAACCATAATAAATCCTTACTTTTTAAACTCACCCTAAATTAACAATTAGGTTTTAACAAATTGTTAATTAATTGATTGCTTTTTATCCAATAAATATATTCTGTATTATAAGAGTTAATGCTAGTATAGCAATCGATTTCAATTTCATAAAATATACGGAGCCATAATGAATAGTTTAATTTATAAGCCATTGAAGTTATTTTCATGTTTATCTTTAATAGCTTTTCTGATGGCATGTGGTGGGGGCGGTGAATATGAACCGGTATATGATGAAAATAAGCCACTGGATTCTAAACGAAGAATAAACGGCGAATTGCCGTTTTCCAGTCCATCTTTAATGAAAATGGCGGATTCATTTAGATCTGCATCCGATTACCCAAATGCCATTAGGCTTTATCAACGGGTTGCAAATGAAAGTCCAAAGCATGTGACGTCGAGATTAGCCTTAGGACAAATTTATCAGCAAATTGGATCAATGGACGGCGCGGCCGTTTATTATCAACAAGTGCTTAATTTGCAGCAAGATAATACGGAGGCCCAATTGGGATTAGGGCAGGCAATGGTTTTTTCTAATCGCCCCCTAGAAGCGGTCGGTTATTTAGAAGAAGTAGCCGCAAAAACACCCAGTAATTTTAGAATATATAATAGCATAGGTCTTGCTTATGATTTGCAAGGGCTACATGGAAAGGCGCAGGAAGCATATGGAAAAGGGCTAAATATTATGCCTGATCATATCTCGCTTTTAAATAACCTTGCGTTATCTCTGGCTATAGAAAATGAATATGCACCTGCGATCCAGCTCCTAACCAAAACGGTCAATATTGATTATAGCCAAACCACAGCGCAGCAAAATTTGATCATGGTATATGCTATGTCTGGTGACGAAGAAGCGGCAAGAACAATGGCAAATAGCTTTATGACACAGCAAGAAGTTGAAGAAAACATAGAGCATTACCGTTGGCTTAAAAGCTTAAGTAGTCAAAGAAGAGCTCAGGCGATCTTTCTAAACCTTAGATCTTTCCCAGACGATGAGGCGATAGCAGCAGGCAAAGTTGTTCAAGGACTAGACCCATTGCAAGAAGAAGTGATCACCGATGAAAAAAAATTAATGCTAATTGATATTTTAAATGCGGAAGAAAATAATGCGCCTATGTCAGAAAAGATGGAACAGGAAACCGATTTAACGGAAACGCCAGAATCTGCTGTATCTGTTGATCCAGAAGAAATGATTCCTGAAGCTAATATGGGCGATATGCTAAACGCGCAATATAAAGTACAATTAGGCTCTTACCCATCAGAAGAAGAACTTCAATCTGATTGGCAAAGATTAAATAAACTGGCCCCCGAATTGTTGCAAAATTCGGTTATGACCATAGAAAATGTTATAACTGTTAATGGGAGCACGCGGTATCGTTTATTTGTAAATGAATATACAGGTTTTAGTGCAGCACAAGAATTTTGCACTGCTTTATCTGACCGAAAAGTACCTTGTTTGGTCATGAATATCGAAAATTAAAAATAATCCTTTTCTCTGACTGAAAAGTAAAATATGTATGTCGTAACATGTTTTATGGAAGATGGTATGGATCATAACGAAATTAAAAAATTATTCGGTTTAAAAACCGATAAATGTCAGTCAATGACTGAATTGCGCGCTGAAATTGATCTTTTGGACCGTACCATAGTTGATATGCTCTCTATCCGCAAAACCTATATGGAGCAGGCTGCCGAGATAAAACAAAGCCGTGATACCGTAAGAGATAATGACCGTGTGGAAGAGGTGGTTGAAAAAGTAACAGCACATGCCATTAAAAGCGGAGCTGATCCAGAATTGGTTTCTGGTTTATATAGAACCATGATCGAATGGTCGATTAATTATGAATTTGTAAAGTTCGACGGATTAAAAAGTAAAACCGAAGAATAACTGCTTATCCTTTTGAAAAATTTACATTTAACTTTCTAAAGCCAAACTTCTCAGTAATATCATGATATTTAAAATTCACAGGCAATAAAGTGACCTTGGGATTACTTAGTGAAAAATATTCCTGTAAGCCACGATAAATATCACTAAGTCCTCCAGCCAGCATTAAAATTAGTAGCGGTATAAAGCTAAGACCGATGAGATTTAAGATGATATCCATTATGCATTCCTTTATTTTGTTCTGATTATGTTCTAATTTAAGTCGAAAGATATGTCAAGAACAAAAAAGAACAAAAGTGGTATAAATAATATTAATCCAAAATAATCTGGTTGAACGTATAAAATAAAAAACGTATAATTTAACTAGTATCAATCATCAGGATAATTTTCATGAATATCACTAAACTTTCTAGAAATACTTTTGTCGCTCTTCTGATTTTGCTTTTCTTTTCAGCGGTTAGTTTCGCGCAAATGGTGCCACTAACAGAAAAAGGTGAGCAAGAAGCATTTGGAAACCTTAAAGTCGTTAGCCAATATGGACATGTGGTTTTTGCCGATCAGCCGGATAAAGCAACAGTTGGTATATTAAAAGATCATGACATTGGATTGGTTATCAGTATCCGCGGTGAAGCAGAAGACGAAGGGTTTGACGAGAGAAAAGCCGTCGAAGAGCAGGGCATTCCATTTGTTCAAATCCCTTATATGAAAGGCCGCTCTATTGATCTTGGCGCGATGGATGACATTTTATCTGTTGTATATGCTGCAGGGGAAAATGGCACAAAGATTATGTTACATTGCACCCATTCTCAGCGTGCAGGATCACTTTTAGGGGCTGCGCTCTATCGTGATTATGGTGTTTCAAAAGAAGAATCAATGAAAATTGCTGATGATGCGGGTCTTAAAAGTGAATTTCTAGCTAAGATGCACAGCGAATTTTTAGATACGCTAAAATAAGGTATATATTATGTTTAAAAAGTTATTATTCGCTCTTACTGCTATGATGGCAGCCAATATAGCGTCGGCACAAAACCTTGACCATTTGACCGAAGAAAAGCAAATGGAACCCTTTGGGAATATGAAAAAGGCATCTTATGTCGGTAATGTTCTTTATGGTGGGCAACCAGACGAAGAAACCATTAAAATGTTAAAGGAAAAAGGCTTTAACATTATTATCAGCGTCAAATATGATGATGAAAAAGTGGCGTTTGATCAACAGCAAGTCGTTGAAGAAAATGGAATGTCATTTGCGCGCATCCCTTATTTTAAAGGCAGCATTAACGATAAAGTTAGAAATGTCGATGATGACGGCATTGCTGAGTTATCAAAAATGTTATCTGATGCGACAAAAAGCGGTCAAAAAGTCTTTATGCATTGCCAATCAGGTCAGCGTGCCGCCGCCGCATTAGGATCAGTACTTGCACGTGATTACGGGTATTCAAAAGAGCAGGCAATGGATATTGCCGCAAAAGCAGGACTTACCAGTAAGAATACGGGTGCTGCCTTTGAACGCTACCTGGACCAATTGAAATAATATAATACAAAAAATAAGTGAGCCGATGCCGATGAAAAAAATTCTATTAATGTTATTTATGGGCGTTTTTTTCGGCTCATTTTCTTATGCGGATGATATTGACCGTATTACGGAAAAACCAAATACACCATTTGGTAATTTAAAAACTATGCCTCATTTAGGTAATGTGGTTTACGCGGCCCAGCCCGATGAAGACACAGCTAAAATGCTTAAAGACAAAGGTTTTGATCTAGTTATCAATGTCCGTGAGTTTAATGAAGATCTCGGGTTTGATGAAAAAGCCGTCGTAGAAGAGCAGGGGATTGCATATAAACAAATTCCTTATCTAACCGAGCCTTCTTTTGAAGTAGGGTTTAGCCATACTGCGCTTGAAGAAATAAAACAAGAAATTGATAAAGCATCAAAAAAGGGTAAGAAAATCTTACTTCATTGCAGCCATGGACAGCGCGTTGCATCAACATTGGGCGCCATTCTATATCGCGATTATGGCTATTCAAAAGAAGAGGCATTTAAAATGGCAACGGCGGCTGGCCTACAATCAGAATGGGGCGTGCCGCGCTATCATCAAATGATCGAAGAAACGGTTAGAAAAGTTGAACCGTTTGGCGGTTTAAAAAATGTTGTAAAATATAAAAACTTTTATATCGCGAGCCAACCAAGCCCAGAAGCCATTAGCATGATGAAAGAGCGCGGCATAACAACGGTGATTACGAACCGCGCCGCAAAAGAAAATAAAGGTTTTGAAGAACAAAAGTACGTTGAACAAGCTGGCTTGAAATTCATGCGCGCGCGTATTTATAATGACCGCTATGGCGATATTAAAGATAACAAATTAAATTTAGCGGAGCTTGAAAAAGCACTAAACCTAATTTCAGAAACCGATGACGGCGATGTTTTTGTTCATTGCGGATCCGGGGATCGTGCATCAATGATCCTTGCGGCACATTTATTCAATGTTGATAAGAACTCAGCCAAAGAAGCCCTTACCAAAGCCCGTCAGGCTGGATTAAAAAACAAAGGGATTACCGCGCAGCTCGAAATATATATGGGATTTAAGTAAATCCCATAAAAAAAGTGCCATACCCATAATGGAAATGGCACTTTGATATTTGTTTAAATTGCTATTAGGCGCTTTGTTTTCCGTCTACGACCTGATCTAGTTCAAGTTCACTTTGAACCATGTTGCGACCGTTTGCTTTTGATAAATATAGCGCTGAATCTAATTTCTGAATTAAATCATCTGCGGTCATGTTCGCATTCATACTGGCGACACCAAATGACATCGTAATGCGATCAAAATTGGCGCCCGTATTTTTATTTTTAATAATGCGTTCTGAAATTACTTTTCGAATATGATCAGCAAGTTCAATGGCATCACCAAGTTTCGCTTTAGGAAGCAGTATGGCAAATTCTTCGCCGCCGTAACGTGCTGCTGAACCTTGAAGTCCTAATTCTTTTTTGATCACATGGGCAACAACTTTTAACACTTGATCACCGATTTGGTGTCCAAAGTTATCGTTGAATTTCTTAAAGAAATCGATATCACAAGGGATAAGACATAAGTCGTGTCCGAGCTTCTTATGGTTCGTAACATATTCTTCAATTTTTTCTTCGAAAAACTTGCGGTTACCGATATTCGTTAAGGCATCCGTGCGACTTTCAATTCTGGCATTTTCTAAATTCGACTGCAGGCTTTCGATTTTAAAAGTACTTTCTTCAAGCTTACTTTCAAGTTTCTGACTTTGAGCCTGCATTTTATCAGTATCGTCAATAATTACTTTAACAATATCTTTTAATTCATTTGCTCCTTCAAAGTCGGAGAGCTTACTCATCTGTTCCATCAATGTATTTGTATGCAGACTTGTGTCTTCACCGGTTTCTTTTAAGACGGAAACGATTTTCTTTAATTCTTTTTGGAATGTCGTACCAGTTTCAACGATCGTTTTTAATTCTTTTTCAGCAGAGAAGAGTTTCTCGTAAAGCTTTTCACTAAGCTCTTCGTTAAATGTCATCTTCTTTTCAATCATGCTGTCGACGACTTTGGTTAAATTCATATCGGACTTAGCAGAATAGGTATACCAAAGATGATAATTTTTCGGCGTTGGAACGACCTGATATTAGGTCATCACGCTAATAGCGTTGCTGGAATTTCCCCAGATGAATTCTTTGTCGCTATCGGATAAAAACTTAGTCATTTACTTAAGATCTCTTTTATTATTGTTTTCTAATATACGCAAATCTAGAACTAACATATCCCCCCCAATTACAATGAAGTATATGAGATATATATTTAATATAAAGTTAACTACTTATAATAAGAAAAGCTGATAAAAATCAATAGCTTAGTTAAGAAAAAATTAACTATAGTTTTGTCATGTTATAATGTAATTTTTAGTAAAAAAATTGAATATATTCAACTATTTAACGTGTTAGGAAATCTGGAACATGGTCTCCCATGCCGACAATGACCTTCTTACCTTTATTAGAAACTTTTTCTTCTGAATTGATTTTTACATCGTCTTTTTGGTAATTTTTCTTAACTTTATTTACCTTTTGATTCTTTTTTGGCGACTCTTTAACGATGTTTTCGGGCAGTTCCAGAAGCGGTATATCCTTCTTCAGAAACTTAAGAAGTGCATCCAAATATTTCTTATCATATTGGGTGCTAAGGGTGAATGATTTACCCTCTTTCCCGGCGCGTCCCGTGCGTCCAATTCTGTGGATATAATCCTCTGGGATATTTGGCACATCAAAATTAAAAACGTGTCCCACATCGGGGATATCTAATCCACGGGCGGCAACATCACTGGCGACCAATATTTGTGTTTCGCCCTTTTTAAATTTGGCGAGTACTTCCATTCGCGTGTCTTGATGTAAATCACCATGAAGTTCCGCAGAGCTATATTTATGAACATTGAGCGACTTATTAACGATCTTCACTTCTTTTTTGCGGTTGCAGAAAATAATCGCGTTTTTAATATCATTCTCATCCAACAAGTGACGCAGCACTTTGCGTTTTAAGCTGTCGTCGCCTCTAAACTTCACAAGTTTTTGTTCAATGGTCACGGCCGTTGTTGTTGGTGCGGAAACTTCAAATTCTTTTGGATCTTTTAAAAAGCTATCCGTAAGTTTTTTAACTCCTGGCGGCATGGTCGCGGAAAAGAAAAGCGACTGTATTTTTTTCGGCAGCATTTTACAAATGCGTTCAATATCCGGAATAAATCCCATATCAAGCATCCGGTCCGCTTCATCAACCACCAATAGCTCAACACCCGTAAGCATCACATTACCGCGTTCCATATGATCAAGCAGACGGCCTGGTGTCGCGATTAAGACATCAACACCCTTATCAAGTTTTTGTACCTGACCTTTAAAATCGGTACCACCAATAAGAAGCGCACATGTAAGCTTTGAATTTATACCGTATTTATCAAAGCTTTCTTCCACTTGCGCGGCGAGTTCACGTGTTGGTTCTAATATTAATGACCTTGGCATGCGGGCGCGGGCGCGTCCTTGGGAAAGGATATCTATCATCGGAAGTGTAAAGCTTGCCGTTTTACCGGTACCGGTTTGAGCAATGCCAAGTATATCCCGCCCTTGCAGGGTGCTTGGAATTGTTTTCTTTTGAATGGGGGTGGGCTCTGTGTAGCCTGCTTCACTCACGGCGGCGAGTACGTTATCGCTAAGGCCCAAATATTCAAAACTCATACGGTGCTTATTTTCCTATTGATTATCTAATATACCGCGCACAATAGGGATAATCGCAGGAATGTCAACGTTTAGATCAGTCTACTAACGATCGCTTAACGCAAGCCGTACACTCAAAAACCCAAAGGTTGCGGCAAATGAACGTTTTAACCATTTTAAAACCCCGGGACGTTTGATGACATATTCATGGGCGAGGGACGCACAAAGCCCATACCCTGAAAACACAATAAAGGTTAGCAACATAAAAACCCCCGCGAGCAAAAACATGGTCGCCGTGGCGTCCGGATGTCCAACCTCAACAAATTGCGGCAGGAACGCGAGGAAAAAAAGCGACAATTTAGGATTTAAAACATTCATCAAAGTACCCTTAACTGCCGTACGCATCATAGAAACGGGCTCTTTATTTATGTCACCCTTCTTAACATCAAGCGCGCCACCATCCCGCAGGATATTCCACGCCATATAAAGCATATAAAGCACACCTAAATATTTGA
>DGPL01000026.1:0-611 GCA_002390425.1 Kordiimonadaceae bacterium UBA4441 | reverse complement strand
CGCCAGCGCCGCCGGTAATATACCGACTGTGCAACCCGCCGCCGCCACAATGCTTGCGCGAAATCCGCGTCCAAGCCCAACGGCAATTGTATATAAAACACCAATGCCCGGTAACAAAATCACCGCAATCGACGTAATCAAAAATTCAATGCTCATCTATCTGTCCTTATTTAATGATCTAAACTTTAATCAACAGAATTTAAATGCGCAAATCATTTATAACTTACATGAACAGCATTGACGATAAAGGGGCCATTTCGTACCCTCGTGTTTGACTTAAAAAGGAAAAAAATATGAAATTCATTTTATCAGAAAATGCCGCGCCGCCCGGCGGCCATTATTCACAAGCGGTTAAACACAACGGTTTGCTTTATCTATCAGGCATAATACCGATCGACAAAGACGGTAATCATATCGATGTGAATGATTTCGAAAAACAAGCAAAACAAGTGCTGATGAACGCGGATGCCATCTTAAAAGAGGCGGGGTGCACAAAAAACGATGTCCTTAAAGCCACCGTCTATGTAGCCGATATCGCCAATTGGCCCGATTTTAATAAAATTTATGCAGAATTTTTCGACGATCATAAACCCGCAAGGTGCGTGGTGCCA
>DGPL01000046.1 GCA_002390425.1 Kordiimonadaceae bacterium UBA4441 | reverse complement strand
CTCAAATCATTTGATGAAGGACAATTGGGGCTGGAGATGACAATTTTCCTTAAGTTTCGCGTATATTTAGTGTTTTTAAAAGGGGAAATAAACGGCTTATGATCAAACGGCTTCATTTAATCAGACATGCGAAATCCGATTGGAACCATCCAAAATTAAGCGATGTTGAACGTCCCTTAAACGCAAAAGGACTTCTTGCTACCAAGGTGATGGCACGACATATCCTTGACGCGGGTTGTGACTTTAAAAATGTTTATACGAGCCTCGCGGTACGCGCCTGCACAACCATTGAAAATATCGCAAGCCATTTACCCGGACGGTCCATCGATTGGCATATTGATGATCGGCTTTATACTTTTAGCGCGGGTGATTTGCTTGACTGGTGTCATGACTTACCCGACGACCTAAATGACGTCACCATCGTTGGCCACAACCCGGCGATTACCGAATTCAGCAATAGAATGTGCGGTACTGATATCGTCAATGTGCCAACTTGCGCCTATATCCAAATGGAATATGATGGCGAATGGAAAGACCTAAATCAAAACACCGCCAAACGCACAAAATTCCTCACTCCGAAAATGGTTAGAAACCCATAAAGCAAAACTTAATATTAATAGGTAGATGTAATCTGTAATAAAGTAACATCGTCCCCTTGCTCCTTGATATGTTCCTGTGCTAGCTTATTTTTCAGCAAATTAGGGACTATATAAGGGAACATTCCATGAATAAATTTAATAAATTTCTGCTTAGTGCGGCGCTTTGTACGCTTCCGGCGGCAGCACCACAAGTTGCGCTTGCGACCGGAGTTAATATTGGCGGGAAATATGAAAGCTATGAATTTCGTAATGTTGGGCCAACACGTGGCGGGCGCGTCACGGCGGTTGCAGGGACAGTTGATGAGATTGCCACATTTTATTTAGGGGCATCTGGCGGCGGTTTATGGAAAACGGACGATTACGGCACCACATGGAATAACGTATCCGACGGATATTTCGCCACACCATCAATTGGTGATATCGCGGTTGCGCAAAATGATGTCAATATCGTCTATGTGGGCACCGGGTCAGATGGCCTAAGATCCAATGTGATTGCGGGTAAGGGGGCCTATAAATCCATGGACGGCGGTAAAACATGGACCCACATCGGCCTTGATAATACCGGACAAATTGGCGCGGTTGAAATTGACCCGCGTTCAAATGATACCGTTTATGTTGCGGCGATTGGATCCGCTTTTAGTCCAAATGAGGATCGCGGCCTTTATAAAACAACGGACGGCGGCGCCACATGGGAAAAGGTTCTTTATATTTCCGATAGCGTCGGTATCGTTGACGTTGAATTCCACCCAAGCAATCCGAACATCGTTTACGCATCCGCATGGAAAGCCGACCGTAAACCATGGACCATTATTTCCGGCGGTGAAATGAGCCAAGACGAAGGCGGCATCTATAAATCCATTGATGCCGGTAAAACATGGAAGAAAATCAATAATGGTCTTCCGACGGGGCTTGTGGGTAAAATCGACCTTGCCACCACGGCGGCCAATTCAAGTGTGCTTGGCGCCCTTGTAGAAGCACCAAACCCGGAAGGGGGACTTTATTGGTCCGTCGACATGGGTGAAACATGGACCCATGTGTCAAATGATAAAGGTATTCAAAATCGACCGTTTTATTATACCAATCTTGATATTGATCCCACAAATGAGAAAATCATTTATTCAAACGCCAATCCATTAAGGAAATCCGTCGATGGTGGTAAAACATGGGTGACCATGCCTGTACCGCACGGTGATAACCATGACATGTGGATCAATCCGAATAATCCTGATCTGTTTATTCAAGCCAATGATGGCGGTGCTAATGTCACCCATAATGGTGGTAAAACATGGTCAACACAGTTTAACCAACCCACAACAGAGGTTTATCAAGTTGAAGTTGATGATCAGCATCCATACTGGCTCTACGCAGGAATGCAGGATAACGGCAGCACCATATCGGTGCCCTCAAATGCGCCATTTGGCACACAGCATACCAATGCATTCATTCAATATGCGGGCGGCTGTGAAACAGGGCCGGCGGTGCCAAAACCAGGAAACCACAATATCGTTTATTCGGATTGTAAAGGACGCTTTGGTACATTTGATAAACGCACGGGGACCGAGCGCGCCTATTATGTGGGGGCTACCAATATTTATGGTCATAATCCTGCCGATTTGAAATATCGTTTTCAACGTGTTGCCCCCATTCATGTGTCACCACATGACGCGGATGTGGTTTATCACGGGTCACAATATTTACACAGAACCCGTGATGATGGTGTGACATGGGAACAAATTTCACCGGATTTAACCGCCAATGAAGCGGATAAGCAGGTGATTTCCGGTGCACCAATTACCCGCGACATCACCGGCGAAGAATATTACAGCGTGATTTATTCCATTCAGGAAAGCACCGTTGAAAAAGGTGTGATCTGGATCGGGTCAAACGATGGCCCTGTGCATGTAACCCGTGATGACGGTGCAACATGGCAGAATGTAACACCGCGCATGCCAGAAGGGGGACGAGTTGATAGTGTCGCACCAAGCCGCCATACCGCCGGTAAAGCTTATATCACTGTACTTCGTTATATGTTTGATGATTGGAAACCATATATTTACCGCACCACCGATTACGGTGACAGCTGGGATCTAATCACAGACGGCATTCCAGAGGATTTCCCGGTTCGTGTTGTTCGCGAAAGCCCGGATCATGAAGGATTGCTTATCGCTGGTACCGAATTTGGCATGTTTATGTCCGCCAATGACGGTGAAAGTTGGGAAGCATTCCAACAAAACCTTCCGGTGACACCGATAACCGATATCAAATTCATCCGTGGTGACCTTGCCATTTCAACAATGGGTCGTGGTTTCTGGGTGCTTGATAATGTTCAATCGGCGGCGGCGGCTGCCACAGCAGGCGGCAATATGGTTTCCGTTATGAAGCCAAAGGACACATTCCGTTATCGCCATCCACGTGGTGTACCGCGCGACGGAACATCAGCAGGCGTTCCTGAATTACCACGTCCAGGCGTTTCAATTGATTATTATGTCCCTGAAGGGGAACATTCATCCATTAAGCTTGAAATCCTTGATAGTGCGGGTGATGTGGTGACCACATATGTTAACGACGGCTCTGACGCGAAAGATGATGATTTGGACTCGCCAATGCATATTATTACCGGTGATCTTGAAATGGATGCTGGTCTTAATCGTTTCCGCTGGAACATGCAGCATCTTGGCCCATGGCATCAAAACGCATCCCGCCGTTATAGTGACGGTCCGATTGCGACACCGGGCACATATACTGCTCGTGTCACCATTGATGGTCAAATGTCAGAAGCAAGCTTTGATCTTATTCCTGATCCACGTGTCACGGATCAGGGGATTAATGTGACTGATCTTGCCAATCAAACCCAAATGCAGATGGTGATTTCTGATCTTTTGAGCAAATCAAGAAAGCTTGAAGTTCAATCAAATACAGAACATCGTGCCCTACACCGTCAATACCGCGGCCAAAGCAACGAAGAACGTGGCGCAGATGCAAACGCTGACTTTGACAGAGTTCACGCAACAATCCGCACACTTGGAACCCCGAATATCATTTATCCAAAAGCGGGCCTCGTTGGTATGATCAGCTATCTTTATAACATTAACTCTGACGCGGATCAGGTTCCAGGCAAAGACAGTGTCGATCGCCTAACGGAATTAAGCGCAGAATATGACGCCGTCGAAGCGGCCTATAAAGAAAAATAAACTTAAATTAGAATGACCAAAAGCCCTGCTGTAATAAACGGCGGGGCTTTTTTTGCTTTAAATTGAGAACTTTGTTATCATCTATTTTATCACAAAAAATAAAGGAGCAAAAAATGGGATTTAAGCGAAATATACTTATGTTGGCGGGAGCGGCGCTGCTGAGTACCAGTGCGATGGCGCAGGATACATCAATGAGTTTCTTTATCACGTCAAAAGGTTCAGGCGACGGCGGTAACCTTGGCGGTTTAGCGGGTGCTGATATGATTTGTAAATCGCTAGCGACGGCCGCAGGGCAGGGTGATAAAGACTGGAAGGCCTATTTATCAACCAATGGCGATGGAGGCGTTAATGCCCGTGACCGCATTGGCCAAGGCCCCTGGTATAATGCCAAAGGCGTGATGGTTGCACGTGATATTGATGACCTTCATTCAGATAATAATAAATTATCAAAGGAAAATTCACTTTCTGAAATGGGGATGATGATCAATGGCCGTGACGATAGCCCGAACCAACATGATATTTTAACCGGCAGTGATCTTATGGGGATGATGAGTGAAAACACATGTTCCAATTGGACATCAAGCGTCGAAGACGGCAGCGGTAATGTGGGTCACCATGACCGACAAGGGGGCGGGGTTAACCCAATATCCTGGAATTTTGCCCATCCATCACGCGGATGCAGTCAACAAAACCTTATCGCAACGGGCGGTAATGGCTATTTTTATTGTTTTGCGGCAAAATAAGGACCATTTGTTAGTATGATACGTGTATTAATCGCCGGGGTAGGCCGCATGGGCTTCGCTCACGCAAAAGCAGCCGCCACATTCCCGGATGTTGAAATTTGCGGCCTTGTCGCGCGTAATTTCGAGAAATGGCCCCATGTAACGGCGGAATTTCCAAATGCGCGCCTTTATAACGATTATAAGGCAGCACTCGCCGAAGAAAAACCAGACGCTGTCATCATCAGTAGCTATACGGATACTCACGCCCTATATTCAAGCCTCGCGATGGAGGCAGGTGCCGATGTATTCGTTGAAAAACCGCTTGGTTTAACGCGACGGGAAGCGGGCTATACCATAGCAAAGGCGCGTGAAACTGGTAAAAAGTTGGTGGTTGGCTTAATTCTTCGGCATGATGCTATATGGAAGAAGTTTATCGAACTGGCCCGTGCGCAAGTACCACCAATAACCTTTACCGCAAATTGCAATCAACATAGCACGGGCGAAGAATGGCAGCTTCATCAGGATATCTTAGACGCCGGTCTTTCGCCACTTGTGGATTGTGGCATTCATTATATCGATGTGATGAACCAGATGTGTGACGCTGAAGTTACCGACATTGATACGGTCGGGGAACGTCAATTTGACGATATTCCAACCATCAACAACACAAAAATGACCATGAAATTCTCGGATGGGTCGATTTTTAATTTTGAAAGCGGTTTTGGCCCCAAAATTGATCCAAATAATAAACCTATTCGCAGAATTGAGTCAAAAAGCGGTGTCATTACCATCAATGAGAACAATACCATCAATAATAATGGGTATATCATCCGTTTTTCCGATCAGGAATATGATAAATCAATTCTTGAGCAGCAAAAATACTTCTTTACTGCGATAAAAGAGGACATTAATCTAGAAGGACATTGGATTTCGGTCGCGCTTTGTCATGCGATGGCATTTGTCGCTGAAGAAGATATGAAGATTATTTAATCTATTAAATGAAGTAACCATCGTAAAATCATGAAATTAAACTATTTATTATCATCATCATTAATTATTATAATATTATCATGGACAAATACATCATTTGCCCAAAGCAATACCTATAATCGCATGTTAAATACCGCGTCTAAGGTGGTGCGTGGCAAGATCGTCGGCAGCGAAGAAGTCAGATATGACTACGATGAAGACAATAAAAACATCGTTTGCGGACAAATCCTTGATATTGAAGTCACAGAAAGCTTTAAGGGTGGCAATGAGAGCTTCCGTGTCTTTGCATCCAATAATGACATGCTTATCGGCGAAGAATATGAATATTTCATCATCGCAAGGCGCAATAACAATGCGTCCGATACACCTAAGCTTGCATTTATCAACTGTTTTGATGAAAAATCAACCCGGATGGATGTATCTTATATCCCTTATTTAGCAACAAGTTTACGCCAACAAATTTTCCCAATCGTTAATTACAAACGAGAAGACATCATCGTTGACCCAGACACACGTGTCGCGAAAAAAGGGGAATGGTTATTGCTTGTGGATAGAATTGCCAATAACACGCTGCCTTATACCATTGCAAGGCGTCGTTTTAATAACGGCAACGATGACATTATCGAAGAAATGCGTCTTGCAGACTTTCTTAGGGATTTCAACATTAAATAAGGCGGTAAAGCGCCTAATCTCGGACCATCAACAGCTTTGTTCTGGCTATTTTCTGCTCTAGTGACGATGAAATGGATGTATATTCCGTGCCGATTTCCGATGTATAGAATATTTTTGATCTGATTTCGCTTTCCTTTTCGGAAAAACCCATCTCTTTAAAAAGGCCGATGGCTACATCAAGGCGCGTTCTATCCACACGGGCAAGCGCAGCGTGTGCATTCGGGCACTTTAATGCCATATTACGGATGGCTATTTCATCGGACTTATCGATGTTGTGGATAATTTCTGTCATGGCTAGCACCAAATCTGCAGCGTCGCCCGTCATCTCATCAAGCATATCAATATATTTAAGGGTTTCTTTCTCATACCAATAGTCAAGAAGCGCCTCCATATAGCTCTCCATACCATTATAAAGGCGACTGAACTCTTTTTCTTCCTTCTTAATTTCTTCTGAAATTGATTTACTTGTCAGAGCCTCAACACTCTTTTCACGAAGAATTTTAATACCGGCTTCAATCCAATCTCGATTGGGAAAATCTTCAATCGTATCGGTAAAGTTTTTTTCTGAAGAATTTAATTGAATTACATTGTCTTTCATAGCAAGTCCCAAAATCTTAAATCTGCTATCAAAATATAATATTTTTGATTTTCAGCAAGCATAATGCGACAGTGTAATATATTTTAGAGGTAAAATAAATATTCATCCATTAGGAGAACAAATAATGATGGAATTACGCCCCAACTGTGAACATTGTGATAAGGATCTTCCTTTTGATGCAAGTGACGCAATGATCTGTACATTTGAATGCACATTTTGCGAAAATTGCGTCGATCATCATTATAAAGGAAAATGCCCAAATTGCGGTGGAAACTTTACAAAACGTCCCATAAGGCCCGCCAATTTACTTGAAAAATATCCACCATCAACAAAGCGGGTTAATCGCTAAGTAATTGTTTTGCTGAATGTAATTGCTGTTGTTCTTTTAACATTTTCTCGTTGAAGAATGTGCCAAATGGGATAATAGATGCAATAAGAACCCACAAAAATTGCCAAAAATTAATACGCCGTCTGATTAATATTTCAAAGGCGAGAATTATATATATCACGAAAAGAATACCATGGCCCCAACCAACTATTTTATTCAAAATACCAATGCCCATGTAATATTTCATCGGCATCGTTACAAATAAAATCAAAAGATAAGAAACACCCTCAACGAGGGCTAACATACGAAAGCGATAGAGCGGGTCAATTAAATTACCAAGCATAAAAATTCCTTAAAAAATATGCTGATGATTTAGAGCATTGAACCCCACCTGTAAAGGTTAAAATCATATCACTGAGAATACCGTTAACGCCATTATCATCAGCTGATATAATATTAAATTATTAACTAATTGGATGCACTAGTGGTTTGTTTTAAAATCTTATTGGCACGGAATAAATCATCCGCTTCTTGCAATATTTTCATTTTAAGCTGTTTATTATAATCAGGGCGATCATTTAAAAAATTACGCACCGTTTCAACCGCACTATCGTTTTGATAATATCTAAGGGTTGCCGAAAGCCAGCGTCCAGGGAAAAAGATATCACCGGTCATTTGTATTTCTTGCAATATTTCCAAACTATCCTGGATATATTTTTCGGATTGTTCTGCACGTAAAGGATGATGAAGATAATTAAGCCCGCTTAACACCCATGCTTCTGTATGGCGATTTCTTTCACTTAAAAGTGCATCAAAAAAATCATCACGCGTTTTTTGCCTATCTGACAATGAATATTTTATAAATTCAAATCTTCTCTGATTATCAAGACCATTTACGCGCGGCGTTTGGGCTTCAACAATTTCTTCCGCTTGATCAGGAATTTTTATCGCAAGAATAGCAGCAAGATTTGTATAATCTCTTGTCGCTAAGTTTAGGTTATCGATCTCAAGCGAATTATCCCAAACTTTCCTCGTATTTGAAATGCCATCTTCTGTTAACGCAATATTGGCATAACTTCTAAAAAAAGCACGTTTATTACCGGTATCAACGGATAGGTTAGTAACCTGTACCCATAACGCATTTTCCAGTGAGGCGACAATCTCAAGTCTTTGTTCTTGATTAAGTAATGACCAAAAGATTGAAACCATTTGTCGCAAAAGATGATTGATAATCAATGGATTATCTTCGCGTTCCATAGCCCAAATAATTAAGTTTAGATATTCATTAGGCGTTATGGTGCCATTTCCTTCTAACAGCTGCTCATAAAGGCTAACAAAGCCTGCCGCACGCTCAAGCGGGGAAAGGGTATCCCAATTATATCTAATATAATTTTTTTCAATTGGGAAAAGGCCATAACCAAGACCATCAGAATTAAATAACAGATTATCATTTGCACTGTTGCCAAATTGATCCAGAGCAATTGAATCTGTCATAAAGGAAATTTCATATGGTGCCGCGCCTTTTTTAAAGGCAAATTTTTGTGGCCATTTTCTCGATTGATTTGCAGGATAAATTTGATCTAATTCAGCATTATTATTTACAGTAAATGTTGGGCGTCCTGGTGTATTTACCCATACCTCACTCCAGTTATTAAGATCTACATCAGTGCGCTTATCAAGAATTGCGATTAGATCGGTCCAGGTGGCATTATCAAACGCAAATGCATTTAAATATTCACGGATACCTTCACGGAACTTTTCTTCACCCAGAAGTATTTCCAATTGCTGCATCATAATTGGCGCTTTGTTGTAAATAATACCACCATATAATGTTCCAGCCTCATTCAGATTAGGAAGCTCCTGTCTGATAGGATTTGGCCCTTCGGTGCGGTCAACCGCATAAGCACTTGGGTGGAGCCTTAAATGTGATCTAAGCTGATGATCAATTTCTGGAAAACTTGGATTAACCAATTTCGCGGCAAAAAAGTTTGCAAACACTTCTTTTGTCCACACATCATTAAACCAATCCATTGTTACAAGATCGCCAAACCACATATGCGCTGTTTCATGGCCAATTAGTGCCGCACGACCCAAAAGCTCATTAGGTGAGGGGTTCTTTTCAAGCATCAATGTATTTGCCTGATATTGAATGGCACCAACATGTTCCATGCCGCCGAATTGAAAACTGGGTATCAACGCAAAGCCAAACTTTTTAAAGGGCTGCTTTATACCGGTATATTCTTCCATATAATCAAGAGACGCCTTATGAAGGCGGAAAATTTCATCCTCGTTTCTCTTAACTTTTTCTTTGTCTGGCTCGCGGTGGAGCATTGTTAGCTCAACATCATCAATTTTTTTGGTCACTTTAATGAATCGTCCGGCCACAAATGAAAACAGATAAGTGCTCATTAAATCTGATGTTTCAAATTCGACGCGTTTCTTTTTTCGTCTGATACGCTCGCGCTTTATGGGTGCGCTCGAAATGGTTTCCCATATTTCAGGGATTGTTAATTTCAAATCAAAGGTTGCCTTTAAATTAGGCTGATCAAAGCTTGGAAAGCTTGTGCGCATTCTATCTGGTACAAAAAGAGTATACATAAAACTAGGCGTTCTGTTTAAAGCCCCGTTCCCAGCAAAATATTCAATTTTAATAGTATTTGAACCTACAATAAGGTTCTTTTTGTTAATGATAATATGTTCATTTTTAAAATTGATTTGCCGTTTCTTACCGTTCACCCATAGCCGGGACAATTGTGATCTTTTCTCTTTAAAATCAATCTGTAGGTCTTGTGTTTTTCGCTTAAGGTCAAAATTAATGACTGACGTTGCCGTAATCGGTACATTCGGCATTTCATAAATTTCAAGATCAATATCATAGTTTATGTTAGAAATATTTTCTTTGCGGTAACTTGCAAGTTCCCAAGATACTCCATTCTCGACAGGTAAAGGATCATTAGACGCTGCAGATAAAAACGAAACTGGGGTAAAAACAACAAGAAAAGCTGTGAGCAAGAGTATTTTTTTCATTTAAAAAATCGACCTCATTAATTAACGATGTACCCTTATTTATCTTTTTACGCTATAGTAATACAGCGGATTTCGTTATTGTTTAATTTTCTTATAAGCAGAAGCTATCATTTTCGTATTTTTAGATCAATATACACTTTTGTGAAATCATCGTGAGCATAATTATATTATAGATTGAAAAAACCATATTGAAGAGTGTCCTTCATCAAATGATTTGAG
>DGPL01000037.1 GCA_002390425.1 Kordiimonadaceae bacterium UBA4441 | reverse complement strand
CTTTTGGTTGCTGGCGGCTATAGCATCATGCACGCGATGACAATGTTAATCCCTGAAGCGTGGGCTGGGAATCCGTTAATGAGCGCAGAACGGCGTGCGTTCTATGAATATCACGCTGCCCTCATGGAACCTTGGGATGGACCGTCGGCTGTCGCCTTTACTGACGGTATTCAAATCGGTGCGACACTTGACCGAAACGGGCTACGCCCCGCGCGTTATATTGTGACCGATGATGATATGGTGATATTGGCCTCAGAATCAGGCGTGTTGCCAATTCCTGAAGAAAATATCGTTCAAAAATGGCGCCTACAACCGGGTAAAATGTTGCTCATTGATACGGCGGAAGGTCGCATCATTTCAGACGAAGATATTAAACATGAAATGGCAACAGCCTTTGATTATCAAGATATATTGAACCGCACACAAATTAAACTAGAGGAATTGCCAAGCGAGGTAGCCCCTCAGCCCTCTAGTGGCGCTGATCTTTTACAAAAGCAACAAGCGTTCGGATATACACAAGAAGATATGAAGCTTTTGTTTCCGCCGATGGTTACAAGTGGTCAAGAAGCCCTTGGCTCAATGGGGACGGACACGCCAATTTCCGCCTTATCGGATAAGTCAAAACTGCTTTACACTTATTTCAAGCAATGTTTTGCCCAAGTGACCAATCCGCCAATTGATCCAATTCGCGAAGAAGCGGTAATGTCGCTTGTTTCCTTCATCGGCCCACGTCCTAACTTGCTGGACCTTGAAGGTATAGGCACACACAAAAGATTAGAAGTCGGTCAGCCAATTTTACGCAATCAGGATTTGGAAAAAATCCGTACCATTGGTGATATCCCAGATAATGACTTTAGAACTATTACTGTTGATTGCACCTATAATGCCGAACTCGGCGCAGAAGGCATGTATAATGCCATCGAAAGCATTTGCCTGCTCGCAGAGGTTGCCGTTATCGAAGGTGATAATATTATCATACTATCGGATAGAAATGTTTCAGCAGAAAAAATTGCTATTCCGGCCTTACTTGCTACGTCATCCGTACATCATCATTTGATTCGCAAGGGATTGCGTACAAGTGTAGGGCTAGTGGTTGAAACTGGTGAGGCACGTGAAGTACATCATTTCTGTGCGCTCGCGGGGTATGGTGCGGAGGCCATTAATCCCTATCTTGCCTTTGAAACCATAGAAAATATGTTGCCGCAATTACCGGAAGAGGTAAACGCGATAACTGCAAAGAACAGATATGTAAAAGCCATCAATAAAGGTATCCTGAAAGTAATGTCAAAAATGGGCATTTCCACATACCAATCTTATTGCGGCGCGCAAATTTTTGATGCAGTCGGGTTAAACAGTGAATTTATCGAAAAATATTTCACCAACACAAAGTCCGCTATCGAGGGTGTTTGCTTACGCGAAGTTTCCAAAGAAACCATCATGCGACATGCACAAGCTTATGGTGACAGTTTAATTTATAAAAAATCACTTGATGTGGGTGGCGATTATGCCGTCCGTGTCCGCGGTGAAGCCCATCAATGGAATTCTGATAGCATCAGCAGTCTACAGCATGCCGTACGAGGTAATTCCGCGGAAACTTATAATGAATATGCACGCATCATCAATGAACAGTCCGAGAAATTAATGACGCCGCGTGGTTTATTTAAAATTAAACCAACAGGTAAATCTATCCCACTCGATGAAGTAGAAAGTGCCACTGAAATCGTTAAACGATTTGCAACGGGTGCCATGTCATTTGGGTCGATCAGCCGCGAAGCGCATACGACGCTTGCGATTGCCATGAATAAAATCGGCGGGAAATCCAATACTGGTGAGGGCGGCGAAGAACCGGACCGTTTTACACCGGATAGAAATGGCGATTTAAGAAGAAGTGCCATTAAGCAAGTTGCATCTGGCCGGTTTGGCGTGACGACAGAGTATCTGGTTAATGCCGATGACATTCAAATCAAAATGGCGCAAGGGGCCAAGCCCGGCGAAGGCGGTCAATTACCTGGTCATAAAGTGGACCCCGTTATCGCCAAAGTGCGCCATTCGACGCCTGGTGTGGGTCTTATTTCACCACCGCCGCATCATGATATTTATTCAATTGAAGATTTAGCGCAGCTTATCTATGACCTTAAAAACGTTAATAGAGACGCACGTATAAGCGTAAAACTGGTTTCTGAAATTGGGGTAGGAACCGTTGCTGCCGGCGTTTCAAAAGCCAAAGCAGATCATCTTACTATTTCAGGTTTTGACGGTGGTACGGGTGCAAGCCCGCTTACCAGCCTTAAGCATGCCGGGTCCCCTTGGGAGATTGGACTTGCTGAAACGCAACAAACGCTCGTTTTAAACCGCCTGCGTGACCGTATTTCTGTACAAGTCGACGGCGGATTAAAAACCGGACGAGATGTGATTATAGGGGCGCTTCTGGGCGCTGATGAATTTGGATTTGCCACGGCGCCACTTATAGCATCAGGGTGTATCATGATGAGAAAATGTCACCTTAATACTTGTCCTGTTGGGGTCGCGACACAAGATCCTGTTCTAAGACGCAAATTTACCGGAAAGCCAGAGCATGTGATTAATTATTTCTTCTTCGTTGCCGAAGAAGCGCGAAAAATAATGGCCGAAATGGGCGTCAGAAACCTTAATGAAATCATTGGCAAATCAGAACTTCTTGATAAAAATGACGCCATTTCACATTGGAAAAGCGATGGATTGGATTTTTCAAAAATTTTCCACCGTGTTCAGGAACAAAAAGGCGATGATATTTATAATACAAAATCGCAAGAACATGAAATTGATGACATCCTTGATCGCCGTTTAATTGAAGATGCGAAAGAAGCGCTCGAAAATAAAACGCCTGTTCAAATTAGCGCCGATATTCATAATTATGATCGTTCGACGGGTGCAATGCTATCAGGTGAGCTTGCCAAGAAATATGGCCACAAAGGACTTACGGATGATACCATTCATATTAAACTAAACGGTATCGCTGGCCAGAGTTTTGGTGCATTCGTCGCCAAAGGTATTACATTCGAACTAGAAGGGGAAGCGAACGATTACGTCGGCAAAGGATTAAGCGGCGGTAAGCTGATCGTTTATCCACCGCAAAATTCAAAAATTGTCCCAGAAGACAGCATCATTGTCGGCAATACAGTTCTATTTGGTGCCATCAATGGAGAAGCTTATTTCCGTGGATTTGCCGGAGAGCGTTTTGCCGTTCGAAACAGCGGCGCCATAGCCGTCGTTGAAGGGGTGGGAGACCACGGCTGTGAATATATGACCGGCGGTTGTATCGTAGTCATTGGCCCAACTGGGCGAAATTTTGCAGCCGGCATGAGCGGCGGTATCGCTTACGTTCTTGACGAAGAAGGCGAGTTTGAAAAACGCTGTAACCTTGCAATGGTAGAGCTTGAACCATTACCAGAAGAAGATGCCATGGCGAAATTACATGGTGCCGGCGAATTAGAGGGACACGGACGCGTTGACGTTTTACGCGGCAATATGTCAGGTAACGATAAAGAACGCCTCGTGCAACTTCTTGAAAATCATGCGCGTTATACAGACAGTGCTCAAGCCAAAAAAATTCTCGCGAATATTGATGGTTATTTGCCGAAATTCGTCAAAGTAATGCCCGTTGAATATAAACGCGCTCTAGAAGAAATGGCCGCCGCCGCAACCTCATTATCAGCTTATACAGGACCAGGAGAATAAAAATGGGAAAACCTACTGGATTTATGGAATTACCACGTCAAGACCGTACCTATGCACCAGCTGGCGATCGTGTTCGACATTATAATGAATTTATTAACCCGCTCTCGGATGGTGCCGTTGCCAAACAAGGCGGCAGATGTATGGATTGCGGCATTCCGTTTTGTCATACGGGCTGCCCGGTAAATAATATGATTCCGGACTGGAATGATTTGGTTTGGAACCGTGAGTGGAAAGAAGCGTCTGATAACCTTCATTCTACCAATAATTTTCCCGAATTTACTGGTCGCGTATGCCCTGCACCTTGTGAAGCTGCTTGTACGCTTAATATCGATGAACAGCCTGTTACTATCAAGACAATTGAATGTGCAATTGTGGATAAAGGGTGGGAAAAAGGGTGGATTAAGCCGCTCATCAACGAAAATAAAACCGATAAAAAAGTCGCCGTTGTCGGTAGCGGGCCTGCTGGTATGGCTGCCGCGCAACAGCTGGCGCGTGCGGGCCATAATGTTTCCGTTTATGAAAAGAATCGCCGTGCTGGCGGTCTTTTACGTTACGGCATTCCCGATTTTAAAATGGAAAAAAGTTTAATAGATCGCCGTGTGCGTCAAATGGAACGTGAGGGCGTGACCTTTTGGATCAGCATGGAAGTTGGTAAAGATATACTTGCCCCTAAAATAGCGGACCATTATGATGCAGTTATCCTTGCGGGTGGCGCAGAACACCCCCGTGATTTACCCATCCCCGGCCGTGAATTAAACGGTATTCACTATGCTATGGATTTTCTGACCCAGCAGAACCGTCGCAATGCAGGAGAGCCATTACCAAATGTAAAAGATATTGTCGCAAGCGGTAAAAAAGTCGTTGTTATTGGCGGCGGGGATACAGGATCAGATTGTATCGGCACATCATTCAGACAACGTGCCGTTTCAGTCACGCAGCTGGAAATTATGGCCGCGCCACCAGCCAAAGAAGATAAAGGATCCACATGGCCCCATTGGCCGCATGTCTTTCGCACCTCTACATCGCAAGAAGAAGGCGCAGACCGCATATTTAGCATCGCAACTACAGAGTTTGTTGGCGATGAAAATGGCAATGTAGAAGCAATTCGATGTCATGAAGTCGATGAAAACTTCAATAAAATTGAAGGCAGTGAATATGAAATGGATGCGGACCTGGTTCTATTGGCAATGGGTTTTACGAACCCCGTAAAAGAAGGCCTATTAGAACAACTTGGCGTCGCTCTAGATGATCGGGGTAATGTTAGTGCACCGGTCAGTAATTATAAGACGGATATCCCAAAAATATTCACCGCAGGAGATATGCGCCGCGGTCAATCCCTCGTGGTTTGGGCCATCCGTGAAGGCCGTCAAGCGGCCCGCGCTGTCGATGAATTTTTAATGGGTAAATCAGACTTACCGAGATAAAGTTTTCTTTTCTTATTGTTTCTAAAAAGCACCGCAAAATATTGTGGTGGTTTTCCTATTTTTATGGCTAAAAAAAAGCAGTCATGTTATATGAGGCATAAGGATAATTGTTATGACCGAATTGAAAAATAGACTTAACGAACTTGAAATCAAAATTGCGCACCAAGAGCAGCAAATTAACGATTTAAGTGACATGGTTTCAGAACAATGGACAATGATTGAACGCTTGGGCGGGCAGCTCACAAAAACTAATTCCCGCATTGAAAGTTTAGAAAATAATCCCCAAATTGAGCAGTCTAGTTTACTGGATGAAAAACCCCCTCATTATTAGGATAATTATATGAAAATAAGCTTTATAGGATTAGGTGTAATGGGATATCCCATGGCAGGTCATTTACAAAATGCCGGTCATGATGTTTGTGTTTATAACCGTACAGCTGAAAAAGCGATAAAATGGTCTGGTGAATATAATGGGCGCTATGGTAAGATCCCAAAAGAAGCCGCAAATGGCGCCGAAATCGTCTTTGTCTGTGTGGGTAATGATGATGATGTGCGTTCCGTGGTTTATGGTGAGGATGGTGCGATTGCAGGAATGTCTTCAGGATGTATTTTAGTCGATCATACGACCACGTCAGCCAACCTTGCACGCGAACTAGAACAAGAAACCAAAAAAAAATTAATTGAATTCCTAGATGCGCCGGTGTCAGGCGGTCAGGCCGGAGCTGAGAACGGCGCGCTTACCATCATGATTGGCGGAAAAGAAAGCACCTATTCAAAGATTTCCAATATTCTTGAATGCTATGCTAAGAAAAGCAAGCTTTTAGGGCCAACAGGTAGCGGACAATTGGCCAAGATGGTTAATCAAATCTGTATAGCAGGGGTCGTGCAAGGACTCTCAGAGGCGCTCAATTTTGCCATGAAATCGGGCTTAAATGCGGATGATGTTGTAGACGTTATATCCAAGGGGGCTGCACAAAGCTGGCAAATGGAAAACCGCTCAAACACAATGGTTCGCGATGAATTTGATTTTGGTTTTGCCCTTGATTGGATGAGAAAAGACCTCGGCTTTGCTCTTGAAGAAGCCGAGAAAAAAAATATTCCATTACCCATTACAAAAATGGTTGATGGGTTTTATGAAGAAATTCAAAATAGTGGTGGTGGGCGCTGGGATACTTCAGCATTGATCACTCTACTAAACAAATAAATGCAGGTATTAAAATGATTGCAACAGATACACAAAACTATTCACGTGATGCATATTCAACAATGACATCAATTATACGCGGATTTAAACGCACATGTCCACATTGTGGCAATGGCAATGTCTTCAACGGTTATTTAAAAGTCCAAGATTGTTCTAATTGTAGCGCGCCAACAAGCGAAATTCGTGCGGATGATATGCCACCTTACGTTACGATTTTTATCGTAGGGCACATCATTGTTCCCCTTCTAGTGGTGGTCGAGGCAACCTATAAGCCAGAGCTTTGGATGCAAATGGCCTTTTGGCCAACCGCCACGCTTTTATTAACACTTCTATTTTTACCTTATATTAAAGGTGGTGTTCTCGGATTGATGTGGCATTTGAAGCTTAAGGGCGACGAACAGCGTTAATGGTCTGATACTTCAAAATTACCGAACAAACCCGTTTCTTGCGATTGACCTAGAGGTTTTAAGATGATTCGGTATGGGAATTCCGATTTTAGCATGGCTTTGCGTTCTAATGCTTTCCATACTGTTTCATTGGAGAGACCACTTGCATCTTTTGCCGACACAACAAACCTGCCAATATGAACATGGTCGCCGTGCGGTGTTGGTAAGAACATAATTGAAATATCATCAGATCCTTCAATATTTGCTGATGTTTCTTCACTTTTCGCCAACTCCTGAAATAAAGCCAGCGTTCGGTTTTGCAATGCATTTAGTTTTATTTTTTTCATTCGCTTATCCACCAAGTCATCAATAACGACATCCTTCATACACATTCTGTATTATTATTAACATTTCTTTTGGCAAAATCCTTGATTTTTGATAAAAACCCAAGTAATTGACTTAGGTCAATGAATTTATTGAATGATATTTTAAAACTACTCAGGAAAGAAAAGGAAGAAAATGGCTAATACAATCAATTTTATCGCATGTGGAATCGTAACATTATTTTTGTTGGTTTCAATTGCGCTCGCAGGGCCGCATTTATTGTTACCTGCTGTTGCTATGATTGTAACCGTTCTTGTAGGCGGCCTTTGCATTTATGTTGCAGATGGCATGATCAAGTCTCGTAATAAAATCGAGAAAGAATGGGAAGCAAATAACCCTGAATAATTCAGGATATCTTTTCTAAGGTTATACCCTGAGTACTTAATACCTGATAAGTACTATACTAGGCGTCTTGTTTTTTAAACAAGACGCCTTTTTTTATATATTACGTGGTCCTTCCGAAATGTTGCCATTCTTCGAACCCGCCCTTATTTTCCAAATAATTCATTAAAGCAACAACCGGTCGACGATCATATACATTATCCACTTCACCCATTAGTGTCGTAATGGCATGTTTCATATCAAGGCCATAATATGCATTTGAATAATATTTCATATGTTACAGATATAACCAATTGGCGACAAAAAGATTATTGGGCCACGATAAGTCAATTTTTAAATAGAGACGGTGATTGTGAGGATTATGCAATTGCAAAATATTATTCGCTTAAAGA
>DGPL01000025.1 GCA_002390425.1 Kordiimonadaceae bacterium UBA4441 | reverse complement strand
CTTGGTCTGACGGGATACAATTTGCACTACTCTGGCCTAAGCTATCCGTTATATTGGATAAGTCATTAAGTTTAATAAGCAGTACACCGGCATTCATTTTATTGCGGCGTACCATTTTAAGGCTATCATCCAATAATGACCAAAGGTGTCCCCGTTCAGGGAGGCCTGTTACTTCATCATATTGTATTGGTTCCCGCATAATGGCCCTTACTAGTTTTAAACTAAACTATCGTGCTAATTCATCAAATGTATTATTTAAAATAGGATATTCTTGCCAATCTTTATAATCGAAATGCCACCATTCGTTCTCTAATACTGTAAAGCCGACATCTTCCATAACATGACGCAGTAATGCGCGGTGCCATCTCTCTAAAGCAGTACCTCCCATATATTCGGGATAAGAACGATCTGTCATTTCATCATATGTTCCGACCATTTTGATTACTTCACCAGTTTTTAATTCGTAAAGAGTGAGATCAATGGCGCTTCCTCTGTTGTGAATGGATCCATTATCAGGATTGGCAACAAAATTACGCTCATCTCCCTCTGTAGCATCCCAGAAAATTTTAGTCACATACCATGGACGATAAGCATCATGAACGACAATGCCATATCCCATTGCATTAAATCTTTTATTTGCTTCATTTAACGCCATAACGGCAGGACGATGAAGAAAACTTTTTGCTTCTGAATATGTTGGTGCATTTAAGAAATTATTTGTCGTAGCGTAACGAACATCTAATTTTACATTTTCAAGGACAGTCGTGACGTCGACTAGATCAGGTTCTCTAAAATCGCCTTTTTCTTTAGGCGGCGATGCAGCAAGCGCATCTTCGATATATTCGTCAATCGTTTTATCAAGTTCCACCTTAAAGGTATTACCATTGCTTGGTTCAATATTATTACGATTATAGGTTACATTATTGATCACAATTGATTTTGACTTGCCGTCACTATAGAATTGAAAAATGAATGTCGCAAATTCCCCGCGAAAGCTATAGGTATATTTACCAGGTGCTATAAAGCTTAGAGGCCAGTCTTTCATGGTATCAGGTGAAGAACCATCAAATGTAGGGTTAATAATCGCGTGGAGCCTTCCGCCATCTTCACGGATGATGATTTTTTCTTCACCCAAATGATATTCGCCAAGCATAGGTATTAAGTTTTGCTGAGCGGCAGGCGGTTTTTCTCCGATTTCATATTGTTGTGCTTGTAAGTTCCCGCTCATACAAGCAATTAAAACGACAAAAACGAACTTCTGAAGCATTTGCAATGTTACTCTCCCCTACTAAGTTTAGCCTTCTTCTGGACGCTCTCCGCGGTTTTCTTTTATCCATTCTGCGGCTTTTGCTTGAATGCTATTGATATCATCGCGTTCCATGTAATTTGTGACACGCCACATAAATTTACGTGCTTTTTCAAAACCGCCGTCTTCGGCTAATATGAACCAAAAATAAGAACCCGTTACATCAAAGTCAGTGCCACGTGCATTTAATTTCATTGTACCGATATTACCCTGTGAAATTGGGTGTCCTTGAAGTGCGGCTTTCATAAACCATTTATAAGCCGTAACGTCATCTCTAGGGAGAGTGCGACCTGTTGCATACATAACGGCTAAGTAATATTGGGCTAACATGTGGCCATCTTCGGCCGCTTCCGTAAAGCCTTCAAAAGCCTCTTCAAAACGGCGATCATCATAAGCTTCTTTCGCTTCTTCATAACCCGCTAATGCATTTGAAATCGGCAATAATATAAGCAAAATGAGGAAAGTTAGGACTGATTTGACAGTGTTTAAATTTAACATTTTATATAACCTTAAAAATATTCATATAGCAATTGTAAAGCCATCGGTGCTTCCGGATGACCATTATCAGCAGCAAGTTGATACCACTCAGCCGCTTTTAGGTCACTTTGATCGACGCCATGACCATGTTCATACATCACCCCTAAATTAAATTGTGCGTTCATATCCCCTTCATCAGCGGCTTTGGTAAATTCAACCAATGCAACGTCATAATTTCCTGCTTGATATGCTTCTTCCCCTTTACTATTATCGGCGAATACCGAAGAAGTAAGAGTTGAGAGAAACATCATGCAAATGATTAAAAAGCGAATAAACAATTTAACACCTATCCTAATGTTTTAAAACGTCGATTAGGTTATCGACTAATTGGTAATTTGACAATAATAATCGGACAGAGTTTACGAAAAAGCCTTTATAAAAAGAGATATCTCTTAAAAAGTACCTTGCAAAGAAAACATTATTTCCTGAGCGGTACGTGTGCGGCGATCATCAATTCTGGTTACATCGTTAAAACGAATGTGATCAGAATAGTTAATAAGAATAGATTCTTGTCTTTTTCCGGTTAATTGTGAGCCCTCAATACGTGCTCTAATCCCATCAAATATAATCATTTCTGCGAAAGTACCAAGTTCAATTGCAGGACTATTAGGCCAATAATATCTAATGAAGAACCTCTCAAAATCACTTCTATATCGGGCATTTACACCGTAAGAAACACGCCATTCATTTAAATCTTGGCGGTAACCTACTCTTAAGTCATGATCTGACCTACGGTCCCAGCGGCGTTCTTCACCAGTAAATTGGTCGGTTGTTCTTCTACGAGCATAAAGATAATTAACATTTATTACGCCGCCCGTAACACCAAGATTATCAAGTCTAATATTACTTATTAACCTTGCGCCATAAGCAGTGGCTTTACGAATGTTACCGCTTCGGGCAGTGAATGATGTCGCATCTCTTAAACCATCACTTGGCGGCAAAGCGAAATATTGGTCAGCTGTTACCACATTTCCTAGCTCATCTTGATATTCACTAAAATCAACATTACCGATAAAGTCTTTGAAATCCGCATAAAATACTTCAACTTGTACAGTTCCCAAATTTTTGGCAAAGCGGTGTTCTAGTGTTGCAGAATAACGCCATCTTTCTTGAGGCTTAATTGCCGTGTTTCCTTCGATTAATACTTGGGCCGCATTATCCCAACGGGTAATAAAGTTGCCAAAATCAAGTTGACTCACTTCTTTTTCAGCAAGTAACCGAAGCTGATCAGTTTCGGTAATATCATAGCGGGCATTAAATCGTGGTTTTAGAAAAGTAAAACTTGTTTGACGACGACTAACACCACCTGTCGGAATGATCGTATCCGCAGTAATTGTCGAAAACTCTGTAATTAGTGAGCTTTGTAAGGAGATCGCATTACTAAAGTTATAGTTATGGATACCAAAAACTTCATAACGTTTTTCGCCAATTTCAACTTCATCTTGCGCATCAATTGAGCTTATGGTGTTTTCATCGCTAAAGGTTAACTGATCGAATTTTTGGTCGAATGTGTTAAATGCACCCTCGCCACCTAATTCCAAAGTTTGATTACCAAAAATAGGACGTGTTAATGAGGCGCGTAAAATTCTTTCGGAACGATTTGTGATTTCCGTTAAACTTTGGCTATTGAAAGTCGCGTCAGGCGCACTAAAACGTTCATCGAATTCATCTTGTTGATCGCGATTAGCAACGAATAAGGTTTTTAATTGCCCTAAAGATCCTAATTGTCGTTCATAATCTCCACCAATTTCCCAGCGGCTACCTGTTGATTCGCGCGGTGTACGGCGGTAAAATGCCCCGTCACCTTCTTCAATACGAAGTTCCTGACCATCATTGCTGCGTGGTTCATAAAGTCCGTTTAAGCGTAATGTCCCGTGTTCTTTAAAAGCATATGTAAGATTGGTCGTAAAGGCCGTGCTTGGGCGAATGAAATCACCTTCAACAAATAATGATTCTGTACGTTCACCATCAGCATTGGTATATATTTCATCACGGTCAAAATGAAATTCGAAATGTTTTCTTTCGACACCAAACAAATATTCAAATTTACCAGAAGATCCGCTATGTGAAAATGTGAATGTTGGATTAACATCAAATCCTTCATAATAAACACCACCAACATTCCAGAAAGTTGTCGAAGTCGATATGCCGGCTTCTAATTGGATATTGATAACCAAACCTTCACTTTGTACATCAAGTCCTTCGACGGCTCCGCGGATAAGTTGAATTTCTTTTACGGTACCCGCTGAAACTCGTGCCATGGTATCACTAATGTTATTAGCCTTACCGGACAGTCTTTTACCGTTAATCAAAATTTGATCACCGCCGGCACCAAAACCACGCCTGCCGCCCCCTTGGCCGCGATTGTTACCGCCAGTACTCTGTGCAAGTATTTGTTGAGCTTCAGGAATACGTTGAAGCATATCAAGAAGGGTAACAGGGGCAAATTCTGCAAAATAGTCGAAACTATATCTTGTGATTGATGAATATTCAGCTACAGGATCGTCTGCTTGGCCGGCCGCATAGGCAGGGCTATTAAAAGTAGATCCGAGTAAAAGAAGAGATATAATTTTTTTGTGCATGGTACTTATAAATAAAAAAGTTAAAATGTATTCGTATTCTATAGAGCATAAATCTTAAATAAGGGTTATGATTTAGAGAACTGATGTTGATAAATAATATTTTCTCTTTTGCTTACGAAATTACAATCCTTGCAGATTACAATGATTAAAAGAAATGTTACAAATCATGTTGAGACATAGAAGAATTAACCATAATAATCAAGGGTTATGTTATAACAATTTCATATAATGTAATGTTTTATGTTCAATTTATTGTGAAGTAATAATTATTAGCTAATTATTTGTAATTAAAAGCTTCCTTGCAATGAAACTTGGAGGGCACGGGGTTTATTATTTTCGCGTTCTTCGCGGGCATTAATTTCATTAAAGCGAATATGATCTGTATATCTTATCGTTGTTTGATGCCCTTGCGAACCAGTTATTTCAATAAGGTCTAAACGCATTTTTATTGTCTGTGATAAGTTATATTCTGCAAATGCACTCATACGTGCTGATGGACTTTGAGGTTGGAAGTATCGCATGTCATAATTTGCCCAATCGCTTCTAATGTTAAAAATAAAACCATAAGCCAGTCCGATACTTGTAATATCGTGTCGATAATTGATATTATAAACATGATCAGAGTGACGGGCAAAATTACGCATCAATTGTGTAAATTGATCAAGAGAGCGACGTTTTTCAAATCGGTATCCTAGTGATAATACTGCATCTGGTACGCCAATAAATCCGAGACGTAAATTGCTTTTTAGATCGATACCATAAATGTAAGCGCTATCGATGTTGCCTTGTGTCGGAACAAAATCAGTTTCATCGCGCAGTGCTGCTGAAGGTGGTAAATTAAAAAATTCATCTACCGTGATAATATTTCCACCAATGTCATCACGATATTCCGTAAAATCAATTCGCGTTTGATGGTCAATGCGGTGATGGTAATAAGCCTGCCCTTCAAACGTGCCCGCGTCATTGGCAAGTCGGTGTTCATAACCAAGTACAAATTCCCAAGTTTGTGTTGGAAGCAGTTCCGTGTTCCCTACTCTAACTTCATCATTTTGGGCATCATATGATGTTACAAAGCTATCAAATCTTAACTGACTTACTTTCTTCTCTACGGTCAATCTCATTTGATCACGTTCAGTATAATCATATCTGAAATTTACTCTTGGCTTTAAATAAGTGAGGCTCGTATCTCGTCTATCGACCGTGTTATCTGCAAAGATGTTATCAGCAATAATATTAGAAAATTCTGTCGTTAGTGAGCTTTGCATCACAAATTTTGGCGTGATGTTATAACTGTGAATGGCAAAAACCTCGTAACGGTTTTCTTGAATTTCTACGTTATCTGCTGACTTTAACTGCAGCGGATCTGGCGCTTCATCACGGTCAAAGCTATTAAAAACCTTATCAAATGTGTTAATGGCTACTTCACCACCAATCTCAATGGTTTGTCCCGCAGCAATAGTTGGCGTAATAGAAGTCCTGAAGATTTTCTCACTTCTGACAGCGTCGGTAAATTCTTCACGGTAGGTGTATTGGGGGTCAGTTAAATCACGTTGTCTGAATACTTCAGTATCTTCAGTACCACGATTAACGACGAAAAGCGTTTTTGAACGTCCTAAAAAGCCAAGGTTTCTTGAATAATCACCTCCCACTTCCCAGCGTCCATTATCCGTATCGCGGTCCCAGATTAAACTATCTGGATCACCACCGAGTTCAACGCGTTCTTCGTGGAAGAAAAATTGATTAGGCTCAAAGAGGCCATTTAGACGAAGTTCGGCACCATCCTCAAAATTATAACCAAGGTTTGTTGTGAAATTCCAAGCACGGAACCCAAACTCATGTTCAATATTTTGAGTTCCTGTCTGATTATCAAGTTCATCAAAGAATATTTCTTCCATTGGACGATAACCATTGTCATTTTTACGCTCAACGCTAAAGGTGTAATTTAAATTTCCCTTTGCACCGTTGTGAGATACTAAAAATTGAGGAAGAAATTTATGGTCAAATGTATATTCCCCCATCACTCGGACAAAAGTTGTTGATTGTGATGCTCCTTCTGCGAGGATAATATTAATAACCAAACCATCACTTTGTACATCTAGCCCGCTAGAGGCACCGCGGATCAAATCAATTTTAACAACTTGCGTTGATGGAATGCGTGAAAGAGTATCATTAATATTATTTGATTTTCCAGCAAGTCTTTTTCCGTCAATTAAAATTTGATCACCGGAATTTCCGAAACCACGTTGTCCGCGTCCTTGCCCTCTTCGTCCGCTGTTTAAGACATCAGATATACCAGGAATGCGTTGCAGCATATCCAGAAGGGATACGGGATCATATTGAATAAAAAAATCGGCTTCGTATGTGACGATTGATGCTTCGCTTAGGGCGTCTTCCTCAACATCGGCAGCATTTGATAATGTCGGCGTTAGCACTGTGGAGGAAAGTAGGCCTACATATACTGCAGACACTATATACTTACTCATTATAAATTAGTCCCACTGATTTCTTTATTGTTCCCTATAATGCTTTCACATGAATTTATATTATTCATTTAGTGAAGATTAGTAATTTTGTATAATTGAATTGAGTGAAATAATCAAACGTTATATTATAATGCAATCTAAAAAGTGCCCTGAATAGAAATTCTTAGCTCAATGGGCCGTGTATTCTTTCTTAATTGACGTTCCCGTAAATCATTAAATCTGATGTGATCATTATAAATGGAGTAATTTGATGCACCTCTATCACCGTTTAACCCCTCACCTTCAAAGCGGATTTTATAATCCCTGAATAGTGTTTTCTCAGCAAAGATCTTAATGTTTGCTGCTGGTTGGTTTGGCCAAAAGAAGTCTATGAAATAACGTTGAAAATCACTACGAGCAGTAAACTCAAGACCATATGCAAGTTGATATTGAGTTACGTCATGGCGAAAGTTTACATCAACCTGATGGTTAGAGTGACGGTCAAAGTTTCTTTCTTGCAGTGTGAATTGATCAATTGCACGACGTCGTTCGAAGGTATAATTCACACTTAATGTGGCACTGGGTACGCCAATGAATCCTAAGCGAAGGTTGGTTCTTATTTTTGCACCGTAGGCTTTTGCCGTTGGAATATTCCCTTGTTTGGCGGAATAACTTTCGCCATTGTCATCAACAAAATCGCGTAAAGCTTGATCAGGGTTTAATGCAAAAAAGGCATCTGATCCATCAATAGGGTTTAGATTGAAATCATAATATTGCGTAAAATCGACAGTCGAAATATGATCCGTATATTTCCTGTAGAAAGCCTCTATTTCAAAGGATCCGGTATCATTGGGAAGGCGATGTTCAAATGTTGCAGAAAAATCCCAAGTTTGTTCAGGACGGATTTGAGTGTTACCAAAGCGAAAAATTTGTGCTTGCTGATCAAATCTTGTGACAAAATTATTAAAATCAAGCTGGCTGACTTTCTTTTCTACGAGTAATCTTAATTGATCTTGGTTGGTAATATCATAGCGGAAATTGACGCGCGGTTTTAAATAAGTGAAACTCGTATTACGAGTGTCAATGATTGTAGTATCTTGATAAGTATCAGCTACGATCTTTGAGAACTCAGTAATTAATGAGCTTTGAAGTTGCATATTTGAAGAAATATTATAGCTGTGATTTGCAAAGACTTCGAAACGGTTTTCTTTAATTCTAACGTCATCTGTATTATCAATGATAAGTTCACTATCAGCATCATCGCGGTCAAAATTATCATAGGACTTATCATAAGTGTTGAAGGCCCCTTCACCACCAATTTCGAGTGTTTGGTCGCCAAAAATAGATTTGGATAAAGATCCACGTAATATTTTTTCGCTACGGTCCTCATCAGTTATGTCGCGGGTATATTCAAACCTTTCATCGCCTGATCCTCGAAAGCGATTTACGGTTACATCCGTTTTGGTTTCATTCACCACAAATAATGTTTTTAAGTTTCCCAAAAACCCCATATTACGTTCATAATCACCGCCAATTTCCCAACGATTAACATCGCGGTCTGAGTCCCAAAAAATGGGTCTGAGTGCATCAGATGACTTATCACGCGTTTCTTCACCATTAACACCGTTTGGTTCATATAACCCATTAAGGCGTAAACGCGAACCATCATCGAATTGGTATCCAAGATTGGTGTTAAAATTATTGCCGAAACGGTCAAAATCACCATTAACGGTCCGCACTGCAAATTCGTTATCATCCGCATCAAAGAAAGTTTCAACGGCATCGAAAAAGAAATCATTATTCTGATGTTCGTAACTAAGAATATACTCAAAGTTACCTTTTGCGCCACTATGGGAAATTAGAAATTCTGGTGTAAAATAATGACCGCCGGAATATTCACCGTTAATTTGAACAAATGTTGTTGATGTTGAATGTCCTTCGCGCATAATTACATTAACAACGAGGCCTTGACTTTGGACATCAAGTCCTGCTGCTGCGCCTCGTATAAGTTCAATTCGTTCCACTTGTTCTGCTGAAATACGTCCTAAGGTATCATCAATATTATTGCTTTTACCTGCGAGCCTTTTGCCATCAATTAAAATTTGGTCACCGCCTGCGCCAAAGCCGCGTTCGCCCCTGTTACTTGCACCTGGCCCACCGCGACGTTGTTGGCGGTTTTTATTCAGTATATCGGGAACGCCGGGAACCGCTTGTAGCATATCAAGAAGTGTAACAGTGGTTAGGTTTTCAAAATAATCACGGCCGTAAGCGACCACAGTTGATCCGCTACTGCTATCTTCCTGCGCCTTACTATAATCCGTCATAATAATTGAACAGGAAATAAGAAGCGCTGACATAAATTTTTTATTGTTCATGGCTTTTAATATTAAAAATGTAAATTAAATATGGAATGGGTATAGAACGTTAAGTCATAACAATCAATTGTTATATTATAATGTATTGATTTTAGAATGTGCCTGAAATAGATACTTCAAGTTCACGAGGGACACTGGTGTCTCTTTCTATGCGGTTTCGAAGATCGTTTAATCCAATATGATCATTATACAAGAATTGTGTGGATACACCGCGTCTTCCTGTCAGTTGTTTAGCATCTATACGTAATTTAACCGTTGGCAAAATATTATATTCAACGAATAGTCCAACGAATGCCTGCGGGCTAAAGGGCCAATAAAAGTTTATGTCATTGGTTGCCGCATCTGATGTAAACCTAGCACGGGCACCATAAGCAAGGCCAATGTCTGTAATGTCATGGCGATAATCAACACTTACGCGATGAATTGAATTACGAACAAATCTTCTGTCTAAAAAGGTGAATTGGTCGATAATGTTACTTTTTTCGAATGTGTAATTTGCACTGAGTACTGCATTGGGTACACCAATAAAACCAAAACGAACACTTGCTTTTACATTTGCACCAAAGCTGCTGCCTTTATCGATATTACCAGATTTTGAAACGAACCCTTCTTCGTTATCATCAACAAATTCACGTAAGGCGGCATCTGGTGAAATCGCAGCAAACTCATTAAAATTATTAAGTGGATTAAACCCAAAATCATAATATTGTGTAAAATCAATACGTTCAATTTTATCCGTAAAATCGCGGTAGAACCCTTCAATTTCAAATGAGCCGCCATCATTTGGAAAGCGATGCTCATAAGCAAGTAAGAATTCCCACACTTGTTCAGGACGAATTTGTGTATTACCGAATTGGAATTGCTCAATTCGCTGATCATAACGTGTGACAAAATTTTGAAATTCGAGTTGGCTTACTTTCTTTTCAACGGTTGCGCGTAGCTGATCACTGCCTGTAACGTCATAACGTAAATTTGCCCGCGGTTTAAAATAGGTGAAACTGGTATCACGACGATCAATTAATGATCCATCGGGAAAAAGGTTTTCAGCAACAATATTTGATATTTCAGTGATTAAGGAACTTTGTAGAACCAGTTTTTGCGAAAAGTTATATGTATGATTTGCGAAAATTTCATAACGATTTTCTTGAATTTCAACTCTGTCGCGGGTCACAAGTTCAAAAGGGTCTGTTGGCGCATCTCTATTGATGCTTTCAAAAGACTTATCAAAAGTATTGATGGCCGCTTCCGCGCCAAATTCTAAAGTTTGTTTGCTTCCAAATGAATTCGTCAGTGATGTTCTTATGATTTTTTCTTTTCTGACTTCGAGTTCATCATCTTCGGTATAAATATATGGTGTGGTATTGGCGTCGCGGTAACGAATAGCATTTTCATCTTCTTCACGGCGATTGACGACAAATAATGTTTTAAAATTCCCCAGAAACCCTAACTTTGTAGTGAAATCACCGCCAACTTCCCAATTTTTTGATGAATCATCATTGACCCAGCGAATGAAATCGGGTGAATCTCCTGTTTGATCACGGGCATCATCGCGAAATTCTGTTTCGCCCTCATATTGTCCGTTAAGGCGTAATACGGAACCGCTTTCAAAAGAATAATCAACATTACCGTTAAATCTATAGCCCTTTTCGCTGCTGCTGCTATCGATTAAACGGTTATTAGTATTTACATCTGCGGCATCAAAAAATTGCTCGTCCCGTGTAAAGAAATTATTATTATTAGTGCGCGCCGCAGACAAAGTATAATCCATCGACCCCAAAGCACCACTGTGTGAAATAAGGGCTTCAAACCCTGGGTTATTTCCTTCTTTGACTTCGCTTTTCATTTGAACGAAGGTTGTCGAATTAGACGCGCCTTCTTTTAAAATGATGTTGACCACTAAACCTTGACTTTGAACATCAAGTCCACTTGATGCGCCACGGATCAGTTCAATTCTTTCTACTTGCTCTGCAGAAATGCGTCCTAAGGTATCATCAATGTTGTTGCTTTTACCGGCTAGTCTTTTACCATCGATTAAAATTTGGTCACCACCAGATCCAAATCCGCGTGCACCACGACTGCTAGCACCCCCGCCGCCCGAGTTTCTTTGTTGACGGTTGCGATTTAAAATTTCTTGAACGCCAGGAACGCGCTGTAGCATATCAACGAGGGTTACGGGCGCATATTCAGTAAAAAAATCTGCATTATATGAAACTGTTGCCGCTTCACTATCGTTCGAAGTCTCCTGCGCACTCGCAAGTGAAAATGAAAAAACAGTAGATAATAAGATAATGGATAAATTACGGGTATTTCCCACAATCCCAATTTTACGTGACATCAATGTTAAACCCCTTAAATTTACCGTTATATTATAATATAATATTATAACAATTTACAATCAAAATATAGAACGATTACATTTTGAGGTTAGAACGTTGCTTGAACGGAAATTTCAATTTCGGTGGCTTGCTTTTCTAGTCTTCTGAGGATTCCATTAAATTCGCCAAAACGAATATGGTCTTGATATCTATTAAAATCAGAATCCCATCTTTTTGTTCTAAGGTTTTCACCAGCAAGCCTGACTTTAACCCCATTATTAAATGTATATTCGACGAATGCTTCTAAGGACATAATAGGATCGGCTACCCAATTATAATCGATATCGTTGCTTTCACGATTGCTTTGGGCTTGCCCACTAATACCATAACTAACCCCATAATCATTTAAATCATGACGGAAGTTAAAACCAAAAGTATGAGGGCTGCGCCAATCAAATGGTCTTTTGGTTCCAGTAAATTGGTCAATGGCTTCTGTTTTATCAAAGACATAATTAAGCGCAAGGACAGCGTTTTGGAGCCCGATAAAACTTAATCTTATGCTTGTATTTGCGCGAACGCCGTAAGCGGTTGCATTTGGAATATTTCCAGATTTTGAAAGAAAAGAGATATTATCCCGCAGGGCTACAGTAGGTGGTAAATTAAAAAATGCTTCAGCAGCTATGCTATCACCTGTAAAATTTTCATATTCGGAAAAATCAACTCGGGTAATATGATCGTTAAACCTGTGATAAAATAATTCAATATCAAATGATCCTCCATCATTTAAGGAACGATGCTCATATTGAACGGAATATTCCCAAACCTGTTCAGGACGAATATTTGTATTTCCAACACGCAGCACATTGGCCAATCGATCAAATCTGGTGACGAAGTTGCTAAAATTTAATTGACTGACTTTCTTTTCAACGGTTGCACGAACCTGATCTCGTTCCCCTAAATCATACCTTAAATTGATGCGTGGTTTGAAATATGAAAAACTCGTATCGCGCGTTGTTGGCGCAGCGCCAGCGAAAACATTGTTTGCAACAATTTTAGAAAATTCATTTTGAAGGGATGTTTGAACAACAAAATTTAGTGTAATATTATAGGTATGATGGGCGAAAATTTCGTATCTATTTTCTTTAATATCCACCACATCACTATTGGTAAGTTCAAGTATATCTAGTGCTGTCTCGCGTTCCTCATTTCTAAAGAAACGTTCACTTGTGTTAATGGCTGTTTCCGCACCATATTCTATAGCTTGCTTATCCGTAAGTGATGTTGTGAAGGCAAGACGGAATATACGTTCATTTTTCTTTTCGTTATTGTATTCAATATTATATTCGAATTCTTCCGCGTCGCTTCCTCTAAAACGATTATGTAATTCAGATCTTGTTTCCCCATTAATTAAGAATAGTAACCTTAACGAACCAAGCAAAGGGAAATTGCTGCGTGAGTAATCACCACCTACTTCCCATTTGTCATTATCCCCGTCCGTGTTCCAAGTTAATGGGCGAAGCGTGCTTGATGTGTTATCCCGTGTTTCAAGACCATCCCAACCCGCAGGTTCATAAAGGCCGTTAAGACGAAGATTTGAATTATCTTTAAAAGCATAAGAAAGATTGGTAATCATCTCGATGCTTTTATAATCAAATTTATGATCAACAAATTGATCTGCGGTTTTATCGCCATTTTCATCTAAGAATTGTTCTATTCTTTCACGGTTAAAGCCGCCTCTTTTGCGTTCAATACTAAATGTGTAATCAAGCGCATCCCATGAACCACTATGTGATATTAGTGCACCAGGTTGGTTTCTATGGTGAATGGTATAACGATTTTGTAATCTGACGAACGTTGTTGATGTACTTGCACCAACGGCAAGAGTAATATTGATAACAAGACCTTGGCTTTGAACATCTAGGCCAGCGGTTGCACCGCGTATCAGTTCGATCTTTTCGACTTGATCAGCAGATATTCTGCCCAAAGTGTCATCAACACTATTGGTTTTACCGGCCAATCTTTTACCATTAATCAAAATCTGGTCACCACCGGAACCAAAGCCCCTTGTCCTTTGTCCACTCGCACTATTACCACCGCGTTGGTTTTGGTTTTTATTTAAAATGTCATTGGCGCCTGGTATGATTTGCAACATATCCAAAAGAGTAACCGCATTGTAATCTGCAAAATATTCTTTTTCATAAGTAACGATGGAGGCATCTCCATCGCTTTCAACATTTTGGGCGTAGGCGAACTGTGAAAATGTAAAAACGTTAGTCATTAACGCAGTTACGAGGCGTTTTTTATTATTCATTATTGTCTTTCAGTTTCGCCATTTAAGAATAATTCTTACATGTAATAATATTACGTTTTATTACATGAAAACCTTTAAAAAAAATATTGTTTTTTATAAATAAATATAAGTTATTGTTTTGAAGTGATTTTTTCTTTGGATATTATTTGTTTTATACTATCATTTGTATGAAAAATTTTTAGAATGTGGAAACAATGAAAAAAATATCCTTTAAAAAATCATTACTTAGTTCAATTTTAGTTGTGGCTAGCCATCTGCCCGTTTTTGCAGGAAACTTAAGTGAAGAAAGATTAGATCAGTTTGTCACAGAGGCTATGACCGAATTTAATATTCCGGGCATTGCTGTTGGTGTCATTAAAAATGGCTCTATTGAACATTTAAAAGGCTATGGCGTTCGTGAAGTGGGCAAAGAAGGACTTGTTGATGGCGATACGCTATATGCGATTGCATCAAATAGTAAAGCCTTTACTGCCGCGGCGCTTGCAATCTTGGTTGATGATGGTGTCCTTCGTTGGGATGACAAGGTAATTGATTTTTTACCGAACTTCAGAATGATGGACGCGTGGGTGACACGTGAATTTACCATACGTGATCTTTTAACACACAGAAGTGGTATGGGGCTTGGTGCTGGGGATTTAATGTTTTGGCCATCAACGGAAAGAACCAGAAAAGAAATAATTGAAAATATCCGTCATTTAAAAATGGTAAGCGGATTTAGAACTGAATATGCGTATGATAACACTTTATATGTAGTCGCCGGCGAAGTTATTGCTGCAGCGTCGGGCATGTCATATGAAGATTTTGTGCAAAGCAGAATTATGAACCAGCTTTCCATTGGAAAAAGCTGTCTTGCCGATATAACGGGATTAGCTGAACAAGAAAATGTTGCAGAACCACACGTGACCGTTGACGGAAAATTACAGAAAGCAAGCCGGTTACATGAAATAGGTGATCCAATGGTTATTGCTGCAGCCGGCGGCATTCAATGTAGTGCAAGAGCCATGTTAAAATGGGTCGACGTTCATTTAAATGATGGCGCAGGATTAATTTCAAAAAAACAACATGAAGAAATGTGGACCCCTCAAACAATTCAGCCGGTCAGTCTGTCAGATAAGAATTGGCATGGCACTAATTTCTCAGCTTATGGACTAGGGTTTAGATTAAAGGATTATCATGGATTAAAGCATGTATCACATACGGGTGGTTTACTCGGTATGGTGACATATACAGTGATGCTACCCAAAGAAAAATTGGGAATTGTTGTGTTGACTAATCAGGAAAATGGTTCCGCAATGCGAGCAATAATGGAAAATATTTCACAAAGTTACTTGGAAACAGGCGATGTTGATTGGACAGCGCGTTTTTCCGATATACGAAAAAGGAACATTGAAAGAGCAGCATCACAAGTGGCTGAAGAGCAATCAGATACAGAAGCAGAAGCATTATTGCCGCTTGATGATTACGTTGGATTATACCGTGACCCTTGGTTTGGTAATGTGAAAATTAGTAAAAAGGATGATGCCTTATATTTTACGGCCGCTAAATCAAGTAAATTAAAAGGATCAATGACACCTTTTAAATTTAATACTTTTAAAGCGATTTGGGATAATAGAAGTTTTAACGCCGATGCTTATGCCATGTTCAGTACTGATTTTGAAGGTAATGTGAATGGCTTAAAAATGAAGGCGATATCGCCCCTCACCGATTTTAGTTATGATTTTCATGACCTTGATTTTAAAAAGGTAGAATGATCATATAGATTTGATCGGCAGGTCAATCCAGAAAGTGGTGCCACTTCCATATTGGGTGGTAAAATCAATATTGCCATTCATGGCGTCTACAAGGCCTTTAACGATTGTTAATCCTGCTCCTGTCCCTTCAATCGCTTTGCTATCCACACCAGCGCGATTGAAAGGTTTAAAGACATTTTTAATTTCGTTTTCGGCAATACCGTGTCCTTCATCTTTGACGGTTATTCGAATTGTATCCTTATCATTATGAAAAGCATTAATCCAAATGTTGCCATTTTTATTTCCGTACTTGGCTGCATTATCTGTTAATGCCATTAAGATCTGAGCAATCCAGTCATTATTTTCATGCACGTAAACAAGTCCTTCAATTTCATCGAGATCATCGATGACATTTAATGTAATTCCATAGTTATTCGCATGCCGCATTAGGTCCTTAACATGATTTGATAACAGATCACGCAACCTAATTTTTTCCAGATCCGGTGGCAAGTTTCCGCTTTCTATATTGCTAAGATCGAGTAAATCATTAATTAGATTTAATAATCGATTGCCAGCAAAATGGATATTTTCGACAAAGCCTCTTTGTTTTTCATTTAATGGCCCGGTTATATCGAGCTTAAGTGCATCAGAAAATCCGATAATAATATTTAAAGGTGTTCTTAATTCGTGGCTCATATTTGTCAGGAATATTGATTTTGATTTATTGGCAACATTTGTTTCAATTAAAGCAAGAGATACAGCCTCTTTCATGGCAATGCTTTTCTCGTTTTCTTTCTCTAATTGATTTCTAATTCGTCCAAGTGTGAGCAAAAGTAGGTTAATCATAACGAAAAATAAAATGATATAGATTGGCGTGACGCTTTGACTAAATAATATATGGTCAATTCCTGAAATTTTAAAGTCAATAGAAGCCCAATATGCATGAATACCAATATGCGCAATTAGGAGTAAGCTTTGAATTTTTTTCTAGAAGATAAGCTTTAGAAGAAATTTTATCACCGACTTTAAGGCTTCCATTTTCAGCATTTGCAGGCATTATAGCAATACAAAGTATTGTTAGAAATATCGTAATTGAACTACGCATCGTTCCCCCTATTCTATAAAATCCTATCTTAAAACTGTTTACTTAATCTCATGTATATCATGCGTTGACGTGGATCGTGAACTTTACTGTCAAAGCCACCGTTTGTTTGTAGTCTTGGGACGGCTTTGTTGAATAAATTAATCACACCAATCGTTGCTCTTAATGGTGCGTCATCAGGATCGCCAAATGTGTAACCATATTGAAGATCCACGGTCGTATAACTTGGCACGGTCACATTATTCTGATCATCTTGATAACTATCGATGTAACGAATGAACATGGTTGCGCTATGATTATCGTTGCGGTATCCGACATTAAAGTTTGCTCTCCATTCCGGCATGGAACGCGCGAAGTTATTAAAGTTGCGGCTCCCTGCCCCGTCAAAAGCGTTACCAGCTTGGTCAATGGCTTCATATTTAAAGACATAAGTCGCTTCGGCGCCTAAAGATACAGTAGCACCGTCGATGACGTCAAAATTATAAGCAGTGCTGATATCGATACCATCCGTAACAACGGAAGGCGCATTAATAATATCCGTTCTAATACGGAACACACTTGCTGGATCCGACGGATCATTTAAGTCAAGTTTTGCAAAGGCCGCTGGATCACCACCAAGAGCACTATTAACCACGGACTGTGCATTTTCTTGTGTGATCAAGTTGCTGAAATCATAACGCCAATAGTCTACATTGAATATCGTATTATCGGTTGGCCTTAGAGAGAAACCAATATTAATAACTTCGGCTTCTTCAGGTGCCAAATTTGTATTTCCTGTAGAAGTAACAGGAATAAAGGTTGAAGTGCCACCGACCGTTATTTCATTTAAAGCTGTTTGAACGCCAACGGAATTATAAAGTGATGGTGCACGAAATGCCGTACTATATGAACCGCGTACGGAAACCCAATCGTTCGGGCGCCATAATGCAGAAAATTTTGGATCAAAACTGTTAATGCCACTACCGTAATCTTCGTAACGCGCGGCAACTTGTAAGTCGAGTGTTTCATGAAGTGGAATGGCTAATTCACCGAATAATGCATAAACATCGCGATCACCACCATAATCAGGTCCACCATAGAGGAACATAAGATTACCGCCATTAAAAGGGGCTAATGGTCCCTGGAAGAAAGGCTGTCCTTCAACGACGCTGTTGCTTCCGTCTCCTAAGGCGCCATTATAATCATCTGACCAATCATAATTCATTTCTTCTTTTCTGAATTGCCCACCAAAAGCAAATTGGATCATGTTACCACTGTCGCCAATTTCAACGACATCCGTCGTGAGATGCGCATCAATTGTGAAAAGTGATGTTTCACCTTGCAGAGTATTATTGGCTGTAATTGCATCTAATGCGGCTTGCGAATTTGGGTTGGTTGTAAAGGCAGTACCAAAGGGGTTAAATGCCCCCGTCAAGAGTGCATTGATATAATCATTACGCTTAACATCATCAACATTAATGCCGTAGCTATTTTGACTGTAACTGACGGATGTTTCCCAAGTCATTTGTTCATTGATAGAACCGTCAAGAGTTCCGGCAAAACGGAATGTTTCATTGTCATGGTTTGAAACGAATGGTTCACCGTTGGCGCCTTGAACGCGGCCAACAAATAAAATACTGGAAAGACTTAAGTTTTGGACGAGCGGCTGAACTTCGAGCGGAACATTTGGTAATACGCCACCTGCCCCATCACCAACGGCAACCGGCACTGGCGACGCGATCGGAAATGCCGGCGCATTATTACGTCTCGCTTGGTTATTATTATAGGCCCCTTCAATATATAAATGCATCGTATCACCAATATCGCTATCGAATGAGGTAAAGATTTGTACGCGGTCTTCTTGAGGGACAAGATCATAAAATTGATCAAATTGATAATTACAAGTACCAGGAGTTACTGACGTCGTCGCACTCGTTGGAATAGGGTCTCCAAGTGGGTTCGTGCTAGATAAATCGGCAGTGCCACAATAAGGGTCAATCACAGGCAATAAGTCAATAAAACCATTGTTATTTAAATCCTGTGTTGGGTCGGCGGTTGGTATTTGATCTCTAAAAATAAGTGTTCCGGGTTGACCAGAACCCGATATACCTGTGCCTGATGTTAATTCACTTCTAACTGATGATCTTAATGCTTCGCGGTGAAGGAAACTTCCGGCGATAACAAAGTTCGCACCATTTGATAATTCGGTTCCCCAAATGGCAGAAATATCATAGTCACGTTGACTGTCAGACGTTGTGCTTTGAAGGCCTGCTTGAACTTCAAGGCCAGTGAAATTTTTACGCGTAATATAGTTTACAACACCAGAAACCGCATCCGTACCATATATGGCGGAGCCGCCGTCTTTTAATGTTTCAATGCGGTCAACCATAATCAGCGGCATTAATGTGCTTGTATCAACAAAAGTGCTGCCGTCATCAGCATAGGCGGCGGATAAGGTTTGACGCTTACCATTTAAGAGCACAAGCGTTGAGCTAAGGCCAAGATTTCTAAGGTTTACGTTGCTGGTTCCTGTACTAAAATTTTGCGTAAAGGCATCCGTATTTAATTCTGAACCAGCATTAAAAGTCATATTCCGTGCCAAGTCACCCAGAGTATTTAACCCTTGCGCACTAAGGTCACCTGTTGAGATTACATTTAAAGGCGACGATGAATTTTCTTGTGATTTACGCTTAATAAAGGAACCAGTTACATAAATAGTATCCACATTTTCATCATCGACCTGTTGTGCAGATAACGGTAATGTTAATCCGGAAATTAATGAGAGGGTGACAATGGCAGAGGTGTTTTTCAACTGCTTGGATAATTGCATAACGATTGCTCCATATATATATTATATTTATGTTATGCCTGTTAACAAAGCAAGTCAATAGTTTCAAAGTTGTTTTTAGAACGCTTCTAAAAAAAATTTAATAATAGAATAACTTTAGTTCGCGTATTTTTGCTCTAACTCTGCCTTAATGGTGTCTGCGTTATGAGCCCCTTCGCTGCCTGGATCGGCATCGTAACAATGTATTATTAATTCAGTTTTAAGGCGCGGTTTTGTAGGTCGGTTACTAGCAAAACGGCCACCACTCCTTGTTTTTTTAGCCCTGTCATAGCGTCGTGCATTTTTTATAACAAAATAATCATACTTTTTCTTAAGCGTATATTTTGCCGCTTCCATTAGGACATAATCATCTTGATTGGCTATTTCTTCTGAAACATAACCGTTAAAACTAAATTTATATTCTCGATCTTTAGCAAAAGATGCTGGTTTTAGAAAAAGTGATAAAATTATTGTTGTTGTTATAATCGAAAATATGTTTTTCATAAGGTTCCCCCAATTTTAAATGCTAAGATTTCTTCACGTTCATAAGCTGTACTAGTGTTATGACTTACGTAAATCAAGTTTAATCACATTTTCGTGATAATGTTAGCTTTCGAGAATTTCTCTTTCGGTATTAAGGTCACGGTTATAAGCTTTATCTTGAGAAAACTTTTCAGGAAACCGCGCTTTAAGCTTATTGATGTTGGTTGTGGCAACTTCATCAAAATTAGTATCAAGTTCCCTGAATAGCATAGCAAGATACCAAAGAAGGTCGCCCGCCTCTTCTTTTAAATTTACTTCGTCAAAAGTACCACTTTCGGCTGCTTTCAAAAAAGCTTCTGATATTTCACCTGCTTCAGTGCATAACCCATAAATGGAATGGACAATATTGCCATTTAGATTTTCAAATGAAAAATCATCAACACTGCCGCCCTCAACCTTGTCGCCTTTTCCGTAAAACAATTTGCGTTTTTGCCCGTCAAGTGCTTCCCCAGTTTCCGCAAACTTTTCAAAAGTTGCCTTCACTTCTTCTTCGGTGACTTTGTCGGTGAAATATGAATCAGATGCGGTACGCGCGCTATCGGCTAGGTAATTTTTCATGGGTTTCCTTTATATTTTTTTTATTATTTATATCCTCTAAAGATAAAAAAACAACTCTTCAAACAATAGAATTATGTTAAACTTGAATATAAAGGAGTAATCATCATGTCATCATATAAAGCAAACATCACTTGGAAACGAAATTCCGGTGAAAAATTTATTGATAAAAAATATAGTAGACTTCATGAATGGAGCTTTGAAGGTGGTACTAATATTCCGGCAAGTCCATCACACCATATTGTGCCTGTCCCCTATTCTAATCCTGATTTCGTTGATCCGGAAGAAGCTTTTGTTGCTTCGCTTTCAAGTTGTCATATGTTGACGTTTTTAGATCTTTGTTCGCGTAATGGTATCATTGTCAATGACTACAGTGATGCAGCAGAAGGAATACTTGAACGTATAGGACGCAATAAATGGGGAATGACAAAGGTCACGCTAAAACCGGTCGCAACATACGTAAATGATGAGCCACCATCTAAAGAGTTATTAGAAGACCTTCATCATCAAGCCCACGAAATGTGTTTTATTGCGAATTCTGTTACTACTGAAATTGTAACGGAAATAATTTCTTAAAGTGCATCTTTTATTGCTTGTAGTGCAATGTCGATGTCTTCGTCGGTTGTTGCATAGGATGATACACTGATGCGAAAAGCTTTTTTGCCTTTCCAAACTGTCGGTCCAAACCATGTTTTGCCGCTTTTTTGCACTTTGTCAATAAACTGATCTACTCTTTCTTCGTCGTCGAATGTTCCAACGATTTGATTTATGACCACATCGTTCATAATGATTATGCCCAGTTTTTCCATTTCACTTGCAAAGTGTTTTGCATGATTACAGGTTCTATCGATCATTTCAGAAAGCCCATCTTTGCCAAGATGCTTCAATGCCGCCCAGATTTCTAAACCACGGGCTCTTTTAGAAAATTCTGGGGTGTGGTGGCTTGGCTCCCTCATTGCTCCTTCAATTAAATATGGCGCGGTAACGCCAAACATGTCTGTCAACGATTCTGCATTTTTGCAGATTGCAAGGGCACTATCATAAGGAACATTCAGCCATTTATGACAGTCTAGTGACCAACTGTCTGCGCGTTCCATGCCGTTCGTTAAATGACATCTGCTTTTAGAAACCTTAGTCCAACCACCGAAGGCAGCATCAACATGCACCCATGCATTAGCATCCGATGCTTTGTCGCATATTTCATTAAAAGGATCAAAAGCACCACTATTCACGTTGCCGGCTTGGGCAATGATAATCGTGTGATCATCAAGTTTTGGTATATCTGATGCAATCATTCTTCCTTGCTCGTCACATGGAACCATATGAAATTCATTCTTTCCATATCCCATATATTGCAGTGCTATGATATTGGTTGGGTGAATTTCTTCGCCCATCACAAATTTAAGGGGTGGTGCACTTGTTATACCGTACGCCTTTATATCAATCCCAAGTTTTTTATAAGTATGATTACGTGCGGCACTTAAAGCCGTAAAACCGGCCATTGAGGCACCAGTGACGAAACCAAACCCGCATTCAGCAGGGAAATCAAGTGCATCCAAGACCCATTTGCCCGCAACGTCTTCTAATTTTGCAGCTAAAGGGCTCATGATACTAAGGGCGCTATTTTGATCCCATGCACCAGCCATCCAGTTTGCCGCAATTGAAACGGGAAGTGCACTTCCGGTGACAAACCCGAAATAACGACCGCCACGCGTTGAAACGACACCCTGTTCCCCAATTTCAACAAGCATGTTAATGACGTCTTTTGCGTCCATGCCGCTATTAATGAACGGTTCATCAAACTGATTTAAGGCATGTATTGCATCTTCATTTGGTGTTACGGGGCGCGTGTTTAAACTTGTTTCGAATGATTTTGCCGCCTTTATAACATTGTCAAAAAGCTTTTGATCAAATTCCATAATAAATTCCATATCACTAACATGTGTTTTTATAGAATATGACTTTACTGTAATCTTGGGAAATGCCAATATCATTTTCGAAAATTCGACAATAAATATTAAGTATTAAGTAGGACGCATAATGAAACAAAACCCACCTTCGTTACAGGAAGAAATAAAAGAATATATTTTGGTTTTTTTTCAAGTCGCTGTTCTGGTTACCCTTATGATTATTCCATCTAAAATAGGCCAATGGGCTATTATTGAATTTGGGTTCACTGAAATAAATTATTTCATGACCGAATTCACGATCATCATGGCAGCTGTGCTTTTATATTATGGAACCATGTTGATATTCCATCAAAGCCTAATTGATAAGATTGACGCAAATATTTACGTAAAAATTTTGATGGTTAGTGTGATTTTGTTTTGGTGCATATTTGATGGCACCATGGTTTATACCTTTCAAGAAGTATATAGCAATAATCAAGAACGCATTATCAGGCGTGATATTGTCTGGAGCGATGTGGATTTCTTTGAATTGCCGCCAGATGTCGTGTACCCGAACTTCCGTGCCGGTTTTTTAGGGCTGCTTTCGGCAATGCGCTTTTTCTTGGTTGCGGTGTTGGCTTATAAATTAATTGTAGGTGATAAGAAACTAGAAGAAATGCAAAAGCCTGCTCTGAAGAAAAAACGTAAAGAAAAATCAATTGATGATATTAAAGCGACCTTGCATCCATCAATCTTGAAACAATATCAAAATAAAGAAAATCTGGATTAAATTTGAGATATATAATTTTCTTCATCATTTGTTTTATTAATTTTGCTCATGGGCAATCAATTACGGAACAAATTCGCGCTGAAGGAAAATCGATAGATGTTGGAAAATCACTCAGCAGGTGGCAACCATTATGGGAAGCAGCAGATAATAGTGCCGCTAAAGTCACATATGATTTAAAATATGGACCGGATAAAAAGCAGGGTTTTGATTTATATGAACCTGTCTCTGCTCCCTCCCATCCCTCGCCGATACTCGTTTTTTTACATGGGGGTTCATTTGTTGCGGGTGATAAAGCCATGTATGCCAATGTTGGGTATCATTTTGCCAAGATGGGTATTACTTCAGTTATAATGACATACCGACTAGCACCAGAATTTAAATGGCCGACAGGGACAATTGATCTTTCATTACAACTTAAATGGATTAGGGATCATGAGGACCAATTTAAATTTGCGGATAATTCTAAAGTGTTTTTATTTGGCCATTCCGCAGGTGCACAACATGTAGCAAGTTATATATTTGAAGAAAAATATCAAATTGAAAATGATGGTGTTAAGGGCGCGATCCTTGCAAATGGATCAGTTTATGACACAAGCATATTAAATAATGATGCGGACCCGCAATATTATGATTATTTCGGACGAGATAAAAACAAATATGCCGAAAGATCAATTTTGAATGATCTTGAAGGCAGAAAAGTTCCTGTGTTTGTCAGTTACGCTCAATATGATAAGGATAATTTTCAATATCAAGCTCTGAAAATGATTAATGCCCTTTATGAAAGGGACAAAGAAATGTCAACGATTATACAGCTGATTGATCATAATCATTTGTCGGAAGTTTTTCATTTTAATACTAGTGAAGATGGTTTTAGTGATCAAATAATTAAATTGTACGTCATCAGGGAAAGT
>DGPL01000048.1 GCA_002390425.1 Kordiimonadaceae bacterium UBA4441 | reverse complement strand
AACTTTCCCTGATGACGTACAGTACCTTCCTTTGTATTTATTTCCAAATGTGGAAATTCCCCCTTTTTAATAATATCCATAAGAATAAGAAGATTTATCAATATACTCTATAGTAATTTCTGAAAAATCATCAAACTTTAATAATATTTTTAAAATTTCTTCTTTAGTTAATGATTTATAATAAGGATGACTTTCAACATCTTCACTGGTAAGTATTTCCGCGTTAGTAACAAAGGATGAAAAAGCATTATAAATAAGAACCATACTAATGTATTTTTTAAATCTAAAAATTGTATCTTCAATAAAAAATCCTAGTTATATGTGTTTCATGATTTGATAATTGTATCCTGAAAATCAGAGTTTTTCAATTATGGGTTCTATTACAAATTTAGAATACATTCATTATGAAATATATTGAACAATTTCGATGATCATCAGAATTTTATAAAAACCTAAGAGATACAGAATTTAAAATATACAATCATTGCGAAATACGTAATAAAATCTATTACTGATGCCAAGCCGTATAGACTATATTGGTGCAAAGGAGAATTTTGGTGGTTTCAGATAATAGTCCAGTAATAGTATGGTTCAGACAAGATCTGAGGCTTCGAGACAATCCTGCGCTTTTAGCGGCCCATGAAAGCGGGCGGCCGATTATCCCCCTTTATATCCTTGATGATGAGAATAGTGGTGAATGGCGCATGGGCGCGGCGAGCCGTTGGTGGCTCCATCAGAGTTTATCGGCATTAAACGGTGATCTTGATGGTGCACTCATTTTTGAAAAAGGTGACCCAGAAACAATTTTATCAGATATCATTAAGGAAACCGGCGCGTGTAAAATATATTGGAACCGATGTTATGAACCATGGCGCATTAAACGCGATAAGGCGATAAAACAAAACTTAAACGGTGATAGGTTAAAGATTAAAAGCTTTAATGGATCACTCCTTTATGAACCGCATAGCGTTTTAAAAGAAGACGGGACGCCTTACAGGGTTTTTACCCCATTTTTCAAAAGAGGATGTCTTGAAAGAGGAGGGGAGCCACGCCCCCCAACGGCAAAGCCAGATAGCATAAATTTATGTAACTATAATCGATTGTCACTTGATCAATTAAACCTAATGCCAGAGATTAATTGGTATCAAACCATGGAAAATGAGTGGAACCCGGGAGAAGAGGGGGCGCTTGATCGCTTATGTGAGTTTATGGAAAATGGACTTAAGGGATATAAAGAAGGGCGAAATTTCCCAACACGAGAAAATGTGTCTAGGTTAGCACCACATTTACATTTTGGGGAAATATCACCCAACGAAGCTTGGTACGCAGCGAAAGTCGCAATGATGGCCAGAGATTGTGAAAATGATGGCGCGCATTTTTTAAGTGAACTTGGTTGGCGAGAGTTTTCAAATTCGCTTCTTTTTCATTTTCCGGATATGACAAGGGAAAATTTACAAAAGAAATTCGATCAATTCCCGTGGAATAATGATCCTGACGCACTTAAAGCTTGGCAAACGGGGCAAACCGGTTACCCCATTGTTGATGCGGGTATGCGGGAATTATGGCAAACCGGATATATGCATAACCGTGTTAGAATGATTGTGGGGTCATTTCTCGTAAAAAACTTACTGCTTCATTGGCATCACGGCGAAGATTGGTTTTGGGATACACTTCTTGATGCGGATCTTGCCAATAATAGCGCATCATGGCAATGGATAGCGGGCTGCGGCGCGGACGCGGCACCATATTTCCGTGTATTTAACCCCATTACCCAAGGGCAAAAATTCGATGGAGAAGGCGGCTATATTAGGCGTTTTGTGCCGGAACTGGAAAAATTACCAAATAAATACCTGAATTGCCCGTGGGAAGCGCCAGAAAATATTCTTGAATATGCGGGAATTAAACTGGGTAAAGATTATCCAAAACCGATCGTCGATTTAAAAGCATCCCGTGAACGCGCACTATCCAGTTTTAAGCAATTGTCAAATTTAGTTTAAATTCATTAATTCAATTGGTTAGTTGTCTATCTTAAAGTACGATTAAGGGCGCGCTATTCTTTTAGATATTCTCTAATATCCTTAATTCGTTTTTCTTCGTTATTTATGTATCTAAGCCACATAAGGGCCGTTTCCTCTGAACGTTCATCCTTTAAGGCTTCGTCAAATACGGCCCTGGCTTCATCAAAGCGTGTCAAGATAACATAGGCTTGCCCCTTTATCACTCTTGCGAGATCCGGTCTGTCAATGTTGCCTTTCACTAGGGTTTTATCAATGGCTTCGGCGGCGTCTGTGTAATTATCAATCTGTAAATGTAAATTAGCGAGGCGCATATATCTTTCGCCATCATCTGCGAGTTCTGCGGCTTTAGTTAGTGGTCTAATGGCTCTTTCAAACTCTTTTGCTTCAAGATAACCATAAGCAAGCAAATCAAGGTTTTCTATACTTTCTTTTGATATCCTTCTATTCAAAGCACTTGCCATTGTTTTTGCCGATTTATAGGGAACTTCGTGATACAGGAATAGTTGCGATATGCTTTCGAGTTCACGTGGTTCAGTAAGCATTTTTTGACGGTGGGCAAGCTCCATAGCGACCATCTGCTTTACTTCAAATTCTCTCGCTTCTTCTTCAGAAATGCCTGTTTCTGCTGCTTCACCGGCATAAACACCCGAAAACTCAAGATAATAAAGTTTCTTAGGCCAATTGCTTATCAAAAATTCTGAGAGTTCTAATACTTTATCTTTATCGTTAAATTCAAAGTATAGAACACGTAAAAGTAGGTACCAATTCTCTTTACCAATATTACCTTGTGCGTTTTCTTGTGCGATGGCCTGTTTAACCAGATCAATGGCATTTAGATAGTATTCTTTTTTCTTAACTTCGCTAAGTGAATCATTTTGTGCTGCGCTATAATAAACATTAGCAATGAAAATGATGTTATTTGAAGGCGGGTTAATTTGCACCACACGCCATTTATTCAAATATACGAGGGCTTCTTCATAGTTTGTTAAAATGAAATTTAATTGCCCGATTATAAAATTAATATTGTCTTCTAATTCGTACGGGAGCTCTACATCTTGATCGAGGGATAGGAGGAAATATTCTAGTGCTTTTTGATGATTTTCCTGGGCTCTATAAATATTCGCAATCGTATTGAAAAAAACTGAACGCTCGTATTCATTTGGCAATCGTGAAGATTTTTTTCGTGTGTAATCGACATTAAGCAGTATTTCTAAGGCCTGATCATAAAGAGGGGGCTCAGAATTCATTAATTCCAATACTTCTTGGTAAATCTTATATTGTCGCTCACGCAACATTTTCGATGATCTTTTCGGGGTATTTTGAGTAGTTGCTATAGGAGACTAGTGTATGAATTTTGCGCATTAGAAGGGGCAATAAATATGAAAAACTGAACGAATAGAAAAGTAATAATTGATAATACATTGGTAAGTTGTTTGTTGTTTAACCTTAAAATCATTTTTTATCCTCCAGAACAAATGTAATTTCTGTGCGGACATCATCAACACTCACTGCCTTTCCGTTTACGACTTTGGACTTGTATTTAAAGCGCTCTGCGGCTCTGACGGCATTTCTTTCAAATATTCTGTCGCTTGATTCTAACACTTTGACATTTGTTGTGCTGCCATTGGGGGTAACTGTAAATATAACCAATACGCGGCCTTCTAAACCGCGCTCAGCCGCTCTCGCGGGATATTGCGGCAGCACACGTACGATAGGTAAATATTCGCCATCAGCAATAAATGACATGGCAAAACCAGCAGAAGTTTCATTGGCCGTTCTATCGCTTATGGTTAAATTGATTGGGTTGCTTACATTTCCAATCGTATAATCTATCTCAATTGTGGTTGCGGGGGCGGGTTCAGAGCTTATCAATTCAGGCATTTTTTCTTGAAATCTGGTTTCTTGGACATCACGTACAACGCCTAACTTTATCCGAATTAATTCCTGGTCCTCTGGTAATTCATTATGATTGATAGAAATGAGATAATTCATTCCTAAAAACATTAGAAATACAATGAGAAACGACAGTAAAAAAGCGCAGCAGTAGCGTAAAATAATATTCCCCCCTTACAGAAAATTTGATAGTAAAATCAGTGTTTTAACTTTTAATAATGATATATTAAACAGAGCTAAAATTGCTAATCACAAAGTAATCAAAATTTCGTGATTAAGTGTGATTTACAATTTAGAGCCCCAAAAATTAATTCATTTATAAAAATATATTTAAAATGCACCTTTAATGAAATTTTAAACATTTTAAGGCATGTTTTCATAATTATTTACAAAGTTCATTTAACTGGAAGTGCAAAGTATGATTAATAAAATGGTGAAGAAATTTGGGGAAAGTTTCGGAAGTTCTAATGGCAGGACTATCAATGAAAACGAATTATCCTCGATTTATGAGGCATTAGACAAATCACAAGCGATAATAAAGTTTAACCCTGATGGCACAATTATAACGGCCAATACAAATTTTCTTAATACGGTCGGATATGAGTTAAGTGATATTCAAGGGCAACATCACCGTATGTTCGTTGAAAAACGATATGAACAAAGCGAAGAATATAGTGAATTTTGGGCCTCGCTTGTTCGTGGGGAGTACCAAGCAGCAGCATACAAGAGATTTGGTAAGGATGTTGCTGAGATCTGGATTCAAGCGTCTTATAACCCAATTTTTAATAATAAAGGCGAAGTCGTAAAAGTCATAAAATTTGCGACAAATATTACAAAACAAGTATTACTTGATGCAGATCGCAAAGGGCAGGTGGATGCGATTAGTAAATCACAGGCAGTTATT
>DGPL01000040.1:31433-96462 GCA_002390425.1 Kordiimonadaceae bacterium UBA4441 | reverse complement strand
TAAAAATTACTTTGATAGAGCTTACCACTAAAATTTACCGGGCTGCCATGAGTTAAGTGTCCTCCATGCGATAAATCGAAACCTAAGATAGCGTCATCTTTGTTTAGACAGGCTAACATTACTGCAGCATTTGCTTGTGCTCCGCTATGTGGCTGAACATTAGCATACTCGGCACCGAAAAGTGCTTTCGCTCGATCAATGGCAATTTGCTCTGTTTGATCCACAATTTCACATCCCCCGTAATATCTTTTCCCAGGATATCCTTCAGCATATTTATTGGTCATAATGCTGCCTTGAGCTTCCATAACGGCACGGCTAACAATATTTTCAGACGCAATCAATTCAATGTGATGCTGTTGGCGCCCCATTTCAAGATCGATGCTTTCCAGTAATTCCGGATCACGTTCACTTAGTGAGGCATTAAAAAACGATTCCATATTCGATGACATATGCTTTAAACCTTTAAAATTAAATATATATTATGACATTTTATCAATACGTCGTTGATGGCGATCGCCCTCAAAATCCGTATCAAGAAATACTTTTAAACAATCTTGCGCAACCGCAATGCCAGTTGTACGCCCACCTAGTACGAGTACATTGGCATTATTATGTTCGCGGCATAGTCGTGCCGTTAAAGCATCATGAACCAGTGCAGCACGAACATGTAAATGTCGGTTCGCTGCAATACTGATACCGATCCCCGATCCACAGATCAAAACACCGCGTTTAGCAACACCTACTTTTAAAGCATCTGCTAATTTATCGGCATAATCTGGATAATCAACAGAGGAACTGTCATTGCATCCAAGATCGGCAACTTCATAGCCCATTTTTTCTAAATCAGATTTGAGAATTTCTTTAAAATCGAACCCGCCATGATCACAGGCAATAGCTATAACTTCGTTTGGCATTTTGCTCACTCACTCTTAATGAAAGCGTTCATGTTTAAGTTATTCGCTTCATAACATATGTGACTTTTTTATGAAACAGAAAAGGTAGTCGAAAACGGATTTCTTTTTAAGCTTTCCGTTGGCTGATAAACATTAATTTCAAATTTGCGAATTTGACCCCAAAAGTCAATTAAAGTAAGCTCATTTAATCATAAATCCTGTAAACGTGAATTTCGAAAATATCATTCTGAATTGAGGCAATGAAAATGACCAACCATAAGAAAAAAATAAATATTAAAATGCACTTTGAATATCACCATGTTTTTGCCACTTTGAAGTCGGCAATTTTGTTATTCTTAATGATGGTAGGATCATTACACGCTCAAGTGACAAATAATCCATTTAAAGATCCTATTGAAACAGAAAAAGACGTTATCACAATTGGGTTTGAAGAATTCGCAATTCTTCCCGATCTAGAAGAAGAAGCCGCGCTCGCTATGGACCTGGAATTAGAGCCGGGTGGTAAGCGTTATTTTGTTAATGATCTTCATGGAATTTTATACACCGTTAGTCAAAATGGTAATGTAACTGAATATTTGAATTTAAGTGATAATAAATGGAATGTTGATCTTAGATGGACCGTTCTTGAGAGAGGCTTCACTGGTCTTGCTCTTCATCCAGATTTTAACAATGCAGGTTCGGACGGTTACGGGCGCTTTTATACGTTACTTGATAGTTCAAACACAGGACCAAATCCCGATTTTACACCAGAAGGCGGCAATGACGCACATGACACACTACTACTTGAATGGAAAGCAAATGATGCCAGCGCTTCGCAATATGATGGCGGTTCACCACGTGAACTAATTCGAATGGAACAGCCCTTTGGCAATCATAATGGTGGACAAATTGCATTTAATCCCCTTGCTGAAGCGGGCTCTGCTGAATTTGGAACGCTATATATTAGTATTGGTGATGGAGGTAGCGGCGGAGATCCGATGAATATGTCGCAGAACTTAACGTCACTTTTTGGAAAAATTCTGCGCATTAATCCACTTGGTTCAAATAGCAACAATGGCCAATATGGTATCCCAGAAGATAATCCGTTCGTTTTGGCAAATGATGGGACCATCCTTCCAGAAATATATGTATATGGGACCCGCTCACCAAATCGTATCGCATGGGATACAAATAATGGCCAAATGTATGTAGCCGATATTGGACAAAATATTGTTGAAGAAGTCAGCCCAGTAAGAGCGGGCGCAAACTTAGGATGGAAAGAATGGGAAGGAAGTTTCCGTTATGTAAGCAGAAGTGGGGTTAATGTAAGCGATCCGCGAAATGATGAAAATATGATATTCCCGATAATTGAATATGATCAGAAAGATGCTCTTTTTCAGTCTTCTGTCGCGTCTAGTGGACTTGCTGTATACCGTGACACCGATATCCCGCAGCTTAAAAATTTAATTGTTTTTGCTGAGCTCGCTAGTGGTGAGTTATTTTATGTTTCCGCCGATCAAGTACCAGAAGGTGGACAAGATGCCATTCGCCGCATTTTATTAAAGGATAATGGCGCAAACAAAACTGCACTGGACATTATTCAAGCAAAAAATGAAAGTCAGGGTAAAGATCTAGCTTACCGCGCAGATGTAAGGCTTGCACATACTAAGGATGGTAAATTATTTATGCTAAATAAACGCGATGGCGTCATTCGACTTTTAACAGAATAATTGAGGGACAATAAATGACATTATCTAGACGCAAAGTTTTAAAATCGGCGCGTACAATATCCTTGGCAGGTGCAGCTTATCCTTTAATGAATAACTTTGCGTTTGCTGCCCCATCACTCCCTGATAAGTCATCCTTTGGTAAAATGGATACTATTTATCTGAATAGTGCTTCGCAGCATCCTATCAGTTTAGCTTCATCAAGATCAGCCGAACTCTAACTTTCAAAAAGACGGCTTGATCCAAGTGCTCCTGGTGGACGACACGATAGCAGCGAACCGCTTATCAATTTTGCAAAAATAATCAATGCTGATGTCAGTGAAGTTGCCTATGTCGAAAACACCACTTCGGCTGAGCAGATGATTGTCCGTGGACTAGGATTGCCTAGTTCAGGAGGACATATTATCACTGATGAGTTTCATTTCCCAGGATCGGAAGCCCTTTATAAAGGGTTAGAGCGAAGAGGTGTAAGTATTACGCGAATTAAGCCTCGCGACGGTAAAATTATTCCCGAGGACATTAAAAAAGCGATGCGCCCAGATACTAAATTGATTGCTATTTCCCTGGTATCTATGTTGAGCGGTTTTGAACATGATATCAAAGCCGTATGTGATATAGCGCATGAGCATGGAGCGCTCGTATATGCTGATATAATTCAAGCCGCAGGCTCATTACCGATTGACGTAAAGAAAAGTGGTCTCGATTTTGCGGCATGTTCAACATACAAATGGCTAATGGGTGATTTTGGTATAGGGTTTGTTTACACCAGTAAAAATGCACAATCTATACTTAAAAGACCCGGGTATGGTAGCATGGGTTTCTCAGGTGCCGGCGAAACCAATGAACAAGATGATGATGGTTTTCCAAAAAACGCAGCCGGCCTATTTACTCTTGGTACACGTTCATATAGTGGAATTTCTATATTAAAGGAATCACTGCCTTATATCCTTGATATTGGCGTTGATAATATTCATGCTCATTCTAGAATAATGACAGATATGCTAAAAGAAGAACTACCGAAAATCGGATATAAACTAAGAACACCATTAGACAGCAATGGTCCACTGGTTGTCGCCTGGAAAGATAATGCAAGAGAAACGCTTACACCTGCACTGAATTCTGAAAATATTCAAATTTCAACTTATTCAGATCGCATTCTGATTTCACCATCAGTATTTAATGACACGAATGATATAGAAAAATTATTGACGGTCTTAAAAAAAGCGGCCTAATTCTTTTGGCATGCTTTTACTTTTGGGGCGCGGTAGTAAATATAACCTAATATTACTGCTGCATAACCAATTAATAATGACCAACCCAAATCACCAATAAAATCCCAGGATGAATAAATACCATATCCATAAATCACAACGGCAATGATCGGGAATAATTTCGTCGCCCATACGGGAAGCCTAAATGGGGCATTTTTATAGGCTTCTGGATTGCGATTGCTTAAATTATAAAGTGCCACCACAGGAAACAGTCCAAATATTGCCCCCACCGCATTACCAAGAATTGAAACATATTCGAGGCTCAACCCAGTTAAAATTGGCGTAATGCCAACGACAAAAAATAAAGTTAGATATATGTATGGAGTTCCATATTTATTTTTAATAGCAAGACCGCTAGGAAGCCAACCGTCTTCGGTTGCCATATATAGTCCGCGTGTACACCATGCAAATATGGCATTAAGTGACGTGACCAATGAAATCATTACACCACCTCCAATAAAGGCTACATAAACAGCTGGTGAAAACACAACCTCAGCCGTTGCACCTAAATTTGCGCCTTGTATTTCTTCAAGTGGTAAAACACCCGATGCCACAATTGCCAGACCGATATAAAGAATAATCACAACAAGCAATGAAATTCCCATAACAAGTGGAATTAATTTTCCTGGGTTTTCCATTTCACCACCGAATTCAGACACAAATTCAGAACCAATTAAACTTAAACGCAGCAAGAATGCCGCTGCAAAGAAACCACCAAATCCATTTGGCATAATTTGTTTAGGATCCGTATATGGCGCGTAATCATCGATATGGCCAAAGCCCGAAATGATATAAATTATTAATGAGATCACAAGAACAAGAACCATAATGCTTTGAAAGCGCGCTGCTGTTTTTATTCCCATTAGATTAGCTAAATAACAAAGCACCATTATAGCTGCAGCAACAAGCGTAAGATTAATATCTGGAAAAAGTTCAGCAGCATATTCCGAAAAACCTATCGCGAAACTTGCTAGAATCACCTGCCCTGCAATTAATAAAGATAAATAGAAAAAGGATGTTCTTGGCCCAAGAAGGTCACGTACATATGTATAATTACCACCCGTGTTTGGTATGGCAGACCCAAGTGCCGCAATTGAAATGGTTGGAATTGCAACAATCAGTAAAGCAAGCACAAACGCCCACGGTGCCCCGTAACCTGTCATTCCAATACTAATTCCAGTAAGAATAACAACACCAGTACCAATGATTTGACCGAGTGAAATTCCCATCAAATCCCAAAACCCAAGTAATTTTTTTGACCCCTCATTCATGTACACTCTCCCTTTTCTAAATAGTCTAGCGGAAAAACAATTTATGTATAATTCTTTTATTTTTTGATCACATTTTTAATTGCGCACCATATCTCATTAATAGGTTACTTCATCGCAAACAGTTTTCTATAAACAGTGAACTAGGCTTAATTAGAATTTATAATAAATATGATGATATTGGGCCTTAGTATGAAACTTATCTTTAGCAATGTTATAGTTTTTTTATGTTCAATTGCATATGGATATGCACAATCTGAAGTAAAGATATCGAGATCAACACTCAGTATTCCTTCTAGTACTTATGATATAAAATAAAAATTGACGAAATGCAAAGAGATTGGCGAATTTCACCAAATGTTTCGCCCGACACTTTAATGGTTGAATGCAAAAATGACCAATTTACAAATGTCGTATTCATAACAGATAAGAAAAAACAGTTATTTCAGGTATCCGGCCAAGATTTAATTCAGTTTAACATCTTAATGGATGACGGCTTATCTGCGCTAACCGCTATAAAATGTATAAAACCCAGAACTCGTTATAAAGGTGATTATTCGCCAGAACGTCAAAATGCGGGTAATTATCAAAAAGACTTAGTTCCTTTGTTAGATACATATTTCAGCGATGATCGAGCTGGTGCTACACTAACTATATGGAAAAAAGGTCAATTAAATTTTAAATATTCAAAGGGTTTAGCCAACATTGAAGCGAGTGTTGTGAGGAATTTTCAACAGCTTTTTGATATTGCCTCAATCAGTAAAGAATTCACAGCTATGTCTATACTTCAACTGGTAGAGGCTGGTAAAATTAAATTAGAAGACACGCTTGAAATTTATATTAAAGGCTTACCAAATGGTAAGAACATTACAATTCATCATTTATTGACCCATACACATGGGCTTCCAGATGTTATGCAATCAGAAGAATTTGATGGTATATCTCCCCAAAATAAAGAAAAGACATTAAATTGGTTGCGAAATATGAAATCTCAATTCGAACCAGGTGAAAAATATGAATATGGTAATACCGCCTATTTCGTATTATCAGTAATAGTAGAGCGCGTTAGTGAGCAAAACTTAAAAAGCTATATTCGAAATAATTTATTTATGCCCGCAAAAATGAAAGATAGCCATTTTCTAACCGATAGTAATATTAATGTAGAACGCGTTACAGGTTACAATGAAAATAATGATATTTCTACAATAAGAAAATTTGATTTTCATGATTCACAGGCTTCTGGTACTGGTGATATTGTGAGTACTGCAAATGATCTCATCAAATGGCATCGCGCACTTTCAAACGGTACCATTTTATCAAAAAAAATGTTTGAAATGGCATTAGCCCCTAAATATTTAAATGACGGCACTAAAATTGATAGGGGTTACGGTTTCGCACATGGAATTTTTCAAAACCAAAATGCAATTCATAACACGGGGGATTTATATACGCATACGCGCTATTTTTATATTCCTGATCAAGATTTATCTATCGTTCTCAATATGAATGGAAGTATCGAAAATGATGGCGGTTTAGCAAGTATCGTATTTATGCAAATCATTGGTAAAGTTTTAAATCAACAGACATTGCAAATGTTTGATGAGGTAGTAGATTTAAATAAATTGTGAAATAATCAGCTTTGTTCTTTATTAATCACATACTGCATTTTACGAACAGCAGCGTTGCTGAGCTGTGATCTTGGGGCATTTGCGGGACCAATCGTTGAAACTTCGCGTCCCGTACGCGGGTCAATACATGTCACTTTGACAGAGTTACCCATGGCAATGAATTCAATGATAAAACCGTTATCTTTATTCATTACCTTTCCTATTCAAATTGAATTAAGCCGCACTTGAATATTTATGGATATCCAATTTTTGCCAAACTTCTTGTAATGAATTCACAAGATGCTCCATCATTTCATCGTCATGAAGTGGGTTTGGCGCAAACCGCAGACGCTCCGTACCACGAGGAACCGTAGGATAATTAATGGGTTGTACGTAAATACCGTATTCTTCAAGAAGCATATCAGATGCTTGCTTACAAATTACGGGATCACCAACCAAAAGCGGCACAATATGACTTAAAGACGGCATAACCGGTAATTTTTTATCCCGCATCATATGCTTTAATGTTGCCGCGCGTTCCTGATGACGGTCGCGCTCCACTTGGGAATTTTTAAGATGGCGAACACTGGCTAATGCACCAGCCGTAATTGCTGGCGATAAAGAGGTCGTGAAAATAAAGCCTGGGGCGAAACTTCTCACACTGTCGACGATATCTTTGCTTGCGGTAATATAACCGCCCATCATACCATATGCCTTACCAAGCGTACCCTCGATGACATCAATACGGTCCATAAGGCCACGTTCTTCTGCGACACCGCCACCGTGTGGCCCATACATACCAACTGCATGTACTTCATCCATATATGTCATGCAGTTATATTTATCTGCTAGATCACAGAATTTTTTAATAGGTGCAAAATCTCCGTCCATTGAATAAACAGATTCGAAAAGTATTATTTTAGCTGCCTTCGGATCATCGGCCCTAAGTAATTCTTCTAAATGCTTCGCATCATTATGCATGAAAATTCTTTTTTCACATTTACCGTTTAATACACCGTTGATCATTGACGAATGATTTAATTCATCTGAATAAATAATGCAGTTAGGTAACATTTTTGCAATTGTAGAAATGGATGTTTCATTTGAAATATAGCCTGAAGTAAAAAGAAGCGCGGCTTCCTTTTTGTGAAGGCTGGCTAACTCTTCTTCAAGCATGACATGATAATGATGAGTACCGCTGATATTTCTTGTGCCGCCTGAGCCTGCACCAACTTTATCAATTGCATCTTTCATAGCTGCAATTACGTCAGGATGTTGGCCCATTCCTAAATAGTCATTACTACACCAGACAACAATATCTTTTTCACCATTTTCAGAATGCCATGTCGCGCTAGGGAATTCACCCTTCTTACGCTCAATGTCCATAAAAACACGATAACGTCCCTCATCTTTGATGGCCGTTATAGCATCCGAAAAAATACGGTCATAATCCATTACAAAATTCCACACGATTCAATTTGCCATTGTCCTACCTTAAATTAACGAACAAAGGAAGCCAATTCTGCTTTATCAGAAAGGTTTTGACTCTATATTATTTGAAAAGTGATCACAAAAGAAAAAATTTAATGTGTGAAATATTTCTTATTCTGCAAACCGGAGCATATCTGTCCAAAAACTTTCATGTGAACGTAGACGATCACGAAGTTCATTAACCCCTTGATCTGTGAATAGTTTCTGATCTTTAACCATATCTAAGTTTTCGTCGAATAGTTCGCCAACAAGGTTACAAACAGATTTTCCACTATCACTTAGCCAGATTCGCAGTGCACGTCGATCATGCTCCGAACGCTCTTGTCGAATGTATCCGGCTTCTACTAGCTTCTTGAGATTATAAGAAACGTTTGAACCTAGATAATAACCTCTATTTCTAAGGTCACCGGCTGTTATTTCATGATCCCCGATATTATAAAGCAACAAAGCCTGCACAGAATTAATATCACTTAAGCCTTTAGAATCAAGACGATGCTTAACGATATCCAACATTCTTCTGTGAAGTTTTTCAATTAATCGAAGACATTCAAGAAAGTTATGGCGTGTTCTTGATTCTTGTGTTTCATGGCCGCCAATTAAATTACTGCTATGATGTGTTAATGACATTCTTGCATTCATGTCTATAAAAATATTTTGCTTTATTATGCTAGGTTATATAACAACATACCTAACAAGCTGTTAAAAATTTGTTTACAATCGATTAAATTGAATAAAAAAACTGAAAAAAGTTTCAGGAGCTTATTATGATCGCAGGATCTTACCCCAATAGCCGTCCTAGACGCCTAAGACAAAACGAGTGGACTAGGGACATGGTCCGCGAAAACTCTTTGACCGTTAAGGATCTTATTTGGCCACTATTTGTACAAGAAGGAAATAATGCATCGGTTGATATACCTTCAATGCCAAATGTAAAGCGATGGACAATAGATCTTATTGTGGAACAAGCCGCAAAGGCATATGAACTCGGTATTCCGGCAATTGCAATTTTTCCACAAACACCAGCTGAACTAAAATCCGATGAAGGATATGAAGGTGTTAATCCAGAAAATTTAATTTGCAGGACTGTGCGCGCTATAAAGTCGCAAGTTCCTGAAATTGGTGTCATTTGCGATGTTGCACTTGATCCATATACAAATCATGGACAAGATGGATTAATTAAAGACGGTTATGTAGATAATGATTTAACGTTAGAAGCCCTGGTTAATCAAGCGCATGTACAGGTTAGTGCAGGATGCGACATACTTGCACCTTCTGATATGATGGATGGTCGTGTGGCGGCTATTCGTGAAATGCTTGAAGAAAAAGGCATGCCTAATATTCACATTATGTCTTATGCCGCTAAATATGCATCTGCATTTTTCGGACCTTTTCGTGATGCTGTCGGTTCATCTAATAGTTTAAAAGGCGGAAAAGAAACCTATCAAATGGATCCGGCTAATACAGATGAAGCCATGCGTGAAGTTATTATGGATATTGATGAGGGTGCGGATAGCATTATCGTCAAGCCTGGAATGCCTTACCTTGATATTATTGAACGAGTAACCAAAGAATTAAATTTCCCAACTTTTGCATATCAAGTAAGTGGCGAATATTCTATGATTCAAGCTGCGGCTGCAAATGGTTGGCTTGATCTTGAAAAAAGCATGATGGAGAGCCTAATGGCATTTAAAAGAGCTGGCGCATCCGGTATTTGGACATATTTTGCACCTGAAGTCGCAAAAAAACTAAATGGATAAAAAAATGCCCGTCCTAAGGACGGGCAAAATGCAGTTTTACTCATACTTATTACTCAAAAAAATTACGCGAATACATCGTTGGGTATCTCTTGCAGAACCTCATCTAATTCATAAAACGTTGGTTGGAAGTCATGTGGCACAGCTTTTCTTGCTATTTCAGAAGCGATTTGCGGTGCACTACCATGTAAATGGGCGATTATAAAATCTTTCATTACCCCATAAATATGACCTTCTTCATCAACTATTTGCTGTAATCGTCCTGCAATAGGCGCAGCAACTGTGTATGAAATCAAAATACCTAAGAAAGTTCCAACCAGTGCTCCCGCGATCAAAGCGCCAAGGATTTCAACAGGCTGATCGATTGATGACATAGTATTAATAACGCCGAGCACCGCAGCAACAATTCCAAGTGCCGGGAAAGCATCTCCGACGACAGAAAGCGCATGTGCGCCTTCACTTTCTTCATGGTGATGTTTTTCTAAATCTTTTAGCATAACATCTTCCATTTGGTGAGGGTCATCAAAGTTCATAGTGGTCATAAGGAAATAGTCACATATAAAGTCAGTAATATGATGATCATCTTTAACTCTTCCTACATGATTAAAAATTTTACTCTCATGAGGGTTCTCAATATGTGCTTCAAGGGCAATTACACCTTTTGTTTTTATTAACTTAGAGATCATAAATAAAAGACAAAGGACATCTTTATAATCATCTTTCTTCCAAGCAGGCCCCTTAACAACTTTCCCAAGCCCAGAACCAGCTTTTTTCATTATTGCGCCAACATTACCCGTAATAAATGAGCCAATAGCAGCACCACCAATCACCATCGCTTCGGTTGGCAAGGCACCAATAATAACCCCCATATTTCCACCGTGGCTGATAAATCCGCCAAAAACCATTCCCATGGTTACGACAATTCCAAGTATAACTAGCATGTATCTAGACCCTTATATCTTTTAAATTAACCATACTTATAGTTAAATTTTCTTAAGCAAGTTTTAATGCGGAGAAAAAAATAAAATTTTATCTATAAATATTTTTTGGACTTTTAGGGAACGACCCAATATATGAAGCATATATTTTAGCAAAAATCATAGCGGCAGACCGATTATGAACGATCAAATAAACCAATTATCCGTCGAAGACATTAAAAGTGCATTAGATGCATTTGGTGGCTCAATTAAACATACACCAACGACATATGCCATTACGCTCTCTAAAATTACGGGCGCAGAAATATATATAAAGAATGAAAATGCGCAGTTTACCTCTTCCTTTAAAGAAAGAGGAGCACTTAATAAACTTATGAACCTTACAGATGAGCAGAAAAAACGCGGCGTCATCGCAGCGAGCGCAGGCAATCATGCACAAGGAGTGGCTTTTCATGGTAGTCGTTTGGGTATCCCCACAACTATTGCCATGCCGTTAGGCACACCATTTGTAAAAGTCAGTAACACAGAAGAATTAGGTGCAAAAGTTGTGCAAGTCGGTGAACGCTTTGATGAAACGGCCGAAGAAGCAATGAAAATGGCTGAAGAACAAAATCTAACAGTCGTTCATCCTTTTGATGATTATCATGTAATGGCTGGACAGGGTACAATTGGCCTAGAATTATTAGAAGATGTATCAGACGTTGATGTTGTTTTAGTGCCTGTTGGTGGTGGCGGACTTATTGCAGGGATAGCAACGGCAATTAAATCCATTAATTCCAAAATTAAAGTCATAGGTGTACAGTCTGAGAGGTTCCCTTCTCTATACCGCGCTATGAATGATGAAGAATATGTTCCACAAGGTTCAACTTTGGCAGAAGGTATTGCCGTAAAGAACATTGGAGAAAAGACCCTCGAGGTCTGCAAAAAATATGTAGACGATGTTTTACTCGTAAGTGAAGAGGAAATTGAAAAAGCACTCGGATTGCTGTTAACGATCGAAAAAACAGTTTGTGAAGGTGCCGGAGCATGTCCACTGGCCGCCGTCATATGTTATCCAGAAGTTTTCAAAGGTAAAAAAGTGGCTCTTATCGTCAGCGGCGGTAATATCGATACTCGTCTACTCGCTTCGATATTAATGAGAAGTTTGGTGAGGGACGGTAGAATAACCAGATTAAAAATTGAACTTCCTGATATCCCAGGCGCGCTTTCGATTATATCATCTATTATCGGTAATAAAGGTGGAAATATTATTGATGTGTCACATCACCGCCTATTTACAGAATTACCTGCCAAGGAAACATATTCTAATATCACTTTGGAAACTCGCGATTCGCAACATTTCGAAGATATACTTGAAGAATTACGCTCTGAAGGCTTTGTTGTGACCGTAAATCCTAATATTGATATGTAAAATTAATAAATTTATGCTTTGATAATAATTAATTAACCATCAGACGTCATTATAGCCAATTATAAATAATATTATTAATTTTATAGGCTTTAAATGTCTGAAGAAAATCTACAACGCCCGATAATTATTAAGCGAATTAAAAAAGTTTCCGGTGGCGGCCATGGCGGCGCTTGGAAAGTGGCTTATGCTGATTTTGTGACGGCGATGATGGCCTTCTTTCTTCTACTATGGTTACTTAACTCCACCTCTAAAGAACAAAAAGAAGGGTTATCAGATTATTTTACGCCAACAGTTGCCAGTACAAATTCAACATCCGGTGCGGGCGACATTCTAGAAGGTATGTCTATCAATACGGATGGAACTTCAGCAAGTGCCGTGACCGCAGCTATTCCTGATAATGTGGTTGTCAAAGAGGAAGAAGTAGAAGTAACACCTGAAGATTCATTCGAAACAGCAATAGCCAATCGAGAACAAGAAGCATTTGAAGATATGGCAACTGAGCTTTCTTTAAGCATTCAAGATAGCGCCGAATTTTCAGAGCTAGAAGATCAAGTTATTATTGATGTAACAGAAGACGGCATGCGCATTCAATTGGTAGACCAAAATAACCGTGCCATGTTCCGGGATGATACAGCAGAATTATATTCATATGCGGAACGTATGGTTCGCCATATTGCGAGCAAAGTTAACAATCTGCCAAATAGAATAGCCATTAGCGGGCACACTGATTCCAAACCTTTTCGTGCTGGCTCGACTTATTCCAACTGGGAATTAAGTTCTGATCGCGCACATACATCAAGACGTGTGATGAGTAGCGCAGGTGTATCTGCAGATCGATTCGCAGAAATCACCAGCAAAGCTTCAACTGAACCGCTTTTACCGGACCGTCCAGATAGACCAGAAAACCGTAGAATAACAATACTCGTTATTCGTGAAGCACCAATTTTACCGACTAATTTCTAAACTAAGCAGAAAAACAACCTTGTTTTTTTAAAAAAACTCCTGTTACTATATTTTTAAAATATAGGATGAGGACATATGGACGTTTTAGAACCAACATTACAAATGTGGTTAACTTTTGCGATTATTTCGGTAGGGATAATATCCTATATACTTGATAAATTCCCGATGGAAATTACGTCTCTCGGAATTATTTCATCAGTACTTATCCTGTTTCATTTTATGCCGGTTGTTAACCTTGATGGTGAAATAATTCTCACTACAAAAATATTATTGTCTGGTTTTGCCGATCCTGCGCTCATATCCATTCTAGCACTTTTAGTTGTTGGCCATGGTATGGTTGAGACAGGAGCACTAGATAGTCCGGTTAAAGTACTGGTTCGTTTAGGAAATAATTACCCCATAGCTATTTTAGTTTTATCGCTAATTACCGTGATGATTATTAGTGCTTTTCTAAATAATACGCCAGTTGTAGTTATTTTTATCCCTATCATGATTACCTTGGTCGAAAATCTTGGAAAATCGCCATCGCTATATTTAATGCCTCTCAGCTTCGTTGCTATTTTAGGGGGCATGACAACACTTATCGGCTCAAGTACGAACTTGCTTGTTTCTGGTTCCTATCAGGCGATCGGCGGTGACGCGATAGGATTTTTTGATTTTGCTATTCCTGGCCTTTTTCTTGCGACAATTGGTTTTTTCTATGTTTTAATCATTGCTCCACGCATTCTGCCAAACGATCGCGCGTCATCAAACCAAGAAATGCAGATTACCGGCAAGCAATTTATCGCGCAGATTGATCTGACATACGGAAATTCTTTAATAGGCAAGAAAGCCGTAGCAGGTATGTTTCCTATTCTATCAGGCCTTACGGTTCAGATGGTAAAACGCGGAACGCAAAACTTCCTTCCGCCTTTTGATGATATTACGCTCGAAAAAGGCGACCAAATTATTATTGCAACAACAAGGAAAGAACTCACCGAAAAAATAGCTAAAGATCCAATGTTACTAGCAGATGTGAAAAATCTTTCTGTTGTAGATTTAGATGATGACGCTGATAGAGATATCACCCTTTCCCGCGGACAAAAACTTGTTGAAGTTATCGTTGCACCAAAATCACGCCTTGATGGCAGAACACTAGATCAAGCAGGGTTCGTCTTACAAGGCGGTAGTAAAATTCTAGGTGTACAAAGACGAAGCCGCATGAATAGAACCTCGATTAATGACATAAGATTGGTCGCAAATGATACTTTGCTCGTACTGGGTACACAAAGTCAGATCCACTCTTTAAGACTAAATGATGATGTGATGTTGCTTGAATGGTCGGAAAAAGAAATTCCAATTAAAGCCGATATGTGGAAAGCACTTGGCATTTTCTTAGGTGTGGTTGTACTCGCATCTGGTGGCATTGTTCCAATCGCTATCGCTGCAACATTAGGTGCTTTCTCCATGATTGTATCCGGTTGTTTAAACGTCAGAAAAGCCGCCCATGCTATTGACCGTAATATATTTCTTCTTATTGGTGCGGCACTTGCGATGGGATCTTCATTACAAGCGACAGGTGGTGCCTCTTATATAGCGATGGTTATGATTAATCTTCTTGATGGTGCTAGTACAACGGTAATTTTATCCTCCTTCTTTTTACTGATTGCCTTCTTAACCAATATTTTAAGTAATAATGCGACGGCCGTGCTCTTTACACCCATCGCCGTTAATGTAGCGAGAGAGCTGGGGGTTGATCCCTTTATATTTGTTACTGCCGTCATTTTTGCGGCAAATTGTTCATTTGCAACTCCAATGGGATATCAAACCAACTTACTTGTATTGGCACCAGGCAATTATAAATTTGCTGATTTCTTAAAGGTCGGTGTGCCTTTAATCTTAATTCTGTGGGCAAGTTATACTTTATTCGCCCCTTGGTATTATGGTATTTAGGGATTATGACAGATCAATCTTCGCACTTTCCAAAATTCTATGTAACGGCCCCCTCACCTTGTCCCTATCTTGATGGTGAAATTGAAAGAAAAATTTTTACTGAGTTGGTGCCTGCTCCCCTTGCGTATGATCAAGACGCGATTTTAGCCCATAACGGTCCAGAAACAGAACGTGAAAAAGCTGAAAACCTTCATCATTCTCTAGCATTAGTAGGATTTAGGAGAAGTCAAGACATTGCCTATCGTCCAGCTTGTCAGGAATGTCATGAATGTAAATCAGTAAGAATTCCTGTCGTAATATTTGAAAAAAGCAAAAGCCAAAAAAGGGTCACGAATAAAAACAAGGATATTACCTTCGAAATTAAACCGAATATTGCCACGCATGAACAATATAGTCTTTTAAAAAAATATATTTCTGATCGCCATGAAAATGGTGGAATGGCTGGCATTACGTTTGAAGAATACCAAGATATGGTTGAGGGCAGTCCTATTAGCACTTCGATCATTGAATACAGATCTGATGATGGAAAATTGGTTGGCGCCGCATTAACGGATAAACTCGAAGACTCGCTTTCGATGGTTTATAGTTTCTTTGATATTAGCTCAGAGTTTCAAAAAAGAAGCTTTGGTGTATTTATGGTGCTTAACCACATACAAATAGCGAAAACCAGAGGACTGAATTATATTTATTTAGGGTATTTCGTCAAAAATAGTCAGAAAATGAGTTACAAAATGAAATTTAAACCTTTCGAAATGCTTACTTCAGAGGGTTGGCGATTAATAAAATAAAATGCTGAAAAGCACAGTAACCATTGAATTTGACAATATGTATGGTTATAAGTAAACCGTATATTATAACTAAAAATTTCTTAACAAAATTAAGGCATACTAATGGAACGTCGTTCATTTCTAAAAAAATCCGCTGCGCTTGGTGCCGGCACGATTGCAGCTGGTGCAGTAGCATCATGTAGTCCAAGCTCAGTAGACCCTAATTCAGGAACTTATAAAAATGCGGGGGCATCTGAAAACACTGGCGGTAATGCAAACAGCAGAGCGTCAATTGATCTTAAAATGGTGACGACTTGGCCTAAAAACTTCCCTGGACTAGGCACTCGCGCAGAAGAATTTGCAAGAGATATTGAAATCGCAACTAATGGTCGAATTCGAATTCGTGTTTATGCTGCAGATGAAATGGTACCTGCGCTTCAAGCATTTGACGCCGTATCTCAAGGGAATGCGGATATTTACCATGGACCAGATTATTACTGGCAAGGTAAACATATTATGTTTAACTTCTTTGGTGCCGTTCCTTTTGGTCTTTCTGCTACTGAAATGACGCAGTGGCTTCAATATGGTGGGGGGCAAGCACTATGGGACGAGCTAGCGGCTGATTTTAATGTGAAACCGATGCTGTGTAACGCAACAGGAATGCAGATGGGTGGTTGGTTTAATAAAGAAATCAATTCCGTTGAAGATTTCCAAGGCCTTAAGATGCGTATCCCAGGTTTCGGCGGTGAAATTATCACTCGAATGGGCGGTACACCTGTAACGCTTCCAGGTGGTGAGATTTTCTTATCTCTTTCACAAGGAAACATTGACGCTACTGAATGGATCGGGCCCTGGAATGATTTGGCCCTTGGCTTCCATCAGGTTTCAGAATATTATTATACGTCCGCTTATCATGAGCCTAGCGCTTCTGTTTGTGCAGGCTGGAACCTTGATGTGTGGAATGATCTTGATCCATCAGAACGTAAGATAATCGAAGCACTCGCGGAAATGCATTATGCGCGATCACTTGCAGAATTTAACGCTCGAAACGCGAATGCGTTAAGACAGCTTGTGAATGATCACGGTGTAAAATTGCGCCAATTCCCACAAGAAGTTATGAAAGCACTTGCGGATGTAGCCGCAGATATCGCAGCGGACATGGGTAGAACGGATGACATTTCTACGCGTATCTATAACAGTTACATGACCACACTTTCAGAAGTGAAAGAATGGAATGGTGTTGCTGACGAGCCATATTTTGCTGCACGTCGTCTATCGGATAAATTTGGTCAGGCTCTTTAATAGCCTTACTATAAACAATAATTAGGTATTAAAAACGGGAGCAAAATCCATGGACGGAATTGCAAAATTTGCCCGCTCAATAGACGGCCTCAATGAAGTGATTGGAAAAATCACCGCATGGTCTGCGCTAGGGTTGGTACTCGTACAGTTTGGGATCGTTATGATCAACTATCTTTATAGTGAAGGTAGTATTGCTGTGCAGGAAGGTCTTACCTATATGCATTCACTATTATTTTTAGGGGCGGCAGGATATACTTTACTTCACAATGGCCACGTACGTGTTGACATTGTTTACAGCAAAATGGATGAAAAGAAGAAAGCTTGGGTTAATCTTCTTGGTACTATTATCATTTTATTTCCAGTTCTTATTATCATTGGCATCTATGCTTTGCCATTTGTATCGCAATCTTGGCAAATCATGGAAGGGTCCATTGAAACGAGTGGCCTTCATATTGTGTATATACTTAAATCAATGATCCTTCTGTTTGTAGTCAGTACATTCCTTCAAGGGGTTTCCATATCATTACACTCTCTTCTAGTGCTTAAAGGATACGAGCACCTTGTCGAAGAAGACATTGTGGAGGGCGTATAATGATTTTAGATTTATTATTATTTCAAATTGATTTTGTTGTTTTCGGCATTTGGTTAAGCGAATTTTTTGGTATGCCTTTAGACTTGCTATTATGTTCTGTCATGTTTGTTCTGGCATGCGCATCCCTACTAATTGGTTATCCTGTTGCCTTTACACTCCCCGGTATATCAGTCATTTTCGCGGGCATTGGTTTTGCAACCGGTATATTTGATATGTCGATTATTGGCGGTGTACCCCAGCGGATATACGGTACCATGACCAATGTCGTAATGATGGCCGTACCACTCTTTGTCTTTATGGGTGTAATGCTTGAACGATCGCGGATCGCGGAAGACTTGCTTGAAAGTATGGGGCAACTCATGGGCGGCATTAAAGGTGGTCTTGGAATATCTGTGACGATCGTTGGTGCCCTACTTGCTGCTTCTACAGGCATCGTTGGTGCGACAGTAGTGATTATGGGTCTTATGGCTCTGCCGACTATGCTTAATAAAGGATATAGTCCTGCGGTCGCTACTGGCGGTATTGCCGCGGCGGGTACGCTGGGACAAATTATTCCGCCATCAATCGTGCTTGTTCTTCTTGGTGATCAATTATCTTCCGCATGGCAAGCATCACAATTAGCGCAAGGCAATTTCTCACCAACTCCACTTTCTGTAGGTGATTTGTTTGCTGGCGCTCTTATTCCGGGCCTTGGCCTCGTGATGCTTTATATTCTTTATCAAGTTATTGTTGCGATAGTTTCACCAAATTCTTGTCCTCCGGTAAAAGATAAAGAAGAAAAAATTGATTTAAAACCCGTTCTTGCGGCCTTCTTGCCCCCAATCATTTTGGTGGTGGCCGTGCTTGGTTCAATCCTCGGCGGTATCGCGACACCGACTGAAGCGGCAGCTCTTGGTGCCGTTGGTGCTATCCTGATGGCAGGGTATAAAAATGATAAAGACAGACCTTTACCTGTTATCGTTGCCGGTGGTGCAATTTTCTTACTGCTATTACTAGGTGGTCTTTTTGACTTACGTATGGGACGCGAAGATATTGCCATTATGGATTACATTGCTTTTGCAATATCAATTCCGACTATACTTGCTATGTTGTGGGGACTGGCTGACAGCTTAATGCGTGTTTATCGCAACCGCGTTATTCACGAAGTTGTACAAATGACAGCAAAAACAAGTTCTATGATCTTCATAATCATGGTTGGTGCCGCACTCTTCACACTCATTTTCTTAGGATTTAATGGTGATTATTATATCACTGAATTCCTAACCAACCTACCTGGTGGTCGATTGGGTGCATTTGTCCTTGTGATGCTAGTGATGTTTGCGCTTGGTTTCTTCCTAGATTTTATTCAAATCGTCTTTGTTGTTGTTCCAATTGTGGCGCCGGTTCTCTTCCTAATGGATATTAACCCAATTTGGCTTGGAATTATGATGGCAATGAATTTACAAACTTCATTCCTGACACCACCATTTGGTTATGCGTTATTCTATCTTCGTGGTGTTGCACCAGAAGAAACGGTTAAAACAACTGATATATATAAAGGTGTGATGCCGTTCATCCTGATACAGGTATTGGCACTCGTTATCCTTTATAATTTCGAAGGGTTGGTAACTTGGCTCCCAAGTATAATCTTCGGAAAGGGTTTATAACAATATCATCAAAAAAGGAGGCGAGAGCCTCCTTTTTTATTTCCATACATTATCCACGACCACGATATGTCGGCACGCCTTGATCGGGGATCCAAATATTTTTTGGGGGCTCCCCTGTTTGATAAAACACATCAATCGGAATACCACCACGCGGATACCAATATCCACCAATACGTAACCATTTTGGATTAAGTTCTTCAACAAGCCTTTCACCTATTCCTACGGTGCAATCTTCATGAAAACCTGCATGATTTCTAAAGCTATGAATATAAAGCTTCAGCGACTTACTTTCAACGAGAGCATCACCAGGCACATAATCGATGACAATATGAGCAAAATCTGGCTGTCCTGTTACTGGGCATAGAGATGTAAATTCAGGACATGTAAAACGCACAAAATAATCAGAATTTGGTCTTGGGTTTGGTACTGTTTCAAGAACCGCTTCTTCGGGACTGCTCGCTTGAACTGTTTCACCGCCAAGTTGGGATAAACCCTCATAAATTTCTTTTGCCATTTGCTATCCTAACATCTTAAATTTCATTCTCTATAATCCAATTATATATAAAAGTCATCAATGAACTAGAAAACACTATTTTGTATGAAGCGTTTATTGACCTTAAGGGATATTGAAACTATCTTCGTTCAATTCTTAAATTTAAGGAAACGAATATGTCCAAAACACCTTCACTCGTATCAATCAACTGGCTCGCTGAAAACCTTGGTGATCCTAATATTCGCATATTCGACAGTTCATGGCATATGCCAAATGCGGGAAGAGATGCAAAAGCAGAATATGATGCGAGCCATATTCCAGGAGCATTATTCTTTGATGTCGATGAAATAGCTGATACGGAAAACCCACTTCCCCATATGATGCCAAGCGAAGAAAAAATGGCAAGTCGTTTGCGATCATTTGGAATTTCAAATTCCGATCACATTGTCATTTACGACCATAGTGCAGGTTTATCAGCATCACGAGGGTGGTATATGTTTAAAAGCTTTGGTCATGAAAAAGTTTCCATACTGAATGGCGGTTATGCAAAATGGGCCGCAGAAGGTCACCCCGTAACTGACGACATTCCTGTTTTTAACAAGAGTCACTACATCGCATCAAAAGATGATAATGCTACAAGAACCGTAGAACAGTTAATTGAAAATATTACCACTAAAGCCGAGCAAGTGATTGACGCGAGATCAAATGGCCGATTTTTAGGAACGGAACCCGAACCAAGAGCAGGATTAAAGTCTGGCCGTATTCCTGAAAGTTTTAATGTCCCTTTTAATGTATTATTAAATGATGATAAAATGTTCAAATCACCTGAAGAACTTAAAGAAATATTTTTAAATAGCGGCATCGATCTTGAAAAACCATTAGTAACCAGTTGCGGTAGCGGCATGACCGCCTGTGTTTTATTATTTGCACTTGATCTTGTTGGCCAGAATAATAAGTCGCTTTATGATGGTTCATGGACAGAATGGGGGTCGCACCCCGACACTCCGGTCATAAAATAAAAGATTAAACGTCATAATGAAAAAAGATACAAAAATTGCTCATGCGGGCCGTAAAAAAGAATGGACAGGAAAAGCAGTAAACCCACCTGTTTATCACACATCTACCATTATCCATGACACTGTAGCTGACTTAAAGTTTGCACTTAAAAATTTAAAAAATAAGATCATGTATTATGGCCGTCGTGGCACCCCTACTCATTTTGCTTTTCGTGAAGCGATGGCAGAACTAGAAGGCGGCCATGACTGTTTATTATATCCATGTGGACTTGCCGCAATTAACGCCGCGCTTATGTCTTTTCTAAGCAGCGGAGATCACCTTCTTATGGTCGATACGACCTATGGGCCAACTCGGGCCTTATGTAAGACGGTTTTAAAAAGAATGGGGATAGAAACAACTTTTTATGATCCCTTAATTGGTGAGGAAATATCAGAGTTAATCCAAAAAAATACCAAAGTTATATTTACCGAAAGTCCGGGTTCCGTAACAATGGAAGTGCAAGATATTCCTGCAATTGCAAAGATTGCAAAGAAACACAATATCGTTTTGATGCTTGATAATACTTACGGCAATTTGATTAATTTTTCCCCATTTGAATACGGAATTGATGTCTCTATTCAAGCGGCAACAAAATATATTGTTGGACATTCAGACGCAATGTTAGGAACAATCACAACCAATGAACAACACTGGAATCAGCTTTATGAAAATAGTTACTACATGGGATATACGGCTGCACCAGATGATATAAATCTTGCTCTGCGTGGAATTCGCACAATTAAAACAAGATTAAAACAACATGAAGCAAGTGCCTTAAAAATCGCCGAATGGCTTAATTCAAGAAATGAAGTTGATTTAGTGCTACACCCAGCTTTTGATGATTGTCCAGGACATAAATTTTGGAAACGAGATTTTAATGGTTCAAACGGCCTTTTTTCATTTACATTAAAAGAAGGCAATGACGCATCCATTACTGCATTTCTAGATCATTTAAACCTCTTTAAAATGGGTTTTAGTTGGGGTGGTTTTGAAAGTTTAGTGATGAGTTTTTATAATTTAAAAGGAGAACGTGAATTACCATTATGGGATGATTATGGCCCTTTAGTTCGATTGCATGTTGGCCTTGAAGATGCGGATGATTTAATTGCTGATCTTGATCAAGCATTTGACCATTATAAAGCTGCGTTATAATTTATGCGCGCGAAGTAAAGCGCCCTAGTAAAAATAATACTGTCGCCGATAAAACGATCGCAGGGCCTGTTGGAACGTCCCATTGGCTTGAGGCCATGATACCAGAAAAGACTGCAACTACACCTGCGATTGCTGAAAATGCAATCATTTGAAGTGGCTTTTTTGATATTGATCTTGCGGCGGCGGCTGGAATAATCATCAAGGCCGTAATTAATAATACACCAATTACTTTAAGCGCAACAGCAACCAGAAACGCGATTAATAACATATACATTATCTTAACACGCTGTACTTTTACCCCTTCAGTATGGGCTAAATCCTGATGTACTGTTAATGATAACAAGTCACGCCAAATAAAATAAAGACAAACCCCACAAAGGACAGCAACCCCACCGATGGTATATATATTTTCCTCAGTAATTCCTAAAATATCACCAACCAGATAATACATCATATCTGTTCTAAAGTTATCCATCATAGATATTAAGATAATACCTATTGATAGTGCACTATGCGCTAGTATCCCGAGGATTGTATCTGAAGAAAAACGGTTATCGCGCTGTAAAAACAAAAGAAACATCGCAATAGCCGAACATGTTCCAATCATAATCAATGGATTTTGACTGTCGAACGCAATTCCAAGAGCAACCCCCATAAGGGCAGAATGCGAAATGGTATCACCAAAATATGCCATTTTACGCCAAACCATAAAACATCCGAGTGGTCCAGCGATAAGCGCAATCAAAACACCCGCGATTAACGCATTTAAGATAAAATCATCAATCATCTTGCTGATCCTTGCTATGATCGTGGCCATGATATTTATGGTCATGGCCTTCACTATGATGATGATTATATATAGCTATTCCCTCCATCGGTCGTCCCATTAAGGCATGATATTCTGGGTTATCTTTCACAAATTCAGGGGTTCCTCTACAACATATATGGCGATTAAGACACAAAACTTGATCAGTAGAAGCCATAACCAAATGCAAATCATGGGAAATCATTAAAACACCACAACCCGTTTTATCACGTATTTTTGCGATTAATCCGTATATTTCCTGCTGACCCATAATATCAATACCCTGAACCGGTTCATCAAGAACCAGCAAATCAGCTTCTCCCAAAATCGCTCTAGCGAGCAGAATTCGTTGCATTTCACCACCAGATGCGCTTTGAACGGGTTGATCTGCCATGCGTGACAAGCTAACGGTTTCAAGTGCTTTGGCTACATCATCATATGAAGTTCTTGGTCTAAGATAGAGAAAGTCTTTTACACTTAAAGGTAATACCTCATCAATCATAACTTTTTGCGGCATATATCCTATGGTGATATCATTTTCACGTTCAATTTCACCAGAAGTTGCGTCAAGAATACCTAATGAAATTTTCATTAAAGTACTTTTTCCAGCACCATTTGGACCAATCAACGTGACAGTTTCACCACGATTCACAGAAAAAGACACGTCTTCCAGCACAGGACTTTTGTGATAGATTTTACTTACATTATTAAGTTTTATGAGAGGGCCAGCGTTACTGTCCATTTCAGCTACGCTCTGCAATTTTCACAAACGCCTGCAATTTCAAGAATTGAGTTTTCATAACTGTACCCATTTTCCTTGGCTGCATTTTCAATTACGTTATGAAGTGATTGTTCATTCATTTCTGTTACATTACTGCATTTAGTGCAAATCATAAAATGACCTTGGTGTTTATGGGCTGGGTCACTACACCCTACAAATGAATTTAAAGATTCGATCCGATGTACAAATCCTTCTTCTACTAAAAAATCAAGAGCACGATAAACAGTTGGGGGCGCCACACGCTTCTTCCCTTCACTAAGCATATCAAGAACCTCATAAGCTGTAATGGGCTCGTGCTTGCTCCATACTAATTCTAGCACACGGCGCCTTAAAGGCGTAAAGCGCGTTTCTCTTTCTTCACAAATTTTTTGGGCGGATTCTAAAGCGGTTTCAACACATACGCTATGATCGTGCTTATTATTCAACATTCTGTTCTCTTCTCTTTATTACTATTTCCTAGAGACAATAAATGTGATATTGCCCTGTATGTTATAAAATATCAAGCCATCAAGGAAATATTATGGCAAACACCGAGAATAGCAACTCTTTCACACTATTATTAGACAAGCTAAAGTTCAATGAAGATAGCCTCATTCCGGCTATTGCGCAAAGTCACGATTCGCATGAAGTACTGATGATGGCGTGGATGAACCGTGACGCCATTATTGAAACGCTCAATACTGGACGCGTCTGTTATTATTCTAGATCACGTCAAAAATTATGGCGTAAAGGGGAAAGCTCCGGTCAAATTCAAACATTGAAAAATTTTCGTGTTGATTGTGATGCGGATACACTCCTGCTTTTTGTTGATCAAGTTGGCGTTGCCTGCCACACCGGAAGACGCAGTTGTTTTTATGAAGAAGTCTCAAAAGACGGTAGCATAAAGATCGTCGCGGACATCCTTAGAAGCCCGGACGATCTTTACGGTAAAAAATAATTTATGCACCAGGACCACAGTCCATGCAGCGTTCAATCATTTCAGGACCTAAGAATAATTTTGCATTTAAATCACGTAATGCGGTTCTCAGTCCCTCTTCAATAACCGGGTGATAAAACGGCATATCAAGTGCTTCTGACACGGTCATGTTTTTTTGGATCGCCCATGATAGCAAATGCCCAATATGTTCAGCCCGAGGGCCAAACATTTCTGCACCAAGAATTCGGCCCGTACCTTGTTCACCATACACTTTCAAAATACCTTTATTGATATTCATCACGCGGCTTCGGCCTTGTCCTTCAAAGCTTACTTCGCCAACGGCGTAACAAGCTTGGCATTGTTGTTTAACTTGATGAATATTTAAACCTGCCGTCATCATTTGTGGCTCAGTAAAAGCAATCCCGAGTGATGTTCTGCGGTGCCCTGATTTTATCTTAGGATAACGCCCGGCATTTTCACCGGCAATACGCCCTTCATCAGCAGCTTCGTGAAGTAATGGAATATCATTATTTGCATCACCCGCCATAAAAATATGGTCAACGCTTGTTTGAAGCGTAAAGTTATTTGCTTCGGGTACACCAAGTTCATCACGTTTTAATGATGTATTTTCTAATCCCAATTTATCAACATTAGGACGCCTTCCGGTAGCGGCAAGTAAATATTCAAAGCTTTCCCTTTGCTCTTTACCGTCTTGATCAACATAGGTGATTTCAACAGTATCGCCGACTTTTTGAATATTCTTCACATCGCCATCACTATTTAAATAAAATTCATCATTGAATGTTTTATCAGCATAATCACGAATTTCCGGATCTTGAAGCATACCAATTGCACCATCTTTCCCGAAAACTTTCACTCGTACACCCAATCGGCTGAGTGCTTGACCAAGTTCAAGCCCAATAACGCCGGCACCGAAAATCACCATTGATTCTGGTAATTGCTCTAACTCAAAAACTTGGTCTGTCGTGATTAAACGATCTTCTGCACCATTAAAAAACCCTGGATAAGCCGGACTTGATCCCGTTGCGATGACTATCGATTTCGCCTTTACGGTGGTATGATCATCAATCTGCAATGTGTTATCATCAATGAATTTTGCATATCCTTTTACGCGATGTTTTTCATCAAACCCTTCAACGGATTCAATCACAAAACCCACAAAGCGGTCACGCTCACTTCTTAATCTTGTCATTACGGCTTTCTTATCAACCGTCACATTATCAACCGAGACACCAAAAATGTCTGTGTGACTAGAATGATACGCTGCTTCCGCGGCTGAAATTAATAATTTACTTGGCATACATCCAACCCGCGCACAGGTTGTCCCGTATACGCCACCTTCAATAAGCATTATATTATCTGTATGCTCACTGGCTGTTCTATAAGCGCCCATCCCGGCTGTACCTGAGCCGATAATCGCTACATCTACTTCTTTATTGATCATGTCTTTTTCCTCTCAAGAATTTATAATTATTCTAATGAATTGAACCATATATTGAAGTTCAAAGATTTTTTTCAAGGTACCTCACAAAAACTTGATTAAAAAAATGCCCCTCACTCAAAATAGAGTGAAGGGCATTGAATTTTTATAAAGGTAAAATTTATACTTTCATTGCTTTTTCAAGTTGATCCGCAATTGGAAGTTTTCTGATCCGCACTCCACATGCATCGAAAATCGCATTACAGAGTGCCGGAATGGCGGGCGGCAATGACATTTCACCCAATCCTTTTGGATCGATATGATTGCGTACGACTTCGGATGTAAGCATATGAGGGGACGTTCCGATACGCGCCATTTGGTATGTATCGAAATTATTATTAATCACACGACCTTCCTCTAGTTCAATGGCCTGACCAAGGGCTGCGCTAAAACCATCAAGCGTTCCGCTTTCAATTTGCGCGCGGCACCCTTGCGGGTTAATGGCAATGCCGGGATCGGCCGCACCACTAGCATTTATAATCGTTAGCGTTCCGTCACTGTCCACTTTAACTTCGACTGCGCAGGCCGCATAACCGCCGAATGTCATAAAGCTCGCGATACCCATACCATGCCCTTTGGGAAGTTCTTTACCCCAACCAAGGTTTTTCGCCGCAATTTGTAGAACGTTAATGAAACGATCCGCTTCCATAATGTCACTACTAAACCCCGGCGCTGGTGTATCACCAGCATCCTTAAACATATCAATACGGAACTGAAGTGGATCTTTACCCGCTAGATGCGCCATTTCATCAACAAAGCTTTGCATCGCATAACCCGCTACATTTTCCGTTGGTCCGCGCCAAGGGCCGCTTGGGAGCACCTTACTATCAATCACTTCACCGCGGTAATTGGGGACATGATGAGCCGGAAAAGCATGTGTCGCGAAATCATTATCCGTTGAACAATGGAAATAATTTGCCGCAACTAGTTTTCCATTTTTATCAAGTCCGCCCTTAAACATATGACGACCTTTTGGATTATAGAAATCTTGTTCAAGATCATCTTCGCGTGTCCAAATTACTTTAATCGGTTTGCCAACCGCTTTTGAAAGCACCGCCGCTTCCGTGCAGGCATCAACAATAAATTTACGGCCAAAACCGGAACCAAGGCGCATCAATGTCACATCAAATTGGTCATGGGTATAACCCGGTAACACACGCATTAAATCATTCATGACCCTAACGGCCGTTTGATTTCCAGCAATCACCGTGACTTTATCGGATTTTACATCAACGATACCGCATGGTGTTTCCATGGTCGCATGGGCCCAATAAGGTTGATCATACGCAACTTCAAGGGTTTTATCGGCCTCGGCAAAGGCTTTATCAAAATCACCATGCTCTAATCTGACGTTGGTTTTACCTTCTACGATAACTTTGTCAAAATTGCGATCAATCCATGCATTGTCCACATCGGCCCAGCGCCCTTTGTCCCATTCGATTTCCAATGCTTCGCGACCTTTAAGAGCCGCCCAATGACTGTCAGCGATTACGGCGACACCATCAGCGATATATTTCTGTTCGTTTATATCTTCGGGGATACGGTTCACGCGCACAACATGGCGCACGCCCGGCACTTTTAATGCCTCGGTATCATCATATGATTTCACAAGACCATCAGCGTGTGGGCAGCGCGCGATCACCGCATTTAGCATACCCGGTAATTCCATATCCATCACGTATTTTTGTGCGCCAATTGCAATATCGCCCGCTACTTTTTGCGGTTGATCCGTACCAATGACTTTATATTCATCTGGTGATTTTAATTTCGGTTCAGCGGTTAAAGTCACAATCGCGGCTTTTTCCACGAGCGAACCATAACTGATTTTTTGATTGCCGCTGATCACATATCCATTATCTGTGTTTAAACTTGAAATATTCACACCAAGATCATCAGCCGCGGCCTGTTTCAAACGTTCACGGGCTTCTGCTCCTGCCATTCGCAGCATTTCATAGGAACGGCGGATTGATTGGCTACCGCCAGTTGATTGATGGATCGGATGCCCTTTATAGGTTTGATTGATATAGGGTGCATCACCACCACGCGGGTTGCTGCCGTCATTTTCTTTATAAAGTGGTGGTAATTTTTCAACATTGACATTATCAAAATCAACATCAAGCTCTTCAGCAACAAGCATTGGTAATGCCGTATTAACACCAGTCCCGTCGTCGGGCACTGAATAGCCAATGGACACCATATTATTCGTATCAATTTTCAGATAAAAACCGAGATTAGTGTCAAGATTTCGGTAGCGATCCTTGGAGCCATTTTGTGCAAAACTAAATGAAGGACTAGAAATAACAAGCGCACCCGCGGCGGCTGTTACTTTTAAAAATTGGCGTCTATCAAAATTTCCCATGATTATGCCTCCCCTCTTAAATAGGCTGCGGCCTTATGAATGGCAATTCTCATGCGGGCATAGCTCGCACAGCGACACAGATTGGTATGATTTTCATCAATGTCTTCATCCGTCGGGTTCGGGAAATCTTTTAAAAATGATGCCACCGCCATAATTTGTCCAGATTGACAGAACCCGCACTGGGCCACGTCTTCTTCGACCCAAGCACGCTGCACCGCATGCAGGCGATCTTGATCGCCTAACCCTTCTATGGTAACGATATCTTCACCATCAACGGCAGCCATGGGCACAGAACAGGACCGCTGCGCCATACCGCCCATATGAACGGTACAAGCACCGCACTGCGCAATACCACAACCAAATTTAGTCCCTGTTAATTTCACATCTTCACGCAAATACCAAAGAAGTGGCATATCCTCATCACCTTCAAAGGTGTGTTCCCTGCCGTTGACCATAAATTTAACCATTGATCCACCTATATTTTATTTGATTTTAAAAAAACGATTTCCAAAAACAATCATGCCTATCCCAATAATCATGATAGCATATAATAGTATATTTTCTTTGCCAAGCCATATGGTTGCTGTGCCCGCAACGATTGACATTAACAAATCAATCATACCATAAGCTGTCGATTTTTCTTCACTACTTGAAAATAATGTAATCGCACGCGCCAGTAAAACACCCGCAATCACCAGCAGTGTAAAACTGCTTAAAATGACATTCCATTCGCCAACCATCAATATTTCAGGGTTATAGATAAAATAAAAGGGAATGATAAATGCAGATAATCCGAGTTTAAGACCAGCCATACTTGTTTCACGTAAATCTGCTTTCGCAAGGCTCGCTGCCGCATAGGAAGCAATCGCAACCGGCGGCGTTAAAAATGATGCAAGTCCAAAATAAAAGACGAAGAAATGTGCTGCAATGGCCGGCACACCCATATCGGTTATAGCCGGCGCAAGAAGCATCGCGACAATGATATAAACGGCAGATGTCGGCATACCCATCCCTAGAACAATGGACGCTAGCGCCGTCAATAAAAGCATTACAAATAAACCATAAGCGATCCCAACATCGCTCAGTGCGAGAGCAAGGCTAAAGCCAAGACCGCTCATATTTATTACGCCAATGATGATCCCCGCCCCCGCACAAATCATTACAAGCATGACAAATGGTTTTCCAAGACCCAGAATACATTCATAAATTATCTTAAGTGATGGTAATTTCTTAAATTTCAAAAGCGCAAGGAACAAAAGAGAAAGCGTCGCATATAGGGCAGATTTTGCAGGATTAAATGCAAGAACAAACAAGAAAAAAATTAGCACACCCAGCGGAATGATAAAAAGCCAGCCCGCTTTTATCACATCAAACATTTTTGGAAGTTTCGATTTTTTAAGACCTTCTAATCCTTTATCACGGGCATAAAAATCAATCTGACAAAATAGAAAAACATAATAAACAATAGCCGGTAATATTGCAGCAGCGACAATAGTTGAATATGGCATTTCCAGATATTCCGCGATGATAAAAGCGGTTGCCCCCATGACGGGTGGTGCTAGCTGACTACCGTTTGAAGCCACGGCCTCAATCCCCGCTGCCATCGCGCCTTTAAAGCCGTTACGTTTCATCAAAGGAATTGATATCATGCCCGTTGACATTATATTCGCAACGGTCGCGCCACTAACGGTTCCCATTAGCGAACTACCCACTACGGAAACCTTTGCAGGACCGCCACGTTTATGACCGATTGATGCCATGGCAATATCTGAGAAAAATTTAGTCGCTCCGCTCGCCTGCATTACCTGTCCAAGGATTAGAAATCCTAAGATCAATGTACCTGCTACCATTATAATGAAACCTAGAACGGCGCTGCTATCAATATAAAGATACATGAAAAGGGCGTCATAATCATTTTGCGCACCTTCAAAAATACCAGGTGCTTTATGACCAAATATACCGTATAGCAGTGACGCTAAAATGATTATTGCCATACCGTTTCCGGTTGTTTTACGCACCCCTTCAGTGAGCAATCCAATCGAAATAACAGCCATGGAAATTTTAAAAAATGTTCGGTCATGTTGATTAAGAAGCCAATCTTCATAATGGTAAGCACAAAGAAGCCAAACACCACCCGCGATCAACGCCAAAATATAATCTATAGTTTTGGCATTATCACTATATGGCCAATAAATAAAAGCTGCTGCAACAGAAAACCCAATAAGAAGAGCTAAATAATTTCCGCCTAAAATGGCTAAGCCTAGCTGCAGCGGTACGCCCATAATCCAACAAACGCCAAATAAAACCGGCAATCCAAAAATAAAAACATTAAATGCTTTTTTAATGGTGGCATCGCCCTTGTCTATTTCTTGTTCACTCACCGTTTATTAATTCCAGACTTCCAACAACTTTTGGTTTCTCATCTCCGCTGCCTCATCCCATTTCGCTAGTACTTTTCCACTTTTGAAATATTCAATAGCCGCTTTATGATAAGGCACAGTTTGCGTTTCATGCACTAAATCCGCAGGAGAGAAATTGGTTAGATTGTTATAATCCTTGCCAATATCATCCCAATTTGCATGTAATACATCCAATATTTTCACCACATCTTGATCTGATAATGATTTGGGCACCACAATATAAATATCAAGCGCAAAAATTCTTGTTTCCGTTTCAACGCCCGGATAACTATCCGCACCCACGACAAAAGGTCTGATTTCTGAATAAGCTGATTGGCTCAATCTTTCTTCAAACCCCTCTTTTTCAAGACTTAAAATTGTAATTCCCGCTGTCGCGTTGGCTTTTCTTACGGCTGCCATACTCACACTTCCGGGTGCTGCATCTGCATTTCCTTCAACGACCGCTTCAATGCCTTGCCCGACGCCAGATACAGTGACCACTTCAACATCTTCGCGTCTTAACCCTGCACCATCAAGCATGGTTTGTGACATTTCAGTCAAAGCACCAGCGGCAGCAAAATCAAGCACTACTTTTTTTCCTTTAAGGTCTGCGATTGTTTTAATTCCACTGTCTTTACGAACAACAAAAGCAAACGGCATAGCAACAATACGTCCTATGGTTCGAATATCTTTCATAGGTTCCGTTTCAAGCCCCAAATAAGAAGAATTTGATTCACCCATGGAGGATAATCCCATTGTCACTTCACCGGCATTAATTAATGGCATAAATGCGCTTGGTCCCACATATGGTCGCGCCGTTACACGCATGCGAAGGTTTCTTTGCATATGCTTAGCCATAACTGTGCCAAGGGCATGCATGGAACTACCAACAAAACCTGTTCCGATGCTAAATTGCCTACTTTGCGCGAATGTCGGCAATGTCGACGACATAATCATCTCCACGCTTAATAAAATGACACCTATATTTTTAAATATGCTTTTCATCGGATGATGGTTTTCCCTATAAATCATTACTGTAATAACATATCATTTTCATCTTACCTATTTTAAAGATGAATTCAATGATGAATAGGGATTTAATCTAACCTAGAACAACCCTTGTACCAGACCATTCTCATCAATTTCAATGGCTTCGGCTGCGGGAACTCTAGGTAATCCTGGCATGGTCATAATGGCGCCACATACAACAAGAATAAACTCTGCTCCTGATGAAATCCGTACTTCTCGGATTGGAACCCCATACCCGGATGGCGCACCTTTTAACGCTGGATCGGTGGAAAAGCTATACTGCGTTTTCGCCATACATACCGGCAAATGACCGAAGCCATCCTTTTCAAAATCTTTTAATTGATTTATAATTTTTTGATCGGCAAAGACTTCATCGGCACGGTAAATTTCTTTTGCGATGACCTCAATTTTAGTCATTAATTTTAAATGATCCGGATAAAGAACATTAAAGTCAGATTTACTCTCATTAATGGTATCAACAACCGCTTGCGCAAGATTGGCACTGCCTTCACTACCTAATCCCCAATGATAACTTTCTACCGCTTTAATACCTACGGCGGCGCAGGCATCTACCACTGCTGCTATTTCCGCATTAGTATCTGTGGGGAAACGGTTAATACCTACGACGGCTTCAACGCCGTATTTTCTAATATTTTCAGCGTGACGTTCAAGATTTGCCAAACCTTTTTTAACGGCTGAAACATTTTCCGTTCCTAAATCATCTTTACCCACGCCACCATGCATTTTTAAGGCACGAACCGTCGCAACAAGCACAACAGCATCAGGGTTCAAACCTGCTTTGCGGCATTTAATATCAAAGAATTTTTCGGCGCCTAAATCTGCACCAAATCCAGCTTCCGTTACCACGTAATCAGCCATCTTAAGAGCGGCTTTTGTCGCCATAACCGTATTACAACCATGGGCAATATTGGCAAACGGACCGCCATGTATGAACGCTGGATTATGTTCCAGTGTTTGAACCAGATTAGGTTGAAGCGCATCTTTTAACAATACGGTCATTGGACCATCTGCTTTAACTTCGCGGGCATAAATCGTTTTTCTATCACGTGTTTGACCGATAGTGATGCCGCCAAGGCGACGACGAAGATCATCAAGCCCACTGGCCAAGCAGAAAATGGCCATTACTTCGGACGCAGGAGTAATATCAAAGCCACCTTCACGCGGGAAACCATTTGCCACACCACCAAGTGAAGTTGCAATATCACGCAAACTGCGATCATTCATGTCCATCACACGGCGCCACGTAATTCGGCGATTATCAAGTTGGGTGGAGTTTCCCCAATAATTATGATTATCAATCATCGCCGCAAGCAAGTTATTTGCCGATGTAATCGCGTGAAAATCACCCGTAAAATGAAGATTAATATCTTCCATAGGGATAACTTGCGCGTACCCACCACCTGCTGCACCACCCTTCATTCCGAAGCATGGTCCTAAGGAAGGTTCACGAATACAAATCATTGCTTTTTTACCGATCCGATTTAACCCGTCACCGAGCCCCACTGTCGTTGTGGTTTTACCTTCACCTGCGGGTGTCGGTGTAATGGCTGTAACAAGAATGAGTTTACCGTCCGGCATGTCCGAAAGACTTTCAATATAATCGAGGCTTACTTTTGCCTTATCATCTCCGTATCTAATCAATGCATCTTCAGGGATATCAATTTTTGCGGCAATGTCGGCAATTGGTTTTGCCGTTGCTTCACGGGCGATTTCAATATCGCTTTTATATTCAGTGACCATTTTTAGTAACTTTCGCAAATTGTGTTAGTTTTTCTATTTCCGGGAAACGCCTTGGCGGTTTCCTGTGCATTGTGTTTTGTTCATATGAATAGGCAACGGCGAATAATAAATCTTCGCTATAATCTCTACCAAGAATTTGAAGCCCTGCCGGAAGGTTTCCATATGTAAAGCCCATGGGAATACTAACTGCAGGTAGTCCGGTTGCTGGGGCAATAATTTGACTATTATCGCCTTTATAATCTTCGTCAGCGCGCGCTAATGTGGCTGGTGGGTTTGTCCAGCTCGGATAAATGATAACCTCGACATTGTGATTATCCATTGAGGTCACAACATCATGTTTAAATACATTGCGTCCTGCGTGATTTGGAAATTCCATACATGGTGGTGTGCGATCATTTGGATGAACGTCAAGGGGACCATCACCAAAATATTCAAGCCCGCCTTTAACATCAGGTGAAAATTGGCCACTTTCCATAACTTCCATGACGTCCTTAATTGGCGCATCCGCCCCTAATGATTTTAAATAAACATACATATCATACCTAAAGCGACTGCAGCTATTATTGGCTTCACGGTGTGTAGAAAAATTATCAATTTCAAAAGGGTCAACAATAATTGCGCCTGCCGATTTCAAATCCTCAACCGCTTGAATAAAAAGTGCCGTAATCGCTGGATCCGCATCTTCGGTAAAAACAAGTGATCTTAATATGCCTATTCGTTTTCCTTTTAATGCATCTTTATCCAGATAGTCGGTATAATCTTTTTTACGTTTTCCCTTACCCAATTCAGTCATCGGATCCTTTGGATCATACCCTGCCACTACATTGAATAGCTTGGCAGCGTCACGTACAGTTCGGGCCATAGGTCCAGCAATATCACGGTCGCCAATAAGCGGAATAACACCGTCACGGCTGGTTAAACCCATCGTTGAACGAATACCAAACAACGCCAAATGTGACGATGGGCCACGAATACTATTCCCCGTATCAGATCCCATCCCCGCCACACCGAAACTTGCAGCAGTGCCTGATGCTGTACCACCGCTAGAGCCTGCGGGCACGCGGGATAAGTCATAAGCATTTGCCGTCGTTCCATAAGAAGAACTTTTGGTTTTTCGAGGGCTAAACGCCCATTCCGCCATATTAGTTTTTGCAATTACAATAGCATCGGCGTCGCGTAACTTTTTAACCATAAACGCATCGTCAGGTGGATAGTTTTCTTTTAAAGCAATTGATCCGCCCGTGGTCGGCAAATCATGAGTATCATAATTATCCTTAACCAAAATAGGCGCACAGAATAGTGACCCTAATTCATCACCCTTTTTAAGACGTTCATCTATCGCGTCCGCTTTTGAGAGCGCCCCTCGATTTATAACGGTGATGGCATTTAATTTTGTATCTTCGTCAAAATAATTTATGCGATCAATATAACCGGAAACGATTTCACGACAGGTCATTTTACCTGACTTCAAAGCATCGTGAATATCATCAATTGTCGCTTCAACAAATTGGAAGTTTTGAGCAAAAGAAAAAGTTATACTCAACACATAAAATAATAAAACTAGTAAAGACTTATACAAGGTTATGTCCTTTTGTTTTTTTATCATGCTAACTCAATTTATCTGATTGAGGAAGTAGATTTTTTATGTTCTATTATCTTCTCGTTTTAGAAGGATAAAGACATGTCATTTGATAAAGAAAAAATTTACGGCGATACACCCGGCAAACAAAAAGTCATCCATTTTAACAATGCTGGCGCATCCCTAGTGACGCAAACGGTTCTTGATACTCAAAAAGATTATCTTGATTTAGAAGCGGATATCGGCGGATATGAAGCCCTTGCTATGTCTCAAGACAAATTAGAAAATGTATATAAATCCGTTGCCAAAATGATAAATGCTACTCCAGAGGAGATTGCAATCGTTGAAAATGCCACCGTTGGCTGGGCCATGGGGTTTTACGCCATCGATTTTAAACCGGGCGACCGAATTCTTACGGTTGAAGCTGAATATGTATCCAATTTCATTGCCTACCTTCATATGGAAAAGGAAAAGGGCGTATCGGTTGAGGTAATCCCGAGCGATGAAAATGGCAATCTTGATTTGAAGCTTCTTGAATATATGATTGATGAAAATGTAAAGCTCATTTCCGCCACACATGTTCCAACCAATAGTGGCCTAGTGAATATGGTGAGCGATTTGGGGAAGATTGCGAAAAAGCATGATATTTTATTCCTCGTTGATGCCTGTCAATCAGTTGGACAAATGCCCATCGATGTGAAAGCAATCGGTTGTGATATGCTATCGGCAACAAGCCGCAAATATTTACGAGGCCCCCGCGGCGTTGGGTTTCTTTACGTCAAGAAATCTATCATTGAAGAATTACACCCGCCAATAGTCGATCTTAGAAGTGCGAAATGGTTAAGTCCGACCGTTTATGAACTTCGAAATGATGCTAAACGATTTGAAAATTGGGAAAATAATTGTGCTGCTATTCTTGGGTTTGGCGCGGCCGTTGATTACGCGCTTGAAGTTGGGCTTGAAAATATCAAAGGACGCAATGATGAGCTCGCTGGCTATTTGAGAGATAAATTAAATTCAATTAGTGGCGTAAATATCCATGCAATTAGTGATCATCAATGTGCCATAACCACTTTTCATGTTGATGGCCATGACGCCGTAGATATCGTCAATAAACTTAGAGAAAACGGCATAAACACTAGTCTTTCCGAGCCGAGCAGCACGTTGCTTGACGCGAGAAAAAATAAGCTCCCCAATATGGTTAGAGCATCAATTCATTATTATAATGACGAGACAGAAATTGATCGCTTCATTGAAACGCTTACTAAAATGATCTAGTCTACTTTTTCAAAGGTCATTAGTTATATAAAAAAACGGCGTTTATATTGAAATTAATTGCTTACTATTCTAGCCAAAACAACTCTTTTAATAATGAACAATTAAAAGAGATTGTAAATATTGCTGTGAAGCGAAATAAAGAAAATAACATCACTGGCATGCTGTTATATGCTAATAGATGTTTTTTTCAGATCATCGAAGGTCCTAGCGAAGCCATAGACAGTCTATACGAAATCATACAGCATGATGACAGGCATAACACGATCACAAAAGTACTCGATCAAGAAATCACTGGGCGTGCATTCGCCGATTGGTCAATGGGCGCGCTTAAACTTGATCCGACAATGTCAGAAAACAATCAAGTATTTGAATTATCAAATCAGGTGCTTGAAAATAAAGTAATTACAACATCTCATGAAATTCTAAAAATTTTAGCGCAAGCCTTTTACCAATCCGCGGGGCTTTCACTTAATTAAATGAATTAATTTGGCCAAGTGTCGTCGTTTCTTGGGCCACTACAAAGTTTGTTATCAACATATTCACGCGTATTTATATTACGGCAACTATAAACGGTGTTTCCATCGCTATCTGTAAAACCATCCCACGCATAATTAGTCACAACACCTGTTACACCATCTGCTCTTCCGCTATTTGTTCCCGTTTCACATCCGGTTGCAACCAAAGCTAAAACGAGAATTAGGATAAAAGTATAAAATTTCATGGTTCATCACCTTTAAAAATTAAGATATTTCATAAAAACCAGTTTATATATTCTTGTCAACAAAAGTGGTGTTACAGTTTCATGAAGATTTCTTATATATGGATTTCTCCCATAAAAAAAGCGCCTCGGGCGATTGCCGTTGGCACTTTTTTTAGTACCGAACTTCTTTAGAAGAAGTGGTGACCCCTACGGGAATCGAACCCGTGTTTCAGCCGTGAAAGGGCCGCGTCCTAACCGCTAGACGAAGGGGCCATCTATATCGGTGTGGGTGGTTTCTAACCCTTCACGTCCATTCGGTCAATAGCTTTTTTGTAATATAGATGACTTTTTTTAAAAATGCCCTAAATTCCTGAGTTATCCAGACTATTCAGATGCATCATCAATAAATATTTCCGCGCTTGTGCGGCCATTCCATGTGTTATTTCTAATGGTTCCCGCGATTTTTATACTTTTCCCACGAGAATCCAGTAAAAGCCGCCCTAGAGGCTTATCAGCGGAGCGAAACGACATGGCTTTGACGGTGCAGCCATCGCCGCCTTTGAAAGAGCATTTCACATGATCTTTACCGACCACATCTACATAGCTTACAAATGCATCAGAAAATGCAAAACGCGGCCCTGCATTACCCTGCCCGAAAGGTCCAATTTGATCAAGCATATGAACCAAGTCGGGATTTACCGCCGATAAAGATAATACGCCATCAAGTTTTAAGGATAATGACTTCACGGCGTCATCAACATTTATTCTTAATCTATCCGTTAGGAATTCATTCAAAGCGTCAATTTGTTCACCGCGCATGCTCAGTCCCGCCGCCATTGCATGACCGCCACCCGCCGTTAAAATTTCCGCTTGTCTAGCGGCCGTAATCGCCGAACCAAGGTCAACACCGGTAATTGACCGCCCTGACCCTTTGGCATCGCCATTTTCATCAATCGCTATGATGATTGTTGGTCTTCCAAAATGTTCCTTAAGCCGTCCTGCGACAATGCCGATCACGCCAGGATGCCAACCATGACCAGATGCGATGATGATCGGTGGCACAATACCGCCTGGGCCAATTTTTTGACTGACTTGGTCCATTGCATCTTCAAGCACCATTGCTTCAATGGCTTGGCGTTCCGCATTATAAGTATTAAGTTCTGAGGAAATTTTTACGGCTTCTTCTTCATCATCGGTACTTAATAAAATTGTTCCTGCTTCCGATCTTCCGACACGTCCACCGGCATTAACCCGTGGACCAAGAAGAAATCCTGCATGATAAGTTCCAGGCGTTTCTGAAATACCCGCCACATCACTAAGCGCTTTTAAACCCACATTGCCGCGGGTAGCCATAATTTTAAGTCCCTGCGAAACTAGAGCGCGATTAATACCGACAAGTGGCACGACGTCACAAATTGTGCCAAGCGCTACCAAGTCCAGCCATTCAATGATATTAGGCTCTTTAATGCTTTGTTCTTTATACCATCCACGATTTCTAAGCTCACGATTTATGCCGACGATGGTGATGAAACTGACACCGATAGCGGCAAGCTGACCATACCCCTGCTCTTCATCCAATCGATTGGGGTTAACCACAGCGACCGCGTCCGGCAGTCTTGCTTCCGCCTGATGATGATCAACGACAATGACATCAAGTCCCGCACCATGAGCCGCAGACAACGGATCGAATGATACGATGCCACAATCAACGGTAATGACCAATTTATGACCCGCAGCTTTTAATTCTAATAAGGCTTTGGTATTGGGGCCGTAACCTTCTGACATTCGATCAGGGATATAGGCCGTTATATCTTGATTGATAGATTTAAAAAATCTTTTGAATATTGCTGATGAAGTTGCCCCATCAACATCATAATCACCAAAAACGGCTACTTTCTCACCCGAAACAATGGCATCCGCAATTCGGTTGCAGGCTTTATCCATATCTTTAAAATGGGAAGGGTCAGGAAGCGTTTCCTTTAAGGTTGGGTTTAAAAATGTAGTGGCTTCATCAACAGTTATACCGCGCCCGACAATAACACGCGCCACAATTTCCGGCAGATCATGATTTTGAGCAATTGCTTGCACGAAACGATTTTCAGCAGGGCGCGCTACCCAAGCCCGCCCTGTAATTGATTTTTCCACAGCCAAGATTAAGTCATGCTCGGCTATGGAATTTTGATCATTCGTCATAAAGATATATTAAGTTAATTTAATTTCGCGGTTGTGTTCGGTTTGGATGCGGCGAACCGTTTTTGATGCTGAACGCATCACAACTGTTTCCGTCGTGTATCCTTTACCGTCAATCGTTGTATGAACACCACGAAGTAAAGTACCGTCAGTAACACCTGTTGCAGCAAAAATAACATCACCCGCGGCCATTTCTTCAGTTGAATATTTACGGTCAAGGTCTTCGATACCCCATTTACGCGCACGTCCACGTTCAGTATCATTTCTGAATGTCAAGCGGCCTTGAATTTGTCCACCGATACAGCGAAGTGCCGCCGCGGCAAGAACACCTTCAGGTGCGCCACCTGATCCCATATAAATATCAACAGATGTATCAGGATTTGTTGTGTCAATAACACCGGCAACATCACCGTCACCAATTAATTTTACGCGCGCGCCACAAGCACGAACTTTTTCAATAATATCACCATGTCGAGGACGGTCTAAAACACAAACCAATATGTCGCTTACTTGACGGCCTTTTGCATCGGCAACGGCTTTAATATTTTCTTCTACTGATTTATCAAGATCAATAATACCTTTAGGAAGACCTGGGCCAACAGCAATTTTATCCATATAAACATCAGGAGCGTTTAAAAGGTTACCTTTTTCAGCTAGTGCAACAACAGCAAGTGAATTTTGCATTGCTTTCGCAGCGATTGTTGTTCCCTCTAATGGGTCAAGTGCAATATCAATTTCAGGACCATTGCCGGTGCCGACTTCTTCACCGATATAAAGCATAGGCGCTTCATCGCGCTCACCTTCACCGATCACAATACGGCCTTTAATATCGAGTTGATTAAACTCATTACGCATAGATTCAACGGCGGCAGCGTCAGCTGCTTTTTCGTCACCCATACCCACAAGTTTTGCTGCTGCAATCGCGGCTGATTCTGTGACACGTACTAATTCGAGTACGAAGATACGGTCCAATGTTGAATTAACTGCCATAATTATTTCCTATTTTTAAAAAATATTTACTAATATTTCTATGTGGCGAATATAACTGAAATTTATAATTTTTCAATTCTTATAGACATAGTTGGTTCTAATACAACAGAAAGTTCATTAATTCGATTAATGGCATCTCTTAATGCGGTTTCCGTTGTTTCGTGTGTGGCGATGGCAACATAGACTTTTCCTTGCACTTCCGCCGGCTTTTGTTTCATTTGATCAATTGAGACGCCCGATGCTTTTAAAGCGGATGTAATATCAGCCATAACACCGGTTTCATCATTAGCGAGAATGCGAATATAATATTCACCTTTACGCTGATTAATTGATACAGGCTCAGCATCCACCAATGTTGATGCAGGCTTATAGAAAGCAGCCCCCGTATGACCGCGTGCGATATCAATTAAGTCAGCAACCACAGCCGATGCGGTTGGCCCCTCACCAGCACCGCGGCCTTGATAAAATGTTCGGTCAATATAATCACCATCAACAACCAACGCGTTAAATCCGTCCATCACGCTCGCGATCGGAAGGTTTCGGTCGATCATGACAGGATGCACGCGTTGGCTTAATGTACCATTTTCATATTTTGTCATACCCAGTAATTTGATCCGAAAACCAAATTCTTTTGCGTTATCGATATCAATTCCTGCGATTTTACGGATACCTTCAATATATACATTTTTGAAATCAGTTTTTGTGCCAAATGCAACACTGCTTAAAATTGCTAATTTATGAGCTGCATCAATACCATCGAGATCAAGTGCAGGGTCAGCCTCTAGATATCCTAATTCAGTAACCTCATCTAAAATTTCATCATATGAAAGGCCACGACTTTCCATATGTGTCAGCATATAATTGGTCGTTCCGTTCATAATGCCATAAACTTGAGTTAGTTCATTTGCGGCTAACCCTTCGCCAATCGCTTTAATGATTGGAATACCGCCAGCGACGGCTGCTTCATAACGTAGCGCAACGCCATTATTTTGTGCCAAATCAGCAAGTACGGCACCGTGATGCGCAACCATAGCTTTGTTCGCTGTAACAAGTGATTTAACGTTTTTAAGTGTGTTTTGTGAAAGTGTATAAGCAATACCGTCTTCACCGCCAATTAATTCAATAACAATATCTACATCATCAATATCTGCCATGTCGGCCGCGTTATCAACCCATGCATATGGCGATAAATCTATACCACGATCTTGTGTTTTACTTCTGGCTGAAACCGCCGCTATTTGAATTTCACGGCCCGCTCGTTCTTTGATTAATTCTTTATGCTGTTCCAGTATTTTAACTACGCCAACGCCTACATTCCCAAGACCCGCGACAGCCACTTTTAAAGGAGTACTCACTTTAATTTCCTTTTTTCTTTTCTATAATCTGATTTAAATATTGATCACTTTTTTTCATGAATTGCTTCATATTTCTAATTGCTTGTCGGATACGTTGCTCATTTTCCACTAGCGCAATGCGAACAAAACCGTCACCATATTCACCAAAACCTATTCCAGGTGCAACGGCAACCTTCGCATGTTCAAGTAATGATTTTGAAAATTCGTTTGATCCGACTTTTTCCCACCCGCTAGGAAGCGGCACCCAAGCAAACATTGTCGCCTCTGGTGACGGAATTTCCCAACCAGAACCCGCCATGCCGTTCACGAGAACATCCCTGCGTGTTTTATAAGTCTTTCTTGCAAAGTCAATACAGTCTTGAGGGCCATTCAAAGCGGCCGTAGCAGCAACTTGTATTGGCGTAAAGGCACCATAATCAACATATGATTTCATGCGCGTTAAAGCACCAATAAGTTTCTTATTTCCAACGGCAAAACCCATACGCCAACCAGCCATAGAATATGTTTTGCTCATTGATGTAAATTCAACGGCAATATCTCGCGCGCCTTCTACCTGAAGAATGGAAGGTGGTGGGGTATCATTGAAATAGATTTCAGCATAAGCTAGGTCAGATAAAATATATATTTCATGTTTTTTACAAAAAGCGACTACCTCTTTATAAAAATCCAAATCCACAACTTGCGCCGTGGGGTTTGACGGAAAATTTAAAACGAGTGCTAATGGTTTTGGAATACTGTGTTTAACCGCCTGTTCCAATATATCCATAAAATCTTGATCTTCGGTTGTCGGAAGATGACGCATCGTCGCACCAGCAATTATAAAACCAAAATGATGGATCGGATAGCTTGGGTTAGGCACAAGAATTACATCGCCCGGCGCCGTAATGGCTTGCGCTAAATTTGCTAACCCTTCTTTAGACCCTAACGTTGCAATAACTTCGCTATTTGGATCGAGGGATACATTAAAGCGCCGTTCATAATAACCGGCCATTGCTTTACGTAAACCGTGAATGCCTTTTGACACAGAATAACGGTGCGCCTTTGGATCATACATGGTTTCCGTTACCTTATCCATCACATGTTGTGGTGGCATAAGGTCAGGGTTTCCCATTCCTAAATCAATGATATCCTCACCCGCGGCTCTTGCTTTTGCTTTCATCGCGTTTACTTCTGCAAAAACATAAGGCGGCAATCTTTTTATTCTGTAAAATTCAGAATCCATTGTATTTTCCATATAATCAATGAGAACAATATAATTCCGCCCTCTAATAACAGCAAAATCCCGTTCAGGGAACAGGATTCTGCATTGGAAAAGCTAAAAAATGTACTTTATGATTTAATTAAATTGCGCAACGATTTGAGAGACAAAAACAATGGCTATCGCAATTGGACATAAAAACTTGATTACCATGTAAAGAAGATCAAGATGACTTTCATTTTCACCGAAGGCTTCTATCACATTCTGCTTTTTGATAACCCAACCAACAAATACAGCGGTGAGCAATCCACCAAGTGGTAATCCGATTTGATTGACATACCAGTCAAAGCTATCAAGGAGCCCTAATCCAGCGATCTTCACATGTGAAAGAATATTACTCGAAAATACGGACAGCATACCTACTAGGAATATAGAACCAGTTACAATAGATGCAGATTTACGGCGTGTCATATCATAAAATTTATTCAAATAAACGACCATTTGTTCCATCAATGCTAGAAGTGTTGTAAACCCAGCGATCGCCAGAAGCGTAAAGAATCCAGCACCAACAATGCCACCATATTCTAACTGGCCAAATGCAACAGTCATAGTATTAAATACAAGCGCCGAGCCAACATTAGGCTCCATCCCGAAACCAAATACGATTGGGAATATTGAAAGACCCGCAAAAACAGCGACACAAGTATCCGCAATACAGATGATAAATGCTGATTTAACGATAGATGTTTCTTGCGGCAAATAAGCACCAAATGTAAGCATGATCCCAAGGGCAACACCGATAGAGAAGAATGCTTGACCAAGCGCGCTTACGACTACTTCAAGCGTTACTTTTGAAAAATCAGGTTCAAATAAAAACGCAGCGCCCGCGGCAAAATCACCAATGAATGCGGCCATCACAATAAGTGATAGTAATAGAAAGAAGAAGATTGGCATCGCGATTGATGTCATTCTTTCAATTCCATCATTCAGTTTATTTGATAGAATTAATGCGCAGACTATCATGAAGAAAGCATGCCAAAATGTCAGTTTAAAAGGATTACTGGAATAACTTGCATAAAGATCGACGGCGCCATCGGGTGTAATACCCACAAAACTTCCCATCACTGCTTCATAAGCATATGCAGCCGTCGTCCCCGCAATCACACTATAATAAGAACATAAAATGAATGAGCTAAAGGCGATAAACCAGCCGATATACTTCCAATTTTGTGATTTGTTTTCCATTCTGGCGACATGGCCAAAATTAGTAACAGCCCCTTGCTTACCGTACCGTCCAAGCATTGTTTCAGCGGCAAGAAGCGGGAATCCAATAATGATAACAAAACCAACATAAATAATAACAAAAGCGGCACCACCATTTTCACCCGCCTCAAATGGAAATCGCCAAATATTACCAAGTCCAATGGCACCACCAACGGCAGCTAACAGGAAACCCGTTCTTGAATTCCACTGACTTTTCATTTCATGTTCAGAACTTATCGCCATACTTTTACCTTCCCTGATTATTCAGCAGATTGTTTTTTTATTTCAAGTCGCTTTTGATGTGCTTCTCGTGTCATTTGGAATATTTCCGGGCTTTTAATGAGTAACGCAATTAAATTTGGCGCAGCCAAAATACCTAATGTTGCCAACCCAAAGGCCCAAATTGTCGCAAATTCACCTACACACCCTAGGAAAACCGTCGCCACGCTTAACAGTCTAAAGACCATTATTAATTTTTCACTGCTTAAGAAAACACCTGCTCTTTCCACATATAAGCTCCACGCGATGATTGTAGTAAATGAAAAGACCAATTGACCAACAATCACGACATAACCACCACCTGGTAGCCCCGCGGCAAAAGCCTGCGATGTTAAAATAGCGCCAGAATTTCCATCATCACCAAACATCCATGTACTTTGAACAACACCACCAATATCAATTTGAACCGTCAATATAATTAGCGATGTGAATGTGCAAATAATAATCGTATCAATCACGGTTCCAAGCATCGCGATCTCACCTTGTTGAATAGGATCACTGGTTTCCGATGATGCATGGGCGATAGCTGCACTTCCTGTTCCTGCTTCGTTGGAATAAAGCCCGCGTGATACGCCTTGTGCAATCGCTGCTGAAATCGCTGCACCCGCAAAACCGCCTACGGCAGCGGTACCACTAAAAGCACCCTCGAATATCAAACCAAATGCAGTTGGAATGGCTTCAACATTTATAACCAGAATAACCGCACCACATAATAAATACAAAATACTCATGGTTGGCACTGTAATTTCAGCCATACGTGCAATTGAGCGCACACCGCCAATAATAACGACAAAAACCAAAATTGATAACAGAACCGCCGTTACCCAATTATTGACGCCAAAATTTTCACTTAAAACGACGGAAATAGCATTCGCTTGAACCATATGGCCAGTGGCAAGACCGGCGATGACCATCATAATTGCGTAGGCCGCACCAAGGAACCACCATTTTTTTTCCAACCCTATTCGAATATAATACATGGGACCACCGATGAGCATGCCATCTTCACTGCGCGTACGGTATTTAATCGCCATCAATGCTTCTGCATATTTTGTGGCCATTCCACAAAGGGCCGTCATCCACATCCAGAAAATAGCCCCGGGGCCACCAATAAGTATCGCAGAAGCCACACCAATAATGTTACCAGCGCCAATCGTGCCGGAAAGTGCCGTCATTAAAGACTGTAATGGGGTAATACCATCATTTGCTTCGGTATGTTGTGTTGATTTTTTACTAAAAAGTGTTTGAAATCCAGCTTTTAAGCGCCGCACCGGCATTAATTTAAGACCAATTGTTAAATATACACCCGTTCCAAGTAACAAGACGGGCATCACCACGTTCCAGACAATACCATAAAGCTGCCCAGCGAGATCCGCTAAGGTGGATTCCATAAAATGCTCCCAATACTATTTTGTATTTTATTTTTTTGTTAATTTTAATGAGATTAGTATTTAAAGCAACGAGTAATTATATTCACTTGTATTCATCAAGATAATCTATTGCTGTACGAACATATTTTGCCGCCCCCTTGGAAAGAGCTCGAAATTCACTTTCGCCGAGTTCACGAACAAATTTTGCTGGTCGTCCCATCCACATTTCACCTTCGCCCACGGTTTTCCCAGGACTTAGAAGTGAACCAGCTGCAAGCATGCCATTCTTTTTAATTAAACTACCGTCCATTGTCATCGCACTAAACCCAACGAAGCCTTCATCTTCAATTGTGGTACCATGAACCATCGCCATATGCCCAATCAAAACATCATTACCAATAATGGTATCATTTCCACCACTATCCACGTGTAATACACTTCCGTCTTGCACGTTAGATCTTTCCCCAATGCGAATTTTACCAACGTCACCGCGCAAAACACAATTAAACCATATGCTACTTTGATTGCCAATTTTTACATCGCCAATAATGCGTGCACCTGGCGCGATGAAAGCGTCTTCTGCAATTTCTGGCCAAACACCTTTATATGGATAAATTTTACCACCGCCATTAACCGTTTTTTCAAATTTTTCTTTCATTAGGAATTTAACGCTTTCACAAAAGTTTCTTCATCAACATTACCACCGCTTAAAACGATGCACAATTTCTTACCCTTCACGTCGATTTTACCATGAAGTACAGCTGCCAGCGCAACAGATGCCCCTGGCTCAACGACAAGTTTTAATTTTTCCCATGCATATTTCATCGCGACGAGCACTTCATCATCCGTGACGGTTAAGACACCGGATAGATTGTCGCTCATAATTTTATGGGTCATAGGTTCTGGGTGTACAGTCAAGATTGCATCACAAATAGAACCGGATGGTCGGGCATTATGTTCAATTTTACCACTTTCAAGCGAGCGCTTAACATCATCAAACCCTTCTGGTTCTACGCCGTAAATTTCCGTGTCTGGACTTAATCCCTTAACGGCAAGCGCGCAGCCGGAAATTAGTCCCCCGCCACCAACAGGTGTCATAAAAAAATCAAGAGAAACGCCCAGCTCTTCTGCTTGCTTAACGGCTTCTAGGCCTGCCGTCCCCTGCCCGGAAATGATATAATGATCCTCAAAAGACGGAACAACGATGCAGCCACGTTCTTCTGAGATTTTCTCAGCAATTTCTTCACGGCTTTCAGTGTTGCGATTATAAGTAATCACCTCTGCGCCATAATCTTTCGTATTTTGTAATTTCATTTTTGGACTGTCTTCGGGCATTACAATAACCGCGTTCATATCCAAAATTTGTGCTGAGGCCGCGACACCCTGCGCGTGATTACCTGACGAATATGCGACGACCCCACGTTTTCTTTCTTCTTCGTTTAATCGACTTAAACGATTAAAAGCACCACGAAATTTAAAAGCACCAACACGCTGTAGACACTCAGGTTTAATGTAAATCTCTGCATCCAATTTTTCTGATAGATCTTGCGCTTTTAAAAAAGGTGTTTTAACCGCGTAACCCTCAATTTGCTCAGCCGCTGATAAAACATCATCAAAGTTTGGTAATTTCATTTACATTATCTCTGTCTAAAAAATTTTCCCAAACATTAGATGATTTTAACAATATTGTGAAGCTTGCTTTTAATTATTTAAAACAGATTTCTTGCACAGGTTCCCTCTTTTCAATAGGATTTATTCATAAGCATAAAATTAAAGGGGACTTTAAATGAAAATCGCACATTTTCTGTTAGCGTCAATTGTATTACTTTGCACCACTCTTTCTGCCACGGCGGAAATAGAGCGCGGAAAAGATATTTTTCCTTCTGACATAAATTATAATCCAGATATTCCAAGACCAGCAGATATTATCGGCCATCCCCTAGGGCACCGTGTGGCAAGACACGATTTGTTATTAGAATATATGCGTACCCTTGGTGAAAAATCAGATCGGGTTATGGTTGAAACAATTGCGAAAACCCATGAAGGGCGCGATATTTTAATGCTCACAATTTCTTCCCCTGAAAATTTAGCCCGTATCGATGATATTAAAGCCGCTCATGTTGCCTTGAGCGACCCAAATTCAAATCAAGAAATTTCCGACGATATGCCAGTGGTCACGTGGTTAAACTATGGTGTTCATGGCGCAGAAGTCAGCTCAAATGATAGTTCTATGGCTGTTGCATATCATTTAGCCGCTGCTGAAAGCGATTATATGAAAGAAACCCTTGATAAAAGTGTTGTTCTTCTTATCGCTATTTTCAATCCAGACGGCAATGCCCGTCAAAGTGCATGGAACCATATGCATGGATCAAACGTAGTTATCACAGATCCTAACGGTAGAAATCATAATACCTTCTGGCCGGGCGGAAGAACCAATCATTATTGGTTTGACCTTAACCGTCAATGGTTACTTCAGCAGCAACCTGGCCCCCAAGGTTGGGTGAAAAAATTCCATGAATGGAAGCCTAATTTAAGTGTTGATCATCATGAAATGGGAACCAATAGTACTTTTTATATTCCACCCGGTGTGCCACATCGAACATTTCCTTATATTCCAAAAGAATCTATCGATTTACTCGATGAAGTGACTGATCGCCCACGTGATTTTATGGACAGTGAAGCACGTCTATATTTCAGCGAAGAAGGATATGATAATTTCTATATTGGTAAAGGAGCGACTTACCCGCATTTAAATGCCGGCATTGGAATGCTATTCGAGCAAGCCAGATCCCTTGGTGAAGTGGAAACACAACATGGCATTCTTTCCTTTAGAGACAATATTCGCACTTACTTAAATATAAGTTTATCCGTAGTTCGCGCGGGTTTGGAACTTCGTCCACGCCTTCTCGATTATCAAAAACGATTTTTCAATAATGCAATGGAATTGGCAAGCGACGATGATGTTAAGGGATATATATTTACATCCCCCAAAGATAAGGCAAGAAGCTATCACTTCCGTGATCTGCTAGCACGTCATCAAATTGATGTTAATGTCATGAATGAAGATGTAACATTAGACGGTAAAACCTATAAAGCTGGTGAAAGCTTCATGGTTAAAACCAATCAGCAGCAGTATGTCCTTATTAAAGGCATATTTGAAAAAATCACCACATTTGAAAATAATACTTTTTATGATGTGTCTGGCTTCACTATGCCTTTAACATTTGGCATGGATTATGCGCCTGTTGGCAGTCGCGCATTATCAAGCGCCGGTGAACTTATCGACCCTATATTTGAAAGCGCCCAAGCGCCGGAAATGGCAACTGCTGCTTATCTGTTCGAATGGAACGAATATTATTCACCTCGCGCGTTAAACCGATTATTGCAAGCAGGCGTAAGACCTAAAGTTGCAACGATGCCTTTTTCAATCAATACTTCAGAAGGCACTATTGATATGGCGGCGGGTACTATAATGACATCCACTGGCTGGCAAGGAAGTGAACTAAATGGTGAAGAACTTCATCAATTAATGAGCACAATAGCAAATGAAGACGGTATTAAAGTTCATGCAGTCGGTGGCATTCGTACTCCTACAGCTGGAATGGATCTTGGTAGTAATAATTTCAAGCCAATAGAAAAACCAAATATCCTACTTATGGTTGGTGAAGATACACGTGCTTATGACGCCGGTGAAGTATGGCACTTACTTGATTACCGTATGCGTATACCAGTGGTGCTTTATGATAAGCATAAATTAAATTCATTAGACATAAGTGACTATACACATATCATATTTGTAGGTGGGTCCTATAATGCGAATGATGAAGCCCTAAGTCGCAAAATGAAAAACTGGGTAAGAGCGGGCGGTACCGTGATCGCACACCGACAAGGCGCAAAATGGGCTGGTGAAATACTTCTTGGTATCAAAGATGAAAAAGAAGAATACCCACTTGAGCGGCAAGATTATGGTGACAAAATTCCAAATGAAGTAGAGAATATTGTCGGTGGCGCAATCATGCGCGGCGATTTGGATAACACCCATCCAATTGGTTTTGGGTATCATAGTCGGGATTTATATACCCACCGTGATACATTGATCGCCTTTGATAAGCCAGAAAATCCCTATGCTACTGTTGTAGAAATTCCTGAAAACGCACTTGAGTCCGGTTTTGCTTCAAAAGACAATCAGGCACGACTTGCCGGAAAAGCAAATGTTATTGCCGAACGTATGGGGCAAGGTTCTGTCATTTTATTTGCCAATAATCCAAATTTCAGGGCATATTTTTACGGATCAAATAAAATGTTCTTAAACGGACTTTATTTTTCAAAAGCATTTAATCCTCCGAGAAGATAAGGAATAAAAATGATTAATTTTAAACAATCTGCGTTTATTTTAGCACTATCAACGGCCTCTGCATTCGCGCAAAATCCCATCACTGATAATCATTTGAATGCACAAGTCGCAGGATATAAAGCGGCCTTTACTTGTTCTTCGACCTTTAACGGTGGAAAATCCGTCGAACAAATTAATCGCGAAGATTTAGCGGGGATTTACCCTGCCTACCGTGAGGCACTTCAAGCGTTACCAGACGCCGTAATCAATCATCAGGAAAAATATGTTACCGCCTCTTATAGTGATGTCATGCCACCACGTATTGTGGTGTGGCGCGAACACCTTGGATGCGTTCAGGTGCCAATAGGTTCAACTCTTGAGGATTCTAAACATATGCCTCGCATTGATATTGAAAAACCTGCTGAAAAAAATGCCCCTTGGCCGGTAGGAAATCAAACAGGTTCATATGGTAATGAACGTTTAAATAAAATCATTCACGATGCATTTGACAGTAAAACATATGGCGATGGTACTTATACCACAGCAGTACTGGTAACAACACCTGATGAAATGCTCGGTGAAGAATACCGAGATGGCTTTAATATGCGTACCTCTCACCGTACGTGGTCGGTTGCGAAATCAATTGCAGCGACAGTAATTGGCGCCGCTGTGATGGAAGACATAGTCGACGTTAAGAAGCCCGCGAATATTGCTGCATGGAACCGTCCGGGTGATCCTAGAGGCGATATTACACTCGAAAATTTACTCAATATGACAAGCGGACTTCATCATAACCGTGCTGGGAATAGAACCGACGATGTTTATTTCGGTGGTGCTTTAATGAGCGATTGGTCAACTGGCCTTTCGCTTGAAGCTAAACCGGGAACGAGATGGAAATATGCCAATAATGATACGATGCTTGCTATTCGATCACTTAGGTAAAGCATTGGCGACAGAGATGCTTATTTAAAGTATCCCTTTGAAAAAGTTCTATATAAAATCGGTATGCTTGATACCAAACTAGAAACAGACTGGGATGGAAATTTCATTATGTCATCACAAGTTTGGACCACAGCCCGCGATATTGGTCGCTTAGGCATACTGCATTTAAATAAAGGAATGTGGCAAGGAGAAAGGATCATTCCAGAAAATTGGGCAGACTATGTCTCCACCCCAGCGAATGTTGAGCCATCACGTGGTGCTGGTTATGGTGCACAGTGGTGGTTATATCCGACTTCAAAGTTTCCTGACCTTCAAGCCGATATGTATATGGCAAATGGTAATCGCGGTCAGCGGATAATGATTATTCCTGACCGAAATATCGTCATCATAAGACGTGGGCTTGATGATGGTACCGTGGCTAGCTTTGATGTCGTCGCCTTTACAAGGGATGTGTTAGACGCCGTTCAGTAAAATACGATATTTCAAAAACGATTAGGCGAGCCAAGAATTTTTATGTTTCTCAACAAATTTTCTCAGCGCCTCTAATGCTTTTGGCATGATGCTTTCGCCAAAACCAATTCGGAAGTAATCATCATAATCTTCTATTCCGTCTGAGAATACATAGGCCGGCTTAATGGATATGCCTTCTTTCGCAAGCTCTGCGCCCAATTCCTCTGTAGTAAGAGGTCCTTTAAATTTAACATAGGCAATAGCACCCGCGTTTGGACGTTCCCATTCAAATAAATCGCTATAGTCTTCAAAGAATTGGTCAAGTAATGATAAATTATGGTGAATAATTTTGATGTTTCTTTCTAAAATATCATCGCTGGACCTTAATGCCATCATGGTTTGAAGTTCACTTGCTCTGCTTGGACAAGCGGTACCAAAATATTGCACATCAAATAGTTTTTCTTTTATGCTCATTTCTTGAAATGCGAGCCATCCTATAGTAATTCCGCACCCGCCCCAAGGTTTTGAAAATGTACACGCGCTAATCCCTTTTTGATAAAAATCTGCCATAGCCGGCAACCTATCTTTTTTGTCATGTTCTAAAAGTCGATAAGCTTCATCTGACATAAAATATAAATCATTTTTCTCAGCTATCTCTTTTAATCTTTGCTGTGTTTCATGGTTCATTAACGTCCCCGCCGGATTATAGGGTTCATTAATTACAATATATTTGGTATTTTCTTGAATAGCCGCTTCGACTTCATCTGGCTTTATTTGCCATCTATTTTCGGGATAAATCCTTATTTTTGTGATCTGACAACCCGCATGCAAGGGTGCTACCTGAACGGACTGATAGCCCGGTGTAAAAACAATTGCATGATCATTTTTATTCAGCAATGCAATTGCCGCAGTCTGGAGAGCGACCTGACCACCAGCAAAAACAACAATATTATCCGCTGTTATCTTAGACCCATAAAGGTTTGCGATTTCTTCACGTACATCCAAACTACCACCATTTGGCGTATATTCTAACGAATGATTATGGTATTCATCGACGATATTCTGATCGTCTCGCGCAAGTGATCTTTCGATCAATTCTTTATTACTTAGTGGCTCTGCAAAAGAATTAGACAAGCTAAAAGGCAACCCGCCCGTAACTTTTTTATGTCGACTAGACCACGGAACACTATAAGGCATTTTCAAGACTTTCGTAAAATCAGTTAAGTGAGGATATAATTTTCATCTTCTAATTGTTTAAAAAGGACAATTCCTGGCTTTTGCGCGACCAAAATATATTCATTTTCAGGATAAAGCGTCGCATTATAGGAAGACATCGTTACAGTTGTAATGAGGCGCATTACCATCAAATCAAACAAAATTTCACGTTCTTCATCCAATATTTTAAATTCTTGGTCATAGGCTTCAATGACAGCGCGTGATGCCATACCAACATCATTTTCGCCCAAAAGGCCATACGCCAATGTAATAGCCAATTCATTAATTTGGCTCGCATATTGAAGTTCACCAAAATCGATCAATCCCGATATTTTGGTTGGATTATCTGGTGAAATAAGGAAGTTTTGTTCATTCGCATCGCTATGAATGACGGCTTTTCGTAAATGCGGTAATTTTGGAAGTATTTTTTCTTTATAAACAGTGAACTGTCTCTTCATTCTGTCGCGTGTTTCATCATCCTGAACATACTTCACGTAAGGCTCACACGCCATTACATTATCCAATTTCCAAAGTGGGTCAGACCCTTCAGGATTTAAGGGCTTAAACGTTTGCATGGCTTTTGAAAATTGTCCTAAAAAACGGCCCACATCCTTATAAACTGCTTCATTTCGCGGCATATTGGTTAGCATTTCTCCTTCAAGGAAAGTAAGAAGCCTAACGCTAAAGCCATCTATGATCGTCATCTCATCGCCATTCAGCGTATTCACAGTTTCTGAAAACTTGAGATCCGGTGCGGTATCTTTTAAATGTTTTAAGACATCAATTTGTGTCTGTATAAATTGGCGAGGCCATTTCGTATTGGCAATTTTCAGAACAAATTTCCCCTGTTCTGATTTGATAAGTGCATTTTGATCTTCATAGGAAACAAAAGGTGATATTTCACCCTCTAAACCATATAAATCTTTAGAGATTTTTGCGATTTTTTCATCGCTAAAATTTGGTACAATTTCAGACATATAATCTTTTCTTTTTAGTTACTTCCTAAAACTTAGCGAAAACCCCATTGTGCTCTACGTTCATCAACAAATTCTTTAAAAGCATCAAGTGCTGCAGGCATTGTTTTTCGGCTAAAGCCTATCCGGAAATATTGTTTTAAATTATCTTCGCAGTCAAAAATATAAGAAGGGAAGACAAGTATCCCTTCCTCTAGTAATTCTTTAGCAAGTTCATCACTTGTAATCGGTCCTTTAAACTTTACAAATCCTGTTCCGCCCGCTTCCGGTTTCATCCATTCAAATAAGTCGCTATTTTCATCAAAAAACACATCTAGTAGTTTCAAATTATCTTTAATGATATTGATATTACGTTCAATAATTTGATTACTAGCACGCACCACCATTCGCGCTTGTATTTCCCCAGCACGCGAAACGCAAACAGCAAAGAGGTGCTGTGCTTTTCTTATCTTTTCAATGATGGTTTTATCTTGGCAAACTGCCCATCCGATACACGCGCCGCCTGCCCCCCAAGGTTTTGCCATAGTACCTAGCGCGATACCATTTTGTGTCATCTCAGCAATTGAATTTGATCTATCATCAGGATTAATTTCCAACAAACGATAAACCTCATCGGAAAGAATAAGAATGTCTTTTTCCTCGGCGATAGAAACCAGTTCTTTTTTAATATTCTCTTTCAGTAAAGAGCCTGAAGGATTATGGGGGTCATTAAAAATCAAATATTTTGTATTATCCTGAATGGCATTTCTAACGGCATCAACATCAATTTGCCAATTATTTTCAGGCGTTAATCCAACACGTGTGACGGTCCCACCTGCATATTTCACACCTTCTTCTAGTGATTGATAACTAGGTGTAATGATAACAGCATGATCCCCATTATGTATCATCGCTAGTGTTGTAATGGTCATGGCGGTTTGAGCACCAGGAAAAATTACTACATTATCTGCTGATATACTATCATCATAAAGTGTGGCTATTTCTTCACGGACATCTTGGCTGCCACCATTATCTGCATAACCAAGTGAATGATCATTAAAGAGATTAATAAGCGCATCATCACCGTTTTCTCTTGTCCATTTTATTAATTCTTTATGGGTAAGAGGCTCCGCGGAAGACGCATAAAAACGATGGTCAATATCAATTGTTTCAACCAATAATTCATCCGAACGTATAGGATTATCTAATAGGTGCATAAGACTGCCTTCGATATAAAAATTTATTACTGTATTTTAAAAGATAGATAGATATTTTCTAGCAGTAAAAGAGTGAAAGGTGAACACATTTCTCAGCTGCGAAATAGGAATTATGACTAGCTTTTCAAATATTGCCTTGGATTAACCGCCCTTGATCCTTTACGCATTTCAAAATGAAGCTGTGGTCGGGTTACACGACCCGTTTGTCCTACCTGGGCAATGATATCACCGCGGCGAACTTGATCACCTTTTTTAACCATTAAAGATTGATTGTGGGCATAGGCCGTCACCCATCCATTTTGATGTTTAATCAAAATTAAATTGCCATATCCGGAAAGTTTGTTATCAGCATGGACGACAACACCACTTTCTGAGGCGTATACGCTGCTGCCAACAGGCGCAGCGATATTAACGCCGTCATTATGATAACCTGCTTCTTTAGGGCCGTAATTTGAAATAACCCTTCCCTGTATCGGCCACATAAAACCTTTCCCGGTAATTTTTGGTGGCGGCGCAATCGTGGCAACTTGTCTTGAAGGTGCAGAAGAACTTCTCCCCGGTAGATTTAATTTCTGGCCAACGTTTAAGGCATAGGGAGGTTTTAAACCATTAATTCTAGCTAGTTCGCTCATCTGAATACCGTTTGACCGAGAAACTCCATATACTGTATCTCCTTTTTTAACGGTATAAATGCTTCCAGAAGGAACTCGTAATGACTGACCAGGTTTTAACAAGTATGGCGCTCTAAGGTTGTTACTATTAATTATAGAACGTACGGAAACACCATATTTGCGCGAAATCGCATAAACCGTATCTCCACGAACCACAGGAACTGTCGTCATGCCGGTTGAGCGCACTATTTTCACAGGCGCACTTTGAACGGGCTGTTTATTAGCCGCTGGGACAGCAGGTTTATTTCTAGGCGTCGGGATATTTGCCGGTGAATTTTCAGGTGTTTGCGCAGTGCTTTGATAAGTCGTTTCGGGCGGGCGATTAACATGTGAATATGGATATGGTCCTTCACTATCATACCCTAATGAGCATGCAGACAGCATTAATGCCGTAAGCAAGACCATATGTTTTTTTAGAAGCCGCTCTATAATCATATACCTCATGGTTAAAATTATAGCAGGCATTAGGATGAATGCACAATACCAGAAAGCAAAGGAACAAATTTTACCGGAAGAAGCGTCTTAACATCAAAATCATCGCCATTTCTCGTGATCCTGACAACATGTTGCGTTTCATCCTGCGCTCCTACGGGAATAATCATAATACCGCCGTCTTTTAACTGATATAAAAGTTCATCAGGGATTTCTTCACCAGCGGCAGTTACCATAATGCGGTCAAAGGGTTGCTGTTCTTTCCACCCCTTCATTCCATTGCCAAAAAGTGTGGTGATATTATAAAGGCGAAGTTTTTTAAACATTTCTTCAGCACCCTTAAAAAGGGGCATATGACGCTCAATAGTAAAAAGCCTTTTGCAAAGTTTTGCAAGAACCGCAGCCTGATAACCTGACCCTGTACCAATCTCGAGAACCTTATGGTTTTTAGTAACTCTAAGTTCTTGTGTCATATAGGCGACAATATAAGGCTGGCTTATAGTTTGCTCACTTTCAATAGGTAGGGCAGCATTTTCATAAGCTTGCGACCTTAAAAAGTCAGGAATAAAATCTTCACGAGGAATATCAGCAATAACCTCCAGAACTATTTCATCCGTAATGCCTTGCTCCTTCAATTTAGTTAGAAGGGTCTTTTTTTTATCATCTAATGAAACATTCATAAATTAGGAAGCCTTAATTAGATCTTTCCCACCCATATAGGGGCGAAGCACTTCTGGCACGGTAATGGAACCATCTTCGTTTTGGTAATTTTCCAAAATCGCTACCATGGTTCTACCAACAGCCAAGCCAGACCCGTTTAATGTATGAACAAAACGCGTTTTCTTATCATTTTTTGACCGACATCTTGCTTTCATTCGGCGTGCTTGAAAATCGCCTGTGTTAGAACAGCTTGAAATTTCGCGGTACATATTTTGTCCAGGAAGCCAAACTTCTAGATCATATGTCTTATGAGCCGCAAAACCCATATCACCCGTACATAATTTTACAACACGGTAAGGCAGTTTTAATCTTTGCAAAACTTCTTCGGCGATGCCCGTCATGCGCTCTAATTCATCATTAGATTGCTCGGGTGATGTTATACTGACCATTTCAACTTTTTGAAACTGATGAAGTCGGATCATGCCGCGCGTATCTCTTCCTGCTGATCCTGCTTCTGATCTATAACAGCTGCTAAGACATGTAAACCTGAGGGGGAGTTTCTCTTCTTCAACAATAGTATTATTAACCAAATTCGTAAGCGGCACTTCGCCAGTCGGAATTAAATAATGATCCGATGTGGTTTTAAAAAGATCTTCTTCAAATTTTGGTAATTGGCTTGTGCCGTATAATGCCTGATCGCGCACAAGAAGGGGGACGGAAACCTCTTCATATCCAAATTCTGTTGTATGCATATCAAGCATGTAAGCCGCGAGTGCACGTTCTAGTTTTGCTAAATCAGAGCGCAAAATAACAAACCTTGCACCTGACATTTTTGCGGCACTCTCAAAATCCATTTGGCCTAAGTTTTCGCCAAGATCAAAATGCTGTTTTGGTTCAAAATCAAAAGAAGGGAGATCGCCCCATTTACGGACTTCTAAATTATCGTCTTCGCTTTCACCATCCGGAACATCAGGATCGGGGATGTTGTCAATTCTTGATAATGCTGAGTTCAACTTTTCTGTCAAAACCCGAACATCTTCTTCCAAAGAAGACATCTTGGCTTTTAAATCGCCCACTTCTTGAATGGCGGCCGAGGCATCTTCGCCTTTAGATTTAGCCATACCAATCGCTTTTGACGCTTCATTGCGTCGCGATTGACATTCCTGAAGCTCAGTATGCTTTTTTCTAAGTTCCACATCCATTGATAGAAGGGACTTTGCTTGCGGCTCTATACCGCGGCGTCCCCACGCGGCATCATAATGATCGGGGTTCTCACGTATTGATTTAATATCAAACATCTTCGGGGTTTCTTGTTGTTAGTCGTATAATGACAATTGAAATTTCATATAGCGCAATTATTGGTAAGGCTAATAACAATTGGCTTAAAGGGTCCGGCGGTGTCATGAACATGGCGAACACAAACGCCCCTAATATTGAATAGCGTCTTTTTGACGCTAAGCCATCAGCTGATATTATTCCGGCCCTTGCTAATAACAGTAAGAGTACCGGCAATTGAAAACTCAGCGCAAAAGCAAACATCAAAAGAATAGTAAGCGACAAATATTCACGAACGGCAGGAAGCGATTGAATTTGTAGAGCAGCTTGATTTGCGAGTTCACCCGCGACTTCTGGTGCGACACCAACTTCGAATGACATAAAGAAGCCCCAAGCACGTGGTATGACAATGTAATATGCCATAGCAGCCCCAAGTGTGAATAATACTGGAGTCGCTAACAAAAATGGTAAAAATGCTTTTTGTTCATTCTGATAGAGGCCTGGCGCTACAAATTTCCATATTTGCATCGCTAACATTGGAAATGTAACACAGAGCGCCACATAAAAACTCAAACGAATATTTACAAAAAATTTATCTTGAAGCCCAGTGAAAATCATTGTTGGTTCTTTGCCATTTTCCATGGCGACATCAACAAATGGCTGTGCAAGAAAGTTATATATCTGATCTGAGAAATAAAAACTTACACCGAAGGCTAATATTATATAAGCAATACACCATATTAATCGTGATCGCAGCTCGATCAAGTGATCCAGAAGCGGCGCAGAGCTTTCATCAATCTCTTCTGCTTCTTCAGTCATCAGTTTTACTCTTTATTTTTTCGTCGGACGCTTCTGGAGTATTATTTTCTTCAACTTCCGGGCTCTCATCAGAAGCCACTTCTACTTCTTCTATTGCTTCATCTTTATCATCTGAGGCTGGTGTTGAGGCGTCCTCATCCGCAGGCTTTTCTTCTTTTTTTGGTGCAGGTGGCTCGTAGTTATGACCTTCATAATCATATTCATCATAATCGAATTCATCATAATCTGAAGCTGCCGTCGCAGAACTTGCAGATTTATCGTCTATTTTGACATTTCCTGCTTCATTCAATTTGCGAGTAACAGCATCAAGCTCGACCTCATCAGCCATTTTCTTTACACCGGCTTGAAATTCGCTACCCATTTCACGAACCTTACGAATCATTCCCATAACTGAGCGAATAACCTTGGGCAGGTCTTTAGGCCCCACTACGACAATAGCAAGAACAGCGACAATAAAAAGTTCCGGAAAACCTACATCAAACATGTATGATCCAACCTAACTAATAAAATTATTTAATACTTAATCAGATTTTTCTGAAGACTCATTTTTTTCTTCAGATACTGTTTCAGCCTTTTGCTGTGAAACCTGAGGTTTATCTTCAGCAACATGCGGCTCTTCATCAGCAATACCTTTTTTAAAACTTTTGATACCTTGCGCAACATCGCCCATTAGAGCGGAAATTTTACCGCGGCCGAAAAGTAAAATTAACAAAACAACTACGATGATGATTTGTGGTAAACTAGGTGACATTTGTTTCTCTCCTAAAATTCATACAATGCCTTCACAAATGGACAGGCGCTATTTTTGCAAAAGATCAACGATCTTGAACAGGAAATCAATAGAAATATATATTTTTAAGAGATTACCTGCTCCTCAGAACTGCTTTCATCATCATCCATCGGCAGGTCGGGTTGCTCTTCTTCTGGTTTATCGTCACTTAAAAGGTTAAGTCTTGAGGTGTTCACATTCTCTAAGAAACCTGCTGCTTTAAGTTCTGCTAAGCCAGGTAAATCTTTTACACTATTTAATCCAAAGTGTACAAGAAAATCTTCAGTTGTTCCATAAGTCATTGGTCTACCTGGAGTTCTACGGCGTCCCAGTGGCTTAATCCATGTCGCCTCCATCAAGACATCGAGAGTTCCTTTACTAACACCAACTCCACGCACTTCTTCAATTTCAGCACGGGTAATTGGTTGATGATAGGCTATTATAGCAAGCGTTTCGATAGCTGCTCTTGATAACTTTCTTTCTTTTTCTTCTTCTTTACGAAGCAAAAACGCAAGATCAAATGCAGTTTGAAACATCCATTTCCCAGCAACTTCAACAAGATTGACGCCCGCATCTGCATATTTCTCTTGTAATGCTTTTAAAATAGAATCCGCATCACTACCTTCTGGCAACTGTTCCGCTAAAGCGATCGAGGATAAAGGTCGATTAGATGCAAACAACAGAGCTTCACATATTCTCATCTGTTCATGAACTTCCATTTTATTCTTCATCCTCTGCGTTTTCTTGTTTTCTGCCTCTTATGAAAAGAGGGCCGAATAATTGTTTTTGTATGATATCCGCTTTACCATTTTTAGCCAGTTCCAAAGACGCCGTAAACATACTTGCTTTTGCCGACCTTATTATTTGTGGATCATCTATATCAGACGGCATAAATTGTTCTAAATCAGTCCAATCAATAGCAAGTCCCAACATTTCGGATAATCTTTCTATGGCTTTATCTAATGTATAAACCGCGCGTTTATGAATTCGTATATCTGCCGCCGCACCCCGCGTTTTTTGTTCTGAGTAAGCCTTGAGTAAGTCATAAAGGCTTAATTCATATGTATGGTGTCGTGTGACAATAACCGGTTCCGGTGCTCCGCGCGCAAACATATCCCTTCCCATTTGGTTACGAGACATTAATTCCGCAGCACGATCACGGATCGCCCCTAAACGCTGAAGTTGATATGTTAATCTTGCTGCAAGTTCTTCTGCAGAAAGCTCATCTTCGTTTTCTTCTTCAGGTAATAAAAGACGAGATTTCAAATAAGCTAACCAGGCTGCCATAACCAAATAATCAGCCGCCAATTCTAATCTTAACTCACGAGCTTGTTGAACAAATTCTAGATATTGTTTGACGAGATCTAATATTGAGATTTGTTTCAGATCTACTTTTTGAGTTCTAGATAATGTCAATAGAACATCAAGAGGTCCTTCAAAACCGTCGATATCAACAATCAGGCGCTCTTCTTCGCTCACGTCATCCATTTTACCAAGACGAGGGTCTGGTAATTCAAATTCATCAATATCGTTATTTTCTATTTCATTCATTATTTTATAGGTTCGCTAAATTTTCTGCCCATCCCAACATTATTTCAACGGGAGGCATAACAATATACTGGAATATATTTAAATTCAAACCGATATATCGCCCGCCGATCGGGATGATGAAAAGGGCCATTAAAATAATTAACATACCATATGGCTCAAGCCGACTAAGCGGCCTTGCGAGAGGATACGGTAATATCCCGACCGCGACACGCCCGCCATCAAGTGGTGGGATTGGAAGCATATTAAAAACGGCCAATATTGCATTAATAATAATCATATTAATCATATTTTGCCTGAACCAATCTGACATAAAGTCTGGAATTAAAGCCATAACATTGAGTAATAATGCAGCCATAATCAGAAGGAAAATATTAGCGCCTGGCCCCGCTAGTGCAACCAATACACCGTCACGCCGGGGATTATTTAGTTGATTAAAATTAACCGGCACCGGTTTCGCGTAACCAAACATAAAACCTGAGCCACTGAATAGAAGAATTAGTGGCAGAATAACTGTTCCAAAAGGATCAATGTGCGTGAGCGGATTAAAACTTACACGTCCAAGCTTTTTAGCGGTATTATCTCCCAATTTCCAAGCCGTCCATGCATGTGCCGCCTCGTGAAGCGTAATCGCAAAAAGTAAAGGCAGCGCCCAAACTGAAATGCTAAACATAAAATCTGCCATTATGATTGATACTCCGTAAGAATTTCTTGTAATTGACCATACAATTGTTGGTGATCAATTGCTTTAATTGACGCATCTTTAATAAAGTATGATCTTAAACGTAGGTACTCTTCATCATTTAAATCATCTGTTGCGTTCAATACTGCACGTCGGTCATTTAGACTACCATTACAATGTAGCGCTAAATCGCACCCCGCATTAAGCACATCTTTCGCATTATCAGCAGCCGTTTTATTGAGTGCTTTCATGGTAATATCATCAGAAAATAAAACACCCTTAAAATTGATTTCTTCACGAATAATTTCAGTAATGACTTTTTTCGAAATGGTCGCGCAGTTACTTGTATCAATATCCGAATAGATTACATGCGCCGTCATAGCGCAAGGTAATTTATTTAAGGACTTAAAGGGTGAAAAATCAGTTTCCTTTAATTCATCTATCTTAGTATCCACAATGGGTAGTGATAAATGACTATCAACATCAGCACGGCCATGCCCCGGAATATGTTTAATAATAGGGGTAACACCAACTGACATCATCGCCTCGGCACCTGCCCCTGCCAGCGCAATTATTTTTTCAGGTGTGCGGCCAAATGACCTATCACCAATTACTTTATCCGCACCATCAAAAAGAATATCCAACACCGGATAACAATCAACATTGATGCCGGATTTCAGCAAATCAACAGCCATTAACATTGCGTGTATTTTAACCGCTCTAATCGCCATATCTGGATTAAGTTCATAAATATCAGAATAAGTTTGAGCCGCGGGATATTTTTTCCATGAAGGTGGTCCTAATCGCGCAACGCGGCCCCCTTCCTGATCAACCAAAATCGGCACATCTTTATCGTCAACGATATCTCGCATTTGGTTGGTTAGTTTTTTTAACTGCTTTTGATCATCACAATTACGTTTGAATAAGATAAAACCAAATGGTTTATGCTCTTTAAAAAGTGCTTTTTCATCAGCACTCATTTCCAAATCTTCTACATCTGAAATAACCGGTCGAACCATCTAATTGGTTACCACCATGCAGGATTGATTATTTTTCTTTAAATCAGCGCAAACCTTATCAGCCGCTTCACGACTTTCAATCATGCCACCACGTACACGGTATAATACGCCACGTGACCCTAGATCAACACGCATATATGAAGGATTTAAATTTGATAAAGCACTACTATTTTTTGATTTTACGGTCGCCCAATGAGTTTCTGCTTTTGCCCGCTCTGCAAAGGCGCCCACTTGAACCATAAAATCGCCTTTAGATGCTGTGGCTTTTGGTTCTGCTTTAGCCACTACAACATTTACCGCTTCTTCCACTTTTTCGACAACTTCTTCGGGTGCTTCTGGCACTGGTTCTTCTGCGACTGGTCTTTTTAAGGGAATTTCAGCACTTGACGCCATGACGTCTTCTGCTTCTTTTGGAAGGTTATCAACACGGTCAAAAACTTCTTTATCCTGAAATGGAATTTCTTTGCCGCCCGGCTCATCTGGTTTTTCTTTAATGACTGCATTATCAGCACGTACAACGGGGATCGGCCCCCCTTCTTCATTTTCGGAAGTATAGCTAAACCAAATCATCAAACTAAACCCAATCAGTACAGCCGCACTAAGTCCAACGAGCATTAATTTTCTTTTTTTATAATGGCCTTCATCTGCAAAATTTTCTGGTAGGGGCCTTAACCATGGTGCGTTATCAGGATCGTTTTGGTTCAACTTTTTCCACTCCTATTTTGCAAATTACATTTCATTAACCGGTTCAACACCCAAAATATTAAGGCCAGAAGCAATAATATTTGAGAATGCGCGTATCATTGCCAGACGCGCTAAGGTGATATCCGTATTATCATCAATAATGAATCTTAGATCAACCCTGTCATTTCCTTTATTCCATAAACCATGAAACTCTGACGCAAGATCATATAAATAATATGATATACGGTGCGGCTCATGGGATGTCGCAGCGCTTTCAACGATACGTGGCCAATTAAACATCGCTTTAATCAATTGAAGTTCGCTCTCATCATTAAGCAAGGATAAATCGGCATTTTTAAGGCTAATATCAGATACATCAATATTTTTGATTGTCTCTTGTGCTTTCTTTAGCACTGAAAACACACGTGCATGTCCATATTGAACATAGAATACCGGATTGTCTTTTGATTGCTCTGTCACTTTCGTAAAATCAAATTCAAGTGATGCATCATTTTTACGCGTCAGCATAATAAAGCGAACTACATCTTTGCCCACTTCGTCGACAATATCGCGAAGGGTGATAAAATTACCGGACCGTTTGGACATTTTAACGGGCTCACCGTCTCTCATCAATTTGACCATTTGACAAAGTTTAACATCGAGCGTTGCTTTGCCATCGGAAAGCGCTATTAATACTGATTGCACACGTTTTACATATCCACCGTGATCCGCTCCTAAAACATCAATTTGTCGATTAAACCCACGATCCATTTTGTTTTTATGATATGCAACATCAGCGGCAAAGTATGTCCAATCACCATTAGACTTCTTCAGGGCCCTATCTACATCATCGCCAAATTGCGTTGATTTAAAAAGCGTTTGCGGACGTTCTTCCCAATCATCCGGCAATTTTCCTTTTGGCGCTTCTAGCACACCAGTGTAAATCAACCCTTTTTCTTCAAGTGCCTCAAGTCCCTTCTGAATATCACCATTATCATGCATTGATTTTTCAGAGAAAAAGACTTCATGCTTTATTCCTAATGTTTCAAGGTCATCACGAACAAGATCCATCATTGCACTACTTGCGAATGCTTTTAAATCTTCTAGCCATTCGCTTTCGTCTTTACCTTTTAGGCTATCTCCGTATTTCTCAACGAGTGCATTTCCAACGGGAATGAGATATTTTCCCGGATAAAGGCCTTCAGGCACTTCACCCACGTCTTCACCTAAGGCTTCCAAATATCTATGATATGCTGATTGAGCGAGGGTATTGATCTGACCACCTGCATCGTTAATATAATATTCTTTTGCTACGTCAAACCCTACATAATCCAAGAGTGTCGC
>DGPL01000040.1:0-31363 GCA_002390425.1 Kordiimonadaceae bacterium UBA4441 | reverse complement strand
CCATAATCCAACCCTTTATCAAGAATTACCGCTACTTGATTTTGAATAAAATTAGTTTTAAGGCGAATATTGATAAACCCAGGGCCCGCTATATCAACTTGTTCGACATTTTCGTGTTTTTCTAGCCCCGTGGCAATCAATTGCGCAATATCACGTGGCTTCATTTTCGCTTGTTTCACTAACACCATAGCGGCATTGGTGGCGATATCACCATGGCTCGCGTCTCTAGGAGCTTCAGCGGTGATATTTTTGAGATCCAATCCTTCTGGAAGGGAACCATCGTTACTTAAAGATGTGATAATATCTTTTATGTTTGTTTGAAAATCTTTAAAAATGTTCATTATGTTGTGGTCTTTATATTACGCAATTTGGTCACTGCACTCTTTGCTATAGCTCAAATGTTGAGGTATCAAATAATCTTCTGTGTTCCAATAGCGCAAATCTGTCCGTCATGCCAGCAATAAAATCAGCAACGCGTCTTGCTCTTTCAGAAGCAGTTCTTGTTTGCATTTCCACTTGCCATTCTGTCGGGAGGCATTCGGGTTCCGTAAGATACAAATTAAATAAGTCCGTTACTACACGTCTTGCCTTACTGGACATGCGATTTACTTTATAATGACGGTACATATTTTTCATAAGAAATGCTTTTAAAGCTTTATCTTGTTCTTTCATATTATCTGAAAATGTGACCGTCATTTTTTGAGCACCACGAATATCATCAACTGTTTCGGGCTTTAAAACGTTTAAGTTAAGTTGGCTATGGATAGTAACGTCATTAATCATGCGGCCAATAAGGCTGCGGATGACTTCTTGTTGCATTTGCTTTTCTTCTAATTTACCATATTTATCAAACACTTTTTTAATCTTCTTAGCGACAATTGGCACTTCAGATAATTGTTCAACTGTTATGAGACCCGCTCTTAAACCATCGGCCATATCATGGTTATTATAAGCTATATCATCCGCTATTGCTGCCACCTGTGCTTCTGCGCTGGCATAGGAATGCGGTTCAAGATCATGTTGATCATTATATTTATTAAAATTGACATGTAAGGATGATGTATCACCCTCATAACTACATAGCGGGCCATTATGTTTAGCTAGTCCCTCAAGTGTATCCCATGTTAAGTTCAACCCTGGAAAATCGGCATAATTATTTTCCAATTTTGTGACAACCCTAAGCGACTGTGCATTATGATCAAAACCGCCATATGGCTTAATGGCCTCATCAAGTGCATCTTCACCCGCATGGCCAAAAGGCGTATGACCAAAATCATGCGCTAAGGCCAATGCTTCGGTGACATCTTCATTTAAACCAAAGGTACGTGCAATGCTTCTGGCAATTTGGGCTACTTCTATTGAATGGGTCAATCGGGTGCGGTAGTAATCTCCGACATGGTGAACGAACACTTGAGTTTTATGCTTCAGTCTTCGAAAAGCACCAGAATGAATTATTCTGTCACGATCTCTTTGGTATTCAGTTCTGTTGCGGCTTGGTTTTTCTTCATGAAGCCGACCTCTTGATTTTCCAGGAATAAGTGCATAAGGAGCAAGATTAGCATTTGGTTTAAAGAGTTCAAATTCAGCCATTTTAGTCACTTTTTTATCATTAATTTATTATTTTTCTTATCATAAGCCTTTTTAGTGGCTATTGACAATTCATTCATTTAAATTACATATGAATTCAAGGGGTAATTTTTACTCAAGGTATATATAAAATGACAAATGATAACTCACCCGTAACACTAAGTGAAAATGCTGCTAAACGCATTAATACTTTAGTTGAATCACAAGGGAATAAAAACTTAAAGTTCCGCATTACTATTAATGGCGGAGGATGCAGCGGTTTTCAATATGATTTCGCCCTTGTTGAAGATAGCAAAGAAGATGATCTTGTTGTTGAGCGTAACGGGGCGACTATGCTTGTTGATGGACTTTCAATTATGTATTTAATGGGTTCAGAAGTTGATTTTACAGAAGAGCTTGCCGGTTCAATGTTCGTGGTAAAAAATCCAAACGCGACTGCATCTTGCGGCTGCGGTTCTTCTTTCGCGGTATAATTTATGAAAATTGCCACTTGGAATGTTAATTCGATTAATGCGCGCATCCCACGCGTAACTGAGTGGCTATCTGAGGCTTCACCAGATGTGGCATTGTTACAAGAATTAAAATGCGTTGATGAAAAATTTCCTCGTACTGAAATAGAGGATCTCGGCTATAATATCGTCACGCACGGACAAAAATCATATAACGGTGTCGCAATTCTTTCTAAGCATCCTATCGAAGATGTGATGATTGGACTTCCCGGTGATGACAGTGATGAACAAGCAAGATATATTGAAGCCACAATAAACACTGTCCGTGTTGCCTCTATCTATCTACCTAACGGAAATCCATATCCTGGCGAAAAATTTGATTATAAAATTGGCTGGATGGATAGATTAATCGAAAGAGCAAAATACCTGCTTACCTTGGAAGAAGATTTTGTTCTGGCTGGTGATTATAACGTCTGCCCAAAAGATGAAGATTGTTATGACATTGTTAGATTTGCAAATGATGCACTTGTTCAGCCGGAATTAAGAGATCGGTTTTATACGCTTTTAAACCTTGGTTTAACTGACGCATTTCGCGCCTTTACCCCTAGCGGACGTAATTACACCTATTGGGATTATCAGGCAGGCGCATGGCAAAAAGATAACGGCGTTAGAATTGACCATTTATTACTCAGTCCCACAGCGGCGGATAAAGTGATAAAATGTGAAATAGACCGCACACCACGTGGAAAAGAACGCCCTTCTGATCACACTCCAATTTGGTGTGAATTATCACTTTAATTCTCAGAAGGTTGCTTTTTCAAAATATATTTTCTGAAAATATAAAGCCCTAATGAAAATAAAACGAGTGCAAGAATACTCAATGCTTCCTCATATTCCATTTGGAATAACATCCATGCAATAACTGCGCAGCTAAGTACCGGAATAATAAATTTACCCGGGACTTTAAATTGATCATCCTTAGGATCACCATCACGAAGACGAAGTTTAATAACAGACAAACTTACACCGGCATAAATCAGCAAGATAGATCCTGATGCGAGCACCGCTAAAACTGAAAAAGTACCACTAATTGCAATCAAGCACATCACACCTGCAAAGAAAACCACGGCCACATAAGGTGTGTGGAATTTTGGATGAACCTTTGCTAAGAAAGCGGGTAAATTTCCATCCCTAGCAGATGCAAACACGACGCGTGGCGTAACAAGAATATCTCCACTTAACGTACTAAAAATAGATATCACCCCACCGATCAATAATAAATTCACACCCCATTCACCAAAGACTTCCTTGGCAGCAGCAGCCAGAGGTGCTTCCGTATTATTCGCAAGTTCAGGGCCCAACACCCCTTGCGCAACCGATTGCAAACCAAGATAAAGCAAAAAGATGCTTCCCATTCCAAGCAGCACGCCCCTTGGCACAGTTCGGGAGGGGTTTTTAATTTCACCGCTAGCATTTAAAGCGCACTCCGCGCCAGAAAAGGCAAATATTAAAATGATAGTACTTGCCCCAACTTGTTCAAAGGTAGGCCATTCAGAAATTTTCAAATTATCGAAATTTATCGCAAAAACACCAAATATCAGAAGCATGCCTAATGGAACGAACTTTGCGATTGTATTGACGATATATAGCCTCTTTCCGGTTTCAACCCCTCGTATATTCATAAAAACAAGAAAACTTAGCAAAACCACCATAAACAAGGCTCGGGGAATTGGTTCCTTTAAAACGGGTACAACAATGGAAATTGTTTCCACCATCGCCACAAGAATGGCCGCGTCTGAGAGTATAGCCCACCCAAACCAAAGCAACATTGACGAAACAAATCCTGCCATTGGGCCAAATGCATCTTCAATGTAAGCATATGATCCACCACTACGGGTAATACGGCTTCCGATTTCCGCGTAACACATAAAGATAAGGCCCACGGCCACCGCACATATAACATAAGCAATTATCGCAGCAGGCCCAAGGTTTGCCGCAATAACACCTGGTAGTACAAAAATACCGCCACCAACTACCATGTTAAAAATATTTACCCCAAGTGCTTTTGTTCCAATGGAACGAACCAGACCCTCTCTGGTTTTTTTCACTTCATTCGCCATTTTTCGGCTTTCTGTTTGTTTTTCCCTATATAGCTATAGTGGAGAAAGACGCCAAACTTGTCTAGGAGAAAGAATTTGCTTCAATCTGTGTCTAGTTTAAATGGAGAGAAATCAGTTTTATCATTAAACACATCCACACCTTCGGCACGTTTAAGAAGTGCAACCAACTTATAAGTTACGGGCGTTAAAACCGCTTCCCAACTGACTTTGATTAGAAAGTTAGAAATCATTACGGTAATTATGACATCATTTTCCCATATTCCGTAAAAAGCGACTGGATAGAAAATAAGACTATCCATGCCTTGTCCAACAATTGTTGAACCGATCGTTCGTGACCAAAGGTGCTTACCCTTTGTCCAGATTTTCATCCTCGCCATTACATAAGCATTGATCATTTCACCGGTAAAAAAGGCGCTTAAAGACGCGATTACAATTCTTGGGACTTGGCCAAATATGAGCGCATAAGCCTCCTGCCCTTCCCATCCGGGGGCTGGCGGCAATTCAACGATAATAAAGCTTATGATTGACGCAAAAATAACACCGATAAAGCCCACCCATATTACTTTTCTTGCACGGGCGTATCCATAAACTTCAGTTAAGACATCACCAAATACATAGGATAAAGGAAAAAATAATACACCAGCTCCATAAATATAAGGTGATCCTAATATATCAATTGTGGCAAGCTTTGCTGGGCCAATAATATTTGAACAGATGAGGACCACTACAAAAGCGGCCATCATCAGATCATAATATTTAAATTGGTATTTTCTCGTATTCAAAGTTAGAATCTTGAGCTAGTCAACTTCACATCAGAATTTGCCCACATTTTATTGTAGCGATTCATAAATTCTTCCGCGAGCGCGTCTTTATTTTGCGCCGTTAACGCTTGATACATTCCATAAAGTGAATATGCATTTTCAGGGTTATGCTTAAGGTCATCCCAATAAACGACTTCTGCTTCTACCGGGCGCCCTGCATCTAAAAGAATGGCACCAAGAATATGACGCGTAGGGAAATACCATGATGGTGGTTCATTATATGCAAGACTATCTTCCATGCGCGCGGCACTGCTTAGATGGAATACCGCTTTATCATAGTCCCCTTTTTTCGATGCCATTTCACCTTCAACGACTTGCAACGCGATCGTTAGCAAACCACCTGCGTCTTCAAAATTAGAATAGCCAGGTTGGCCTTCAGTCATTATATCAACGAGACTTGAAAGTGACGCAGCTTCTTTTTCAGCTTCAGACATGTTTCCTTTATGAAGGTGCGCAAGCGCACGACCATAATGCCAAATACCAGTCATAAATTGCGCTCGCATGAATGGCTTTTCAACTTTAAGCAAATCATCCCACATACCAAAACGTGTCATTACAAAAATTGGCTGTGATCGGAATGTTTCATTTAAACCCCATGTGTTCGAACGCGATCCCGCTTCGACCCTATCTTTCACTTTCCACGCCGCCGCGATAGATTCGCCGCTACGTCCCGTATACATGGATGACCAAGCAAGGAAATGAAGGTTATGAGGGTAATAAGCAAGTGGGTACAAACCTTGCGCATTACATTTCGCAATATAGTTTTCGTCCACTTTTGCGGCTTCAATATTGATGTCATAGGCATCCTGATAACGACCAACACGCATGAAGATATGTGATGGCATATGAATCAAATGACCCGCTCCTGGTAATTGAGGCGCAAGATTATCAGCACTGCCCTCTGCAATTTCAGGGCGCATAGATTCGGAAATATGAATATGGTAATGCATCGCCGCCGCATGATTTGGGTGTTTTTCAAGAACTTTTTCCAAAGCGTCGATAACCTGCTCCGTACGCCCTTTTGTACTGCCATCTAAATTCCAATAATCCCATGGCTGTGCGTTCATGGCCGCACCTGCAAATAGGACACTTGCATCCGGATCATCAGGGTATTTATTCATTAATTTTTCCATGGCAACAACGTATGCTTCATCAAGCACTTCGTTAGGAATAGAAAGATCAGTGCTATAACGCGCCGCTAAGGCATCGATATAATCTGCTTCTCGCTCACTCACTTTATCTTTAAGTGAAAGCGCCATGCCAATAGCGTAATTTGCTTGTTCTTTTGAATTAACAAGCATTGGTAAATTCAAGTTACGCCCAAGTGATAGCGCCCATCCCCAATATGCCATAGCATTATCAGGATCTAATCTTATGGCTTCCTTAAAAGAGCGCATTGCTTCTGAATGATTAAACCCTACCCAAAGACGAAAGCCTTGATCAAAGAAATATTGAGATTCAGCATTATCAGTTGTCACTGCGAATTTATAATCCCCTAACCCCGATAATTTTGGTGATAAGGGACCAGTCGCCGTTTTCGGATCAGCATTTAACGCTGTTGGGTCCCACACTTGCGCATTAGTTAATGTTGCAGTAATTGAGCCAACAAAAACGGCCCCCATAAGAATTTTTTTAAGCATAATAATCCTCTTGAATTCAATAATTTAGCTATTCTACGTTTATTTAATACGCGTACTTGTAAGTTTTATATCAGAATCTTTCCATTCCTCTTCATAAAGCGCAAGAAATTCTGATGCTTGTTCCTCTTTTCCTTGGGCGGACATACTTTGATAAAGCCCATAATATGAATAAGCATTTTTAGGGTTATGCTTCAAATCATCCCAGTAAACGGTTTCCGCTTCTCTTGCACGTCCAGCTTCCATTAATACAGCTCCTAAAACATGTCGTGAAGGGAATTGCCACGCCGGTGGTTCTGAATATGTGTCACTGTCTTCAAGTCTAACGGCATTGCTCAAATGATAGACAGCTTCACCATAATTACCCTTGGCTGCTTCAATTTCACCCATTACATATTGCTCGCCAATTAGAAGAGTATCACGAGGAATCCTTAGACCTGTCGTATTATAACCCGGCAAACCTTCTTTAAAAGCTGCCGCAATTTTACTAAATTCGGCTAGCTCTTCTTCTGCTTTTTCCATATCACCCGTGTGAAGATAAGCAAGGCTACGTCCATATCGCCACATTCCATTTAGGAATTGTGCTTTCATAAATGGTTTTGGCATTTCAAGAATTTCTTCCCATTTACCAAAACGAACCATGACATAAATTGGCTGTGCTCGAAAATATTCATTACCCGAGCCCCATGATGTTTTACGAACACCTTCTTCAAGATATGCTTTCACTTTCATTGCGGCATCTAATGAATTTTGACTTCTACCAGTGAACATAGATGACCATGAAAGAAAATGAATATTATGTGGATAATAAACGAGCGGGTATATACTTTGGCTTTTTGTTTCCTCAATATATTCTTCGTCTGCTTCAACTGCTTTAATATTAATATCATAGGCATCTTGGTAACGTCCTACACGGATGTAAATATGCGACGGCATATGCACCAAATGTCCAGAACCTGGAAGTAATGGATGAAGTGCATCCGCACTTTTTTCAGCAAGCCAAGGTTTTTTAAATTCTGTAACATGAATATGATAATGAAGTGCACCTGCATTTTCAGGGTCTCTTTCGATAACACTATCTAATACAGAAATAATTTTTGCTGTATTTCCTTTTGGCGTTCCATCTAAATACCAATAATCCCATGGTTGCGTGTTCATGGCAGCACCCGCATAGAGAACGGCAGCATCCAAATCATCCGGATATTTATTCATCAATTTTTCAGCGGCGTTCATATAAGCAATATCTAGCGTTTCGCGAGGAATAGAGAGATCGTCATTATAACGGGCTTCTAAAACTTCTATATAATCACGCTCGCGCTCAGTTACTTTATCTTTTAAAGCGCTCGCCATATGTATCGCTTCATTGGCCTGATCGGCTGAATTCATCATCATTGGGATATTTAAATTTCGGCCAAGCGACCATGCCCAACCCCAATATGCCATCGCGTTATCAGGATCCAATCGGGCCGCCTCTTTAAAAGAACGCAGTGCTTCAGAATGATTGAAGGCAAACACAAGTCGCATACCTTGATCAAAGAAATATTGCGATTGTTCGTTATCAGTGCTGACTTTAAAATGATAATCGCTGAGCCCACTTAAGCGCGGCGCAATCGGCGAAGTCGCTGTTGCAGGGTCAGCATTTAAGGATGCAGGGTCATAAACTTGTGATAGCGATGTGCTTGAAATGGCCAGTGAAAGTACCAACCCCGAAATAATACCCTTGTACATGATGTTCTCCCATCAATCTGATTTAATTTGCGAGCAGCATAACACAAATCAAATATTTATAATACTTATTCTAAGTCACGGTGCCTACCTGTTTGAATTCAGGTTTATCCCATGCGTTTGTTTCCATTATTTGCACGAGGCGTTCAACGGCATCCCAAACATTGACATATGAAACATAAAGCGGCGTAAATCCAAATCGCATAATATCAGGGGCACGAAAATCACCAATAACACCCGCATCGATAACCGCTTGCATAATTGGAAAACCATTCTTCGAAGAAATTGATACCTGACTTCCTCTTTTATCATGTTCTCTTGGTGTCACGATTTCAAAGTCATAGCCATCTAATCGTTCTTCAATCAATTGAATGTAAAGGTCACATAATTTGAGTGATTTTTTGCGAATTTCATTCATATCAGCTCTTAAAAAGATATCCAAGCCAACCTCTGACATTGCGAGTGAAACAATCGGTTCTGTACCCGTCGAAAATTGGCGAATATCTTTTCTCGGGCGATAATCCCTTTCAAACCCAAATGGTAAATCATGTCCCCACCATCCTGTTAATGGCTGCATGGCGACCCCTTGATGGCGTTTAGCAACAAACATAAATGATTGTGAACCGGGTCCGCCGTTTAAATATTTATAAGTACAGCCAAGCGCAAAATCGACGTTGCAACCGTTTAAATCAACGGGCAGCGCCCCAGCACTATGACATAGATCCCAAACAACCAAAGCACCCACATCATGTGCTTTTTTAGTTATCGCAGCCATATCATGAAGGTGACCCGTTTTATAATGCACATGAGTTAAGCATACGACCGCTACGTCATCCGTAATAGCATCCATTATTTCACCGTCTTCGGCAAATGTGATTTCGTGCCCACGATCAAGTTGCTTGATCAAGCCCTGAACCATATAATTATTGGTCGGAAAATTACTGCCCTCCATTACAATTTTCTTTTTATCTTTTCTTAGATCTAATGCAGCGGCAACCAACTTATAAACATTGAGGCCCGTTGCGTCCGCGTAAATGACTTCGCCGTCATTTGCACCGAGAAGCTTCGCCGTTTTATTTCCTAACTTTTCAACGAGTTCGAACCAGCCTGCTTTATTCCAACTTTTAATTAGGTCTTCGCCCCATTCCTGTTCGATCACTTCTAATGCGCGCGCCTTAGCAGCTTTTGGCATGGCGCCGAGACTATTACCGTCGAGGTAAATCATCCCATCAGGCAGATGAAATTCATCTGCGAATTTTGCTAATGGGTCGGCTTTGTCAAGGGCTTTTAAATCATCACGGGTCAAAGACATTTGTTATATTCTTTCTTATAATTGAAATTTGAAGCAGACTATCATTGATAAAATAAATCTTCCATGTAAAATTTCTAATTTAGATATAACGAAAAATGCATAACAGGATCGCTTAATGAAACCATATCATTCTATGGATAAAGAAACGTTGGAACGGGAATATAGCCCAAGCAGCTGCATCGATGACATTATGGTATTCATTAAAATGTATATTGATGAAAGTAGAGCCGCACACCGATCCTTAAAAGATATCATGAAAGCCGACATTAAATATGGTCCAGAGAAACGATCAAATTTGGACATGTTTATCCCTGATAGTGATGAAGCATTACCAATACACGTCTTCATTCATGGTGGATATTGGCAAGAACTCTCGAAAAATGAAAGTGCATTTGCCGCACCAAATTTCGTCGATCATAATGTTATTTTTATTGCTTTTGATTATACACTTGCCCCAGAAGCAAATTTGTTTGAAATTGTCGACCAAACCAGAAGAGGCATCATTTCGATCATAAAAAAAGCAGCAAGCTTTGGTGGTGACACGAATAACATTACCATTTCAGGAAGCTCCGCAGGCGGCCATTTGGTTGCTGAAGTACTAAGCACCAATTGGAAAGAATATGGTTTTGATGAATGCCCGGTTAAAGGTGCGTTATGTCTTAGTGGTGTTTTCGATCTGGAGCCCATTGTAAATACATATGTCAATGATCCCCTTAAAATGACGAAGAAAGACGCGCATGCACTAAGCCCGCTTTATCATATTCCAGATCAAAGCTGCCCAATTATTTTCACAGTAGGTGAAAATGAAACATCCGAATTTCATAGGCAAACCCATGAATATATGCAAGCCTGTACTGAAAAAGGAATTGAAACATCATTTATCGAGATGCCCCGCTTTAATCACTTTGATATAGCACTAGAACTAAATAAAAAAGACAATTCGCTTTTTCAAGCTGTCTTAAAACAGATTAAATCTTAAATCATTTTGCGTTTGCAATAATTTCTTCTGCCATTTCATCTGCGACGACATTCGTTGGTCGTTTTTCGGCGTCAGCACGCTCGAAAATATGTATAAGTGTGTCATAGATATTATCGACTTTGGAATTGATACTACTCAGATCGTAATTACCAGAAGTTTCGCCGGATACATTGATAATTCCACCCGCATTTATGACATAATCGGGCGCATATAAAATACCCCGGTCCATTAAACGTACTCCATGACTGTCGTTTGCCAATTGATTATTGGCACCACCCGCGACAATAGCCGTTTTAAGATTTGGGATCGTATCATCATTTAAAATCGCCCCAAGGGCGCATGGCGACAAGACATCACATTCAACGGATAATATATCATCTGGGGAAATAATCGTTGCACCATATTTATGGACAGCTTCATCAAGATGTTCTTGAATAATATCCGATACTATGATCTTAGCGCCATCACGATGTAGATTTTCACATAAGTATAAACCCACATGCCCCACGCCCTGAACGGCCACGGTTAAACCTTCAAGACTATCTTTTCCAAGCTTATTTTTTATTGCAGCACGGATACCATTATAAACGCCGCGTGCGGTAAAGGGAGACGGATCACCACTAGCATGATCACCGTGTGGAAGCCCTGCAATATAATCGGTTTCACTAGCGATGATCAACATATCTTCGGTGGTCATGCCCACGTCTTCAGCGGTAATATATTTACCGTCCATTTTTTGATCACAGCGCCCAAATGCTTTTAAACAGTTCTTCCGATTTATCGGTTTTTGAATTGGCAATGATTACTGCTTTACCGCCACCGAGTGGCAACCCCGCCATCGCATTTTTATAGCTCATGCCTCGTGATAATCTTAGTGCATCATTAAGCGCATCCATTTCATTTTCATAGGGCCAGCGCCAGGGCCAAGCACCGTATTATGCACCGCAATAAATGCTTTTAAGCCACTCTCTTCATCATTGAAATAGACGAGCTGCTCGTGACCCCGAAACTGATTATTATCGATCATTATTTATCTCTTTATGACGCCTTCTTGAAACTCTCAAATTCTTCAAGTTGCTTTAATAACTTCTCTTGTCTTTTCTTTGCCTTATCGACATTTTTTTCTTTCACATGACCATATCCTTTATAGGATAATGGCAGCTCAAGAATTTCAAGGCACAACTGGTAATTCTCTTTGGTGAGTCTGTCCAGTACTTTTGGTACCAAATGTTCATATTCCTTAATTAAAGAACGTTCCATTTTACGTTCATCAGAATATCCAAAGACATCGAATATAGTTCCGCGCAGAAATTTCAGCTTTGCTAGTAGCTTAAGAGACATCATCATCCATGGGCCAAACTCGCGTTTTTGAACTTCACCTGCGTCGTTTTTCTTTTCAAAAATTGGCGGCGCCATATGAAATTTCAATTTATAATCGCCGTCAAATTGGGCATTTAATTTTTTAAGAAAATCACCATTGGTATAAAGACGAGCGACTTCATATTCGTCTTTGATCGCAAGCAGTTTAAAATAGGACCTTGCCACTGCTTCATAAATTTTATCCTGGTCTTTCGCGCCAACTTTATTGATTAATTTCATATATTTATTGGCATATGTTTCATTATGATAGTCGATTAAATTCTTCGTTCTTTTTTCTATAACATCGGAAACATTCTCAGAAATATCTTCATGAAAATTTGCACTTATGTATGGTTTTACAAAATCCTTAAGTGCATCCATGTCATGGGCTGCCATTCGTCCGCAGGCAAATGTGGTTTGATTGGCTTTAACGGCAACACCATTGAGCTCAATGGCTTTATTGATCGCATTAAAGCTTAGAGGAATAAGTCCGAGTTGCCATGCATATCCCATCATGAACATATTGGTCGCAATACTATCACCAAGCAAAATAGTTGCAAGTTCCGTCGCCTCAACATAGTGGCGATCGCTATCAAGGGTATGCGCTTCAACAGCACGTTTTAATCCTTCTTGCTTGAAATCAATCTGATTATTTTCAACGAAGGCAGATACAGGAGAATTGTGACCATTGATAACTGATTTAGCACGATCACTGCGCACACATTCTATGGCATTGGGACTAGCGGCGACAACGAGGTCACAGGCAATAAGTAAATCTGCACAGCCTGTCATAATATGAGGCGTGCGTAATATTTCAATTTCTTTGCCCAAACGTACATGCGAAAGCACTGCGCCTCCTTTTTGGGCTAGGCCTGTCATATCGAGTGAATTACTGACGAGTCCATCCACATGAGCGGCCATTCCAAGAATACCGCCTATGGTCAAAACACCTGTTCCACCAACACCCGTGACCAAAATATTATATTCTGTCTCAACTGTGCCCACTTTCGGCATGGGGATATCAGATATTAAGTCATCAAGGCCGGTAACTTTCGGTTTTTTGAGCTCACCACCTATGACGCTAACAAATGACGGGCAAAAGCCATTGACGCATGAATAATCCTTATTACAGCTGGATTGATTAATAACCCGCTTACGACCATATTCCGTTTCAATAGGCTCAACCGATACGCAATTTGATTTTACGGAGCAATCGCCGCATCCTTCACATACCGCATCATTTATGAAAACACGTCGATCAGGATCAGGAAATGATCCACGTTTGCGGCGGCGTCTTTTTTCCGCGGCGCAGGTTTGATCATAAATGATAATTGAACATCCTTTAATCTCGCGTGCTTCTTTTTGGATAGCATCCAAATTTTCACGTGGCAAAATCGGTATATCAGCGGGGATTAAACCGCGGTTATTATAACGGTCCATATCTTCTGTAAGTATCCAGATATGTTCCACGCCTTCTCCGCGCATTTGCTGGGCGATCATTTCAACGGTTAGTCCACCTTCAACCGGCTGACCACCCGTCATTGCCACCGCATCATTATAAAGAATTTTATACGTAATATTAACGCGCGCCGCGATGCTGGCACGGATCGCTAATATGCCAGAATGTTGATATGTGCCATCGCCAAGGTTGGTGAATATGTGTTTTTCATCGGTGAAATTAGCTTGCCCGATCCAAGGCACACCCTCGCCACCCATCTGGGTAAATGTATCTGTGCTGCGGTCCATCCACATGGCCATGATGTGACATCCAATACCGGCGGTCGCACGACTGCCTTCCGGTACATTTGTTGAGGTATTATGCGGACAGCCAGAACAGAAATACGGTTTTCTTAAAAGGGGTAGTTCATAGCTTGACTGCATTGCTTCGCGTCGATCAAAGTAATCTTTAGCAAATTCAACCATTTCACCTTGATAAAAATGTGAAATTCGATCCGCAATTACATGGGTAATCAAACCAACGGACAAATCATTTTCCGGCGGCAATAGCCATTTTCCTTGTTCGTCATATTTACCGACAATCTTGGGTCGTTTATCCGCATGCCAGTTAAAAAGTTGTTGTTTAAGCTGATTTTCAATCAGTTCGCGCTTTTCTTCAACGATAAGGATTTCTTCCAACCCTTCGCAGAAATTCCGCATTCCTTCTGGCTCTAGGGGCCAAGGCATGCCAACCTTATAAAGACGCAGGCCAATTTTTTCAGCAACACTTTCATCAATACCAAGTTCATATAATGCCTGACGCACATCACCATAGGTTTTTCCGCTGGTGATAATCCCAAAACGTGGTTTACTGCTATCAAAAACAACGCGGTTTAAATCATTTTTCTTTGCGAATGCAAGCGCCGCGAAAAGTTTATAACGTTGCAAGCGATAGTCGTTATCGCGCCACACATCATTTGGACGGATATGAAGACCGCCTTCCGGCATTTCAAAATCATCATGACCCGGCATTATAATTTTCCGGTTTTCACGACTAAGATCAACGACACCAGTGCTTTCCGCGGTTTCTGATGTGACTTTAAAGGCCGTCCAACAGCCACTATAGCGTGACATAGCAATTCCGAGCAGACCATATTCAACAAATTCCTGCATATTGGCAGGATAAAGCATCGGAAGCATAGTGGAATAAAATGTGTGATCCGATTGATGGGGTATGGTTGAAGATTTACACGCATGATCGTCACCCGCTATTGCTAGAACGCCGCCATGAGGACTTGTTCCCGCCGCATTGGCATGACGAAGAACATCGCCACTCCTATCTACCCCAGGCCCTTTTCCGTACCAAATACCAAAGACACCATCCACATTGGAGCCCTGATACATATTGACCTGTTGTGTGCCCCAAACGGCGGTCGCGCCTAGCTCCTCGTTTATTCCTTCTTCAAAATGTATATTTTCAGCTTTTAAGTATTTCGCTGCCTTGCGAAGTTCGGCGTCATAATGACCCAGTGGTGAACCACGATACCCAGAAATAAACCCGCCGGTATTTAAACCCTCTTCTTGATCTCTCCACCGTTGCACCAATGGAATGCGCACCAAAGCTTGAATTGCCGTCATATAAGCACGGCCTTCTTTAAGTTCATATTTATCATTCAAGGTTATATTAATACCCATCTTACAGCTCCGAAATTCGCAATATTACATAAGGATATTTTACTCTATTTTTATTGAAATATTATTTCTATTTTGATAATATTTACGCATAATAGGGAATATTTATTAAAATTATTTATTAAAAGAGATAAATTTATGCTTATAAATTTGAGCGATACGGATAAGAAAATCTTATCCGCTATTCAAGAAGATGCAACCATCACCAATGCGGAACTTGCCGAACGGGTCGGGCTTTCAGCGGCACCTTGCTGGCGACGTATTAAACGATTAGAAGAAAAAGGTATCATTTCAAAACGCGTAGGTATTTTGGATACCAAAGCACTTGGGCTCAACATTACCGCATTTGCAAATGTTAAACTCAGCCACGTTCAAGAAGATGCATTAGAGAAATTTGAAGCGGCGGTCAAAGAATTTCCTGAAGTCACAGAATGCTATACCATTAGCGGCTCAATGGATTTTCTGATCCGGATAGTCACAGAAAATATGCAATCCTATGAAATTTTCTTACGTAAAAAGCTCTTAAAGCTTCCTATGGTTTCCGAAGTAAACACCCATTTCGCTGTGACACATGTGAAATATACCACGGCGGTGCCGCTTGAAATTTCCTAATTGCTTGTAAGTTTTCCAAAAGCACTATACTAGTCTTCGCAACAGATTGGATTTCCATATGAGCAAGAAAAAAATATTCGTCAGTTTTGACACAGAAAACGATGGCGCCTTCAAAAATATCGTCGTTGGAAAGTCGCAAGAAAAGGACGCAAAATTCAAAGTCGCGAACTGGTCTATGAAACCGGATACCAAAAATTCAAAATGGCTAAAAGATGTAAAATATAAAGTCACCCGTTGTGACATGCTTCTTGTCATGGTTGGTCAAAATACTTACCGCGCCCCCGGCGTCATCAAAGAAGTCGAATTTGCCACTACCGCCAATATGAAAATCATCCAAATCAACGCCAAAGGTGGCGATGTCCATGCCGTGAATGAAGCTGGCGTTGCCTACAGCATTGAAGATTTGACAGATTTGCTTAATTAACCCCTCTTCATAGCGCGTTTCGATTTAGTAAAAATTAGAAATCTAATATTTTTGGTATAAATTTTTTCTTTAATTAAAGCGCATCTCTTTGCAATTTCACTTTAAATTTTTGAAGCATAGGTCTATCCTGTGGCCAACTTAATAAAGGTCACAAAAAATGTTAAAAAATATTTCTATCACTCTTTCTTCCATTGCCTTGCTTAGCGCCTGTGGTGACAACGCCCAAGAAGCGGCGTATGGCACATGGGAAAGCCCTATTTCAGCCGAGCTCACCACCGAAAGCGCCGTCGGTTTGCGTAGTGTTCGCATTGATGGTGATGATTTATACTGGATCGAAAGCAGATCCGAAGAAGGTGGACGTCGCGTAATCGTAAAACGCGATGAAGATGGCAATATTTCAGACGCTATTCCGGCCGACTATAGCAGCCGCACCCGCGTCCATGAATATGGGGGCGGATCATATTTCGTTGATGACGGTATGATTTATTTCTCAAATCATAAAGATCAGAAATTATACCGCTATAATGGTGAAGGAACACCCGAAGCCTTAACAAGTGAAGGATACCGTTATGCGGATTGCATCATGGATGCGTCCCATAATCAGCTTATTTGTGTTCAGGAAGATCACACTTTTGATGGTGAACCGGTCAATACATTGGTTGCCGTATCTCTTGAAGGGGGCAGTAAAGTTAGATCATTATTCAGTGGCACTGATTTTGTTTCAAGCCCCGCGATTAGTCCGGACGGTAATACGCTCGTCTGGATCACATGGGACCATCCCAACATGAATTGGGACGATACCAAAATGTGGCAAGCATCCTTATCAGAGAATGGAAGCATTTCAGGTACAAAGACCATTGTTGAACGCGCGAGCCTTTCTGTGCAAGAGCCGCGCTTTAACAAAAATGGAGATTTATATTATATTTCTGATCCAACGGGATGGTGGAATTTCCAAATTTATGAAGAAGACGAGCAAGATAGTCGTTCCATCACAAGAAAAGAAATTGAATTTGGCAAATCGGGTGCGCTTGGCACCCATAGCTGGGCTTTTTATGGGGATGATCAAATCATCGCAAAATACGGATCCGGCGGTACATCACATCTTGCGACCGTAAATTTAATGAATGGTGAAGTGACCGAAATTGAAACACCCTATGTCAGCATTTCAAAAGTTTATTCTGATGGTGATGATGTCTTTTTATTAGCCGCAACGGCGACATCAGCTACAGAAATTGTTGAATGGGATGATGGTGAGTTTGAAACCATCAAAATATCACAAGACCAAATGGTTGATGATGCCTATGTTTCCGTACCGGAAGCCATCACATTCCCAAATCAAAAAGGCGAAGATGTGCATGCCTTTTATTATGCACCTAAAAATCCAAACTATACCGCACCAGAAGGTGAACTTCCCCCAACCATCGTGCGCCTTCATGGCGGGCCTACTGGCGCGACAAGTGCCGCCTTTAGACTTAATCGTCAATATTGGACAACACGCGGTTTTGCTATCATCGACATCAATTATGGTGGCAGCACAGGATATGGCCGCAATTACCGTGAACGGCTCCGTGGTCAATGGGGCGTTGTCGACATTGATGATACCAAAGCAGGTCTAGATTACCTTGTGGAACAAGGGTTGGCTGATCCGGAGAGACTACTTATCGCGGGCGGCAGTGCTGGAGGATACAGCGTACTTGTGGCCCTTTCTCAGCATGATGTCTTCGCAGCTGGTGCTAATTATTACGGCATCAGTGATCTTGAGGTATTAGCACGTGATACTCATAAATATGAAAGTCGATATTTGGACAGTCTTATCGGTCGTTATCCGGAAGATATCGATATCTATAAGGCACGTTCTCCAATTAACTACCTTGATGGATTTACAAGCCCGCTGATTACGTTCCAAGGCTTGCTTGATGAAGTTGTACCGCCAAACCAATCGGAACTGATCGTATCAGCCCTTCGTGAAAAAGGGGTGCCCGTGGCATACTATCCTTATGAAGGTGAGTATCACGGGTTTGGTAAAAAAGAGAATATTATTCACGCCCTTGAAAGTGAGCTTGTTTTCTACGGAAAGATTTTAGGGTTTACGCCAGCTGGTGAATTACCGGAAATTCAAATCGATAATTTTACGGAATAGAATAAAGATTAACCCATTAAAAAAGAGCCCTTCCGCATGACGCAGAATGGCTCTTTTCTTTTGAAATTTTAAACAATTATTTCTGAATGCTATATTCTTCCGGAACTTCGGGATAGGCCATGATGAAATTACCTGCATTTGGCATTTTAACGTCGGGAAGTGTTTCTTTGTTAATCACATCCCCTTCACCGATTATGCCGTTTTCATAAAGCAAATAAGCCGTTATTGAATAATATTCGCTGTTCGTCATGGACATCGGTGCCGTGTAGGGCATTGCTTTTCTGATATAATTAAAAACCGTTGTAGCATATGGCCAGTAACTACCAACTGTAGCCAAAGCCTTATCAGTACCAATTGTACCATGCCCACCAAAAAGAACATCATTTTCACCGCGTGCTTCGGGTGTTCCGTGGCAAATTGTGCATTGTTCTTCAAATAATGGTTTTCCGAGCATTGCTGTGCCCTGCCCGTCTGGCAAATTTTCACCGTCCGGGAATGTGGACCAAAAGCGTTTGTCAATATCCGCTTGTGTGGCTGGCGTTCCAAATCGACTTTCCTGCGCAACTGTTATGGTTGCGCCACAAAGCAATAAAGAAGCCATAAGTATTTTACGCAAAAACATGTCTTACTGCCCCCCTAGCATTAATGGACCAGCTATGGATCGCATGATAATGATAATATGCTTGCCTTCCACGCGCAGCGAGAAGTTCTTTACGGCTGGGTTGCACACGGCCAAATTCGTCAATAGCGCGGCTTTGCAGGATCGCAGGCCTTCCTTCCCACATCCAAGGAATTCTAAACCGTGTTAGCATTTTGCTTTGGATTGGTCCTTCAAGCATGGCTTCTGCCCACGTGCGGCCGCCATCGGCGGACACTTCAACCTTGGCAATTTTGCCTCGTCCTGACCAAGCCAGACCAGTAATTTCATACATTCCCCGCTTTTCAAGGCTTAATGCATTAGACGGACGTGTGATAACCGACTTCACATCCATTTCAAGGGAGAACTGCAATGATTTACCGTCATGTAATTTGTCGGTATATTTCGATGTTTCAAAGCGTGACATCACAGGCTTATCAGTAACATAAAGTGAACGCACCCATTTAATGGATACGTTCCCCTCAAAACCAGGGTTTAATATCCGCATTGGATAGCCCTGGCTTGGACGTAAACGTTCACCATTTTGATAAATGGCAACCATCGTATCATCAAGAGCTTTATCAATAGGAATAGACCGCGCTAGGGATCCACTATCCGCCCCTTCGGCGATAATCCATTTTGCATCTGGTGAAACACCACATTCATCTAACAAGGTTGATAGTGGTACGCCCGTCCATTCGCTGCCGGAAACAAGACCATGTGTCATATACATAAAATTCTGATCCGGTTTCGGGTCGGCCCAATTGACGCGGGTATTTCCAGAGCACTCGAGGAAATATTGCCTTGAAACCGTCGGATAATTTTCAAGCTGTTCCACATTCCATTTAAATGGTTTCTTGACCATGCCATGGATCACCATTTCGTGCCTGTCCGGATCAATATCAGGAATGCCGTGGTGGGTTACTTCAAAATGAAGACCGCTTGGGGTAATAGTACCATGAAGAAGATGAAGCGGCGTACGCCCGGAAAGTGATGCCGTTGCAAGACCCGGTGGCGGTGCTACAAATCGTTTTACGCGTCCCTTTTCGTAACGACTAACATCACCATATTCGGGCAAATCATCCCCCGGCATTAACGTCCATTCTTCTTGACCTTCACCAACAACAGCTTCCTGTGCAAAAGCGTTTCCTGCGGTTGCGAGTGTCGCACCGCCGGCAATTGCTGAATTTAAGAAAAGCCGTCTGCTCATAAGGCCATTGCCTGCCGCTTGATCAAGCGGATCGACGACGAGTGTTTTATTTTTCTCAGTCATATTCTTCCTCCCTTAATACATAATATATCGGGAATTAAATCAAATACAAGCTGCTCTATATTTCTTCATATTCTTCTGGGGTATCAATATCGTGGAAGATGGCTTCGGTATTAAGATCTACTTCTATGATATTATCGGGATATTTTTTTAAGAGTTTTCTGGCGCCTTTATCCCCATTTAGGGCATAAAAGTCATCAAAATATTGGCGTGCGAATATAAGCGGATTACCAATTTTTCCATTTGTTGTCGGTGCAATGATCATTTTATCGTTAAAGGCAGTGATTAAATCGTTATAATTTTTTGATGTAATATAGGGCATATCTCCAAGACAGATCATGACACCATCAACGTCCTCGGGTAATGACTCTATGCCTGCCTTAACTGATGAGCTAAGCCCTTTAAAAAATTCAGGATTATTGACAAAATTCACTTTTGCTTGAATGCTACTTTTAACCGCACTTGCGTCATTACCGGTTACCACATAAATGCTTGATACTTTACTCGCAACAAGTTGTTCAACCACATAATTTACCATGGTTTTATCGTTAAAGGTTAGAAGTAATTTATTTTCTTCACCCATACGGGTAGACTGACCCGCGGCCAATACTATCGCGGCGATGCGGCTTGTCACGCGATACCCTTTATATTTTCAGAACGTCGAATGGAAACGAGCTCCGCCAGGATAGAAAGCGCAATCTCCGCTGGCTCAAGACTACCAATATCAAGTCCCGCAGGTCCATGAATTCTTGCAATTTCCTTTTCTGAAAAACCTTTTTCTTTTAGACGTGCGCTGCGCTCTTGCTGGGTTTTGCGACTGCCTAGTGCGGCGATATAAAAAGCATCTGATTTCATCGCAACTTCAAGGGCGGGGTCATCAAGTTTTGGATCGTGACTGAGCGTCACAATAGCCGTACTAGAATTAATGCCTATTTCTTCCAAAGCTTCATCAGGCCAATCGGTAATAAATCGTGTACCTGGAAATCTTTCTTCACTGGCATATGCCATTCGGGGATCAATCAATGTGACATCGATATCAAGTGCTTCCGCCATTTTCACAAGCCCTTGTGAAATGTGAACGGCACCGACGACAATTAACTTCAGTAAAGGTTTATATTCATGAATGAATATTTCATCGTCTGCCGTTTTTATTGTGGCCTCGATCGTTCTGACTTCATGTGGATCACCATCAAGTAAGTAAACGCACGTTTTCTGAATATCTAATAGTGGTTCGACAATTATATGAACTTCACCGCCGCAACTAAGGCCCACTTCCCATGCCTGATCTGTAGCAACTTCAAATTTAAGAAGTTCTCCTTTACCGCTTTTTATAACTTCAAATGCGGTCGTGACCACAACACCGTCGACACACCCACCAGATACGGACCCTTCCATATGCCCTTCTGCATCAATAACAAGGTGGCTGCCCACAGGTCTCGGCGATGACCCCCATGTTTTTACAACGGTTGCCAATGCCATTTGACGGCCTTCACCATCCCAATCGCGAATGGTTTGCCATATATGTCGCCAATCTGTGCTCATGGCGCGGACAGTAGCAAATCCATCCTCAAAAATCACTTAAAAAAACGCAACAATATAACAAATTATTGCACTTAGCGTTTCCACTACCTATATTAACGCCATAATAAAAAGGCATAAAAATGGATCCATTTACTCAGGGCGCACTTGGCGGTGCATTTTCACAAAGTTTCTCAAATAAAAAAACAATGGCTATTGCGTGTTTTGCTGGAATTTGTGGTGGATTGGCCCCTGATCTTGATATTGTAATCAAATCATCGACTGATCCATTACTTAGCATTGAATACCATCGCCATTTTACTCATTCAATCTGGTTTATTCCCTTTGGTGGCGCCCTTGTTGCCACGGCCATTTGGCTCTTATTCAATAAAATACTCAAAAGGAAAAGTTGGGATTTTATAACCATTTTTAAATTCGCAACATTGGGGTACGCCACACATGCCACCCTTGATGCATGTACTAGTTACGGCACACGACTTTTTTGGCCCCTATCCAATGCCCGTGTCACTTGGGATTCAATATCCATTATTGATCCTTTGGTAACAATTCCGCTCATTGTGTTCGTCATTTATAGCGCCAAGGGCAAGTCCGCTAAGGTCGCGCGAATTGGCATGGGTGTATTTTTATTCTATATGTCACTTGGGTTTTTGCAAAATGCCCGCGTTACAAATACAATTGAACAACTCGCAGAAAGTCGTGGACATCAAGTCGAGCGAATTAAACTTAATCCTTCCATTGGGAATTTAATCGTCTGGCGGACCGTCTATGAATATGACAATAATTATTATGTAAATGCGGTTGTAGCACCACCATTTAAAAAACCTTCAATCATAGAAGGTTCTTCCGTTGCTGCCATTGATCCGGAAAAAATCTACCCTGAGATTGGTTCAGATAGTGTTGCTCGCAATGATATTCGCCGCTTTGATTATTTTGCTGAAGGATTTCTTTTTGAATATCAAGGTGGTCTTGGTGATGCGCGCTATAGTGCGGAACCCCATAAAATTCAACCCATTTGGGGAATTATCGTTGACCGCAACAACCCGGAACAACATGTTCAATATGGTAGCTTTAGAGGTCCAAGTGGCAGAGCGCTTGACGTTACATGGGATATGATGTGGGGTGATTACGAGCCTGAACCAGAAAACGGCCTTACCCCATAAAGAGTAAGACCGCCAATTCGGATTTTAGATATTCGTTTTTAACCACGCATATTACGTAAACGCAGACGAAGAGCATTAAGTTTAATGAAGCCTTCCGCATCGCGTTGATCATACACTTCATCTTCTTCGAAGGTGACATGTTCCATCGAATATAATGAACGTGGTGATTTACGGCCAACAAGCATCGCCGATCCTTTATAAAGTTTAAGGCGTACTGTGCCATAAACATCTTCTTGTGATTTGTCGATTAAGGCCTGCATCATTTCACGCTCTGGTGAATACCAGAAACCATTATAAATGGCTTCAGCATATTTCGGCATAATTTCGTCTTTTAAATGCATGGCACCACGATCAATAGTGATGCTTTCCATACCACGATGTGCGGTTAACAAAATTGTGCCACCAGGCGTTTCGTAGATACCGCGGGACTTCATTCCGATGTATCTATTTTCAAGTAAATCAAGACGACCGATACCGTTAATTCGACCAAGATCGTTTAATTTAGTAAGGATCGTAGCCGGGCTCATTTTTTCACCATTAATGGCTACGGCGTCACCCTTTTCAAATTCAATATCAATATATGTAGGTTCGTCAGGTGCACTTTCCGGTGAATTAATGCGGCCATAGACATATTCCGGTGCTTCTTCCCACGGATCTTCCAGAAGCTTACCTTCACTTGAAGTATGAAGAAGGTTGGCATCTACGGAAAATGGTGCTTCCCCTCTTTTATCTTTCGCGATCGGAATTTGATGCTTTTCGGCATAATCAATAAGCTTTTCACGGCTGTTCAAATCCCATTCGCGCCAAGGGGCGATGACTTTGATTTCAGGATTAAGTGCATAATAACCAAGTTCAAATCTTATTTGATCGTTTCCTTTACCTGTCGCACCATGGCAAACGGCTTCGGCACCAACTTCTGCGGCAATTTCGATTTGACGCTTTGCGATTAATGGTCGCGCGATTGATGTCCCAAGAAGGTAGGTTCCTTCGTAAAGCGCATTGGCACGAAACATCGGAAAAACAAAATCACGGACAAATTCTTCACGTAGATCGTCAATGTAAATATCTTTTACGCCAAACATTTCCGCCTTTTTACGGGCCGGTTCGAGCTCTTCACCTTGACCAAGGTCCGCTGTAAAAGTAACCACTTCGCATTGATATTCATCTTGCAGCCATTTCAGAATAATCGATGTATCCAGACCGCCAGAATAAGCAAGCACAACTTTATTAATAGACATCTATTTTTCCCTATAGAATTACGATTCTTATGTTTGCGGCGCAGTATAGGGAAATCTTATTCATTAGCAAGCCTAGTAATAGGCTTTTTTACATAAAATATACATAAAAATACATAATCATCAAAATATTATTCATTTATTTAATAAAAAACAAAATTTTATTTTGAAAATATAAAATAACTAGCCTTTATCATTATGCTGTGCGTTAATACAGATGATACAAAATCATAATCAATCTAGAGCAAAATTAATGTCAGACGCCACATCATCTTATACTTCTCCTCCTGTTAAAAATTATACGTGGCGACTTTTATCAATTGTTCTGACCGCTCTCGTATTATTCAGCGTCTATAATACTGCGGGAATAAATAACGCTTTACTCGCTATGGTCGGTATCTTAATCGGTTTGACACTCGTGTTTGGTAATTTCGGTTTTACCGGGGGATGGGTTGCTTGGATTAATCGACGCGATGGCCGCGGATTAAGAGCACAAATGCTTATTCTCGCGCTCGCATCAGCAATATTTTATCCTATTCTTGATAGCGGCACTTTATTTGGTTCCGACGTCAGGGGTTTTGTTGTGCCCTTTGGTATCGCAACGATATTCGGCAGCTTTATTTTTGGAATAGGAATGCAGTTTGGCGGATGTTGTGCGTCTGGTGCCCTTTCTTGGGCGGGGGCCGGAAGCGTCCGCGTGTCGATTACCCTGGTCGGATTTATCATTGGGGGAGTATGGGGTGCTTATGATATTGAATACTGGCGTTCCTTACCCGGAATACGCGTTGATTTAACCAATGAATTTGGTCTTTTCGGTGGGCTTGGTGTAACCCTTTTAATATGCGCGGCCGTGGCACTTTTTACAATTGTCTTCGAAAAACGCAAACACGGTAAAGTTCTTCCGCTAAATGAAGATAATGAAAAACTTGGCCTCAAACGCATTATAATTGGAAATTGGCCTATTCTCAGTGTCGTGGTTCTTTTGGTGTTTGCTAACTTCTTAACACTGGCCCTCGCCGGAAGGCCATGGGGTGTCACGAGCGCGTTCGTGCTATGGGGTTCAAAAACAATGACGGCGGCTGGTGCGGACCTTACAACGTGGAATTACTGGCAAAATTCAGCTCCACTTGAACGGTCCGTCTTTTTCGATGTCACATCGGTAATGAATATTGGTATTTTATTAGGATCACTAGTCGCTGCATTAACAATGGGAAGTTTTAAACCTCAATGGAATATCAGCCTTAAAATGGTCCTAATATCTATTATTGGCGGATTAATGCTCGGATATGGTTCACGTATTGCATATGGATGCAACATTGGTGCCTTTTTTAGTGGCATCAGTAGTGCCAGTTTAAGTGGTTGGGTTTGGTTTGTATCCGCTTTCGCAGGCAATTTGGTCGGAAATCAAATAAAGAAGAAATTATCAATTTAAACGTTCACCTAATAAAATTTTATTGGTTAAGGTTCGTTCCTTTATCAAAAATAATTTTCCATTCCCCCGCATCATTCTTTCGCCAGACTGAATTAAAATATGCATAAATTTCCCCATTGGCATTCATTACGGGGCCAGTGCTAAAGACAATCCGTCCATCCGGATTAACGAGTACTGTTTCAGATTTCCAAGAAAATGGCACTTCCGTACTTTCATATAGAGGCTTCCACCCAGCCGCTACAGCTTTTGCGCCACGAAGCGGTTTTCCGTCACTCCAAAAAACAGTATCAGGATCAAGAAACGATTGAAATGCGTCAAAATCCCGATCCGTCATTGTCTTGGCAAATGCATTTTCAATTTTCGCGACTTCGGCCTCCATTTCCTCAATATCCTGTGCTATTGCCGCAGAATTGATAAAGAGAAAACCTAAAATGAATAAATTTGAAAAATACCTTTTCATCATTGTTTAATCCTATCACCCGGAACAATGAATTCAAGGCGAATACCACTTGGTTCATTAATCATCATATGAGTTGTAGGACCGTTTCCTAAATACTCCGGCGCAAATTCAATATTAACGCCTTCAATTTCTTTTATTCGGTCATGAAGTGCGTGTAGTTTTTCCAAACTTTCCACGGTAATCGCGAGGTGATGTAATCCAATATTTTTACAGCGATGAAATGGTATCGCAGTCATCGGATCCTCCACTTGCCAAAGAGTGATCAAGGTTTTGCCATTACTAACAAAGACGGAGGGGTAATCAGGATCACCACCCACTTTTTTCCAGCCAAGCCCTTCCACAAAAAAGCTCACACTTTCATCAAGCCTGCTGACCGCAAGTCCGGTATGATTAATACCCTCTGTGCCGAAAGGATTTTCTTGCGCATTCACTATTGAAAAACCGATCACCCCTATTGTGATAGTTATTAAAATAGTTTTAAAGATGTTCGTCATTTAGAATATCCACAATGAATTTAAAAAAGTCATTCTGGACGTTTTTCTAAAGAGGTCAATTCACAATAGTGTGAAGAAAAAAATTATTTGGTCGCTTTATTTTGATCAATGATCGCTTGATCTTTTTTCTCTTGGATCTTTTTTTCTTGAGCAAGCGTTCTAACTTCTTTCATATTGATGGCAATATGCTGCTCGCCGCGTTCTCTCGCAAGATCAATTTGTTTTTGTCGTTCTGCTGAACGCTGTTTTTTCTCTTCTGGTGTGTCTTTATAACAGCGGGGGCAACAGACGCCCTTAATATAATGTTCAGATTTCTTATCATCGTCTGTTATAGGCCAGCGACAGCCATAACATTGATCATATGATCCTTCTTCAAGGCCATGTTTAACGGAAACGCGATTATCAAAAACAAAGCATTCCCCTTCCCACAGGCTTTCTTCTTTTGGTACTTCTTCAAGATATTTCAAAATACCACCCTCAAGGTGATAAACATCTTCATATCCCTGTTCTTTCATATAGGCCGTTGATTTTTCGCAGCGAATACCGCCCGTGCAAAACATGGCAACTTTGGGTTTACTCAGCACATTATGATTGCGCTGAACCCAATCGGGAAAATCACGGAAATTTGTGGTTTTTGGATCAATCGCCCCTTTAAAGGTGCCAATTTCAACTTCATAATCATTGCGCGTATCAACAAGCACCACATCAGGATCACTGATCAAGTCATTCCATTCATCCGGCTTTACGTATGTGCCCACAATTTTTTGCGGATCCGTGCCGGGCACGCCCATGGTAACGATTTCTTTCTTTAATCGCACCTTCATCCGCAAGAAGGGCATTTCTTCCGCCCAGCTTTCTTTATGATTTAAATCACGAAATTCTGGCATGTTATGCAAGAAACTTAAAAGCGCACGAATACCCTCCTCGGTGCCCGCGACCGTGCCATTGATCCCTTCGCTAGCAAGCAAAAGAGTGCCCTTAACCCCATTATCATCACAGGCTTTTTGAATGGGTTCCTGTAATGCCTCAAAATCAGGCAAGGTTACAAATTTATAAAGCGCCGCAACAAGAAAATTTGACATAACTAAGTCTCTTTAAAATCATAGAAAAATTTCTCCCGCTTTTAATCCTTTTCCCTTTAGAGATCAAGAAAGAGAATTTAAATAATGTTATGAAAATTTTCCCGTAAATAGCGTGAGCCCCTAAAGGCTCTCGTTCGCATTTTTATTGGCGTCGACGGTTTGGTATATTTCTGACCCTTCGTTTTTGAATTTCTCGCTCATTTCACTCATACCGCTTTCGGCGAAATCGCGGACTTCTTGGCTGATTTTCATGGAGCAGAATTTTGGACCACACATGGAACAGAAATGCGCCACTTTATGGGCTTCTTTCGGGAGGGTTTGATCGTGGTATTCGCGTGCCTTTTCCGGGTCGAGGCCGATATTAAATTGGTCGATCCAGCGAAATTCAAAGCGTGCGCGGCTCATGGCGTCATCCCTGAGCTGTGCGCCCGGGTGCCCTTTGGCAAGGTCGGCGGCGTGTGCCGCAATTTTATAAGTAATCACGCCGGTTTTTACATCATCCCTGTTTGGAAGACCTAAATGTTCCTTCGGTGTCACATAACAAAGCATCGCGCAACCAAACCAACCGATCATGGCGGCGCCGATACCGGATGTAATATGGTCATATCCCGGCGCAATATCGGTTGTCAGTGGGCCCAATGTATAAAAGGGGGCTTCATGGCATTCTTTTAATTGCTTATCCATATTGATTTTAATTTTGTTCATCGGCACATGGCCCGGTCCTTCAATCATGACCTGACAACCTTTTGCCCATGCAATTTTGGTCAGTTCACCAAGCGTTTCAAGTTCCGCAAATTGTGCTTCGTCATTGGCATCCGCAATACTGCCTGGACGCAGGCCATCACCCAGTGAGAATGAAACATCATAAGCGGCCATAATGTCACAGATTTCCTCGAAATGTTCATAAAGGAAGCTTTCCTTGTGATGCGCGAGGCACCATTTCGCCATGATCGATCCACCGCGAGAGACAATGCCCGTAACCCGTTTTGCGGTCATTGGCACATAACGTAAAAGCACGCCCGCATGAATGGTGAAATAATCAACGCCCTGCTCGGCTTGCTCGATTAAAGTATCGCGGTACACTTCCCATGTTAAGTCCTCGGCAACGCCGTTTACTTTTTCAAGGGCTTGGTAAATAGGAACGGTTCCAATTGGAACTGGTGAATTACGGATGATCCATTCGCGGGTATTATGGATATTACGGCCCGTCGATAAGTCCATCACGTTATCCGCACCCCAACGGGTTGCCCAAACCATTTTATCCACTTCTTCGGCGACAGATGATGTTACCGCGCTGTTACCGATATTTGCGTTAATTTTAACAAGAAAATTACGACCAATAATCATTGGCTCCGCTTCTGGGTGATTGATGTTGCGCGGGATAATAGCGCGACCTGCGGCGATTTCTGATCTTACAAATTCTGGTGTGATTTGATCCGGGATATTAGCCCCAAAGCTTTCTGCATATTCGTCTTTTTGGTAGCTTGCGCCCATTTCAGCGCGGGACATATTTTCACGAATAGCGATATATTCCATTTCTTTGGTAATAATACCCGCTTTTGCGTATTGATATTGGGTAACAATTTTGCCGGGTTTCGCACGAAGAGGATTATTTTTGACCGGAAATTCTCGTGCAAGGAATTTACCTGTGGCGCCGCCGTTATCTTCTGGTTTTATTTCGCGCCCTTCATATTCTTCCACGTCACCGCGTTTCGTAACCCATATTTGGCGGTCACGATTTAAGCCTTTAAAAATATCAATTTTAACATTTTCATCCGTATAAGGCCCAGATGTGTCATAGACTTTTAAATCAGGTTCATCCGCGGATGGCTCAAGCGCAATTTCGCGCATTGGTACTTGAATGGTTGGGTCAGTGCCCTCAACATAAATTTTCGTGGATGCGGGCAAAGGTCCAGTTGTGACCTTAATTTCTTGGGCATTTTCTTCAAATTTTGTTTCAACGTTCATAGCTTGGATCTCCAATAATTTTATATAAGGAGACCCGGGATAGGTAGCGGTAACGGTTTTAGAATTTTTAAATTCCTTCCCTCCGCCGGAATAACCCGGATCAGGTTCTAAGGGTTACTGAATTTACTTACAGAGTCTCAGTCCTTCGGACTCCCCTAGGAATGCATTCATGATTATACATAACGGTGCGAAACACAAGAGAAATATATATTGCTAAAATCAAAGTGATGACTGTATAAGCGGCACTATGGAAATTGAAATTAATGAAATAAAATCCCACCTCAAAAAAGGTGAACGTTTATTAGGACTTGACCTTGGATCCAAGACGATTGGACTTGCCTTAAGTGATATAAGATTGACCATTGCCAGTCCGATGGAAACCATTAAACGGAAGAAGTTCACACAGGATGCAGAACGACTTCTTACCATCATTAAAGAACAAAATGTCGGGGGACTCGTCCTTGGGCTTCCGAAAAACATGGATGGATCAGAGGGACCAAGATGTCAATCAACTAGGCAATTCGCAAAAAATATGGCAGAGAAAACTGATATTCCTATCAGTTTTTGGGATGAGCGTTTATCTACAATTGCCGTAACCCGTACCCTTATTGAGGCGGACGCAAGTCGCAAGCGCCAAGGTGAGCTTGTCGATAAGTTAGCGGCGTCCTATATTTTACAAGGGGTTCTCGACAATCTTTCTAAAGATTAGCCCTTCTATAAAACACTTGCCATATCAAGAGATTATCTCTATATAATTGATTTTCAGAACCTTACTCATTTTTAGGATTTAAGGACTGATTATGTCACTATTCCCCCATCCCCATTTGCTTGCTATCGAAGGGCTTAAAGAAGCCGAAATAACGCAAATTCTTGATCTTGCCGATGAATATGTTGAGCAGAACCGCCGCACCAATAAGAAAAAAGATCTGCTAAGTGGCTTAACACAGATTAATCTTTTCTTCGAAAATTCCACAAGAACTCGTATGTCGTTTGAGCTCGCCGGAAAACGTCTTGGTGCGGATGTGATTAATATGTCGACATCGACTTCATCGATTAAAAAAGGGGAAACATTAATCGATACGGCATCAACATTAAACGCAATGCGTCCCGATTTATTGGTTGTGAGGCACGGATCATCTGGTGCCGTAAAATTACTTTCGCGAAAAGTCGACTGCGCCGTCCTTAATGCAGGGGACGGTAAACATGAACACCCGACACAAGCCCTTCTCGATGCACTAACAATTCGCCGCCGCAAGGGCCGTCTCGCTCGATTAACCGTCGCCATATGTGGCGATGTCCTTCATAGCCGAGTGGCCCGGTCCAATATTCATCTACTTAATATCATGGGGGCGCGCGTGCGTCTTATTGGCCCACCTACCCTGATCCCAGCTGGTGCAGAACGCTTAGGGGCAGAAGTTTTCTATAATATGGAAGAAGGATTAAAGGGATGCGATATTGTTATGATGTTGCGCCTGCAAACGGAACGGATGCATGGTGGTTATTTCCCAAGCGTTAGTGAATATTTCTCCCTTTACGGGCTTGACTACGAAAAACTTAAAAATGCCAAAGAAGATGCCATGATTATGCATCCGGGTCCTATGAACCGCGGGGTTGAGATTGATGCGGCCGTTGCCGATGATTTAACCCGCAGTGCCATTCAAGAACAGGTTGAAATGGGTGTTGCTGTTCGCATGGCATGTCTTGACCTGCTTACCCGTGGTAAAAGAGAAGGAGAAGCATCATGAGCACTCATACGCTTTATAAAAACGCACGCCTCCTTGATCCAGCAAGC
>DGPL01000042.1:72682-80557 GCA_002390425.1 Kordiimonadaceae bacterium UBA4441 | reverse complement strand
AGAATATGCCTCACCAGGATATTTTGTCCTGCCAGACCTTACAAGGTCTAACACCACATTCCTTACTTCCGCATAATGCTCCAATGTTTCGCAATATTGGTCGACCATTAAGACTAATATATAATCTAGATGCTCATCTGTAACAGGCGAGTTATCCTGTTCTGGTATTGGCTTTTTAAATTTCTGCAAATATAAGGGGTTAACTATCATAATTCATCACTATTTTTGTTGGCTCGTTCAGTTCAATTAGCTTCTTTTGTAACAGAGTTAAGGTCATAGAAGTTTGTGGCAACACGTAATCTAGGTAAAGCTCATAAATATCATCAGGGTCAGTAAAAAAAAGCAAACCATCGTTAATATTAAAGTCAGTATTATGAAGTTCAGGACCTAAACCTAAGTCGATAAGATAATCATGGGCACGCCAAGGTGGCGCGAAACTTCGGAACTCTCGACTTGAAGACTCAAACTCAAAAAACCATTTACGGGCATCAACCAGTTGCCCATATTCACACGGCTTTATTCCATATTCGGTATAAATACGCATAACATCTTCTGGGTCATTGCAGTCAAACCAATCTTCCTTGACAGCCTCAAGATATTCAGACCAAGTCGGTAACTCGTCCCTTACGAATTTAGGGGCTCCCCATTCGGCAATATCCCAACTTCCTAATTCAAACCATCCGTTCGATGTATCAATAAATAATGCATTCTTAAAGTCCTTGGAGCTTTCAATTAAGCCTTTTCCATAACTTTCAAAATTATTGAAATATTTACATAATAGTGTGCCGCCAAGAAGACCTCCAGATCCTCTTAAAAATGAACGTTTAGTAATCATTGTAGTTCTCCTCTTTAGTACTTCAGACGAAATGTCTCGGTGTACAAGCTGAACATCAAATACCGAACCCGTATGGTGGGTCAGACCAATAAAAAACCGCCTAGCTAAAAGCAAGACGGTCCATTCCGCTGCTTTAGCTGTATTTATATTGCGCCCGCAAGCTAGTAATCAAATCGGCGCTATGTATATTATACTCAGAAATGTAGTATAAACAAATTAAATTGAATTATATTCTTGTAGGCAAATCCTTTGAGTAGTCCAGTTTGGTATGAAGGGATACACATCCTCCAGTAAATAACCATAAAACTTTAATCATAATCACGCATCCACATGGAATAGGCGGCGCCTACAGCTTTTGGTAAGTGGCTTGCGATTGTTGACGTTTGCGGTGGAATATTAAGTTTTTTGGATCCCAGAACTTTGTGTCGACCTCCAGAGATCGGGTCTTCTTTTGCACATGCAAACGATAAGAGCATATCCCACGTAATGGATTGCCCGGGAACCATTTTAGATCTTTGGATTTGAAAAGCAGCGTCACGGTAATGAAGAAATGCCATGTCCCCCAACCTTAAGGCTGCCGCAATGGCGGCGATGCCTTCATGACCAGAGGAGCCGATTGTGTAGAAGCCTTGTCCCTGTGCTTGCATCTCGCGACTTTTTCGGTCTAAAGCTCGGGTTAAGCATCCGGTGCGAAAAATGGTTATGGCTTGTTGGCTGGTTAAAGGGCCTGTGGGTGCTTTACCGTCTGGGAAATCTTCTGCACTTACTCTGTCTAAGAAGTTTTGATGGACAATATTTGCACGATCCATAACTTATTCCTTAAAAAAATGCCTGTAGACCGGTTTGCGCACGCCCCAGTATTAATGCATGGACATCATGTGTACCTTCATATGTATTCACTGTTTCAAGATTGACCATATGGCGCATAATCTGAAACTCTTCAGAAATACCGTTACCACCATGCATGTCTCTGGACATACGGGATATATCAAGAGCCTTTCCACAATTATTTCGTTTGATAAGACTGATCATTTCAGGGGCTGCTGTCCCTTCATCCATTAAACGACCAACTTGCAGTGCTGCTTGAAGACCCAGAGAAATCTCAGTTTGCATATCGGCTAATTTTTTTTGAAAGAGCTGCGTTTGAGCAAGGGGACGGTTAAATTGCTTTCGGTCTAATCCATATTGACGTGCCGCATGCCAACAAAATTCTGCGGCTCCTAAAACGCCCCAAGCAATTCCATATCTGGCACGGTTCAAGCAACCAAAAGGCCCTTTAAGTCCTGAAACACCTGGCAATAATGCGTCTTCTCTCACCTCTACGCCGTCCATAACGATTTCACCGGTTACAGAAGCCCTTAAGGATAGTTTGCCTTCTATCTTAGGTGCTGACAGTCCTTCCATGCCTTTCTCGAGAATAAAACCTTTGATCTGCCCGTCATGGGCTTGTGATTTTGCCCAAACGATAAACACATCGGCGAAGGGTGAATTTGAAATCCACATCTTTGTTCCAGAAAGGCGATAACCTCCGTCTATTTTTTTAGCCACTGTGCGCATGGAAGAGGGGTCGGAACCTGCATCAGGCTCTGTTAATCCGAAACATCCTATCAATTCACCACTTGCAAGTTTGGGTAAATATTTTTCTTTCTGTTCATCTGAGCCATAAGCATTGATAGGATACATCACTAAACTAGACTGTACTGACATCATCGAGCGATAACCTGAATCAACGCGTTCAATCTCTCTAGCAACCAGACCATAGGTGACATAACCAGCACCAAGTCCACCATAATTCTCAGGGATAGTGACCCCAAGTAGTCCCGCTTCACCCATTTCTCTAAATATTTCAGGGTCGCTCAGCTCTTCACGATTTGCATCAATGACTTTAGTTTGAAGCTTTTCTTGAGCGAAAATATGCGCCGCATCACGTAACATTCTTTCATCTTCTGTGAGTTGTTTTTCAAGAAGCAGGGCATCGGACCAATCAAACGGTCCAAGGGAAGGGCCAAATCCATTTTGCACGGGTAATATCCTTTAGGGTTTTTATTATTATTACTCTATACGAGTAAGGGTTGAAAATAGATGAACTAGATCTAAGTAAATTTATGACTATATTTTTATTTTTTTCAATGGATAATTAGATGGATGAATTAAAAGTTTGCAATAAAGCTAAATAGAACAATTGACTGAACAGAGTAAACCGTCATAAATTTAAATATCTGTAAATCTAAGCGGTACTTGACTAACAAAAACACCGAGGATCAAAAATGTATACATTAATTCTAATTGCTTCGAGCATTTTATTATTGCTTTCGTTATTTAAAAATAACAATCAAATTATTTTTGTCCTTTTTGGGGCCTTCATTTGGTCGTTATTCGTTCTTTTGGGGGTGGCGGGTTTCTTGGCTATTATTCTTGGGCTCTTTATCGCTGTTTTGGGTACAATGCTTCAGTATAACCCGGCCCTTAGGCGTTCATTGTTATCTGATAAATTGTTTAAAATTGCTGCGAAAGTTCTGCCAAGGATGAGTGAGACAGAAAAAACAGCGTTAGAGGCAGGAACGGTATGGTTCGATGGCGATATATTTTCTGGAAACCCTAACTGGGAAAAATTATTTCAATATAAATCATTCCAATTAACAGAAGAAGAGCAGGCCTATGTAGATGGCCCCGTTGAAACATTATGTGAAATGTTAGATGATTGGCAAATCCAACAGGATAGGGAGCTTCCAAGCGAAGTTTGGGATTATATCAAACAAGAGAAATTTTTCGGCCTTGTCATTCCAAAAGAATATGGCGGGTTAGGGTTCACGGCTTCCGGTCATTCGGCGGTGGTGACAAAAATTGCGACGCGCAGTATTGCGGCGGCGGTAACCGTTATGGTGCCAAATTCATTAGGGCCTGGCGAGTTGCTCGTCCATTATGGTACCGATGAACAAAAGAAAAAATATTTGTCAAAATTAGCGACCGGCGAGGATATTCCATGTTTTGCATTAACCGGCCCTGAGGCAGGTAGTGACGCGGGTGCCATGCAAAGTTATGGTCATGTTGTTAAGCGCAAAGTTCGCGGCAAAGAAGTCATCGGCGTATCGTTAGATTTTAATAAACGTTATATAACTTTAGCGCCAATCGCCACATTGGTTGGTTTGGCTTTTAAATTAAAAGATCCCGATAAAATTTTAAGTGATGACGTTGAGAGAGGTATAACGTGTGCGTTGCTTCCTCGTAATATTAAAGGGATGACAATAGGAAACCGCCATGATCCGATGGGGGTTCCGTTTGCCAATGGTCCTATTCAAGGAAAAGACGTATTTATTCCAATTACGTCCATCATTGGTGGAGAAGAAGGTATTGGCAACGGCTGGCGTATGCTTGTTGAATCGCTTGCGGCGGGACGGTCAATATCATTACCGTCAATGTCCGTCGGGGCTGCGCAACTAGCGACACGGGTTTCTGGTGCTTATGCGACCATTCGAGAACAATTTGATACGCCGATTGGTCGTTTTGAAGGGGTGGAAGAATTATTGGCCAGAATTGTCGGTTATACATACATGATGGACGCCACAAGAAGAGTGACCAGCGCCGCTATTGATCAAGGGGAAAAGCCATCCGTCCTTTCCGGAACGGTAAAGGCCTATTTAACGGAAGGAATGCGTAAAACCCTTAATGATGCAATGGACCTTCGCGCTGGTGCAGCGATTATTCGCGGACCGCAAAATATACTATCCCGGGCGTATTCTGCTATTCCCATTGGCATTACGGTTGAGGGGTCAAACGTGCTGACACGGTCAATGATTATTTACGGGCAAGGCGCTATTAGAAGCCATCCTTATTTGCTGAAGGAAATGACGGCGCTTCAAACAGATAATAAAGCGGAATTTGATATTTATTTTTGGAAACATATTTCTCAAGTGTTTTCAAATTTAGCGCGGTCAGTTATATTGGGGCTTTCAATTCGTCTTGGCCTTTCACGTATTATTACGTCATCAGAATTATCATGTTCAATGACACGGTTAAGTTATTTAAGCTCTGTATTTGCGTTTGTGTCCGATCTGGCGCTTGCGACCTACGGTGGGACATTGAAACGTAAAGAAATGATCAGTGGCCGATTTGCGGATGCTTTTTCATGGATTTATATCGGTGCCACGACCATGAAACGCTATCATGAAAATAAAAATGATGAGGAAGAGCCTTTGTTAGAATGGTGTATAAGCACCGCCTGCCATAACGCATACGAAGCTCTTTTGATGACCGTTGATAATATGCCTAATATGATCATTCGGGGCATCCTTCGTCTGTTATTGTTCCCATTGGGGTTAAGGTTTTCTGTTCCTGATGATCAACTTACATCACAAGCCGCAAGCAGCATACTTGATGGCGGGGCATTAAGAGAGAAATTATCAGAAGATGTATATGTGCCGCGGGCAGATGATCCTGCATTGGGTAGATTGGAACACGCGCTGCGTACTGCGGTTGAGGTATTGCCACTAAAAAGAAAGCTACGCATTGCAAGAAAAGAAGGGATCATCACTGCGAGGTACGGTCAGGAAATGATCAATGAAGGACTAGCGGCCAATATTATCACCCAAAGTGAAGCAGATGAGATTATTAAATATGATTTACTTCTTTCCGAAGTCATTGACGTAGATGACTTTGAACCCGAAATATACAAAAGCTTGAAATAACAGTATTGGTTATTTTGCAGTTATATACTTTTTTCTAATATAATAGCGTTTCAGTATTATCAGAGGATGAATTTAAAATAAGTTCTTTACGAATTAATGCGTTTTTTCTTTCTTCATCTTTCAACGATTGAATATAGTCGTCCAATTTTTGTTTTTGCATCGCCGCTGTTTGATTAACCTGATCTAATTCTTGAGAATATTCTATCTGTATTTGTCGTGTTGCTTCAATTTCTGCCCGACTATAATTATGTTTATAGTCAACATCTGACGTATCTCTTATAAAATTACTGGTTACAAAATTACCGTTTTGCATATGCATTCGCAATTCTCTTGTCGTAATATCATCCGAATTATTGATCGCTTCAAGCCTTCTCGCTTGAGTTCTAGCTCGGGAAGATGATCTTTTTTCCTGCCTTTTCGCTACTTTGTTTAAGACAGCATCCAAGGCTAGCTTTTGTTTATTCTGAATTTCTGCTAAGGCAGTAATTCTTTCCAGGTTTATTTCTTCAAGTTGCGCTTTATAGAGTTCATCAAAATAGCCAAATCGACTTTTGACAAATTTATCATCGGCATTTTGTCCATGAACATTAATCGCATTAGGATCGATACCTGATTTTATTAAGCGGTTAAATAATTCAATATGTTGACCGTTAATTGGTTCACTGCTTTCTGGGTAAGCATGAAAAAGCAGGGTTTGCTCTTCACGATCAATCGTCGAATTTATGGGATCACTTATACCGGCCATTTTCGCGTCTTCAAGAATTTGCCAATATATTGATTGAGTAGTCCTGTGCTTAGTTGATGAAGGTGAGGTGATATCTTTGTTAATGGTAAAGGTCGTTATTCCCTTAACCACCGACATCGCAATATTATCGCCAGTCTGGCCACTAGAGGTTACGGGAACGCCCTTGCTTAAAAGATTGCTTGCTTTTTCGCGCTCACCAAAATAGACGGCTTGTATCAAAAAGTTGCTTGCTTCGTTGTTTGATTTAGGATCCGTGAAATTATCTGGCCACAGCATTGCGGCATGATCATATTGTCCTATCCACATTGCTGTTGACCACGCCGATTGACCAGATGGCGTTGTTAAGTCCTTTATTGCGCCATTTTTAAGCAAGATTTCCGTCGTTTCAATGTTACCGAGCTGCGCTGATAAAATGAGAGGTGTTAAGCTGCTACCATTGACTTGGGTAATTTGATTAACATCTGCGCCTAAATCTATTAATTTTTGTACTAATTCTATATTTTTTAATGAAATAGCGGACCATAAGGGAGTATGATTATTAAGATCAAATTCTTCAAAATTACTTTGTTGATAGGCGGCAGCAACTTTTGTGAGTAATTGATTTGAAGCATCGAGTGCTATTAATTCGTTGATTAAATGTCCGGGCAATTTTCTTTTGCCTATCTGATCTTTAAAATTAACAGCTCCGACATCAAATATATGCTCTAACGTTTCAAAGTCTTCTAATGAAAGATATAAATTTGCATATGGGTTTAAGCCCACTGGTAATTCAGCTTTAATGATTTCGCCATAAAGTTGGTTCAACTGACTTTCATGCGAGATAAATGCCAGGTTATCCACTTTCTCTTTTTGCTCTTGAATTAATTGATCATAATCACAAAAGAGGCACCGTAATGTTTGTGGGCGTGCCATTTTCTCTTTTTCATTTTTTATGGCGCGACGCATTGTCCTAATTGCACCTCTTAAAGCGGCAGATTCTGATTTATAAAAATCCTTTGTTTCAATACGAATGAGTTCTGAACCATAGGCGTCATAGAGAAACATTGCGCTTTTATAGGGCTTCTTAATATCTTTGGCAGTAATATTCCTTCTTCCTGAAGAAAATCTTCCATCTATCATAGTGCGTCTTTTAAATGCTAAATATTTAGCAGACCCGATAAATCCATCTGACGTAAATGAGGATAGATCTCTACCTATTATATTTTCTTGATCTTGCCGTGTCATTTCAAATTGGACGTAATTCTCGTCCGTTACATAGTAATAAATATAAAAATTAGTATTTTTCTTTAAATCAAATGGTTGAACAGTGCCAAACTCCTTTTCAAATTCTTTAATCAGTCTTTTCATATCAGATTGACTGGTCGCTGGGTTATAGATCAGAGTTAGCGTTGCGTCCTGATCTTTTGCGATAGATATGTGATTTATCGATAGAGATACGAAAAGGATGATGAAGAAAATTGATATTTTTTTTAGCATAGCAAACCCCAGAATTTAATTGATGTAAAATATACTACCAACTATTGGAGCTGTAACAAATTCACGAAATATAAATTAATCGTGATCAACCAGAAACTCATGTAGTTAACGTCATAAATTAGACAGTTGGCCAA
>DGPL01000042.1:65880-72659 GCA_002390425.1 Kordiimonadaceae bacterium UBA4441 | reverse complement strand
ATAGTATATCATATGATGCTGATATGATTAGCAAAGCCATTCGAAACGAATATGGCATTGGTAATGAGGAATAACATTTTTCTAGTGAATAATGTTTGAATCTTATGGTTACTTGCGTTTATAATTTTGCTACATTTCTGAAGATTGAAGAAAGGCTTTATTATTTTGATAAAACTCTATAATAATTAGGCCTTCTGGAATCAGAAAAAAAGGGACTGGGGAAGAATGAATATTTTTTTAGGGTGCCTGCTAGATAAATTATAAAAGGTCAAGTTATGGAGTTTATATTAGCCCTATATGATATTATGGTCAGTATCTTTACTGAGATCATTGGAATATTTTATCAGAGCTCAATATTTATTTTATTCGGATTGTTATTTTCCGGGATAATGCACGAATTTATCCCTATGAAATTGATTACGAAAAATCTAGGGCAAAACGGTATTAAAGGTATTTTCTGGGCGACGCTTTTAGGGGCTCCGCTTCCGTTATGTTCATGTAGCGTGCTTCCCGCTGCAGCAACACTCAGGAAAAAAGGTGCTTCAAAACCGGCGACGGCCTCATTCATTGTATCCGTGCCGGAAACGGGTGTCGATTCCGTTATTGTATCCTATGGTTTGCTTGGGCCAGTTATGGCCATATACCGTCCATTTGCCGCCATAATTAGCGCAATCGCCGCAGGCCTGGCGTGCGCGTTTTTAACGCGCGATGAAAAAGAACAAGTCGCGCTTTCTAAAGAAGAGCAAAAGAAACTTGATGAGCTTTCGGAACATCATCATCACGATCATCATGATGGGCATGGCCATGATCACGATCACCACCATCATCATCACGATGATCTTGCAGATTCAAAAAATGAAACCTTAAAAGAAAAAGGTAAAGGCATATTCAAATATGGCTTTGGCCCGATGCTTGATGATATTGCCTTCTGGGTTGTCGTCGGGCTTGTGATTACTGGTATCATGCTTGCGCTTGTTCCTGATAATTTCTTTTCATTTGGTGATAGCTTTTTAGCGGTTCTTCTTTCAATGCTGATTATGGTTTTGATTAGTGTTCCACTTTACACTTGCGCGAGCATGTCCACGCCCGTCGCCGCCGGCTTGATCGTTAGCGGTCTTTCACCAGGGGCAGCACTTGTGTATCTCTTAACCGGTCCTGCGACCAGTATTGCGACCATTAATATCGTTGGTAAGATGCTTGGTTATAGAGTGATGTGGGCGTATTTGTCTTCCATTATCATTGTGGCTATTATATTCGGAATTACGCTTGATTATTTTGCAGCGGATATTATCAGATCAGAAGCAACGATAGCCCTTAATAGTGTAGATAGCACCTTTTGGTTCGTTTTAAAAACGGCCTCGACTATTGTTTTTGTTGGTCTTGTACTTGTTAGCTTCTGGCGTAAGAGTTACCGTGCGCCATTAAATGATCTTAAAAAACAAGCAGCGATTGCGGGGTGTTTTCTAAAAACACATCAGAAAAACCTGACGACTGCTCTAGCGGCAATTTTTATTATTGCGCTTTATCCATTTTACACGCTTCAAGTGCCACCGGGCAGTCAAGGGATGATTATGCGTTTCGGTGAAGTGGTTGATAAAGATTTATCGGCCGGTCTTTATTTTAGATTACCGTCACCGATTACAGAAACGGTTGTTGTGGAAAGCAGTACCGTACGCCAAATTTCCATTGATGAAAGTCTTGGTAATTTTACCGTAAGCGGCCAACGGGTTAATTCTTATGAAAACTCCAATACCTATTTAACGGCTGATGAAAATGTATTGTTGATTAAGTCGGTTATTACTTATGAAATTGATGATATTTATAATTACCATTTTTATAGCGAGCAAAATGATAATCTTTTAATGGATCTTGCGCGTCAGGTTCTTGTTTCTGAATCAATACAATTGCCAATCGATCAAGTATTCACAACGGAGCGAGGAAACCTCGAAAGCCGTTTTCGCGAAGCATTAAAGCTTAAGGTAAAGTCGCTAGAGCAGGGCTTCAATGTATTGGATGCAAGGCTCGTTTATGTTCATGCACCTAATAGAGTGCATGATGCATTTCGTGATGTAGCAAGTGCCCTAGAAGATTTACAAAGAGAATTATTCCTAGCCGATGGTGATGCCATTTCCATGCTTAACGAAGCAAAAGGAAATTCTGAAACCATTAAGGCAAATGCAAGAATTAATGCAGTGAATAATGTGGCAAGTGCCAAAGGGGAAGCAGCAGGATTTAAACCGCTCGCTGATGTTCACCAAGAATATCCATATCTGACTGAAAAACGACTACAGCTTGAAGCACAGGAAAAATCATTGGTTTTACCGACGCTTTATCTCAACGGCCTAAGAAATTCTCAAGGCCTTGATTTGTGGCTCGACCCCAATGCAGAAGACGTGGTCAGATTTAAGTTTAAGGATTAAAGGAAGATATTTAAAATGATTAATAATAAAGCCACCATTATAGTTTCGGTTTTGATAGCATGTTATCTTACAACATCATTTTATGTCGTAAATGAAGCCGAATATAGCATTGTGACACGCTTTGGACGTACGGTCGCCGTGCATGATGATCCGGGATTAAAAGTAAAGCTTCCCATTCCTTTTGAACGCGTTGTTCGTTTTGATAAGAGAAACATGTATCAGATCATCCCGGAAGAAGAATTCCTGACGTCTGATAAAAAGAATATCATTGTGTCCTCTTTTTTAACGTGGAAAATTATCGATCCTGAAAAATTCCTGACCGCTTTAAGAACACGTGATGCAGCAGAGGCTCGAATTGAAAATCTTGTGAAATCGCTCTTTGGTGCGGCCCTAGGTCAAAAACCATTTACTGATTATATTCCTGCTGACATTACACAATTAGAAGATATGAAGGCGTCAGAAAATATTTTAGCCATGGAGCAGAAAATATTCACGGAAGCATCAGCAATTGCCAGCCGTGATTATGGTATTGAATTTTCGACCGTCGGCGTATCAAAATTTAATTTCCCAGCTCAGAATTTGATCAGTGTTTATGCACGTATGCGTGCAGAACGTGAACGTATTGCAAAATCATATCGTTCAGAAGGGGATGCTGAAGCAAGAAAAATCCTCGCTGACGCCAGCAGACAAAGTGCTGAAATTATATCGTCAGCCGAAGCAGATGCCGAAATTGCCCGCGGTGAAAGTGAAGCCGAAGCCGCGCGCATATATGCTGAAGCCTATAAAGACAGAGAGGATTTTTATGAATTCCTTAGAACTCTAGAGGTTTACCAGAGCATCATTGATGATGACACAACGTTAATCTTACCAGAAGATTCGCCCTTACTTGATCTTCTTACCAACCCACCTTTAAAGAAGAGATAGGTGGATAAAAAGATGTTCAAGAAAATTTTATATAGTTTAGGCGCACTTATTATACCGTTATATGCGGTAACGGGTTTTTACGCGGTGGAGCCCGAAGATACAGCCGTTACTTATATTTTCGGCAAAATGATAGATAAGAATGTTGAGGCTGGAATTCATTGGAATTTGCCATATCCATTTGGCAGACAAACCGTTAAAACCACCAAAGCTAACTTGATACTATCTGTTGGTGAAACCGCACCGGAACTAGAAAGCTTTACCTTCGGAGCGCGTAATTTATGGATGACGGGCGGCGCGAGCTTGGTAGAGATTAAAATTGATATTCAGTATACAATTACGCAACTTGATTTATACGAAGTGTCCCATGATAGCCCGGAAGTGTTTCTTGATTTTCTTGCGCAAAAAATGTTGACACGAACACTCGTGGAGCAAAGTGTCGATGATATTTTAACCACCGGCCGTCAATTACTGGGTAGAGAAATTCAGCAAGCGATGCAAATTGAATTAGATGAAGCACAAATTGGAATTCAAGTTCAGGATGTTATCATTAAATCATTATCACCGCCGAATAATGATGGTGTTGCGGATGCGTTTCAACTTGTACAAAACGCCAATTCAGATCGCTACCGTACTCTTGAGCAAGCAGAGACCCAGAAAAATCAAATGCTATTTGAAGCGGAAGCAGAAGCAAATAGAATTAGAAATGAAGGTCGATCAAATAAGTTCGCCCGGATTGAAAAAGCAAAAGGTGACGTGGCGCGCTTTACAAACTTGGCCCAAGAATGGCAAAAATCACCACAATCAATGGAACGTAGGCTTTACTTAGAAGAAATGACTGACATTTTGAAAGGCGTTAAAGTTTATATTGTTCCGGATAAAAGCGCACAAAGTGATAGTGTACAAGTCATCGGCCGATAATAATTGACTGTAATTTATTAAGTTGCGTCCAATACTGTTTTCATAACGTAAACAAAGTGTAGTTTTCGGTATGATTTGCGTGAAACGCCAATTGTTCGAAGTAATTTAATTCTGTTTAAAAGCGCGGGAAGCATTAAATATAAATATGCTTCTAAAATTTTCTTATGAATTTACACTTTATACTAGGTGATCAGCTCAATCAAAAAATATCTTGTCTTGAAGGATTTAATCCTGAAAAAGATATGATTTTTATGTGTGAAGTATGGGAAGAAGCTACATATGTTAAACATCATAAGAAAAAAATAGCATTTATTTTCTCTGCGATGCGGCACTTTGCAAAAGAGCTGTTAAATCTAGGGTATCAATTACGTTATACCAAGCTTGATGATGCAAAGAATAAAAATTCATTTGTAGCTGAACTTAAACGCGTGATTAAACTTTATTCACCAAGCAAAGTAATCTTCACGGAACCAAGCGAATATCGAGTATTGGAAGATCTTAAAAATACGGATTTTGGCGTGCCTCTTGAAATAAGAGCGGATGACCGGTTTTTATCCACTCATGAAGAGTTCGAAACATGGGCAGAGGGTCGTAAACAATTACGAATGGAATATTTCTATCGCGAGATGCGAAAAAAATATGAAATTCTAATGGATAAGGGAAAGCCAAAGGGAGGCGCGTGGAATTTTGATGCAGAAAACCGTAAGCCCCCTAAAGAAGGATTGTCGGTACCTAAACCATTCGATAAAAAACCAGACACTATTACACAAGACGTTATAAAATTAGTCGAGCATTTTTTCCCAGATCATTTTGGCGATCTTGAAACATTCTATTTTGCCGTTACCAGGGATGATGCCCTAAATGCCCTTACTATGTTTATTAATAAACGCCTCGCTCACTTTGGTGATTATCAGGATGCCATGATAGAAGGTGAGCCGTGGATGTATCATTCTCATATTAGTTTCTACATTAATTGTGGACTTCTATTACCTTATGAATGTGTGCGTGAAGCTGAAAATGCATATGAAGAAGGATTGGCCCCTCTTAATGCGGTGGAGGGTTTTATTCGGCAAATAATAGGCTGGCGGGAATATGTCCGCGGTATTTATTGGTTGAAAATGCCGCACTATGAAAATGAAAACTATTTAGAAGCAAACCGTAAACTGCCCAATTTATTTTGGAACGGCGAAACGCAAATGAATTGCCTGCGTCAATGCGTTAAGGAAACTAAAGAAAATGCCTATGCCCATCATATTCAGCGCTTAATGGTACTAGGGAATTTTTCACTCATAGCAGGTTTATCACCCGAAGAAGTAAATGAATGGTATTTAATCGTTTATGCCGATGCCTTTCAATGGGTCGAGCTTCCAAATGTTACTGGAATGATTTTATTTGCAGATGGCGGTAATTTAGCGTCTAAACCCTATGCGGCGAGCGGGTCTTACATAAATAAAATGTCAGATTACTGTAAAAATTGCCGCTATAAAGCGACGAAGAAAAATGGACCTGATGCTTGCCCATTTAATTATTTATACTGGGATTTTTTAATTCGAAATCAAGAAAAGTTGAGCAATAATAACAGGCTAAGAATAGTTTATAACCTACTTGAAAAAATGGAATTAGACAAAATCAATGCAATAAAAGAAGATAGCAGACGTTTTTTGAATTCACTAGATCGCGGTGAGATCGTTTAATGCTATTGATGAAGGTAGAATAATTTGAAAAATAAAGCCCCCAAAAGTGAACTCTCAAACGAATATAATCAGATCATTGAAATGGCTTGGTGCGATCATACCAGCTTTGATACAATAGAAAGACAAACTGGTATCAGTGAAAAGCAGGTCATCAAGATTATGCGTTCCTACTTAAAACCTTCTAGCTTTCGGGTATGGCGAAAACGTGTTTCGGGGCGAAAAAGCAAGCATGAAAAATTGATTTTTACTGAAAAGAATGAGCAATTTTTTAAAGGCTAAGCCGTAAATTGAGACCATAGGTAGGTAGCCAGAACAATAAAGATTGTTATAGGCACGGCTGTTCTAATCCAAAGGTAATAATGTTGGTGGCACTTCATGGTTACGCTTCCAAAAACTTCATGTAAAAAATCAAATTTTGATAAGAAGCGCGTTATCACGAGCACCGCAAGGCCACTACCGAATATTTGCATTCCTGACCCAAAATAAAGATCAACTTTACCTATGAAATCCGGGTCATGGGCACTTGGGATAATCATAGGCACTTCGACAATTAACAATGCGAGGATAATTTTCTTTCGGCTATTTTCCCCTTTTAATCGTTCACTAATGCTGCCGACGACGGCTTCTACTGTTGCAACGATCGATAAAAATGCGACGAGGAATAAAGCCAATAAGAACACGGCACCAATTATTCTTCCTCCTGGCAAAACGGCGAATGCTTGCGGTAATGTGTAAAACAGAAGCGTTGGCCCTTGCGACATATTTAAACCAAAGATTAGGACGGTCGGTACAATGAAAAATGTGGCCATAAGAGCGGCACCGC
>DGPL01000042.1:0-65870 GCA_002390425.1 Kordiimonadaceae bacterium UBA4441 | reverse complement strand
GCCTGACCAAGCGCCGCAAAAATAAGATCGCTGTTTACCTTGGACCAATCGGGTTTCAAAAACTCAACCATGTAATCGGTCGCGCCTTCTAATAAAAACGTGTATACGACCAAATAAAGAAGCACTGCTGAAAACAAAGGCACAATGATTTTACTAACACGTTCAATACCCTTTACCACACCAAGATAAACAATAAAGAGTGTGCCAAGCAGAACGGTTACGGCAAACGTATACTGCATCCATCCATTTGCAAGGCTTGCTTCATATTCTGGAGTTGAGCATGCGTTAAATCCGGTGGTGCCAGCAAAAATTGATGCATATAAAAGGTTGCCAAGGATGACCAAGTAAGCGGAACTTGAAATCATATAACAAGCCACCATTAACCAGCCGATATATTGACCGAACCTATTTCCCATAGCTGTTTCAAAGGCTTTGATTGAACCACTGCGTGTGTTGCGACCTAATGTGAGTTCACCTGTCATAGCTGGAATAGCGATAAGGGCCGTGAAAATAATATAAAATAATAAAAATGTTCCGCCACCATTGGCCCCCATCATATATGGAAACCGCCAAACATTTCCAAGCCCAACAGCCGCGCCTACCATTACAATAATCGTTAAAAATTTTGATGAAAACTTTTCTCTTGATGGCTGCATTGCTGTCTACCTAATTTAATGTGTGACTAATTACCTTTATATTTGGACGGCGTCTAAGGCTTGTGAAAAATCATTGAGAATATCTTTCTCATCTTCGCAGCCAACTGAAACTCTGATTAAACCATAGTCTACTCTTGCGGCAGCCAATGTGTATACATCGCCGAGGCTGGTTGCCATATCAACCATTTTCAAGGCATTCATAAATTGATGAAGGTTATTTGGATCACCTTTAATGTTGAATGATAGCATGCCGCCACACCCTTTAGGAAATTGGTTTTCTATTAATTGGGTTTGATGACTTTCTGGTATGCCCGCATAACGTATCCAATCAACTTTTTCATGTTTTTTAAGCATGTTTGCGAGCGCCAGCGCATTCTTACTGTGTCTGTCCATTCTTAGCGGGAGTGTGCGAATACCACGTAAAATAAGCCATGCATTAAAGGGACTAATACACTGTCCGAACGAAGACATCGTTGATCGCGCCTTTGCAATATGTTCTTCAGACCCACACAGAATACCACCAACAGCATCACCATGACCACTAAGATACTTTGTGGCAGAATCAAGAATTAAATCTGCGCCATATTCAACAGGACGAAGCAGATAAGGCCCAAGATAAGTATTATCAACGATAAAGGATAAATCATGATCACTGGCAATTTCTTTTAGGCCAGTAAGATCAACAACACACATTTGAGGGTTAGTAATTGTCTCTGCAAATAGAGCCTTTGTGTTTGGTTTAATTGCACTGCGCACGCTATCTAAATCAAGCATATCGATAAATGTGACTTCAATTCCCATTTCCGGACATTCTTCAACGAAAAAATTGCGGCTAATGACGAATAGCTTATCTGTGACAATCACATGATCCCCTGATTTCGCGCACAAACGAACGGCCGCTGCAACTGTTGCCATACCCGATGACATCGCTAAGCTGCTCTCTGTTCCTTGTAAAACCGACATTTTATCTTGCAGCATGTCAATTGTTGGATTTCCTTCGCGAGTATAAAGGTTTGGTCCATTGGGATCATCATAATTTTTGAAGGCATGCGTCAAATCTTCTGATGTTTCAAATGAAAATGTGGCGGTTTGATATATAGGGGTATTATGTGCGCCTGTTGCCGGATCACGATATTCGCCGGCTCTAATCGCATTGGTATCAAAGCCCCAATTATTTTCATTTTTCATTATATTTTTTCCTTAGATGATAAAATCAAAGGAAGATTATAAAAAACTTGACTATATAGTCAATTTTTATGAAGAAAGAGATAAGAATTTATAGTATGGATATCAGCGTTTATTCAATGATGACGCCTCTTAAGATCATATTGACGGCATCATCATATACCTTTTCACGCTGCTCTTTGCTTAAGTGTTTATTGCCGTTTAAAATTTTAATTTGATCCCGCTGATGTGAAAAATGTGTCGTAATACCCCATAAGAAATAAAGTAAATTTTGTGGTTCAATCGAAACAATTTGTCCGGTATCGACCCAACTCTGAATTAGCGCAGTTTCTTTTTTATTTCTTTTTTTCATGCTTTCACGAATGTCCGACGTAAGGTTTCTTGCGCCGCGCATCATTTCCCAATTCCAAATTTTATGGGCATGCGGATTTTCAAATGAAATATCAAGCAAGCTTCTGACATAAATCCGTAAGGCGGTCTTAGCATCGCTTTTGGTCATCATGACGTCTACTTCGTTTTTCCATAGGTCACGAAGTTTCATAATGACGGTTAAATATAAATCTTTCTTTGTCGGAAAATAATAATGAATGTTGGCTTTCGGCATATTTAACTTATCAGCAATTTCTTGGATGGTTGCTGTGTTATATCCTTTTTCAGAGAATATCTTTTCTGCAGCCGAAATGATTTTCTTTTCGTTACGGTTACGCACTCGTTGCTTTCGTTCAGCATTATTTTTCGTTTGCTTTGCCATTTTATATAAATCTATTTTGGGGGCTCTGATAATACTCTTGAAACACAATCTTGCCAGCGGTCGTATTTCTCTTTTCTAAGATGCGTACTCATTTCGGGGATAAATCGACTTTCTCTAACCCATTTTTGTGCATATTCATCGGGGCCGGGTAATAAATCAGCGTAAAAGCCTGCCATATAGGCGGCGCCAACGGCTGTTGTTTCTAATATTTTGGGTCGGTCAACTGAAACACCAAGAATATCCGATAAGAATTGCATGGTCCAATCAGAGGACGCCATACCACCATCGACCCTTAAGATCGTATCGTTGTTATTTGTGACATTCCAATCTTTATACATGGATTCAATTAAATCACGTGTTTGATAACCAACACTTTCTAATGCTGCTCTGGCGATTTCCGCGGGACCCGTGCCACGCGACATCCCAAATATGGCGCCGCGTGCTTCTGCGTCCCAATAAGGAGCGCCAAGACCGGTAAAAGCCGGAACCATAACAACATTCTGATTGTCGTCCGATTGATGGGCCAAGGCCTGTGTTTCAGTGGCATCATTTATCATTTTCAAACCATCTCTAAGCCACTGCACTATGGCACCCGCCATAAATATCGATCCTTCAAGGGCGTATGATGGGCTGCCATCAAGTTGATAGGCGACCGTTGATAGTAAGCGGTTTTTTGAACGAACAATGGTATCGCCCGTATTTAATAGGGCGAAACATCCCGTTCCGTAAGTTGATTTAATCATTCCGGGGCTAAAACATGCCTGTCCGACCGTCGCACTTTGCTGGTCACCAATAGCGCCACAAATTTTAATGGTCCCATCAAAATATTCAGGTAAAGTTCCACCAAAATTGGCCGCGCAATCCTTAACTTCTGGTAGGACCGAAGCGGGAATATCAAGCAATTTCAATAGATCCTGATCCCAGCATCCATTTCTAATATCATATATCATTGTTCTTGATGCGTTGGTTGCATCGGTTGCGTGGATGGTCCCACCCGTTAAACGCCAAATAAGCCAGGTATCAACGGTACCAAAAAGTAATTTTCCAGCATCAGCTTTTTCACGTGCACCTTCGATATTCTTTAAAACCCAACTAATTTTTGTACCGCTAAAATATGAATCGATTAATAACCCTGTGCGTTCAGCAACCATTTCTGAATGGCCGGCATCAATTAAATCCGCACATAAATTCGCTGCGCGTCGATCTTGCCAAACAATGGCATTATGAATTGGCTTACCACTTTCAGAATCCCACAATACGGTTGTTTCACGTTGATTTGTAATGCCGATACCAGCAATATCGACGGATGTTAAATCAGCTTTACTGATTGCTTCTCGGCATGTGCTAAGTGCGGTGTTAAATAAATCATCAGGATCATGTTCAACCCAGCCAGGCTTTGGAAAATGTTGCAGGAACTCTTCTTGTGCCATCGAAATTATATTGAGTTCCTGATCAAAAACGACAGCACGTGTTGACGTGGTTCCTTGATCGATTGACAGAATGTAATCGCCCATTTGCTAATCCTTAATGATTAAATACGCTCGTTACTGCCATGACTTAACCAGTTCGTCATAACCAATCGTGATTGGGGACGGTTTCTCGTTTGCAATCTTCGCTTTTGGTGCGCCCGCTTGCGCAAGCCAATAATCGGCCCCTTGCTCTGGATTTAATTTGGGACCGAATTCACCCTGGACTCCGGCACGCTCTAATCTTCTGAGCAACCGTTCTTGCGCAAAGCATAATCCGTCCAATGCTTCTTGTGGTGTTTTATCGCCTGATGTCGCATCACCAATATTCTGCCACCATAACTGTGCGAGTTTTGGATAATCAGGTACGTTTGTACCCGTAGGTGACCATCTAATACGGGCTGGGGAACGGTAAAACTCTACAAGGCCGCCAAGCTTTGGGGCACGGTCCGTAAATGATGCATGCTGAACAGAGCTTTCACGAATAAATGTTAATCCGATATGTGATTTTTTAACATCTACTGTTTTTGATGTGACAAACTGTGCATATAGCCATGCTGCTTTTGCGCGATTATCCGGTGTTGATTTCATTAAAGTCCATGAACCCGCATCCTGATACCCGATTTTTGTCCCTTCGCTCCAATATGCGCCATGTGGTGAGGGGGCCATGCGCCATTTTGGGGTGCCGTCATCATTTACCACAGGGATATTTGCTTTAACCATATCGGGTGTAAAAGTGGTGTACCAGAACATTTGCTGCGCAATATTTCCTTGCGCAGGAACGGGGCCAGCCTCTGAAAAGACCATTCCCGCCGCTGCAGGGGGAGCATATTTTTTTAGCCAGTCCACATATTTTTGCAGTGCATATACGGCAGCCGGGCTATTTGTTGCGCCACCACGCACCATGCATGATCCGACAGGCTGCGAATTTTCATTCACACGAATGCCCCATTCATCAACAGGCAAGCCATTTGGTTCACCCTTATCACCCATGCCGGCCATTGACATCCAAGCGTCCGTAAAACGCCAGCCAAGTGAAGGATCTTTTTTACCGTAATCCATATGGCCATACACTTTTTCACCGTCAATTTCACGGCCCGTGAAAAATTCTGCTATGTCTTCGTATGCTGACCAATTAACGGGAACGCCTAAGTCATAACCATATTTTGCTTTAAAATCGGCCATATTTTGGGGATCCGTGAACCAGTCATATCGAAACCAGTAAAGATTGGCGAATTGCTGATCGGGTAATTGATACAATTTTCCGTCAGGTCCGGTTGTAAAAGATGTGCCAATAAAATCATCAAGATCAAGATTGGGATTAGTGACATCTTTACCAATGCCGCTCATGAAATCTGTTAAATTGCGCGCTTGTTGATAACGCCAATGGGTGCCGATTAAGTCACTATCATTGATATAAGCATCATATATATTTTCACCGGATTGCATTTGGGTTTGAAGTTTTTCAACAACATCGCCTTCGCCAATTAAATCATGAATGACTTTTATCCCTGTCAGTTCAGTGAAAGCGGCGGCTAAGGTTTTGCTTTCATATTCATGGGTGGCAATGGTTTCTGAAACCACTCTGATTTCCATGCCTTTATAGGGTTCGGCGGCTTTAATAAACCAATTGATTTCGTCCTTTTGCTCTTCTTTGGATAAAGCAGAGGGTTGAAATTCATTAATCCATTTATCGGTTAATGCATCATCCGCATAACTGTTGATGTTAAACGTCAAAAATGCCGTGATAATGATTAAACTTTTTTTCATTTTCATTTCCTTAAACCCATTTAAATACGGCGGCTGCAAATAATCCACAAACTGCCAATGACCACCATATTGGCGAGCCAAACATGAAAACCCAACCTAAACATATAAAGGCTGAACCTAGTAAAGATATAAATAACCGATCACCGGGCGTTGTTTCTATTTTTAATATGCCAACTCGGGGTGACTGCGGTGCTTTTATACTCCAAATAAACATAATTATGATCGCAAAAGCAATCGATGCAAAGAAAATAGCGGTTGGTTCGGTCCATCCCATCCATGATAAATCCATTACACCCTCCCTAATGCGAAACCTTTGGCGATATGATTTCGCACAAAGTATATAACAAGAGCGCCAGGAATAATGGTCAAGACACCCGCTGCTGCAAGGACCCCCCAATCAAGCCCTGATGCAGACGCCGTTCGGGTCATCGTCGCAGCAATTGATTTCGCATCAACTGATGTTAACGTCCTGCTTAAAAGTAACTCAACCCAAGAAAACATAAAACAGAAGAATGCCGCAACACCGATACCTGATGCGATGAGTGGCATAAATATTTTCCCAAAGAATTTAAAGAAAGTATACCCGTCGATATAGGCGGTTTCATCAATTTCTTTAGGTACACCGCGCATAAACCCTTCTAATATCCAAACGGCAAGCGGCACGTTAAATAAAGTATGTGCAAGCGCGACAGCGATATGCGTGTCAAAAAGACCAACGCTTGAATAAAGCTGGAAAAACGGTAAGGCAAAAACCGCCGGTGGGGCCATTCTGTTGGTGAGCAGCCAAAAGAATAAATGCTTATCCCCCATAAAGGTATAGCGACTAAAGGCATAAGCAGCGGGTATCGCAACGGCAAGTGAAATGATGGTATTTAATACAACATAGGTAATTGAATTGATATATCCGCCGTACCAACTTGGATCGCTGAAAATGACTATATAATTGTCAAAAGTAAATTCACTCGGCCAAAGAGAGAAAGTGGATAGTATTTCCTGATTGGTTTTAAAGCTCATATTTAATAACCAATAAATCGGTAACAGTAGAAATACGAAATAAAGGATCATTATGAATGTTGATTTATTGATTTTTATCATTCGTTCTCCTTATCCATATTGACCATGGTTGTATAAAATACCCATGAAACCAGCAAAATGACGAGGAAATATATCAGCGAGAAGGCGGCCGCAGGACCAAGATCAAATTGACCAATGGCCATTTTAACTAGATCTATTGAAAGAAAAGTCGTCGCATTACCCGGGCCACCACCTGTTACGACGAATGGTTCCGTATAAATCATAAAACTATCCATAAACCGAAGCAGAATAGCGATGATCAAGACGCCTTTCATTTTAGGCAGTTCAATATACCTAAAGACACTCCAGCGGCTTGCTTGATCGATTTTGGCGGCTTGATAATAAGCATCAGGAATGGAACGAAGCCCCGCGTAACTAAGCAGTAATACTAGTGATGTCCAGTGCCAAACGTCCATTATGATAATCGTAAACCACGCATCAAATGTATCTTGCGTATAATTATAACTGATCCCCAGTTGATCCAATGTATATCCCAGTAAACCAATATCGATACGGCCAAATATTTGCCAAATCGTGCCGACCACATTCCATGGAATAAGAAGAGGCAGGGCAACAACAACAAGACAGATTGACGTCCACAGGCCATTTTTCTTCGGCATATGAAGCGCCATAAATATACCCAGTGGTATTTCAATGGCGAGGATGATAACGGTGAATAAAATTTGTCGCCACAAGGCATCATGGATGCGTTCTGAATGAAGCACTTCTTCAAACCATTCAAGCCCGACCCAGAAAAATTCATTGTTGCCAAAGGTATCTTGGACGGAATAATTGACCACCGTCATCATTGGAATAATGGCTGAAAATGCCACCAGTATTAAAACCGGCAACACCATGAACCATGCTTTCTGATTTTGGGTTTTCTTCATGGGTCCACCCGCCAATCATTTTCGTATATATTTATTTTTTCCGTATCAAAAATAATGCCGTGCATGTCTTTTGAAAAATCATCACCTTCATTAATGATGATATTAATGTCATGATTTTGAAAACGGGTTCTCGCTATTTTGTAATGGCCTACGTCTTCAATTCTATTGATTGTTATTGGTAATGCATTTGGATCATCACTAAACTTTATGAACTCAGGCCGAATACCAAGTTCGACTTTACCGTCTAATTTTCCATATGTATCATTCAGGATTATTTCATGATCGCCGATTATTGCTTTATGACCGTTTACTTTTGCGGGAATAATATTCATTCCCGGCGAGCCGATAAAATATCCGACAAATGTATGTTCTGGTTTTTCAAATAATTCGGTTGGCGTGCCGATCTGCACCACTTCACCGTCGGACATGACAATCACTTTATCCGCAAATGTCAGTGCCTCCGTTTGGTCATGGGTTACATAAATCATGGTATGGCCGAGCTTTTGATGAATTGCTTTTAATTGTGTACGCAGTTCCCATTTCATTTTGGGATCGATAACGGTCAGTGGTTCATCAAATAAAATGGCATTCACATCTTCCCGCACAAGACCGCGCCCCAAGCTGATTTTTTGTTTCACATCCGCCGTTAATCCGTTTGTTTTCTTATCCAAAATATCATCAAGGGAAATCATTTTAGCAATTTCAGAAACACGTTTTTCGATATAATCAGCGTCTAACCCTCTGTTTTTAAGGGGGAATGCGAGGTTTTCTTTAACGGTCATTGTGTCATAAACCACGGGAAACTGGAAAACTTGTGCAATATTGCGCGTTGATGTGTCGTTATCTGTGACATCAAAATCATCAAATAATATTTTACCGGATGATGGTTTTAATAGACCGGATATAATATTAAGCAGTGTTGTTTTGCCGCACCCAGATGGACCAAGCAGGGCATATGCGGCGCCATCTTCCCAAATATGATCAATCGGTTTTAAGGCATAATCATCATCAGATTTAGGATTATCAAGATAACTATGAGCGAGGGTGGAGAGCGTAATTTTTGCCATTATACCCACCCCTTCGTTGCGTTTGCAGAGTGCACGAGACTGCCATTTTGATCAAAGATGAACATATGCCCCGGGTCAAGATATACTGATATATCCTCACCTAGTGGTAATTCATGAACCCCATGGATTAGTCCAACCCATTTTTTATCCTGATGATCCATATGAAGATATGTTTCAGAACCGGTTATTTCCGTTGTGATTAATGTTGCGTCAAATTTGATGGCGTTACTGTTTGAATGATTTAATTCCAAATGATTGGGCCTAAACCCTGCGACAAAATCACCATCAGGAATATTTTTTATGGGCGCGGTTACTGTTCCATCCGCAAAAATCATTTTTTCATTTGTTTTATTAAACTTTAAAAAATTCATGGGCGGATTTGAAAAAATGCTGGCGGTCACTGTGTCTTTTGGTTGGTGGTAGAGTGACGATGTATTACCAAATTGTGTAATGCACCCTTCATGGAGTGTTGCCGTATTACCGCCAAGCAACAATGCTTCTTCGGCTTCGGTGGTTGCATAAACGAATATGGCGCCGGACTGCTCAAATATTTTTGGAATTTCTTCCCGTAATTCTTCCCTTAACTTATAATCAAGGTTCGCCAGCGGTTCATCCATCAAAACCAGTCCTGCTTCCTTAATAAGTGCACGGGCCAGAGCGCATCTTTGCTGCTGACCCCCTGATAATTCAAGCGGGCGACGCTCTAAAAAAGGAGTGAGCTTCATAAGATCAGCCCATTTTTTTACTTTTTCCTCAATCTCATTATTGCTTTTTTTCATAACGCGAAGGGGCGATGCAATATTTTTATAAACACTTAATGAAGGATAATTTATAAACTGCTGATAAATAAAGGCGATATCACGGTCCTGTACCCGTTTTCCGGTGACATCTTCACCGTTCCAAAGTATCCGCCCGGTAGTGGGTTTTTCAAGCCCAGCCATAAGCCGCATGAGCGTTGTTTTACCGGATAATGTTGCGCCCAACAAAACATTCATGGTCGCTTTTTCAAAGGTGAAATTCGTCTCAAAAATATGTCGCTCACCGTTAACAGTAAGTGATATATTTTCGAACGTTAATGACACTAAAATTCCTTTTTGATAACGATTAAGGCCAGATTTATTTTTTTATTTTTAAACTGATTAATAAGGCCTTCAAAGTTTTTCCCTAATCTTTGAATAACTTACTTGAATTGATATGATTGGTCAAACCTGATTTGTGAGCATTTTTTGACGAATTATCACCATTCATGTACCCTCTTTTTATCAAAGAGGAGGAACACATGAAACGGGTGTAAAACCCACACGTCCGGCTGTCGCAGATCAAAAGAATTCCGGTAACTTTAACGCGCAATTGAATAAGGGCGGCAAAAACCAGAGTGGCCAAAATATTCCCAACGCGGCCGCCTCTAACCGTGGTTCAGCACGTTCCGGGTAAGCGAAACCCAATTCTGCAATTTGACTTAAGTTTATAAAGGCGCCGTTTAATTCTACGCCTAAGATTTAGAGCTTAGATCAGTTATTAAGGATGTTCAAGCAACGATTTTAATCAACCTGTCTAATTTATTCATATGTCCATTTTAGCAACCATGGATCTTGCGTCGTGCGTTGAAATTCTCTTATTTTGGTTTTATGTACTTCTAATATTTCACTATAAACAGGATCGTATGCAAGGTTATTGCTTTCTAGTGGATCATTTTCTATGTCAAAAAGCTCAAATTCTGGTCTGTGCATATATTCGTCAACAGTACGTGGGCCGAACATGGTTTCGCCGCCTTGACGGTAAATACGCTGCCATGTGGGCGATTCCCATAGATCGGCTGCAGCAGGATATGGTAGATCATGGGCGATGTTCCAAATGAGTTTATATTTGCGCCCTCGCACTACCCGCATGGGATAATACATCTGAATTTCATGGAAAGTATGTGAAGCATAAATCTCATCCCATCCTTCTGGCTGCGTTTGATCCAAAACGGATAAAAATGAACGGCCATGAAGCCCGTGAGTTTCTTCCATTTGCTGACTTATAGGGGTAAGCATAATCTGCATATTATAGGACGGTTCAGCAAGACCAGCAAAATCTAATATGGTAGGTGTGATATCCACCCAACTTATCATTGCATCATTTTGAGTGCCGCGTTTGGCCTTATCAGGATGACGGACTATTAAAGGTGCATTAAGTCCTGCGTCATAAGTGGTTGTCTTTGCTCCCGGAAAGGCAATTCCATGGTCAGACATATATATGATTAAAGTATCATCATACTTTCCTGATTTTTTAAGGATTTCAATGACTTTCCCAAATCCTTTATCCATGCGCGAAACTGCCTGATAATAAGCTGCAAGTTCAATACGTGTCATGGGCGTGTCGGGCAAGAAATCTGGCACGATGACATCTGCAGGGTCATAGCTAATATTGTCAATGTTAGAGGCCCCTTCTGATAAGTTGCCAAAATCATCAGGCGTGTCGACATCATCAAGTCCAGCAATGGTTCCATCGTCTTTACGCCTTGCCCCACGGTGCGGATCATTAGTAGCAAAATAAAGAAAGAAAGGGCGCTCATCTTTTTCATTAATAAAATCACTAATTCCTTCTGCCATGATTACAGAGCATCGCTCTGGACTAGGTAATGTTTCATCAAAGGAATAAGTTTCTTCGGTCCCTACATGGAACTTCCCAGCCCGAGCTGTGCGATACCCACCTTCGCGGAGCAGAACAGGCAGTGTTTTAATATGATCCCATGTCAGAAATCGGTGAAAATCATGATAATGTCCATATTGACCATTACGGTGATTTTGAAGTCCCGATAAGATTACAGAACGGCTGGCACTACAACTGGCCGTCGTTGCATAAGCGTTGTTAAATATCACGCCATCATTAGCTAAAGCATCCAAGTTAGGAGTTTGAATAACAGGATTGCCATAAACCCCTAGATCAGGGCTATGGTCATCAGAAACAAGCAGAACAATATTGCGCTTGGGCGCTTGTGCCGATGCCAACGAAGGCGATAGAGCTAACACAATCACTACAAACCCAACTGCAAACCAATTCTGTACATTACCATGATGTTTTATAAAGTTGTGAAGTATCATTCCATTCTCCCTAAGGTTTTTAAAAGCTTATCTTAATTGCATAGGTTGGTCAAAATTCTTGTTACGAACGTCCGCTTTGGGTCGAAAGCGGGCATTTAAAATTTACGAGAGATGAAGACATAATTATTTATTTCAAATATTTTTTCCGTTCATTATTTAATTCACTGACTAGTTCGTCCAGATCATTTTCCGCTGTGTTATAATTTGTAATACAGGCCCTGAATGTGTTGATATTTTTCACGGGATAAATGGATATCCAGGATTTTTGTGATTGATATATTTTTTCTAATATTGTTTTCGTGAAATTTTCATCTTTGCCGTGCTTCTCATCCGTAAAACAGATGACCGGTAAGGCGGTATTATTCATGATGGTCCAACCATTTTGGCTTAGCTTTTTCCTTAATAATTCGCCCATATGGGCTTGGTGGCTGATGATGTCATCATAGCCATCCCAGCCATAAAATAATAACGATAGATACACTTTTAAACCAATGAACCTTCTTGACCATTGGATTGAATGTGAAAATGGGTCTTTGATTTCAAGCTTTTCTGCATCCTTTGGCATATATTGCGTTGAAATACTGAAAGTCCGTCCTAAAATATCTGTATCAGACGTTATAAAAATGCTTGTTCCCATCGGCACAGACATCCATTTATGGGCATCAAAGGTTATGGAATTTGAATATTCAATCCCCTTTAATTGATTTTTGAGTGTATGGCTTAAAATGGCTGCGCCACCATAAGCGGCATCAACGTGAAACCATATATTATGGTTCTTTGCAATTTTGCTTATTCCCTCAAGGTCATCGATGGCCCCGGTCCCGGTTGTTCCCGCCGTTCCAATAATCATTAAGGGGTCAGTATTATTTTTGCGACAATTATCAAGGGCTATGGATAATTCCGCCGCATCAAGTTTTAAATCTTCATCAACCGGAATGGGTATGACGCTATTATATCCTAAACCCGCCGTTTTCGCGGCTTTATGAACGGAATGATGTGCTTCTTTTGAGCAGAATATTATGGGTCTTTTCTTGGTCCCCAGCAATCCGTCCCGTGCAAAATCCGGGTATTTATGATTTAAGGCGCATAAGACGGCCGTTTGATTTGCTTCGTTGCCCCCTGAGCAAAACACACCATCACTTTTATCGTTAGAATATCCAAATAAATTGGCAAATTCTTTAATGATTTTTGTTTCAACTTCGACGGCAAAGGGCGCATGGCTCCATGCCGCCAGTTGGGGGTTATAATAGGCGGCAATTAATTCGCTGATTATGCCCGCAAAATTGGGGCGCGGGTTAAAAAGGCCAAAATATTTCGGGTGCGGCGTATGAACTGCGTATTCTTCTAGTCCTTTAAACACGCTTTCTATTGCTGCGGCGTAATTTCCACCTGACTGCAAGCTTTGTTCATTAATAAATGCTTTTATTTCTTTGACATCAATGTCTGGTGATACAGGAAATTTTGCGGTGTCGTCATAGTACCCTTCAAGCCGTTCCAGTATAGCATCTAGCGTCGCTTTTCTATCCGATTTTTTTAAATCAAATTGCAATATTCTATCTCCTGAATTTTTGAATATGATACCTATTATTTTCCAAAATCATATCCGAATATTGTTTTTCAAAGGAAATATTTTTGATCCATGCATGCTAAAATCTACTCATGGTATGATTGCAGCATTCCCACCAGACCCATTCTTTACTGAGGGGCTGGCAATCGGGTAGCTTATTATAGATTGAAGACTGTTTCAGGTAGTCGTCAATTTTATGATCGTAGTTTGTCTTAAGTGCTTCGGCATGGTTGTCTTCACTTTGTAAATTCATTATGTCATCCTTATGTGAGTTTCAAAATTCAACATTAGTATTTCATTTAAGATGCCACGAATTGGCCCTATGCTTCAGACCTTCAGCTTGGTTTTATAGTATTTTTCATATAGCTCCTGAAGCTGACTTTTTAACTCAGAGTGCAAACGATAGGTAATTTTTGGCTCTCCGTTACGGCCCGGATTTTCCAGCAAATCTAATATCGCACGCAAGATGGTCTCGCCGCCGTTGCTCGCATCAAGAAGCGCCTGAGTATTGCCGCCTGCGGCATCCATGAAAATCTCCATAAGTTTTTCAGTTAGTAAATGCAGAGTGGGTTGCATTTTAAAATATGAATTATGCGCCTCCAATATCGCTTGTAGGTCCATTGTGGCGCTTAAATATTTTAAGGCGAGAACATCCAATGAAAAATCCTGTCCTAGCTTCATAAGATAACGCGCGTCAAATTGATGCTCGATGGTGTTTTCCGTTAATCCTTTTAAGGCCGCGATATTAGTTTTATGCGGTTGTTTGCTAAACTGTTGCTGCATTGTTATCTCCTTAATTTTTCAGTCATCCTTGTTCAATTTTAACTAATGATCCTTTACCGGTTGCGTCCAGCTCGCAAGAGGATGCTCACTGGACGCATTGGGGAAGATAGCCACACAAAGTGTGTGACCATACCCATGCCTGGGGCTTGGGTTCATATGATCTTATGGCCTCGACCTTTAGCCGTCCCATTTATTGAACAATAAATGGGTCTGCGTGGGTCGATTTAGAATTTAACTTTTGTTTTCAGTTTCGGCCGCTTCTTTTGTTGCCTCTAAAACGGGGGTCGCATCCTCAGCCATATCCACTGCTTCTTCTTTTTCAGCAGCGTTGGTTTCTGCTGATTTTGCGTCAGTTTCCATTTTGGCCATCTCTTTAGCAGGGGTTTCAGTCTTCTCATCATCGCCTGTAAATGCCACAGCGAGGCCGGTAAGGGTAACAACAATGGCCGCACCTATAGCAACGGCATACTTATGAAATTTAGAAACCTTCAATGTGTCAAACATATTAAATACTCCTTTCATTCAAAAGTGAGTTGGCGACAGGAAGCTTGTTCGTTCAATGATCCATTAAACGATTGTGCTTCCTGTCCCAACTTTATTAGGTCAGTTTTTCTTCTTGTTGCCAATAAGTTTGGTTTCACCTTTAATTTCGATCATCCGTGGTTTCTTTTCTTCCGGAATTTCGCGGTAAAGGCTGATGGTTAGAAGCCCGTCTTTAAGATCTGCTTGCGTAACCTGGATATAATCAGCAAGACGGAATGTCCGTTCAAAGGCACGATTGCCAATACCACGGTGAAGAATTTCCACGTCTTTTTCCGACTTATCCTTATCCTCAATCTTTCCAGAAACGGTGAGCTCACCGTCCTGAACCATAATGTTGAGGTCCTCCATATTAAAGCCAGCAACAGCCATAACAATTCTGTATTTGTCTTCTGCGACTTTTTCAATGTTATAGGGAGGGTAACTGTCAAAGCCTTCAGTCGTATCACTGAGTAGTGTTTCAAACAGATCATTAAATCTGTCAAAACCGACAGTTTGTCTCATAAGAGGTGTCGTTAGTCTCATTACATTTGCCATTTTCAATCTCCTTTCGTTAGCAAGACTAAATACAACGTTTGTATGAAACCGTTTTTGAAGGCCCAACGAGGGCACCTTCAACGATTTCAAAATTTATGTAGTTTCACTTTTTTGGGTTTCAAGACCTTTTAATAAAAAAAATTACACCACATTTTATCTGGGTGTTATTTTCTAATTTATTATTTAAAAACAAAGGATAAGAAAACATAACTAACGGTGATTTGATCGTCAATTACGGTGTTAGGTTAATGGTCGGTTCTGCGGCCAGATTACACCTTCGAGCTCTTCTGCGGTTAATTTATCTTGTCTTTTTCTGCGTCGGTTTGAAACAATAAGTCGCATCAGGATGAATAAAGCGGTGAACCCGTGAAATGCACCACAAAATAGGTATAATGCTTTAACGTTAAAACTTTCCATGATAACGCCTGCTATTCCCGGGCCAAAGATTGATCCTATGGACCAAATAGTCAGAACAGTAGCACACACACCTACGGTTTGCTCCCTATCGGCACGGTCAATGGCGTGCGAAAGGGCCACCGAATAAAGTGACAGCGCCGCACCGCCCCAAACCAAAGAAAGTATGAACGCATAAGAGGGGTCTTCTGCAAAGGTCATTGTCATAAAAATGGCTGTAGTCGAGGAAATAAAAAAACCGGCCGCTGATATATTTCTTCTGCCAAATACATCTGAAAGATATCCAATTGGCCATTGCATAACCAATCCCCCAAGATGCACAGCAGTGAGCAGGGCAAGAGCTTGTGATGTTGGCAAACCAATTTTAACGCCGTAAACGGGCAACAGGTTAAGAATGGCTGTATTGGTGAAGCCAAGGACAAAAACGGCGACAAAGGTACTTGGTAGATCCTTAAAAAGAGACGAAAACGATGTTGGTACACTCGGCCCAATGGGCGGCTGCGGTAGTTTTGTCAAACAAACCGGTATGAGAGATACTGTGAATAATAATACGGCATAGATGATGGCATTTTCGCTTATGAGCAATGAATATGAAAGCAGCGTAGGCGCCCCAACATACGCAAGTTTGGTTATCATTGAATAGAAGCCCATAACACGTCCGCGAATGTTGGTCGGTGTGACATGGCCAACCCAGCTATCAACACATGTCATCACAATTGCGATTGCCACGCCCATAAGCCCGCGAAATAATATTAAGGCAACCGTATCGGGTATTAAATGCATAAGAAGAGTTAATGAGGCTAGTGCCGCACCAGCAGCAGAGAAACTTCTGATATGGCCCACTGTTTTCATAAGCTTTCGCGCCCAGAAACAACCCGCGACAAACCCCAAACCGTAAACCGTCGGGATTAACCCAACACTGCTGAGCGATGCCCCAGCCTGGTTGGCATTCAAGACAATTGTTGGGGCCAACATGCTGTTGCCCAATTGCAAGATTACAATACTAATCAGCAGTGCGGCGATTGATAAAATTATTTGAAACATAAAAGCAGTCCAATTGATATAAAACAACCATATACTTCGCCAATATAGTAAACTGAAGAATTACACAATCATTTGTTTTTGGTACTGCGATTATTGTGTAGAAGGCAATTCTTATTTATGGGCTTTTTCGACTATAATTTTTACATCAGCCCTTGATTATTTTCGGCATAGGCGGATTTTCATATTACTAAACACAGTATAAATCTTATTGGTCTCTATATTTGTTGAATTCGTCGCAAATTAGTTGCGCAGAGTTTCAAATAAAGTAAAAATTTTATGTAATCTATTTAAGGGTAAAAAATGATCTCTAATTTGAAACTAAAAATATATTCACCAATCAATAAATTATTATTCTCTATAGTGAGTTTATTTTTTATATCCGTCGCTAATTTTTCCAATGCTGATGAAGTTGATAAATTTATCATTGATCAAATGAGTGAGCGTAAAATTCCCGGTTTGCAATTATCTGTAGTAAGGCACGGTGAAATTATAAAGACAGCGAGTTATGGTATTGCAAATTTACAGGATAATGTAGCCGTAACCGATAATACCGTATTTACACTAAATTCGATAACCAAGGCATTTGTTGGAGTGGCAATTGTACAATTGATTGAACAAGGTAAGATTGACCTTGGAGCCAGCCCACTTGAATATATATCTGATATTCCTCAAGAATGGGGTATGGTCACCATTAAACAGCTTTTAAGCCATACATCCGGGCTACCTGAAATTATGTCCAACGACGCAAGGCTAATTTCGAACGAAGGTGAAGAGGCCGCTTGGCAACTTGTTAAAACCCTTCCCATGCAGTTTAAACCGAATGAAAAGTTTCGCTATAATCAAACAAATTATCTTTTACTTGGAAAAATCATTGAAGAAGTAAGCGGAAAAAATTTCGAAGATTTTATAAGAATTAATCAATTGGAAAGTGTCGGCATGCCGCGGACGGTAGAAGCCGGATTTTCCCATACTGAAAAGGTAATCCCTTCTCAGGCTCGTGGATATACATATTATCAGACGGGTAATCTAACCACGGTAAACGAAGCATTTCCGCCCTTTCTAAGAACGGCTGCAGGAATGAGCTCGAAAACTTCAGAGATGGCAAAATGGATAATCGCACTTCAAAGTGGCAAATTAATAGATAAGGTAAATCTAAAAATTTTGTGGGAAGCTGCCGTTTTAAACAATGACGAAATAGGTGGGTTTAATAATTACCTTAACGGATATGCCTTGGGTTGGCCTGTTATCCAAAGAGATGAGCACCCAGCCGTTGCTTCCGCTGGTGGCGACCGCAATTTGCTTATAATATATCCTCAAGATGATCTTTCTATTATTGTGCTGACCAACCTGATGGGGGCAACGCCTGATAATTTTATTGATGAAATTGCGTCGTTTTATATACCAGAGTTAAGTATCGAAGCAGGGTTTGGGTTGTCTGAAGAGCTTGATGAATTAAGAAAGTTGTTAGATGTAAGTGGCTACGATAAAGCGATATAGATTGTTCAGTCACCGAAAAACATTAAGTATGCTGAAAGTGAAATTAACAGCAGGGCTATAAGCTACTAAATGCATTAAAAAAACAAGAAGCACTTGAAATCTTCAAACTCAATGTTTTTTTATTTCCTGAAAGTGCTAATACGTATGACAGTTTAGCTGATGCTTATAGTAGGGTGGGTCGTATTGAGGAAGCGCGGCAATATTATTCTAAAGTGCTTGAAATTGACCTAAAAAATCAAAATGCAATGTTTCAATTAGATCGGCTAAAGTAAACTAGAAATAATACTATTAAATGACCACTAATGGTCGAAGGTTGCTACACATATTTATAAATATTTTTAATCAATATATTTTTTGCTTAAATAAGTTGGCAATTTCTTTAGCAATATCATGCCCTTCACTATAACTTTCAAACACTGAAGTCGCCCAATGAGTGACCATTTTTAAATATTGTTCATCAGAGCTATGACCTTCGATATCAGTGACCGTAATTTCGCCTCTTTTTTTTCTGTTTGGACTAGCAATAATTTCATTGGGTTTGATCTCTTTATAACTTTTTAAAATTTCACTCAATAGAACTGAATATTTATATTCCCACACTATTTTGTCTTGTAAAATGAGATGCAATCTTGATAAGTGAAAGTGGTTGTTCCATCGACCGTGAATTTCAGCATGTTGCAATGCGTGCGCATCTACACATAGGAAAATACTAATCTGCGTAGTGTCATTGATACGACTTTCTATTGTCGTGATATATCCTGCTTTTTCAACACACTCAGCAATGCCGCCATTAGTGCGAGAACCGCATAATTGGCAGTCACCTTTCTCAGATATGACTAAGTTATTCTTCTCTGCTTGATCTTGCCATTTTTGCATACGGATACTGATCCAAAGGTAAATTATTTTTTAAATTCAATCGATCTCATTTTAACACCTATTATGAAAAACAAATAATCAGAGTAATAAGTCTTATGGTGTTTACCTGATAAATTGTTTTACGTAATCGGCCCCTAAACCAACTTTCTCAAAATGCTTTTTACACATTTCAATTTTTGTAAATACATCTTCATATCCTAAATGGTTTCCATCGGGGTCAACATAATACATAACGCCATTAACTTGAAAATAAGTGATCATTTCGTCAACATCGTCTGGTACCACAAGCGTATGGGTTTCACCTGGGGGTTCATAAACATAGCTTCCCTGTTCGGCGACCCAGTCATGCTCAAGATAGTGCCAGCGCCCTTTTAAAACGAAACCGTGAACGGCATTGGGATGACGATGTCTGGAAAGGACGCCTGACTTTGTTACCTTTAATAAATTCATCCAGTATCCTTGTGATACATTTAAACAAAGTGGTCTAAAATAAACATTCTTAGCCTGTGGAACCCATAATCGGTCATCACCTTCACTTAGTGCATCGGGTACGACAATTTCCGGCAATGCTTCCACGGGCATCGGGTGTTTATAGGCGACACGTGGTTCTTCATCAGTTTCTGTTATGGGCATTTATTTATCCTCATTTACATAGCGGCATAGCCACCATCTACATTTAAAAGTGATCCGGTAATAAATTTTGCATCTGACCCAATAAGAAAAAGAGCGGGCCCAACAAGATCTTCGGGCGTTCCCCACCGACCAAGTGGCGTGCGGCTTAAAATAGCTTCGCTACGTTTATCATCATTTTGAAGGTTTTCTGTAAGCGGTGTTTTTATCCACCCGGGCGCCAATGCGTTTACACGAATATTATCACCCGCATAGGCAATCGCCAGCGATTTTGTTAATTGCATAATGCCGCCTTTTGATGCGGCATATCCGGGAACTAGTCCACCACCAAAATAACTAAGCATAGATGCAATATTTACTATTGACCCACTTGATTGTGATAATAGGGACCTTGCTGCGGCGCAGGCACGCATTGTACCGTTCAAATTCACATTAATGGTTTCTTCAAAAACATCGGGGTCAAGTTCAGCTTCGCGTCGAATTATCCCCGCGGCATTAATAAGGATATCCAATTGGTTTAAGTCTGAAAATAGCGATTTTACGGCCCCTTTATCCGTGATATCCAATTCAATAAATGTTATTTTTTCATCATCACTTTGTGGCGGATTTAAACCAGCGGCAATAACGTCATAACCCGCATTTGATAACCCTTGCGCAAGCGTTAATCCAATTCCACTTGTGCCGCCCGTAACAACGGCGGTTTTATGGGAAGTATTCTTATTCAATTTGAATTCCTTATTTGAATTAAGTGTTTGACCATATTGTGGACAATCTATTATAAATTATATTCAACAACACTTTAGCAATTATTATATTGCAGGGAAATCAAATTGAACAACGTTATCCAAGGAACCAAAAGCTTTTCCCGTAATATGGACATTTTGCAATTAATTGCTGATTCACCAAAGCCGCCGCTTATTTCAAAAATTCTTGAAAAAAGCGATCTTAAGCGCCCTACATTATATCGTGTGTTAGCGGCCTTAGAAGCAGAAGATTTAATTAGTCAAAAACCTGATAAGACATATGCTTTAGGAACGCGATTAATTACCCTTGCGAGAATTGCGTTAGCGGAAAATAACATTATTCAAATTGCCCACCCGGAACTTGAAAAACTTGGCGCTGAAACGGGGGAAACCATTCACCTTGGCATGAGAACGGGCGATGAAATGGTAATTGTCGATAAAATTGAAAGCAGCGATACGGTCCGTATGGCATCGATGGTGGGTATGCGGTTTCCTATCCATACAACTGGTATTGGTAAGGCATATTTGGTTGGTTTAAATGAAAAGCAAGCCGAAGAATTTATTGAAAATAAACCGCTTAAGAAAATTACGAAATATACTACGACTGACCCCAAAATCTTAAAACAGAGATTATCTGAAGCTAGGGTAAAAGGATATATTATTGATGATCAGGAAAATGAAGAAGGGATTGTTTGTTATTCTTCACCACTTTTTGATGCAATGGGAAACACAGTTGCAAGCATTAGTGTGACAACACCATCTTTTCGATTAAAGGAAGATAGGCAGCATTATGTCGCACCCTTATTAAAATATGCAAAAATGATTTCTGCAAAACTCGGGTTTAAATCATATTCTGAATAATTTCATATTTAAGAGGTTAGCATTTCTTTTGATATTTGATTAATGGACGTTGCACCCGTTTGTTGCATCACCGTTTTAAATTCAGCATCAAAAATATCAATTACCTTTTCAACGCCGGCTTGCCCAAATGCACCTAATCCCCAAAGATATGGCCGTCCTATATCAACGGCCGTTGCACCAAGGGCGAGTGCTTTAAATATGTCTGACCCGCGTCTTATCCCGCCGTCCACCATGACCGGAATTTTTCCGTCAACGGCTGCTACTACTTCGGGCAGGATTTCGATGGTGCCACGCGAATCTACTTGTGCGCGACCGCCATGATTTGAAACGATGATAAGATCGACACCATTTTCAACACATAGTTTTGCATCTAAAGCGTGGGTAATTCCTTTAACCACCAATTTCATGTTCGTTGTATCTTTGATGCGTTTTATTAAATCCCAATTAAATAATTCCTGCGCACCAAGATAGTCATCAAGATTAACACCTTCATACATCGGGCGTCCTCGAAACGGACTTCTGACGTCACCATGACAGGCAGAACAATTGCGTCTATCCATCATCATAAAGCGGTCTTGGGTTTCTCTTTTGCCGGCGCCGACCATATCGACGGTAAGAATAAGAACTTCGCAACCTGCGGCCTCAGCACGGCGGATCATTTTTAAACTGGATGGCCAATGATCGCGGGCGTAAAGCTGAAACCAGACCGGCTCGCCGCGTGCTTCGTTTACCTCTTCAACCGATGTTGATGTGACATTTGATAGCATCATCAACCGCTCTTTATTTTTGGCGGCACGGGCGACGGCAAGCTCACCATTATTATGGTATGCCCTATGATGACCCGTTGGGGCAATGGCAAGCGGTGACGGCCATTTACGTCCGAAGATAGTGACCGATGTATCGATCTCTCTAACGTCACGGATACGGCGCGCCCTAAGTTTTAGTTTTTTATAACCCAATAAATTTGAAATTTGACTACGTTCATCTGCGACACCCGTTGCGATATATCCATAATGGGCAGGCGGTAAAGATCTTCTTGCCACGGCTTCAAGATCAAAAATATTTATCGCATCATCCGGTGATGCGATAAGTTTCTTTTGCAAATTCAATAGATATTGAATATCGGGATCCATTTCATCCATTTGAAACTCTTGGGTAAAGGCAGCCGTACTGATAAGGGGGCTAGCCAAAAGAAACTTGAGTAAATTACGCCTATTATCGCTTAGCTTTTTCATTTCTTCCCTTTCTATGGATGAATAACATCCTTCGTAGCAGACACTAATTTCACCGCCATTTCCGCAATTTCATTTAACGACTTGCCGGGCTTATAAAGTGATGACCCCGCACCAAAACCATTGGCGCCAACTTGATAATAAGTGGCAATCGTGTCTGGTTCCACGCCACCAGTTGGAATGATGGTTGTATCTCTTGGAAGAACCGCCCTTATGGATTTAATATATGAGGGTGGATGTGCATCAGCAGGAAATATTTTTAAAGCATCCGCACCAAGCGCCAAAGCATTGAATGCTTCCGTTGGGGTTAATATCCCGGGGCAATAAATCATACCACATTTTTTGCTCATTGCCGCAACATCTGCATTTAGATTTGGTGCAACAATTAATTCGCCTCCATTATCATGAACTTGTTTCGCGGCTTCCCCCGTTAAAACGGTACCTGCACCAATGATTGCCTGGTCCATAAAATGAGCTTTCATTTTAGAAATACTTTCAAGTGGGTTAGGTGAATTAAGCGGTACTTCCAGTATTTTTATACCGGCTTCAACAAGAACCGTTGAAACATCAATTGCTTCTTCTGGGCTAAGCCCACGTAAGATAGCGACCAATGGCATTTCCTTAAATTTTTCGTTCCATAATGTCATTTTAACAATCCTGCTTTCTTTGCAATTTTATAATGACCCATTGCGGTTACTTCATCATTGATAATTTTATGATTTAATCCAAAAGCATCTAATGCTCTTGCATAACGGGCTGCCAAATCACCGCGTCCAATTATTTTGATAATGGTCTCTTTGTTAGCATCATATTGGTTTAGGGCCGATTTTATTTCCTCACCAATTAAAAGTCCGGATAAATAATCGGCGATGTCTTCATTTTCTAATTTGTCAAATAACGCTAGTGTTCTGGCGGTAAAAATCTGATGCAGAATAGAAATATCTTGTTTTTGTTGCATCAATACACCTTTCAAGAAAGCATCATCATTTAAAGAGCTGCACTCCTTCATCAGTGCCCCTAAGATGGTGTGTTCTTTTAATACCGCATATACTTCTCCGGTCATGAAACTTGTAAAACCTATAATTTTCTCATCTTGTGTGATTGCCCATTTGCTATGTGTACCAGGCAGTAAGAAAATTTCATTATCACTGGCCTCAACCTCTCCAATGATTTGAGTTTCTTCGCCGCGCATAATATCTGGAACGCCATTTTCATTTTCATAACTCGCTCCAGTAATGAAATGAATTACTATGTCATTGGAAAGTGTTAAGGGGGTTAATGCATTAGCAAAATCATTGATGTTAGCGGGGAGTGATAAATAAGGCGTTTCATGCCAACCATTGCGACTAGTTATCATACCAGAAGCAACAATTGGTAGGGCAGGGTGCTGATCAAGCCAAACTTTAATTGCCGATATCAGCACACCTTTAAAATCATTGTTTGGGACGGCAAGAATTCCATTTTCATTCGTTTTTTGATCCAAAACGTGTCCATCTTGATCAATAAGAAAAGCACGAAATGAGGTCGTTCCCCAGTCTAGTCCGATCATTTTTGCATTTGTGAAAACTGACATTATTTTCCTATTCTTTAATTCGCTTTTGTCGCAATAGCGATGTTATAAGTGATGCAACGGCTAATATTAGAAAAATTGCGGTGATAGGGCGACTGATAATATCAATTAATGAATTGTCTGCGATAATTAACGCGCGTCTTAAATTTGCTTCTGCCATTGGCCCAAGTATTAAAGCAAGCAAAATAGGCGATATGGGGAAACGATAACGATGAAGGAAATAACCAATTACGCCAAAAGAAAGTGCAAGCCATACATCAAACATGTTGTTTCGCATTGAATAAGCACCGACAATCGATAAAACAAAAATTGTCGGTAACAATATACTTTTTCTTACCGTTATGGCTTTTGTGAAAAACCGAATGCCGATAAGCCCTACAATCAACATAGCGATATTGGCGACGAGCATTGACGAAAATACGGAATAAACAGTACCCAAATCCTCAACATATAACATTGGACCCGGCTGTATGCCTTGAATAACGAAAGCGCCCAACAATATCGCGGTGACGGCATCTCCCGGAACACCTAATGATAACATGGGGATCATTGCCCCACCTGAGCAGGCATTATTTGCTGATTCAGCCGCAGCAACGCCTTCGATTGCACCTTTACCAAATTTTTCAGGATGTTTTGACCGTCTTTTTGCTTCGCTATATCCGACAAAGGCTGCGATATCGCTACCTGCCCCCGGAATTGATCCAATGAAGGTACCCATGACACTTGATTTTGCCATATCTTTCCACGCTTTTTTAATATCAGCGAAGGAGGGCAGTAAACTTGAAATATGACTTACGGTTCTTTTGGTGCTTTCCAAATTTTCGATGCCTTTAAAAACTTCCGCAATAGCAAATAGACCAATTAATGTGGGGATAAAGGCGGGGCCTTCGAATAAATTCATTGATCCAAAAGTAAAGCGAGGATAGCCAGTGACAGGGTCCATGCCAATCGTGGAAATAAGAAGTCCAAGAAAGCCTGCCATCACGCCCTTAAGAATGGATTTTCCCGAAACCGAAACAATGATAGATAGACCAAATATTGCGAGGCCGAAATATTCGGCTGCACTAAATTCAAGTGCAAATTTTGAAATTTGTGGCGATAAGAACGTCATGATTAACGCACCGGTAAAACCTCCAATAAACGAAGCAAAAACAGACATGCTTAATGCGCGTCCCGCTTCCCCTTTTTTTGTGAGTGGATATCCATCCAACAATGTTGCAGCGGCGGCTGGTGTGCCGGGTGTGCTAATTAAAATAGCTGAAATTGATCCTCCATAAATTGAACCACTAAATATCCCAAGAAGCATTCCAATAGACTGGTTAAATGGCAACCCAAATGTAAAAGGAACAAGTAACGCGACCCCCATTGTCGCCGTAAGCCCCGGTAATGAACCGATGATAATCCCGCCGGTTACACCAAGGAAGATCATCAACAATGTATTCCATTCTAATACACCGAGAAATGCTGTGCTAAAGAGTTCAAAATCCATATAACGTTCCCAGTGGTAAATCGATCAATAAGAACTCACTAAATATGACAAAGACGCTGGCTGTGATTGCGGCTGAAATGGTCATCATTTTTATTATATTTCGTTCCTGAAGAAGGAACATCATGAAAGTTAGGAAAAGAATACTGCTTGCGATAAACCCAAATAAATCAAGCGATAAACAATAAACCAAAACAGCAATGAACGATATGAATGCCCGTAGTAACGATTTTAAATTAAAAGAAGGGCCTTCATCGGTTTCAGGATTTTTTGAGACAAGAGTATTAATAATGAGCACTATGCCAGATAACCCTAGACCGTTGGCTAAGAGCCGCGGAAAGAAATCTGCACCGACTTCATCCGGCTGCGCGTCTGGAAAAGATGCGAGCTGATTAAATACAAAACCTGCAATAATGATGGCTATTATCCCAAAGATTATATTTGCCCGTTTCATAATAATTAAACTTCCTTTTATCTGGCTAGACCCAAATCTTTCATCGTATTTGAAACATTTCCTGCTGAATTTGCTAGATCATTTGTCCATTCTTCTGAGCTCATATAAGAAAGCCCCAATCCCATGTCGCCCGCGAATTTTTGAAACTCTTCTGTTTCCATACCTTTTTTAAAGGCATCATGAAGTATATTTCTAACGTCTTCTGGTGTGGATTTCGGGACACCCAAACCGCGCCATGTGCCAAATGAAACGTTAATGCCAGCTTCTTTCATCGTCGAGACATTTTCAAAACCCGCAAGCCTTTCATCGCTCATGATACCAAGAATTTTTAAAAGTCCACCATCAACCTGACTTCTGACTTCCGCAGGACTCACGGTAACGGCTTGAATATGTTTGCCGACCAATGCTGTAACGGCTGGTGCCGCACCATTATAAGGAACATATGATAGATCAATGCCCGTTTCTTTCGCAAGCATGCTTCCGGCTAAATGCCAGGCTGTGCCGGGCCCTGCATGACCAACTTTGATTTTTCCGGGATTTTCTTTTGCATATGCGATGAATTCTTCAATTGTATCGTAAGGTGCGTCAGCCGGGACAGTGACCGCCGCCGGATCCATATTGACACGCAATAACAGATCAAAATTTTCGTAGGTAAACGGAACCAATCCTTGTGGCGGTAAAGTTAGAATATCAAAAGTTACCATTGTGACCGTATAACCATCATTGCGTGCTCTAACACCTGATGCGTGTCCGATCGCACCTGCACCGCCTGCTCGGTTCATGACGGTAATGTTTTTTCCTAAAAATGGCTCTGTGTTTCTCGCAAGCCCACGCAGCAAAGTATCCGTGCCACCACCAGCTGCCCAAGGACAGATAAGCGTAATCCCTTTTCTTGGGAAATCGGCTGCCAATACGGACGTGAGGCTAGCACATAATAAGACGAAGCCAATTAATGACAATGAGACTATTTTTTTAAGATATGAATTCATGAATAAACCCTATTTTTAAATCTTATTAAGCTTACCTTCTTCGTGGCTTTAAGGCAAAGAAATCAATTGCCAGGTAATGGACCAAGCTGCTTTGCCCAATGTGAAACGACTTTACGGCCAAATTCCGTTACGGGGACAGACGGCTGTCTTGCCATGCCATTATCTAACCCTAAACGTTGAGCCATTAAATCTTTACCGTAGGCAATGAAATTTTCAACGGAACTCATCATAAATACTAAAAGCGGCAAGAGTTCTTTGTGTAGTCTCTCTGCTTCTTCAATGTCTTTTGGGTTACCATTTTTCATCAGTTCATAGATGCGAACTTGTGGGTCAAAAATGTCGGCTGCCGGTATCATCCCCACACAACCTGCTCGTAAGCTATCCGGAAACTGAATGCCCGCGAGGCCACCAAAAATGTCAAATGCACCATCGGTATCTTGCATTAACTGATGGATATATGTGGCGGGGCCTTCTGCTTTTAAAAGGCATACATTACCGTGATTTTTGTTTAATGTTTTTAACCCCGCATTTGATAAACTGGTTGCCATGACACCCGGTGCATTTTGCACAGCGAGCTTTAAATCGGTTTTATCCGCAACATCACCCAAAAATCTGACATATTCACTTTCTGGGACGCCCATAATGGCCGGTGGCTGCAAAATTGCCCAATCTGCGCCGGCTTCTTTGGCGGCGGCAACAAACTCAATTTGTCCTGGCACAGATCCTTCACCAACGGTGACGGCGTAAGGAATTCTTCCCGCGATATCTTCGCCAACCCATTCTATAACTTTACGTCTCTCATTAACGTTTAATTTTCCAACTTCTGTGGCTAACCCCATTACAGCAATACCATGGGCACCACCGGCAATGCATCCTTCAACTTGTCGGCGCATAGCGTTACGGTCTAATTCGCCATTTTGGTCAAAGAAACTATAAAGAATAGGGTAAACGCCGTTGAAATTTGTCTGTTGTGTCATGTTACTTCCTTAAAACTAAAAACTAAGCGCGGCCAAATTTTTCAGTTGCTTTTCGAATGGATCCGGTTTCATGTATATATTTTACCATCGCTTCTTCGGTTGCCTCTGCTTCTTCGGCAAATTCGATAATGGCTTTTACATGGTCAGCGGGAATTGAAACGATGCCGTCATCATCACCGACGATATAATCGCCCGGCTTAACTAAAACGCCACCCACTACAACAGGTACATTCTTTTCAATAGTTTTTAACCGACCAATAGAGCTAGCGGGTACGATCGATCTTGCATAAACGGGGAAATCTGTATCACGTTTAATCAATTCGACATCGCGAACACCACCGTCAAGAACAACACCTTCATGGCCATTAACGCAGGCGCCTGCATTCATTAATTCGCCCCAGATTGCGGTATTTTTATCACCATCACTTGAGATGACTATGACGCTTCCCTTTTCGGCTTCGTCAATGACATCAAATGCCAATTCCGGAAGATGCGGATCATTGGTTGGACCTTCTAAAACGGTCGCAGCGGTACCAACAATTTTTCTTCCATTAATACGTGCCTTGATTTCAAAATCCATAAATCCGCGGCGCCCTGCAATTTGGTCACAGCCATCGGATAATGTCGCTACTGCCAATTTTCGCAAGCGATCTATAAAGTCATTGCTCACAATTCTCTCCCATATAATTCTAAATTTTCATTTGTTACTTAATTGTCGCGCTATCCACTTGATAGACGAAATACATATATTGTTCACCCGGTTCGATCACAACGTGATGCGCAAGATTGGCCGGGATATTAACCGCGTCACCTGCTTTAAGTTTAAATTCTGTTCCAACTTTTATACTCGTCCCTCTTAATTGGCCGGGTGATAATTCATATTCATCCACGAGTTCGCCGCCTAATACTAATGTTGCGCGCCCTTCAACGGCTGTATGTAAATCGGATACGGTCGTGTGTATTTCAGATGAGCCGGTGTTTCCTCTTAAAACCAGAAACATATTATAACCAACATCGCTGCCTATCAATTCAAAGGCGAGCTTTTCTTTAACGTCTCCTCCCTGACTTTTAAGTGTTGCTCTTAGTCGGTTTGAAACTTCTGCGACGATCTCAGGGGTAATTTTGAAAACACTTTTCGGAAGGCTACTTTCATCCTCTGCGGCATATGATGAACATGAAAAAATGAACGACGTTATAATCAGTAAAATGAGGCGCATAATTGAAGATCCAGTTATAATAATTATCACAATGTGGAATTAATTCTATATAATGATAATTATATATATTTTACGGTTCCCGAGTCAAGCCTTCTGGAATAATCGCACCCGGATAGGTCACAACTTTTGCTGCAACACCCGCGGCTTTCTCAAGACTATCAGATACATTATGTCCTAATATTCGCATCGCAAGATATGACCCATCAAAGGAATCGCCTGCGGCGGTGGTATCGACGACATTATCAGCGGATATGAATTCGCGGTGGATAATATCATGTTGATATTTCACAAACATGCCGTCGGCTCCGGCCTTTAAAACCACTTCTTTTTCGTCTTCTGATGGGTGATGGTTTAAACACTTTTCAATTGATGCAGTACCGAACAACAATTGTTGTTCATCAAAACTTGGAAAAATGATATCGCTAACTTGATACGCTTTATCAATCCATTTTGCCGCTACTTCCTTTGTTTCCCATAGTTGCGGTCTATAATTCGGATCAAAGGCAATTTTTGCACCCTTCTTTCTGGCAGTTGATAATTGATTAATTAGTATTTCACGACTTGCATCTGTCAAAATACCGAGCGATATACCCGTAAAGAAAATCAAATCAGAGTTTAATTCAGATATTTCAATTTTTTTAGCAGCAAGGATATCCATCATTTGCCGCGCCACCGAATTATCGCGCCAATAGCTAAAGCTGCGTTCCCCATTATCATCAGTGGTTATTAAATATAAGCCGACAGTGCCATCATTTGTTTTAAAAACGGTGTCAGTACTAAGACCTTGGTGATTAAAGAACACTTCCATTTCATGGGATATGCTATCCTCCCCAATTGCCGTGAGCAAAGAAACATCACATTTATCGCCGACCAAACGCTTCATATATACGGCACTATTAAAAACATCCCCTGCGAATGATTTTTGTAATAAACCATTATCAAGGGTGCTTAATTCAACCATACACTCGCCGATAAATATTGCTTTCAATTCTTCCCTCTTAAACCATTACGTTCACTGCTTAATAAATTAGATCGTTATATTGCGTTAAAGAATGCTTATTGGAAACAAAAAATATGGATAAATACATAGAAATAATTAATTCACACATAATTCGTTTCTCATTACTTTTTAAAAGAGGTACATATAATTCTATGCAATGCTTGGCGTTCAAGAATAGTGATCAGCAAAATTAAAAGAGTAATCCGATGGAAATTACAGTCAATTTTTTAGACAACCTCAGACTTGAAGCAAAGTTTGATGATTTTACTGTAATTACGGATCAACCCATTCGTTATAAAGGGGATGGCTCGGCGCCAAGCCCGTTTGATTATTTTCTGGCCTCATCTGCGCTTTGTGCCGCTTATTTCGTTCGGGTCTATTGTTTGGCGCGGGATATCCCGACTGAGGATATCAGATTATCGCAAAATAATATCATTGATCCTGAAAACAGATATAAGCAAACCTTTCAAATCGATGTGGAATTACCGGAAAGTATTTCTGATCGCCACCGTGAAGGAATTTTAAGATCAATTGACCGCTGCACGGTAAAAAAAGTGGTTCAAGAAGATCCGGAATTTATTATCGAAACGGTGGAAAGCTTGGGTGCGGATAATGCGTTGATCAGCAATGAATTACTGCAAAGTGATCAAGAAACCATGATCCTCGGTAAAGACTTACCTTTAGAAAAAACCATCGCCAATATGTCAAAAATTCTCACCGATCTTGGTGTAAAAATTGAAGTGGCTTCATGGCGTAATATCGTACCGAACGTATGGTCGCTTCATATTCGTGATGCGGCATCCCCAATGTGTTTTACAAACGGGAAAGGGGCAAGCAAAGAAAGCGCCCTTTGTTCGGCCCTTGGTGAATATATTGAACGCTCGTGCTGTAATTTCTTTTATAATGATCATTATTTCGGTGAGGAAATCGCGGACAGTGACTTTGTTCATTATCCCAATGAAAAATGGTTTAAAGCGGGCGCGGATGATGCACTTCCTGAAGGGCTTCTTGACGAACATTCTTTAAAATTATTTGATCCTGAAAATGAGCTTAAAGCATCAAACTTGATTGATACCAATTCGGGCAAAAAGGAAAGGGGCATCTGTGCACTTCCCTTTATTCGTCAATCGGATAAGGAAGAAATTTATTTCCCGTCAAACCTTATCGAAAACCTTTTCGTCAGTAACGGTATGAGCGCGGGTAACACATATCCAGAAGCCGAAGTTCAATGTCTTTCTGAAATTTTTGAACGCGCCGTGAAGCGTGAAATTCTTGAAAATGAAATCGCCCTCCCTGATGTGCCTCAAGCGGTCTTAAAGAAATACCCACATATAGAAGCGGGCATCAATGAGCTTGAAGAAAAAGGCTTCCCCGTCTTGGTCAAGGACGCCTCATTAGGCGGACAATTCCCCGTCATGTGTGTTACTTTAATGAACCCAAAAACGGGTGGCGTATTTGCGTCATTTGGTGCCCACCCCAGTTTCGAAGTGGCATTAGAGCGCAGTTTGACCGAACTCCTTCAAGGAAGAAGCTTTGAAGGCTTAAATGATGTGCCGCCACCCACATTCAATAGCGCGGCCCTTAAGGAACCAAATAATTTCGTTGAGCATTTCATCGATTCAACCGGACTGGTATCTTGGAAATTCTTTAGCGATAAACATGATTATGAATTTTGCGAATGGGACTTTTCCGGCACAACGACGCAGGAAAATGAATATCTGATGGGGATCCTGAAAAAAATGGGCAAAGAAGTTTATGTCGCCCATTATAATGATTTTGGCGCAACCGCATGCCGTATATTGGTGCCAGGGCTTTCTGAAATATACCCCGTAGAAGATTTGATTTGGGATAACACCAATAAAGCACTGGAATTTAGAGAAGATATTCTGAACATCCATAAATTGCCAGTTGATGATCTCGCCAAGTTACTTGAACGACTAGACTATAGCGAACTTGATAACGGAACGCTCATATCTGATTTGATTGGCATTGTGTTTGATGAAAATACCGTATGGGGAAAGCTTGATATTGGGGAGCTTAAAATACTAATCCATTTAGTCTTAAAAGAATTTGAACAGGCAAAAGATTTAATTTTTGATTTTTTAAACTTTAACGATAATACCGTTGAACGTGTCCTGTTTTATCAAGCCTTAAATGCTGTACTTGATGTGACACTTGATGATGAGCTAGACTTAAATGATTATCTGGCCAATTTTGAAAAAATGTATGGCCGTGAAAAAATGAAGTATGTTGTGGGGTCGGTCACAGGGGATGTGAAATTCCATGGCCTTACGAAAACAAGCATGAAGCTTGAAGGACTTGATAAACATCTTAAACTTATTGAAAGCTATAAAAAACTGCATCAGGCAAGGGCGAAAATATAAAAGAGGGGATTTAAATTGATCAAAAATAACGACTTTTCAAGACGGAAATTTTTAAAAACCGCAAATTATGGATTGATGGGTTTAACCTTTTCATCAATGCCGATTAAAGCTTTTGCGCAAAATCGATCAAATTTAAACAGCGAAGGTATATATTTCCCACCACCTGACGATCAAGGTGGCTGGCGTAAATATGATCCCGGAAGCATCCCCGAAATTAATACTGAAAAGCTTGCCGCCGCTATTTCATTTCATGATCAATCCCCCGTCAGCACAAGCCGTGGTGCAGCGCTTCTTATTATTCATAAAGGACGCCTTATCAGCGAAAGTTATGTCACGGGTAATGAAGGCGGTCCGGAAAATTGGACGGCATCCACCTGCAACGATATGAAATCATCAACCAAATCCGTTTTTGGCACGGGTGTTGGTGTTTTCCTTGATGAATATAAAGATAAGGTCAATCTTGAAACTGATCTGGTTGGACAAGATAAAGAAAGCTCACTGATCCCGCAAATATGGGATCAACCGATAACGGACGCACGCAAGAAAAATATTAAAGTCAAACATGTGCTTTCCATGACATCGGGCCACGCCGGCCCCGAACCATGGCTCGGCACTGGCACAAGGCAGCATCATCCGGGCTATAGCGGTTCATATCAAATGTATGAATATTGTTTTGGCTGGTGGAATTTCGATGGTGTCGCCGCCCATGATGCCCTTCTTTTTGAACCGGGCAGTGATTTCATGTATAGCAACTTCGGCATGGAACAAATGGCCTTGGCCATGCGCAATATCTCTGGTCAGGATTTAGGACAATATACTTATGATAAAGTCCTTGGCCCCATTGGTATGCCGATAGGACTACGCAATAACCAATACCGTGATATGCCATACTCCAATTCATATGAACTTAATTTCGCGGAAACGTCCGGTTGGGGTGTTGGCGGTGACGAGGGATGCGACGCATACGGCGCCGACGGCAGCAGCAGCCCTTATGGCATTAATTCAATCGCCGGCAGCACATTCCGCTGCACCGCACGCGATTTCGCTCGGCTTTCTTATTTATGGCTCAACAATGGTAAATGGATGGATCAACAACTGGTCCCCGAAAGCTGGCTTAAACTCGCGACCAAACGTTTTAAACGCGCCGACGGTTCCACCCCTAATAATTACGGGTATACATTCTGGGTGATGGATGATTTACTGGACGTGCCAAAAGATCTCTATATGTCGCGCGGCCATAATCAAAACCACAGCTACATCATCCCGAGCATGGATCTGGTTGTAGTTCGACAAGGAAACGATAACCGCCGTGAAATTAATGGCGAAAGCTTCCAAACCGCACTCATCCAAAAGATCGTCGCGGCAATTGGGAGTTAATGTTTAACCCCATTTGTGTTGTGAGCTTTATCAAAATATCAATTTTCATCTTCAATGAAGCTTTGCCCACAATTTATACACCTATCTTTAATATCGAAATCTGGAAATGCTATTAACCCCATACCTGGAGGTGATTTTTTACGTGTAGCGATCCATCCACAATCAGGACAACTTAATCTCCATAACATGTAGAAAAGAAAAAAGGGAAACAAAAATATGAGAGAAGTTAATGAAGGCCAGATTTTAATTATAGTAATCAAAATAATAACAAATACTAGCATATGGAATAATGTACTTTTGAACCTTTTTTTCATAAAATTGATTTGCATTAGCTAGTCTCCGAGGCATTTTTTTAAGATCAGAAAATATTAATTCTGTTTTTTCATTCCAAATTCCAATCTTAATATTATAGAGCATAGGAAATAGATTTTCATAATTTATCATCGTACTAAAATTTTTCCTTAAAGTGACCAACCCTCGCGATATTCTCTTCTGACGAATTGATTGGCGGGAACGAAATTTGTGATGCGCATATTATTACCGTCCCATAATAATTTTTTCCGTCCCGGATAATCAAATCGGTCGCCTTTTGCTTCTCTTAAATTAAAGCTGCGTATGGCGAGGTTGCCCATTAATATTGACTCGGTCAGTGGTCCGGCGAAATCAAATGATGATGTAAGTGCCTTATGTTCGTTGCTGTCATATCCGGCTTTACACGCCTCAACCCATGTTGCGGAATGGCCGTTTTCTGGTAAGGCGTCGGCCATGTCTTCGAGGGCATCTGTATCAAATTCAAGGATTTCACCATTATTTAGGTAAATCTTTGGATTTTCTGCATAAGTGCCGCAGGTCATGATGCCTTTTTCACCCATCATGATGACACCGTTTGTGCTTCCTTTATCGCCGATATCATGATCCGCTGGGATAAGGTCAGGACGGAAAGGACGAAGGCCGCCGTCGGTCCATGTTAATTTTACATCCGTATTATTTTTGGCGGTGGCCGTGAATTTTAATTGTGTTCTGGATGATGGCGGGCAGGACTCGGGTAAATAATCTGGAACCCAGTCTTGTGAATAAATGGCACCAACACTGCTTTCCACTTCGGTCGGATAACCAAGGCCAAGAACACGAAACGGCGGATCAATTAAATGGCATGCCATGTCCCCAAGCGCACCCGTGCCAAAATTCCACCATCCGCGCCATTTAAAGGGATGATAAAGCGGGTGATAATCAACAAAGCTTGCGGGGCCAATGAAGCTATCCCAATCAAGGCCATCCATAATTTTTGGAAACTTCGTTGGTGAGGCTATCCCTTGCGGCCATACCGGGCGATTGGTCCAGACATGAACCTCATTCACGGTGCCGATGAGCCCGTCATCAAACCATTCGATCATTTTCTTAACGCCAGCACCTGATGCACCCTGATTGCCCATTTGGGTGACGATTTTGTGTTCTTCTGCGGACTCGGTCAACACGCGTGCTTCATGAATGCTATGGGTTAGTGGCTTTTGCACATAAACATGCTTGCCCATTTTCATGGCGGCGTTTGCGATGACCGCATGGGTGTGGTCGGGGGTCGAAATGGTCAGGGCATCAATATCCTGCATTTCATCAAGTACTTTTCGCCAATCTTTATATTTCTTGGCATTTGGGAATTTTTCAAAGGCGCGTTCGGCCATATTAAAATCCACATCACATATGGCGGAAATGCGCGACGCACCATTATTCCATGCATTGACTGCATCTGAATATCCCTTGCCGCCGCCGCCAATAACGGCGACATTTAATTGATCACTTGGTGGGGTCATGCCTTGACCTAATACATGCCTTGGGACAATTGCAAAACCAAGCGCGGCCGCACCTGTCTTTTTAATGAATGAGCGTCTTGATGAATTTTTCATAATATTACCCTTGTTTTCAGAATGATATTAAATAGTATCCTGTCATCAAGGTAAATTATTTTTTTGATGACAATTGAAAAACTTTATGCCCTTCTGTTGTCATAAAAAGGAAAAGGGAAAAATGGATAATAGTAAACGTAAAAATTTAAATTTCGACAGCCGCGCGGTTTATTGCCCACCGGATGAGGCAACAAAGGCCGTCAACCCGCCGATTGTTATGGCCTCAAGCTTTGAATATGACGCAGAAATATTTCAGCGGATCGTCGACGGTGAACGTAAAGACGTCAATATTTATGGTCGCTGCGGTAACCCAAGCGAATATCAATTCGAAGAACAAATGATGATGATCGAAGGGGCGGATGCGTGCCTTGCGACCGCGTCCGGCATGGCGGCAATATCCGTGACGTTGCTCGGGCTTTTAAAAAGTGGGGACCATATTGTATGCGACTGGACGACTTATAGTTCCACTCATGAACTGCTGGATCACCGGATTACGGATTATGATATTGAAACGACCTTTGTTGATACGTCGGACCCTGATGCGGTCAAGGCGGCAATTCGCCCCAATACCAAAATAATTTATTTTGAAACCATCGCAAATCCGTCCATGAAAGTGGCGGCCATTCCGCCGATTGTTGAAATGGCCCATGAGCGCGACATTGTTGTGGTTTGTGATAATACCTTTGCAAGCCCCTATGTGATGCGTCCGCTTGAATGGGGTGTTGATATTGTTGTGGAAAGTGCAACAAAATTTATTGGCGGTCATAGTGATGTTCTTGGCGGGACTATCGCGCTTAAAGCGGGGCTTCTACCTAAAGATTTCTTGGAAAAAATCCGCTGGAATACCATGGTGAAACTGGGCGCACCGCTTTCCCCGTTTAACGCATGGATGCTGCAGCGCGGCATTCAAACATTAAGCGTACGACTTGAAAGACAATGTCAAACGGCCGCAAAGCTTGCTGATTATTTTGAAAATCATAGCGTGGTCAATCAGGTGTGGTATCCGGGCCTTGAAAGCCATGCACAGCATCATATTGCCAAAGAACAGATGCCGAAATTCGGCGCAATGCTCACTTTTGATGTTGGGGACGGCAACCGCGCACTTAAAGTATTGGATAGCCTCGAGCTAAGCTGCTTCTCCGCGAGCCTCGGTGGTGTTCGGACAACCACACAAATCCCCGCACTCATGGCATTTTTAGATATCCCAAAAGAACAGCGGCTTGAAATGGGAATATCGGACGGCATGATCCGCGTATCCGCGGGACTTGAAGACGTAGATGATTTAATCGCAGACTTTGATGCAGCGCTCGCGAACTTAGATTAAAGGAAGCACATGAAGCTTAATAAAACACTTAGTTTTTGGGATGTTTTTGCGATTGCGTTAGGGCAGGTAATTGGCTCTGGCGTTCTGGTTCTCATCGGCATTGGTATCGGGTTTACGGCATATGCTGTACCCTTTGCGATAATTCTGTCGGCAATATTTTCTATTATTAAGCAATTACCGATCGTTTTTATGGGCTCTGCTATGCCGGCGACGGGCGGTCTTTATGTTTATTGTAAAAGGGTTCTTGGGCCAAAAATTGGGTTTTTCTTCCTTGCTCTCCTTTTGATCACTCATATTCTTGTTGCGCTTTTTGCGTTGGGGTTTGCGGAATATGCACTTGCTTTACTTCCCGATTTAAATAAGAAATATGTAGCCCTTGGTATATTGGTGGCTTTTTATGTGGTGAATTTGCTTGGTATTCGCCAAGCAGCCGCACTTCAGAAAATCATGATTACGTTTCTTTTGATCGGCTTGTCATCGTTAATTTTCTTTGGAGTTTTAGAAGTCGATTACGCTAATTTTACCGATCAGGAAAAATTATTTCCAGATGGATGGTATGGGTTTGGTATGGCGTGTGTTCTTATGTCATTTGCGACCGGCGGCGCTTATTATGTTTCTGAATTAGGTGGTGAAATGAAAAACCCGCATCATGACCTTCCGCGCGCTATCATATTTGCCACTCTTATTGCTGCCTTTTTTATTGCAACAGTTTCGGTTGTGGCTGTCGGAATTTTGCCCGTTGAACAAACGGCCGGAAAAACATTGGCAGAAGTTGCACAGGTAATACTCCCGCCGGCGCTTTATACGGCCTTTATTGTTGGGGCGGCCTTATTTGCTTTTGCGACCAGTATCAATTCAACATTTTCTTGGGCGACAAAATCCGTGCTTATTGCCTGCGAGGATGGATGGCTTCCTAAGGGAATTGCGGTTGTGAATAAGCGGTATAATACACCGCACATATTGCTTACGATGCTTCTGGTTGTTGGCTCTGCACCAATTTTGGTTGAATGGGATATGAAATATATCATCATGCTCGGCAGCGGCCTCGTGTTTATCTATGATGTTGTGCCGTTGCTTGCAGCTTTTTATTTTGCGAGAAACTTACCCGATGTTTTTGCCAAAGCTCAGATTAAAATGTCCGAAAAAACCCTAAAAATAATTAGCGTGATTGGAATACTGATATTACTTGTACAAGCAAACTTAGCCTTTTCAGACATTGATAGCACCGGAAGATTTATGATTGTTGGCTATATAATTTTAGTGATTATCTATATTCAATATCGGTCTAAGAAATTAAACATTACTTAGTTTTAAGAATTTTTAAAACGTCTTCTGCATGCTCTTTTAACATGTCTGGATCGTCGTTATTACTGAATACTAGGTCAGCTTTATTTTTAATGTGGGCGATATGCTTGAAATAAGCGGGTCTGACTTCGTTGATATATTGATTGGTGACGCTTTCTAATGTGCGTCCTCGCTCTTTCATATCCCGTTCAATGCGTCTAATGAGTGCCAAATCCAGATCAACATCCATAAAAATATTAAGATCACTGAGTTCAGAAAGTATGTCCCCGGCAAATAATCCGTCAACAATGATATGATCTTTTGCAAATACGTTTTCATATCCGGCGCGCTCACTTATGGTAAAATCATATACAGGAACTTTTGCCTGCCCCTTCGATTTTAACAGTGAAAGATGTTCATGCATTAAATCCACATCAAGCGAGTGCGGATAATCAAAATTACAAAACCCGTTAAGTTTTAATTGTTCTAGTTTACTAAGATAATAGCGATCAATGCTGAGCAGTAAGCTTTCTGGCAGCGCCTTTTGAAGTAATTTTGCGAGCGAAGATTTTCCTGAACCGCTCGCGCCTGATATTGTGATTATTTTCATGTTGAAACCATATGAAATAAAATTCCTTTTCACAAGATTTTTGAAATTTAATCATAAAAATATTTAACGTAAAAATTAACCAAATCGTATTATTCTTCATATAAGGTGGCAAAATTAATAAGAATTGAATAACAGGGTTATATTGAATGCGTCTTTTTAAAATGCGCTATATCGCTTCTCTCATGCTGGTTTTATTGTGTTTAATCAATGCAAACAGTATGGCGCAGGATATTGACCCAAAAGTCGAATTAACTCCCGAAGAAATCGCTTGGATTAAAGAACATCCCGTAATTACGTCTACCAATGAAATGGAATGGGCACCTCTTGATTTTGTTGATGATGGTGAAGCGATTGGCTTTTCGATTGATTATTTGAATTTGGTTGCTTCAAAAGTGGGATTAAAAATTGAATATGTAAACGGATATGCATGGGATGTTTTGCTTGCAAAACTTGAAGCCAAAGAAATCGATATGGCCCAAAGTATTATTAAGACACCGGACCGTGAAGTATATTTAAACTTCACCGATCCCTACCTTAATTTGCCGATGGTTTATTTTGGAAGAGAAGGCGCCGATAGAATAAATTCTATTGAAGACCTTAAAGGTAAACGAATAGGTGTCGTTATAGAATCTATTTCTGATAGGATTTATACAGAGGATTATTCTCATCTTAACATTATAAAATTTGATAGTACGGTTGAGGCTTTAAAGGCACTTTCCGCAGGGGCAATTGACATACATGCGGACATTTTACCGGTTTCAAGGTATATGATCAGAACGAATTTATTGCCAGGCATAGAAGTAGTCGGCGATAAATTTTTCCCAGAAACCGAAAATGCCGATCTTATAAGACTGGCGGCAAGAAAAGATTGGCCCGAACTCAACTCAATTTTATCAAAAGGGATGGCGGCGGTTTCAGCGATGGAATTTCGTGATATTGCTGAAAAATGGCAAACCCAGCAGAACTTTGTAATATCAGATGGAATTGGCCTTACTCCAGAGGAGAAAACTTGGTTATCTGCTAATAGAGTTATTGATGTGTCCATAGACCTAAATCAGGCACCACTAGAGTTTCTAGATGATGAGGGAAATATTTCGGGCATGACAGGGGCATATTTAAAGTTAATCGGCGATAAACTTGGCATAGAGTTTAGGAATGGCGGCGCCGAAAACTGGCAACAGGCGCTAGAGAAGATAAAAAGCGGCGATACTCAATTAATTACTTTTGCCTCAATTACTGAGGAACGTAGGGAATTCCTTACATTTATAGCTTCATATATTGATGTTGTTCACATGGTTTTTGCCCGTGAGAATGGTGAAATTTATGGCAATCTGGATAGCCTTTCAGGACGCAAAATTGCGCAAGTGAACGGAGATGCGATTAAAGAATCAATTGAAAGGGATTATCCAACTATTGAAGTGGTCGGTGCAGAAACGTCGGCGGATGCTCTTCGCATGGTTGCTCTGGGTGAAGTTGATGCATTTGTTGGCAGTATCCCAAATGTAACAAATATTGTGAATACTGAGGGATTGACAAATATTACTGTCGTGGGTGACACGCCATACCGTGCTGAGAACGCATTTGGCATTCGAAAGGATTTACCACTTCTTGCAAGCGCAATGCAAAAAGCACTAAGATCAGTTTCAGCAGAGGAAAAAGCAGAAATTTCAAGAGCTTGGATTGGTTTTCAATCAGAACCTGAAATCAATTATACTTTGGTATGGCAAGTTCTATTTATTGGTTTAGTGATTGTGGTTTTAATTTTGATCTGGAATTACGGTCTTCGTCGTGAAGTCGAACGTCGTAAGGAAATTGAACGGGAGCTGATTAAATCACAGCGTGTGGCTAAGTTGGCTCAATCAGAGGCTGAACAAGCAAATCAAGCTAAATCGGCATTCCTTGCCAATATGAGCCATGAAATAAGAACACCATTAAATGCAATTATTGGTTTTTCAGAAGCCATGCTTGGCGGCGTAGGCGGTGATGTGAAATCAGATCGACATAAAGAATATTTAACAGAGATTAAAAACAGTGGGGAACATTTATCAACTGTCATTAAAGATATTCTTGATTTATCAAAAATTGAAGCGGGTAAATGGCAAATAGAAGAAAATACTTTTAATTTCGAAAAAAGCATTAAAGAAGTTTTCACGATGCTTTCCCCGCAAGCGGAAGCAAAAAACATAACATTAACATATGATGCCGAGGATAAAATTTCTTCTGCTACTGTCAGTGGTGATGAAAGCGCAATAAAGCGTATCTTCATTAATTTAATTTCAAACTCAATTAAATTTACGGGGGATGACGGTTATGTGGAATGTAATGTTTCAGCGAACCGAAATGGCAATATTGTTGTTGATATTAAAGATAACAGCATCGGCATTCCAAGCGACCGCATCGATAAAGTTTTAAATCCTTTTGAACAGGTTCATGCGGATTCTGATTTGAACGAAGAAGGCACTGGACTTGGGCTCTCAATTGTTCAAAAATTAGTTGAACTTCACAATGGTAAATTCAAATTAGAAAGTGAATATGGTTTAGGGACAACGGCGTCCATTACCATCCCGTCTAATAGAATTTCATATTAATTTTAAATAAGCCCATTTTTCATTTGTGAAACTGCGTAATCAACGGCCCGTGCCGTTAACGCCATATAAGTCAATGAGGGGTTCTGGCAAGCAGTTGATACCATTGCCGCGCCATCGGTTACAAATAAATTATCAACATTATGACTTTGATTAAACCCGTTTAAAATGCTTTCTTTGGGATCACGTCCCATTCTGGCGGTACCCATTTCATGAATACATAACCCTGGTGGTTTTGGATTAATATATCCTTCAATATCATGAAGCCCTGCTACCTCAAGCATTTCAATGGCTGAATTTTTAATATCTTCGAGCATCAATTGTTCATTTTCGCCATGCTCACATGATGTATGTAAAAGCGGAATGCCCCATTGGTCGGTTTTTATTCGATCAAGTCTGACATGATTTTCAAAACGGGGTAACATTTCGCCAAAACCCATAATTTCAAATTCCCATTCGCCAACACCCTGCATTTTCTGTTTAAACTTTGCGCCGTATTCAACACTTTCACTGGCCGCATTTCGATTTGGCACCCGTGACGACCATCCTTCGTAACCATAGCCCCTTAAAAATCCTGATTGATCAGCATCCACATTTCTAAATCTTGGAATATAAATGGCATTGGGACGCCGCCCTTTTTCATAATGTTCCTGTAACCCGCCATAACGCCCACGGGCACCAGCATGGAAAATATGATCCATTAAATAATGCCCAAGGACACTACTGTCATTTGCAATTCCATTTGGGAATCGCTCTGATATTGAATTCAACATGATGTGTGTTGATCCAAGGGCCGATGCACATAAGAAAATTACTTTCGCGGAATATTTTGTTTTGTCTTTGGTATTTGCATCAATAACTCTAACCCCGCTCGCCTTTTTGCTGCTCGCATCATAAATTACACTATCTACAATGGCGTCCGATATCACAGTAAGGTTTCCGGTGCGTTCCGCCGCGGGTAATGTCGCTGATTGACTTGAAAAATAAGCACCTAACGAACATCCCCGCATACATTGATTTCTATATTGGCAAGCGCTTCTACCGAGCTCTAATTGCTCCTCGGTTGGTTCCGTTAAATTAGCGGTTCTGCTTGGAATAATTTTTCTATCTGAATAATTTTCATCAAGCTTTTCTTTTACGAATTGCTCAATGCAATTCATTTCCATGGGCGGCTGGAATATACCGTCCGGTAAATGCGGGATGTTTTCAATCGATCCACTGATGCCCGCGAATTTTTCTACATAATCATACCAGGGGGCAATGTCTTTATACCTTATGGGCCAATCGTTTCCATGCCCGTCTTTTTTATTGGCTTCAAAATCAAGATCACTTAAGCGAAGAGCAACACGTCCCCATGTTAATGATTTGCCGCCTAATTGATGACCTCTGATCCATGTGAATGGTTTTTCTTCTTCTTGGCCATATGGTTTTTCAGAATCTTTGATGAAGAAATGCTTGTGTTGTTCATCAATACCTGTTTGTCGTTGAAAGAAATAATCCTTATCAAGCTCTTCTCTTGATGTGCGGCCATGGTTCGGCAATTCCCAAGGTGCTTTCCCTTCGGTGGGGTATTCACCGGCTTCAACTTGACGGCCTCTTTCTATAAGCAGGGTTTTAAAGCCTTTCTCACAAAATTCTTTTGCCGCCCAACCGCCCGATATGCCGGATCCTACAACAATTGCATCAAATTCTTCTGCCATTTATGATCCTTTAATAAAGGGTCGTAGATGATTACCACTATCAATAAGTGATTGCTTTCGTGCGTCAAGGCTTCCCTCATAATCTGCATCTTCGACTTCGATGCAGAAGGCCCCTTTATAGCCTGCTTGTTTCATAACATGAATATATTCTCCCCAATCTACATCACCACGTCCTGGAATACGTGGGGTATGATATTCAAGCGGATTAGCCATTGTACCCACATCATCAAGTTTTTCTTGGTGCACCGTGACATCCTTTGCATGGGCGTGATATATGCGGTCGAAAAACGCGTTCCATGGTTTTTCATGGTTCATTTGCATCCAAACAAGATGCGATGGATCATAATTTAAACCTAGCTCATATCCTTTAAACTCTGCGAATAACCGCCGCCATATTTTGGGGCTATAGGCAATATTTTTGCCCGCTGGCCACTCATCATCGGTGAAAAACATCGCGCAGTTTTCAATGGAAATTTTCGTATTTTTTGATTTGGCGTATTCCAATAGCGGTTGCCAAATTTTAACCATTTTCGGCCAAGTATCATCAACGTTTTTATGCCAGTCATTCCCAATAAAGGTAGTGACAATATTTATACCAAGCATATTAGAGGCATTAATAACGTGTTTTATATGATCAATATAAATCTTCGCTTCATAATCATCAGGACACAGAACATTTGGATAATAACCAAGCGCACTGATTTCAATGCCTTTTGAGGCAGCATAGTCATTAATATATTTTGCTTTATCTTCAGTAAAATTGACCACATCAATATGGGTAACGCCTGCGTATTTTCGCTCTGCTTTATCGCCTTCTTTAAGTGGTGGCCAGCACATGAATTCAACGCACTCAAAATCATTTTCAGCGGCAAAATCGACCACTTCTTCATATGTCATGCCGTCAAGGATTGCGCTTTGAATTCCCAATTTCATTTTGTTTCCTTATCTCCTACACTTTCTGTAACCGATTACATTTCTGCTAGTCAATAATGATGTTATCGGCTATCTTCTTATCGCTAACTATACAGCGAGGGAGGAATAAATGAATAGAAAAATATACAGCCAGCTCAGTATTATGATGTTCTTGCAGATTTTTATCTGGGGCGCTTGGTTTGTTACGTTGGGAAGCTACCTAAATGAAATCGGCTTTAGCGGAACTGAAATCGGCACGGCGTATTTAACCAATAACATCGGTGCAATTATTGCGCCTCTCTTCGTTGGCCTTATTGCGGATCGTTTCTTTCCTGCTGAAAAGGTGATGGCTGTTCTTCACCTTGTTGGTGCTGCGGTCCTTTATAATGTTTCAGATATTCAGGGGACTGATGATATAATACTCGGTCTATTAATTTATAATGCTTGCTATATGCCGACAATGGCACTGGCTAATTCTATTTCCTTTTATCAACTTGATGAACCTGATGCCCAATTCCCTCGCATTCGGGTATGGGGCACTATTGGTTGGATCGTTGCAGGTTTAATCATCACATTCGTGCTTGGCACCCAAGTTGAAAATGTTGAAGCCACATCAGTACCCATGAAATTGGCGGCAATAGGCTCTGTACTTCTCGGGTTATATAGTTTTACCCTTCCAAATACACCACCAAAATCCAAAGGGAAAAAAGTAACCGTAGGTGATGTATTCGGTTTTGAAAGTTTCGCTTTAATGAAGGACAGGTCTTTTGCAATTTTTGCAATCTCTTCTTTATTGATATCAATACCCCTTGCTTTTTATTATTCCTTTGCCAACCTTTATTTAAATGAAATCGGTATGGAAGGCGTAGCCGCCAAAATGACGATGGGACAAATGTCAGAAGCCGTTTTCCTTGTGATTATGCCTTTCTTCTTCCGTAAGCTTGGCGTTAAATGGATGCTGCTTGTTGGTATGTTTGCTTGGGTCGTGCGCTACGGTCTCTTTGCGACGGGTGATATGGAAAGCTTAGCGGCACTTGTTTACCTTGGTATTGTTTTGCATGGCGTTTGTTACGATTTCTTTTTTGTCACAGGTCACATTTATGTTGATCATAAAGCGGGTCCTGAAATTCGTTCAAGCGCACAAAGCTTCATTGCCATTTTAACATATGGTGTGGGGCTAGCGATTGGTACGGCAACATCGGGTCGCGTTGTTGATGCATTCACAGCGGATGGCGTGCGTGACTGGACGACGATTTGGATGATACCGGCCGTATTTGCTTTTGCTATTGCACTTTTATTCATGGCCACATTTAAGAATGTGAAATTAGAATCGAAAAAAGAAATGGCTGATTAAGGCCATTTTTTTAGTAATACTACTTCCATTTTGTAAAAAAATATAATAGATACCGTTCCCGTGTCACTTTAATGGGATACTCTTTTTGAACGAAACTAGTATTGCTAAATAAAGCATTTAAAAAAAACGAGGATATTATGAATACTCTTAAACTATTACTTCTTACATCATTTATCGCCCTTCTTTCTGCATGCGGCGACAACAAAGAAGAAAATTCAATGTCAGAAGCAGCTTCAGAAATGCAAGCAGCGACTGAAGAAGCAACAGATGAAGCACGCGAAGAAGCAATGAAACGCGCTGAAGAATTAGAAGCACTAGAAAACCAATAATTTTTCTAGCTAATTACTAATTGTATAAAGCCACCTCGGATAAATTTCTGTGGTGGCTTTTTCTTTTTTAACTGACTTAAGGATAAATTTCTTTTCCGTCCCATGCGAAGCATTTCCCGCTATGATCTACGGACAAAGTGGATAACACACTCAGGAGCCTTTCGGCTGAATAATCGGGTGTGAATAATTTTCCTGCCGGTACATTCTTTTTAAAAGGTTCTGATAAGTCACTTTCGACGGTCCCCGGATGAAGGCCGACGATTATCGCCTTTTTATTATTTCGATTGGTTTCAATCGCCGCATTTTTGATAATCATATTGAGCGCGGATTTTGACGCTCGGTATGAATACCACCCGCCCAATTGATTATCAGATATACTACCAACGCGCGCCGACAAAGCCCCGAAAATGGAACGATTATTTCTATTTAATTTTGGAATAAAGTGTTTCGCGATCATGGCGGGAACAATGGTATTCACCTCAAATAATCGCTGAAAATTTTGGACGGAAAGCTCTTTTAATGATTTTTCCGGCATCATCCCTTCTTCATGTAATATTCCGGTACTGACAATTATCAAATCAAGTTTGGCTGTTTTCGTCGCGACCCCAGCCGCCTTTTCAATGCTTGTTTCGTCCATATAATCAATTGAATGATAGTTAATATTTGCGAGAGGATCTAATGGTTTAGAGCGTGAAAAAGCATTAATGCATGCATTCGGATAAGTTGACGATAGATTTTTTAGAAAAGCCCCACCAATTGCGCCTGAGCAACCAATAATTGCGATGTTCTTGATTGACTGATCCATAATTTCGCTTGCTCCGGCTTTTGTTTGTTTACCACCCTTTTACGTCATTTAAGCATAAGCAGATTGCCGAATTCTTTTTAAATTTTTGCGATTTACATTATTCATCGTCATCATTAAGGGCATTTGGGTCGATGCCCATTGACTTAATGCGATCTTTCCAGCGTTGCTGCGCCAGTGCCTGCATATCTTCAACCCAGTCTGTTTCGTCTGTGATCTCAAGCCCAATAAGCGTTTCAACGATATCTTCTTGGGTGATTAATCCCTGCACCGTACCAAATTCATCAACCACCAAGGCCATATGGCTTTTTTCATGCATCAATAAATCAAAAACATCCGAAGTGGTGCGCGTATCCAAAACCATTAAAACATCACGCCTGAATTCTGAAAGCGGCTTGTTAAATTGGTCTTTTGCCTGTGCAATTAAAAGATCCGTTTTTAAAACATACCCATTCATATTATCTCTTGATCCGTCATAAAGCGGAATTCGGGAAAAGGGTTTTTTATCGTGTTCTAAGAAAAATTCTTGAACAGTCATTTCTGATGACTGTGCAAATATCACGGGGCGAGGGGTCATAATCATCCTGACCGATAATTTGCTGATGCCCATCAGATTGTTGACAATTTTAAGCTCTTTTGGCTGCAGTAACCCTTCTTTGGTGCCGATTTCTGCCATTGCTTTAATTTCTGAACGGCTAAAGGTGTTTTCATTATTGCCGGACTGTGAAATAACCCGCGTTAATTTCTCAGACATCCAGACAAACGGCGATAATACTTTAGTGAGATAATCAATCAGAACCGCAAAAACCGGCGCCAATTGTTTCCAGTAATTTGCGCCTAATGTTTTTGGGATAATTTCAGAGAGCACAAGAATAAGAATTGTTAAAATGGCCGATGTTAAGCCGATATATTTGCTGCCAAATATTAGCGATGATTGTGCCCCAACACCCGCGGCACCAACAGTATGCGCGATAGTATTTGCCGTTAAAATCGCGGCCAAGGGCCTGTCTAAGTTGTTCGTCAGTTTTTCTAACGTTATGGCTGATTTGCTGCCTTTATTTTTTAACGCAGCAACATAAGAAGGACGCACGGATAAAAGCACTGCTTCTGCAACTGAACAAAAGCTTGATACGACCAACGCCAGTAATAAATAGAGGATCAATAAGGTCAAATTAGGTGTTCTCTTTCATAGAAATTTGCCTATTCTCCCGCGGCCCATTCAACACCACCGATCAATAATTCGGAAAGAAACGGATGATCTTTCTGAAAAAAGTGACCAAGCCCCGAGTAAAACGCGCGGCCGCCTTCAAATTCATTGACCCACGTGATCGGATGATCGTCACCGGATATGCCACCTTCATAGGTGTTTTCATCAACAGTCATCAGTACTGTGAACCCGGGCTTGCCGCGAACATTTGCCGTATAATCATACCATTCTTCAACGGCGGGGACGGTTTCCTTTAAATGGGCAAGGGCTGGATGATTATTATTTTCTAGATGCGTTGATCCGAGCAAGTCTGACCGTTCAGGATGGCTTTTGAAATACCCACCAACCATTTTACCGTAAAATTCCCAATCATGCTCGGTGTCTGCCGCTGAATGGGTGCCGACATAACCGCCACCATTTCGGATATACTTTTCAAATGATGCTTGTTGTTCTTCATTTAAAATATCACCCGTTGAATTGATAAAGGCGACAACATCATACATTGAAAGACGTTGATCATTAAAACTACCCACATTATGGGTCACATCAACTTTCCACCCTCTTTTAAGGCCGAGTTCTTCGATGAGCGCAATACCATCTAAATTTGATAAATGATGATATATGCCGGGCTCGACTTGCGAAAAGGCCAATACGCGAATTTCTTTTGCGCCTGCTGCAAATGTGGCAGTAAAGAAAATGATAAGTGATGCGATGATTTTCATAGTTTTTCCCATTCTTTGCTATTTATTTTTTAAGGACTGATTTAATTTCTAAAAATTCTTCTAGACCGAATTGACCCCATTCTCTTCCGTTGCCGGATTGTTTATACCCACCAAATGGTCCCATTGGCGCAAGCGATGCACCATTAACATGCACCATTCCTGTTCTAAGCTCTGATGTTAAACGGTCTATAGTCTTATCATCATTTGAATAGATATAAGAAGAAAGCCCATAAGGCGTGTCATTGGCAATCTCTATCGCTTCATCAAGTGTTTCATAAGGTAAGATAGCGAGCACTGGACCAAAGACTTCTTGTTTCGCAATCATATGATCATTATCAAGCCCTGCGTAAATTGTTGGTTTAACGAAAAATCCATTTTCATGATCGGCGTCTAATCCTTCAACGGGGCCTGCGCCGCCGATCACGGGTTTTGGGTAATGCTTTTCTGCTTCCTCTAATATGGCCTTCACTTTTTCAAATTGTCCTTTATTGGCGAGTGGTCCGATATCGGTGTCGTCTTCAAGTGGGTTACCCGTTTTATATCCTGCTGTTGCTTTCACGGCGATATCAACCACCTGATCATGTAATTTTGCCGGCACCAAAAGCCTCGTACCCGCATTACAAGACTGCCCCGTGTTTTCCATACAGAGCCAAACACAATTCGGCACGACTTTTTCAAGATCAATATCATCCGTTAAAATAACCGGTGATTTGCCGCCAAGCTCTTGTGAAACACGCTTGATGGTTGGGGCGGCGGCTTGTGCAATGGCAATACCGGCACGGGTTGAACCCGTGAATGAAATCATATCAACGTCAGGATGTTCACTTAAGGTCGCACCAACCGTTGGGCCATCGCCAAACACCATATTAAAAACGCCTTTTGGCACACCAGAATCATGAATGATCTCTGCGAACATTTTCGCGGACAATGGTGAAAACTCGCTCGGTTTTAAAACCATCGTACATCCCGCTGCAATGGCGGGGGGCACCTTACAGGCGATTTGATTAATCGGCCAATTCCACGGCGTTATAAGTCCACAAACACCAATGGGTTCATGTCTTAATTGATAACCTTCACGGTCTTCGCTTAACGGAATATTTTTTAACGCTTCAATGGCAGTTGTAATGTGGCGACGACCGGTAAATGCTTGATCCGTTTTTGAAAATTCTTTTGGAGCGCCCATTTCTTGACGAATTGCATCGGCAATATCATCATATCGCTCGTTGTATAACTCGAGCATTCTTTCCAAATACCCTAACCGTTCTTTCTTGGTGGTTTTTGAAAATGTTTTAAATGCCTCTTTTGCGGCGGCGACAGCTTGGTTGATATGATCCGCATTCCCCATGGCGATTTCACCAATTGTGCCACCAGTCGCCGGGTTGGTAATTTCCAAATGTCCAACAATGCCAGCATCTTGCCATTCACCATTAATATAAAATTGATTGAGCTTATGCATGTAATCGTCCTTATTGCTTCATAAATACTATTTCACAGGCATGACATAAGTACAAGCGCGATTGGATGAAAATTGAAAATGTTAATGATCATTTCCATGCCTTTTTTAAAAATGAATGATTTTTAAAATGAAATGGACGTGTTGTTTAAATTTGAAGGTCAACAAAGACAAAAGAAATCACTTCGTTAACTTTGCCATTTCTTTCTAGAGGCATGCTGACCTGATACCAGTCAATATAATCTTTACCACGCGGCTGAAGCGTCCCATAATAAAAAATATTCTTTTTCTCGCGCATGATGTCTTTATAGTTTTGAATGAAATGTACCGAAAACTTTTCATCTGTTGTTTCAGAAATATATTTTCCGGTGATGTTCATCGCGTAATATTCCGTAATATTGCTGCCGCAAAAACGAAATTTGAAATCATCTTTTTCAAAATCAAACTCTGCTATCATTAAGGAATTTGAATATTTAAAAAGTTCTTTTGATTGAACCTGCTCAAATTTAAGGACTTCACCTCTTGTCACCTGATCAACGGTTTCTAGAAAATCGATGATGACGGGATGCTGTTTTGTTTTTTCTGAGTTTATCTCAAAAGACATAGTACCTTCAAACCTTTATAGTTACTTTACATATAATATATTATGAAATGATAATATAAGAAACAAACGAAAAATTATTCTTTTCTTTTAAAAATTTCCTTTCCTCGTTATGTATTAAACATGATGAAATCCGGTTTCAAATGGGGAATATTTCGCGCCTATATCCCCTTTCTAAATATGCGTATTGATTGGGCATTGCTTGCGCAAGGACTGGTTGTCTCTCTTTCGACGGGACTTGCTTTGGTGCCTTTATTAACCGCTTCATTTGGCCTCACGTTTGAGGAAGCCGTAACATTGGCCATGCTTCACATGATATTGGTAACGTCACACATTATGGTTTTTGGCGAACCCTATGCGGCGGGGTGGATCACGGCTGCATTACCGCTGGTCTTAGTTACGGTTCTCGGTGATTTGGCGGACCCCGCAGAACGATTTAAAATGATGACAGCTCTGTCACTTGAATTTTCGTTCCTTTGCCTTCTTATGGCTGTTACGGGACTGGGGCAAAAATTGATTGATAGTATCCCGACGGCGCTTAAAGCCGGGATTATTTTTGGTGCCGCACTTGCCGCCTTTAAGCGTATTTTTTATGATGATTTTTCGAACTTTGAATTAATGCCTGTTTCATTTATAAGCGCGATTTTTTTAAGCATTATTATTTTTTATCTACCCCATTTTCAGAAATGGAAGAAACAGTCAAAAATCATTGGTTTTGTCGCGTCTTTTGGATTATTGCCCGTCTTGATTGTTGTGGGGTTTACGGGGTATTTATTTGATGAATTTGATTTTAATATTGTAAATGGTTTTTTAAATCCACCCTTTAATAGTTTATGGAATAAAGCGTCCCCCATTGTTATTGGATGGCCAAGTTTTAGCTACTATATAAATGCCGTTCCCATCGTCATGATGACTTATTTATTGTTGTTCGGTGATTTATTAACCGGAAAATCAATTGTCGAAGAACATCAAAATGAACGTCCTGATGATATCATTGAATTTAATATGAACCGTTCACATTATGCACTTGCCATCAGGAATTTTTTAATGGCTGTTACTGTTCCATTCTTCCCGACACAGGGGGTCTTATGGGCAGGGGCACAAATCATCGTCGCGGACCGCTGGAAAGAAGGAAAAGAAAAGTTAGACCATTTCATTGGCGGCATTTCTGCCTTTTATTATTATGCTATACCCATCGGGTTTTTATGGCTGCCGATTGTCACATTCTTAAAACCATTTATGCCTGTTTCACTGATGCTTACATTGCTAATAACGGGAATAGCTTGTAGCCGTCTAGCCTTCAAAACGGCTACTCAAACAATCGATCGATTAATCATGATTGTGTTGGCCTGTTTTATCGCCATGAATGAAATTGCCGTGGGCATTGTTATTGCATTAACATTACCCCTGATATTTGGCCGTATTAAAGCAATTCGCACTAAAAAATAATCGATTGATAAAGTGGTTGTTAAGCCGCTCCACCATATAATTTTGGATTAAGAGCGCTCATTTGCCCATCTTTAATGGTAAGGGCATAATCGCGGTCCGTGCTTAACATTGTCGGGGCATCAAGATCCACATAACTGGCTTCCGTCGCGGTAAACATTCCCGCTGCCATCGAAAGCGATGTGCCAACCATACAGCCAACCATAATATCAAACCCCATGTCTTTCGCTTGATCGAGTAGTTTTTTCGCTTCCGTTAATCCGCCTGTTTTATCAAGTTTGATATTAACAACGTCATATATCCCATGAAGTCGTTCAAGATCAGCCGCCACATGGCAACTTTCATCACCACCAAGCGGCAAGGGCGCATTTATGCCGCGTAAATCTTCATCATTTTTGGGCGGGACGGGCTGCTCCAGCATCACAACACCGTTTTCTTTTAATGTTCCGGCGACGCGTTTCACAATATCCGCATTCCAGCTTTCGTTGGCATCAACAATAAGTCGCGCATTTGGCGCATTTTCATGAACGGCTTTAATGCGTCCTTCAATGTCGTCCGCATTCATTTTTACTTTTATGGTTGGAAAATTCGCAAGCTTTTTGGCTTTTGCGCCCATGGCAGCTGCCTCACCAATGCTAATTGTTTCAACGGATTTTAAATTATCCGGCCAGGCATGCCCCATCAATTCGGCTATGGTTTTGCCTTTCATCTTGGCTTCTAAATCCCATAACGCACAATCAACGGCATTTCGGGCAGCACCTGGTGGCAATGCAGATTGTAATTCCTCACGGGAAAGTCCCGCTTCCATTTTGGTGGCGATCTCTTCGATTTGTGCCATCACGCTTTCCACGGATTCTCCATAATGTGGGGTAGGGCAACTCTCGCCCCATCCTTTAAATCCGTCTTCCTCAATTTTGACGACGATCACGGTGGTATCCACGCGTGTGCCTCGTGAAATCACGAAAGGTGTATGAAGCTCGAATTTCTCTGCGCTGAATTTAAATGTTCTCACTTTAATGTCTCCACAAAAACGGCTGTACCTGTGATCATGGGATCAAAGCAGGGAACACCAAATTCTTCTTCTAATGCGGCGCGCTGCATTGCACCTTCTTCTGCACTTAAATTGCGGCAGTTTAATGCAATTCCGCCTAGTTTTGCATTAGGGTTGGTTAATCTTGCATGCTTTAAATTTAACTCAATACAATCCGCCATGCTTGGCATTGGCATATGTGGCAGTCCCTTGATATGTGGACGACCAGCTTCGTGACACATGATTAATATATCTGCCTGTGCACCATGAAGTAATCCCAAGCTTACGCCTGCGAATGCAGGATTATACAGTGATCCTTGACCTTCAATGATATCCCAGTGGTTTTCATCATTTGATGGGGAAAGTTCTTCTATGCCGCCCGCAATAAAATCAGCAACCACGGCATCAATACAAATACCGCTTCCGGCGACCAATACGCCCGTTTGACCTGTTGCTTTAAATTCAACGTCAAAGCCTTGCTTTTTCATTTCATTAGTAATGGCAACTGTTGAATACATTTTCCCGACAGAACAATCTGTACCTACAGCAAGTAATCTTTTGCCAGATCTTTTTTCGCCTGTACCTGTTTTTAAGTCAGTATATCCGTGTCTCACATTATGAAGCTCGACACCGTGCTTATCTGCCGCTTCCTTTATGGCTGGAAATTCTTCTAACTTCCTATGAAGACCGCTTGCGATATCCATGCCGTTTTCGATGGCTTCAATAATATAGGGTTCCCATTCCGGTTCTACATACCCGCCAGCATTGGCTAAGCCAATAACAAACGTTTTCGCGCCCTTTTCCGCCGCTCCTTTAATGGAAAGCTTTTCCATGCCAACGGTTAGCGGGCTATCTCCACCGGCAATTTCACCGATACAGATGTCAGGATTAAACTCAGCAATTCCACGTGATGTTTTGATGGCTAGTTCGCTATCACCGCAACCAAGAAATAAATGATACGGTGTTTTTATCGTTTCTTTTTGATTGGCGCGTTTTACTTTTTCTATTTGTGGCATGTTTTATCTCCATAAAATATATTGAAAACTTATATGCCTAATGATCATGAAAGTCATATGAAATTAGCTATTGTATCCATAGCCCAAGGCTATATAATAATTTCATGAATTTAAGACAAATTGAAATTTTTAATGCTGTATATGCATGCGGCTCCATTAGCGAAGCTGCCGCAACATTGAATATTGCACAGCCGACGGCCAGCAAAATATTAAAACACGCCGAAGATCAATTGGGTTTTTTGCTATTTCGCCGCGTCAGGGGCCGATTGATCGCGACCAGTGAAGCCAATATTTTATATAAAGAAACAGAAGCCATATATAAAAAAATTGCGCGACTTAAGCATACCGCAAACAGCCTTAAAAACCCTGAAGAAGGCAAGATCAGAATAGTGTCGGTGGCCGCTCTTAGTATAGAAGTGTTGCCGATATTGATTGAAAAATTTCGTGGTGAAAATTCATCTGCACAATTTATTTATCAAACTGAACATTTCGCAAGCATGATGAAAATACTTTTTGATTATGACAAGGAACTTGGGTTTGCCCTCAACCCTCCCAAAATGGACGGTATAAACGAAGTAAAGATTGGAGAAGGGGAACTTGTCTGTATTTATGGAAATGGTGAATTTGATCATATGCCGGCCCGCCTTAAGTTAGAAGACTTAATTGATCATGATTATGTCAGCATCGAAGACAGCGGCCCGTTAAGTGAGCTTCTTGATTTAAGATTGCAGGAAAAGGGAATTTCATATCAATCATCTATTATTACACAAACTTATTTCGTTGCGCGCAATATGGTTGCACTCGGCAGTGGCGTTGCAATAGTTGACGATGTTACCGCTAAATCTAACAGACCGGAAAATGTTAACTATAAAGGATTTAATCCGCCCATTAAATATGCCGTTAAAGCGTTACATTTAGAAGATAGGGTTCTTTCCGCTGCCACACAAAAATTTTTAAAATTCATTAAAAACAATTTTAAGAGCTAATCGATTAATAAGGGGTTCGATTTTGCTTGCAGCCGGCATTTTGGAATATTAGGATTCAATAGTGGTTTAATCTTTATACTTTATCGGAAAACGACATGGATTACATGTGGATCGCAGTTGCCTTTGTTTGCGGTTACCTCGCAAGACAAATAAAATTGCCCCCCCTCGTTGGTTATTTGGCTGCCGGGTTTGGGTTGCATTTAGCAGGTGTCACCCCTGATGATACTTTGGAAACTCTGTCCGACATTGGTATTACTCTTCTGCTATTTACCATCGGTTTAAAGCTTGATGTAAGAAGTCTTTTGAAAAAGGAAATTTGGGGAACAGCAACCAGTCATATGCTAATGATTGTTCTTTTTTTAACGGGGAATAGTTTGTTGCTTGGCTCGTTAGGGCTTATGTATTTCTCTGATTTATCATTAACGGGTTCCCTGCTGATCGCTTTCGCATTAAGTTTTAGCAGTACAGTTTGTGCCGTTAAAGTACTTGAAGAAAGAGCAGAGCTTAGATCAAGGCACGGCCAAATCGCAATTGGTATTCTTATAATTCAGGATATTGCGGCTGTTGTTTTTGTTACTTTCACTACCGATGTCTTACCGTCAATATGGGCTATAGGTTTACTTTTACTGCCACTTTTAAGGCCGATGATTGTAAAGCTTCTGCAATATTGCGGTCATGGGGAACTTTTACCACTTGCGGGTTTCTTTCTTGCATATACGGGCGGTGAACTTTTTGAATTGGTTGGATTAAAAGCACAGTTAGGCGCTTTGGTCGTTGCAATTATCATAAGCGGACAACCAAAATCCGAAGAGCTGGCAAAATCGCTCTTTCATTTTAAAGATTTATTTTTAATTGGCTTCTTCCTCTCAATCGGTTTTACGGCTTTACCCACCGTCGATATGATATGGATCGCCTTGATCGTCTCTCTCGTACTGCCTCTTAAGGCCGGGTTATTTTTTGTGATAATGACACAATTAAAACTACGAGGACGCAGCTCCATGCTCGCCGCGCTTAGTCTTGCCAATTATAGCGAATTTGGTCTTATTGTGACTGCCGCGAGCGTTTCATTTGGATTACTCTCAAAAGAGTGGCTGGTCATTATGGCTTTGATTGTTTCATTCTCATTTATATTCTCAAGCATAATTAATGCCTACGCTCACAGAATTTATGCTCATTGGCGATCATTGATTAAACGGTTTGAAAAGCCCGAAAGACTTGAGGAAGACCAGTTGGAAATTCCTCAAGATGCGTCAATTCTCGTTGTTGGTATGGGGCGTGTGGGGACCGGCGCTTATAAAACGCTTATTGAACGAAATTATAAGAATGTTTGGGGGATAGAGCTTATGAGGTCGCTTGCCTTAGAACATAAGCAGGAAAAGCGTAATGTCATTGTAGCAGATGCGGAAGACCCATTTTTATGGGAAACAATTAATATCGAAAAGATTGAAATGATTATGTTCGCTATCCCCAATCATAAAGATATCATAGAAACCGTGAAGCAACTTAGGCTCGTTAATTATACAGGCAAACTCGCAGGGATTGCTAAATATGATGACAATAGAGACAAGCTCTTATCAGCCGGAATTGATGTTGTATTTAATTTTTATCAGAAGGCCGGCGTTGGTTTCGCCGAACAAGCTTTAAAAATTATGGATGAAAGCGACAGTTAAATATTTTCTGTTACTGAAAAAAAAGGAGCCCGAGAGATGCTGGGAGCATCATCTCGGGCCAGTAACGTAGTCCGGCTTAAGGGGGTACAATTGTAATCCGGACCTACAATAAAGAAATCTTAGACCAATCAAAAGACTGTATGTAAAAACCAATCATACTGACTGTATAAATAGTTATATTGGATTGTTTTTGATAAGTATAATTGTTATTGCAGGTCTTAATGATAAGTTTTATCTATCATTAATATTTAATCACCCGCGAACATGTCGAATATTTCCTGCTCGGTATAATTCTTCGTTTTTTGCTCGAAACTATAACCGGATGGTTTGCGGTCGATAAATACTTGCTCTGTTAATACGGGATCAATGCTATCTGCAAATAGACCGATGGAGACATAATGTTTAGGATTTCCTTTTACGCGGTAAAAAAGATGGGTGCCGCAATTTTTACAAAAGCCACGTTCGGCCCATTCAGATGAATTATATATGGTGACATTTTCTTCGCCCACTATTTCAATTCCATCATCACATTGAACTTCCATAAATGGCCCGCCGGACCATTTTCGGCACATGGCGCAGTGACACGCACCAAAATGTTCCATATCGGCAGTTGCAGTTATTTTTATTGATCCACAAAGGCATTGACCGGTTTTCGTATCGCTCATAATATTTCCTCCTAATTTTTTGATAAAAAAATATACATTATTGATATCAATCAAAAAACATATAATTTGATATGCTATTGATTGTTTATAATTAAATCAGAGAAATCATTATGATGACTACTTTATTTTCTGCTGGCTTTCGGGTCTTTTTTCCGCTTGGGCACTTGGCGCAGTATTTTTACTGCCTTATTGGGTTTTACTTATCACAGGAAGTATTGACATTCTCCCCAGTCATTTTTCACCATCCGAATGGCACCAGCACGAAATGATATTCGGTGTATTTGCGCCCATCATCATCGGTTTTTTATTTACCGCCGTGCCAAATTGGACAGGGGTCGCTTCACCACGAGGACGGCCTTTACTCATTCTTGCAATTTTATGGTTTCTTGGTCGTGTGTGCGTCTTTTTTGGCGCGCTATTACCGCCATTTTTACCGATGGCGGTTGATTTTTATTGTTGCCAGTGGCCATTACGGGAATTGCTCCTGCCATCTTTAAAACCGGTAACAAGCGTAATTATTTTCTCCCTATTATGCTGATGGTCTTTGCGCTTTTTAATTTATGTAGCCATCTTGCTGCGGTCGATGTTTTGGCAATTGATGAAAATAATTTCTTTATCGCGGCGCTTCTTTTTGTGGTGATGTTAATGAATGTGACTGGCGGTCGAGTTGCCCCAAATTTCTTAAAAAATAAATATCCCGATGTAAAGCAAGTTACCCCTAAAATATTGCTCCCCTGCAGTATGGTATCAATCGTGGCGAGCATGGTTTTCATTTTATTTGAATTTGATCAAAGGTTGATTGGATTTTCTGCACTGGCGGCGGGCACATTTGTTTTAATTCGTCTTCTCGGTTGGAGGGGGTGGATCGCTATTGCTGACCCGCTGATGATTATCTTGCACATTGGTATTCTTTGGATCGCATTGGGCTTCTTTCTAATGTCTTATGCATATCTTGTGGATAACGGGTTTATTGTATTATCCTACCACGCCTTTAGCGTTGGTGCCGCGGGTTCCTTAACACTCGGGGTGATGAGCCGGGCCATACTCGGTCATTCGGGGCGTCCGATTAATAATGATGCCCTAATAACCACATTCCTTATTTTAATTAACATTGCTGCAATTTCGCGGATTTTAACGCCATTGATGGTGGATTATTATTCGAATTTACTTTTTGTTTCTGCGCTCTGCTGGGTAATGGCGTATTTGCTGTTTTTAATACGCTTTATTCCTTTGGTCTTAAAGCCTCAGGTTACGCCGTAGCATAAGTCATAAATAAATTGCCGCGTTCTTCAAAATCTTTAAAGGCGTCATAACTTGGGGCGGCGGGTGATAATAGGATATAGCCGCCTTCTTCGGTGATTTCTTTTGCCTTGATCACGGCCGCTTCTAATGTTTCTGCGCGGTATTTATCATTTGATTTGATCATATCAAAAAGCCGGGGGCCCGTTTCATAAGCACATATTGATTTTGTTCCGGTACTTTCAATCGCCTTAGCCAGTTCGCTATAATTCTGTTCACGGTCCTCACCCCCCACAATAAGGGTAACATTTTTATCCTTTAAAGCATTCAAGGCGGCAATGGTCGCTTCCGGATCGGTGGATATACTGTCATTAACAAACATATGCCCTTTATGAGGGCCAAAAATCTGTAATCGATGCGGCAGTCCCGGGTATGATTTCGCCGCCTCTAAGCACTTTTCTAAATCAAGGTTCAACTGCTTGCAAATGGTCAGTGCCGCACTTAAATTTTCAAGATTATGATCACCAAGAAGCGGAAACCCATCTATGGTCCCGATCACGGTATCACCATCCATCATTGATGAATTTTTAAAATGGATGGCTTCTTCGTTATTAAAGCTTATTGATCGCTCTGCGATATCCCTGGTGGGCGGATCATTGTGATTAACGATATTGATATACGCACCACGCCTCAGCAGATTACATTTATCTTGATAATATTGTGCGTGACTTTTGTGCCATTGAATATGCTCAGGATATAGGTTGAGAAGCATCGCAATATCAGGCACCCCTGTCATATCACATGTCTGATAGCTTGATAATTCAACTACATAATATTGCGCATCAAGCGGTAAAGATAATAATGGCGTGCCGATATTGCCGCCAAGCTCTGCATTTTTCCCAAGCTGCGTTAATATATGATGGGTGAGGGCGGATGTGGTGCTTTTGCCGTTGCTGCCGGTAATCGCGATGACCGTTACCGCTTTTGGCAGTGAAAACCAAATGTTGGTCGCTGATGTGACAGTAACCCCCGCTTCAATCAATTTACTGACATGATTATGATAATAACTGATCCCCGGTGATTTAATCACGATATCTATTTCATCAAGATGCGCGAGCATCTCATTTTCCGAAATGAATGTTTCTTCTGTATCAACAGGATCACGGTTAATGATGATAAAATTTTGATCCGGAAAATGCTGCTTTAGGAAAGCAAGCGACGTTCGCCCCTCTCGTCCCATACCCCATATGGCAACCCGCTTATTTTCGAGCGCTGATAAATTCATTCAAATGCTCCAAGAAATGCGGGGGGATATTATGCTCATATTTAAAATTAAGCGCCGTTGCTCGTAATTCATCAATCGTCATGGGCTTAATATCTAGCTCTAAAGCGTCTAACTCCGGCGTTAATTTTTTAACCAGTTGATCAGTGGCACGGTCAGTGGTGGTGAGCGTTTTTAAAATATATTGGCATTCTTCAATTTCACCGACACATTCAAACGGCTTATGCCCCTTAAGGCCACAAAGCTCGCGAAACCCATCTTCTTGTGACATATCATTAAGCATATTTTTACCAAATATTTCGTTCAAACGATCTTTTGCAATAAAGGGACTAAGCGCCAAAAACACAAACCGGCATTTCGGACAATCACAACACCAACCATATTGACGCACACCTTCATCAATATGAAAATTACGGTTACAACTTTTAAAGACATCAAAATAATGGGGAAGGGTGGCAAATAACGCCGCAATACCCGTTTCATTAAGGGGCCGTAAAAGCGAGAAATAATGAAAATTCGAAAGCGTCGTTTTTCTGATGTATTTCTCAAAATCAAGCTCAAATTCTAATGATTTACTATATTGATGATTAACTTCAATTCCGGCGAATTCCATATTGCCTTCGCTCGCTGATCCTTCGTTTGACATCACAACACTATCATATCCATAAAGGATCGCACCACACGCCATGATGAATGATAAAATGCCCGTAATCGGCACATGTCCATTCATGGCTCCTTCATCATTTAAAGCGAATAATGCGGGGTCCAATGTGCGCCTAATATGAATGGCATTTTCTGCGGCATTTTCGCTGCCCGCCTTCATCGCATTTTTAATGGGTGGCCCTGCGTTTATCGCAATCATTTGATGCGGCATATTCGCATTAACTAAAACCTCAAGGCTCACCACACTGTCTTTACCGCCGCCAATGGGCACAACCGCTTTTTTAGGAAGGGTAATTTCGCTTGGTGTTAAATGATGATTTGATGTCACGGGAAAACGGATAATACCGCTTAAATCGATATCGTTTTCAACCGAAAATTCACCAAGCCCGTGACGATAAAATTTAAAAAAGAAATCCGCCTCTTCCTTGGTGAGCGCGTGATTGTCAACACGAATATTTTTCGGACAGTATGCTTTATAATAACTGATCCCCGCCGCCAAATGCAATTGCACAATCTCTTTTTCAAGGGCTTCTTTTTCTTGATCGTTTAAATCAGTACGACAATCTGGGAATTCAATTTTTTCAACGAACTCGGGACCATTTTCATAAGAGTAGCCAAGCAGGATCGTTTGACTGCTTTCATCATAAGTTGCTGATTTAAATATAAAAGTATCCATACGCCTTTTGTCGCCTAGTTTTACGGCAAAAACAAGACCTAAATGATCTAAACGAGGACCTTAAATTTTTTAAGGTCGGAGAACGCCGCTTCTGCGGCGCGCGAACTTTTTCGCGAGGGGGAGGTCGCGAGACCGGGGGCAGAGCCCCCACGAATTAAAAAATTAAAATTACACTAACTTTTTTACCCATTAAATCTGGTAATAAATTCCCTGATCCTTATGGCATTAACGCCAATGTCACCAACACCAACACGCGATACGCTGCGAATATCAATGCGGCTGCCTGTGCCATTTGGTGTCACAACCACGACGGTGTCATCGACAAATCGGAAAACGGGTGTGGTTGCCGTCCCTTCAAAACGGTGATTGGCGGGGTCTGCACCGATAATTTCCCATCCCATGCTTCTACCGACCGTTAAGGCGCGGGCGTATGCTTCGTTGGGGGATAAGGATGACATTATTGGTTTAATGTCTGGAAATGCCTCAAGCTGACGAGACGGGTACCAATCTTGTCGTTCCCCTTTACCAAAGTAATCGAGCGTGTTTCTAGACCCTGGTCTTGGATCCGTTAACGCAATAAACTCGGGCGGGTTCACGGTATCTGTGGTAATATCATGGATCGGCGGATAACTGACGGTTTCCGTGACGGCGGATTTGATGGTCGGGTAAAGAATACCAAGTCCAATAACCAAAGAAATCAATGCTTTGCGTTTGCCGATTAAATATCTTTTGGATAATAAAAACCCGAGTGTCGCAACCGATAAACCAACAACAACATAACCGATATATTCAAATGATCTGCGGTAATAGATGAAACCGTCAATCGGTTCCCAAAGTCCAAGGAATGAACCAAAAAGCATGACCAATATGGCCGCACCCGCAAGCAGGCTTAAATAAAAAACCAATGTCGCCAGCATCGACGTTTTTCTTTTCCCAATAAACATTTGAACTCTCATTCATAATTTTGTGATCGGATATTTTTATAATTTTGCGACACTATAAAGCCAATTAACCATAAACGCAAATGACAATATGATGCCAATAGAAAACTAACCAATTATGATCCCTCGAAAACCTCATACTTTGAGGTTTGAGAACGGCCCGACTGGGCCGCGCAAACGTTTTTGCGACGGGGAGCGCGCGAGCGCGGGGCAGAGCCCCATCAACAATAAAACAAAGCCACACAATCAATCCCTCCTAAACACACAATCCCCAAACTGATAATTAATGCTGATAGCGGGTCCCAATAAAATCAAGCAAAAAATAATTTTTTTATCTCTCCCGTCATTCCCGCGAAGGCGGGAATCTAGAGGTCAAATAGGGTCCACGCTCACGCTACCCAAATAACCTTTTTATATATTATTTTAATAATATATTTTTATTATCTTTCTTATTCTTATTCTGCATTGCCACTGCATATGCAACGGCAATGCCACAGCACCGCTTTCATGTCTTAACTTTCAATGATTTAAGTGGAAAGAATTACTGCTTAAATGTGATTTGAATTGAATTTAAACTTGGAAAGTTTCCTGAATAAACATTGTTTGTTTGCGAATAGTTTGGCAATTGATTGCAGTTTAGTGTTTGCTAGGTCATCGGTTTAGAATTATTGTATTCTTCTAACCTTAGATCAAAATCAGACGCAATATCTGATACCTTAATATTACGGAGCTTTTCTTTTAAAATTATATCAATATCCGTCATGATCGTCTTTAGCGCAATGTCGACGGATTGTTCTACTAGGCAATTTGGATTGTCGCCACTTCCCAGTGATAATAATTCCGGCTCTCCTAATGCCATATGAACGTCATACAATGATATTTCATTTAGTTGGCTTTGAAGTTGCCAACCACCTCCAGCCCCTTTTGAGGAACTAACATATCCTTTATTGCGAAGTCCGCTCATTATTCGCCTTACAACTACGGGGTTTGTGTCTAACATTTTTGCTATTTTACCAGATGTCATGAGTTTATCATGCCTATCTAAATGAATTAACACATGTAACACCCGCGGAAGCCTATTATCTTTTCTCATGTAATCGCTCGTTTATAAATTTATTCAAATTATCATGTAATAATAAAAGTTACAATAATTGACATATTCTTTAATGTAACTTATAGAATTACATTAAAGAATTAATAGCCAACAAATTAAGGTTTAGAATAATGAACCAAGCAGATAATTTCACGTCAGAGTTATTGATTAAGGCGGGCGTAAAGAAAGGTTCAAAAGTATTAGACATAGGCTGCGGAAGAGGGGATGTTTCACTATTGGCGGCAGACTTGGTTGGTTCTGAAGGAGATGTCGTCGGAGTTGACATAGATAGCGGTTCTATAGACGTCGCTAGAAAAAAAATAAATGATCTAACAATTTCGAATGTGTCATTTTATACGACAGATGCATCAAAGGTATCAGAAACCATTGGTAAATTTGACGTTATTGTTGGACGTCGAGTTTTAATGTATCAAATAAAGCCAGTTGAATTTATTCGCAATCTACAAAAATGTTTGAAAAAAAATGGCATGATTGCTTTTCAAGAGCATGATATGGAAATGGTGCCTTCAAATACACAGCCTATGCCTCTTCATTGTAAAGTTCAAAAATGGTTACGCCATACTATTAGTTATGAAGGTGCCGATACCAGTATTGGTTTTAATCTTTATGATATATTCACCAAGGCTGGATTTAAAGTAAAAGAAATGAAAGCTGAACCTATAATTCAAACGCCAATTGAACCCTATAATGTAGCTGCAATTGTTGAAGCAATCTTACCAAGAATATTAGCAAGTAATGCTGCAACTAAAGATGAAATTGAAATTGAAACATTAGAGGCGCGGCTTTCAGAGGAGCGTTCAAAATCAAATGCAATATATAGGTGATGTGAAATTTGGTATTTGGGCAGAATTCTAATACTATATATGTAAACTTTCCACTCCCACATCTTTCCCTTTTATGCTAAACTTGTCTAACTCTTGTATAATCAAATCATTTTAAAACAAAAGAGAGAGGGACCAACATATGTATGTAAAAAATATTCTCGCCAGAAAAGGCAGCGACGTTGTTAGAATTTCACCGGAACAAACGCTTCTTGATGCGGCCAAGGTTATTCGTGAAAATAAAATTGGTGCCATGCTTTGCTGCGATAAGGACGGCAAAATGTGCGGGGTGCTTTCTGAACGGGATATTGTGATCTCTATTGCGCGCTCGGGGTCGGGTGTGCTCGATAATAAAATTTCCACTTGTATGACCACGGGTGTTTATACCTGTAAAGAAGACGATACCATCAAACAGGTCATGGAAGTGATGACGGAACGACGCATTCGCCACCTTCCTGTGGTTGGTGAGGGCGGCGCCATCGTCGGTATGGTCACAATCGGTGACGTGGTGAAAGAACGTATCATGGAAACGGAAGCCGAAGCCGAAGCGTTGAAAGCATACATCGCGACATGATATTTCAAGGGGGCTTGGCCCCCGTTCTCGCGACCTCCCCGTCGCGAAAACGTTCGCGCGGTCCGGTCGGACCGTTCTCAGACCTCAAGTATTGAGGTCTTCGGGCATAATTAAACCCTATCCAATAATGATCCAAGCCTAGGCACGGACGTGGGTCGAAGAGACAGTATAAATATTCGTTAGTCGGAACGGATTTTGAGGCCTTAAAAATGTTTAGGTGCCGTTAGCCTAAGGCGGAGCCGCCGGCGACTGAGGCCAGACTAATAAAGCAAAACCCCACAAAAAAATCTATCCATTTATATTCCCCAGAAGAAGTCATTCTTTGAGGTCTGAGAACGGTTCGACCGGACCGCGCGAACGTTTTCGCGACGGGGAGGTCGCGAGACCGGGGCAGAGCCCCATCAATATTAAGAATGCGAGTCGTCTAAGCGATTCTAATTACACACTTTTTTTGAATTATTATTTTTGATGATAACCTTTGAATTAACATATTGAAAATAAACATTAATTTTCATCTTATTTAACCTATTAATGGGTATTCATTGCTATACTACCGTTAACTATGATAATATAGATGCCCTTTGTTCAGGGATGGACTGGGGATTAAGATGTATTTTTTTGCAGATTATTTTGGGATTAAATCACCCATTTCTGCGGTTTTTAAAAAAAAATGCATTTAGGGTTAAAATAAGGGTTTACAAGATCGTATGATCCCCTTATAAACCGCCATCACCGACGCGGCAAACACAGTGGCCGAAACGGTTATTTAACAAATTGTTGGATTAGCCGGTAGGAACTGTGGATTTCGCGTCGTTTAATTTTGTTCTTTGAGATTGTTGA
>DGPL01000003.1 GCA_002390425.1 Kordiimonadaceae bacterium UBA4441 | reverse complement strand
TCAATATGCGGGATCACGTTAAAGGCGATTTGTTTTGGATAAACATTCGTTTCAACAGGATCATTAACAAAAATAGCCCGCGTTTGTGTCCAAAGTTCTTCCATCGCTTCCTTACCAGAGCCAGAAACAGATTGGTACGTGCTCACCACGCAGCGTTTAATCACCGCCGCGTCATGTAGAGGCTTAAGGGCAACCATCATTTGCGCCGTTGAGCAGTTCGGATTGGCGATGATGCCTTTTTTTGTATAGCCTTTAATCGCGTCGCCGTTTACTTCGGGTACGATCAATGGCACATCTGGGTCCATGCGAAAATGTGAGCTGTTATCAATAATAACACATCCAGCCGACGTAATTTTATCAGCGTATTTTTCAGAAATTGAACCACCCGCAGACATAAGTGCAATGTCCGTGCCCGTGAAGTCATAGTCATCAAGATTTTTGCAAATAAGCGTCTTATCGCCGAAGGTAATTTCTGAACCAACTGAACGACGAGACGCCAAAGCGACTACTTCTGAAACGGGGAATTGGCGCTCGGCTAAAATATTTAGCATCTCACGGCCAACGTTGCCAGTCGCTCCTACGACGGCCACTTTATAGGACATTATACTCTCCAGTATTTAATAATTGTTGTTTAGTTTAAATTTAGCTTTCTAGCTTTTGCATGGCATCCACAATGTGGTTGCCCATTTCGCTTGTGGATACAAGCGTCATTCCAGGCTGATTAATATCGGCCGTTCGAATATCGTTTGCAAGCACGTCATTAACGGCTTCTTCAATTAAATCCGCGGCGTCCCCTTCATTATATGTGTAACGAAGGGCCATTGCGAAACTAAGAATAGTAGCAATCGGATTTGCAATGCCTTGTCCGGCAATATCAGGGGCACTGCCGTGAACCGGTTCATAAAGGGCACCCTTACCCACCTCACCAAGGGAAGCGGACGGAAGCATGCCGAGAGAGCCCGTAAGCATAGCCGCAATATCAGATAACATATCGCCAAATAGATTATCCGTTAAAATCACATCAAATTGTTTTGGGGTACGGACAAGCTGCATAGCACAATTATCGGCATACATATGATCAAGTTTGATGTTTGGATAATCTTTGGCAATGATGTTCACTTCTTCGCGCCAAAGAAGACCGCTTTCCATCACGTTCGCTTTTTCAACGGATGTCACACGACCGCTTCTTTTGCCTGCAAGATCAAATGCCACATGGGCAGCACGATGGATTTCATAAGTTTCATAAACTTGTGTATTAACACCGCGACGTTGCCCGTTTGAAAGTTCGGTAATGCCGCGAGGTTCACCAAAATATACACCGCCCGTTAATTCACGAAGGATCATAATATCAAGACCGCTAACTAGTTCAGGCTTTAGACTAGAAGCGTCAACTAGTGGATCAAAACAAAGAGCCGGGCGAAGATTTGCAAAAAGATTAAGTTCTTTTCGTAGCTTTAAAAGACCTGCTTCAGGACGCTTATCGTAATCTACGCCGTCCCACTTAGGACCACCAACAGCACCAAACATCACGGCATCGACTTCTTTTGCTTTTTCAAGCGTATGATCAGCTAGTGATGTACCATATTGATCATAAGCGGCACCACCGACGCTATCTTCTGATATATCAAACTCAAGGCTTTTATGCTCTTCAAGCCACGCAACAATTTTCTTCACTTCAACCATTGCTTCAGGACCGATACCGTCACCCGGTAGAATTAACATGCTATGTTTTTTGCTCATTGTTTCTTACTCTTATTCTTTTTTTGCTTATCTATATAGCCAAGGCTGTTCAGCTTTTTGTTTGGCTTCAAATTCAGAAATCTTCTCACCCTTTTCCATGGTAAGGCCAATGTCATCAAATCCATTGATCATGCAGTGCTGGCGAAACCCATCAACTTCAAATGAAATAACTTCACCGTCAGGGCGGGTAATTTCAAGATTTTCAAGATCAATAGTAAACACAGCATTTGCGCCATTTTCCGCATCTTTCATTAAATCATCTACAATTGCTTGTGGTAATTTTATAGGAAGAAGACCGTTTTTAAAGCAATTGCCATAAAAAATATCTGCAAAACTTGGTGCAATCACACAACGTAATCCTAAGTCCATTAGGGCCCAAGGGGCATGTTCACGGCTAGAACCACAGCCGAAATTATCACCCGCAATTAGAATTTCAGCGCTTCTATAGGCCGGTTTATTTAGAACAAAATCTTCATTTTCAGAGCCATCTTCGTTATAGCGAATATTTGAAAACGCATGTTTTCCTAGCCCCGTACGTTCAATTGTACGCAAATGTTCTTGTGAAATGATCATATCCGTATCAACATTAGTAATCGGAAGCGGCGCAGCAACGGCGCGAATTTTTGTAAATTTTTCCATTATGATAGCTCCCTGATGTCTGTTAAATGACCGGTAACTGCAGCGGCAGCCGCCATTGCAGGACTAACCAGATGAGTGCGGGACTTAGGTCCTTGTCGTCCTTCAAAATTACGATTTGATGTGGATGCACACCTTTCACCAGGAAGAAGCTTATCCGCATTCATCGCAAGACACATTGAGCAACCTGGCTCGCGCCATTCAAATCCAGCATCAATGAAAATTTGATCAAGCCCTTCTTGTTCTGCTTGTATTCTAACCAACCCACTGCCCGGTACAATTAAACCTTGCTTAATATTATCTGCCAGTTTCCTTCCCTTAACAACTTCTGCAACGGCGCGCATATCTTCAATACGGCCATTAGTGCATGATCCAATAAACACTCTGTCGACTTTAATGTCAGTTAGCTTCGTTCCAGGCTCTAATCCCATATAATCAAGCGCTCTTTCAATTGAAGCTTTGTTATCAGCATCCTTCGCATCGGCGGGGTTTGGTACTATGCCCGTAATCGGCAAAACATCTTCAGGGCTATTGCCCCAAGTTACCTGAGGGACAATGTCGGCTGCATCCATGAAAACTTCGTTATCATATGTCGCGCCTTCGTCTGATTTCAAGCTGTTCCAATAATTGACAGCCATTTCAAATTCGGTACCTTTTGGTGATTTCGGGCGGCCTTTTATATAATCATACGTTTTTTCATTCGGCTCAATAAGTCCAGCACGAGCTCCACCTTCGATGGCCATATTACAAAGGGTCATACGACCTTCCATGGTTAAGCCTTTTATCGCTGAGCCTGTAAATTCAATAACAGACCCCGTGCCGCCTGCCGTACCGATATTGCCAATAATAGCTAAGGCGACATCTTTAGCGGTAACGCCCGCACCAAGTTCACCGGATACATCAATACGAAGATTTTTTGATCGTTTCAAAATTAAAGTATTGGTCGCCATCACATGCTCAACTTCAGAAGTACCAATACCAAAAGCAAGTGCGCCAAATGCACCGTGAGTAGCAGTATGACTATCACCACAGACAATCGTTGTGCCTGGAAGCGTAAAACCTTGCTCAGGGCCAACAATGTGAACGATCCCTTGGCGCGCATCCATCATCGGAATATAATCAAGGTCAAATTCTTTGGCATTTCGCTCAAGTGCATCTAACTGATTTTTACTTTCGATACTATCAATGCGCGTTTCCCGGTCCGATGTAGTCGGAACATTATGATCAGGAACAGCTAAAATCGTTTCCACGCGACGCAGCCCACGTCCCGCCAGTCTCAGGCCTTCAAATGCTTGTGGGCTTGTGACTTCATGGACGATATGGCGATCGATATAGAGAAGACTGTTTCCGCTTAGTTGTTCTTCAACAACATGGGAATCCCAAATCTTGTCATATAATGTACGCGGACTTGTCATTTCATAGTTCCTTATTTTACCTTAAACACAAAAAATGAGGCTCCGTTTCCCGAGCCTCATTTTGCTAGAGGCTCTAAAATGAAGCCTCGAATTCGATAGTAGACGGTCAGGTCTTAATTCGCAGACTTCTTATGATAATCCGTTTTCTCAGCAATACGGGCTTTCTTACCACGCAGACCACGAAGATAATATAGTTTCGCACGGCGAACACGACCACGACGAACTACTTCAATGCTGTCAACGTTTGGTGAGTAAAGTGGGAATACACGCTCCACACCTTCACCATAAGAAATCTTACGTACAGTGAATGATGAGTTAAGCGCGCGATTTGAACGTGCAATTACAACACCTTCATAAGCCTGAATACGCTCACGCGATCCTTCAACAACTTTTACGTTCACTTTAACTGTATCACCAGGGGCAAATTCAGGGATGTTTTTGCCTTCAGTAAGTTGAGCCATTTGCTCTTGTTCAATTTTTTCAATCATATTCATAATATTTTTCCTTGTACGGCGGCTCTTTTAAACAAGTTTGAGCCATATTTCAACATCAATCATCTTTTTTTTGCGCTAAATCTCTTTTTTAGCGCGTATATATTCTTTCCATAGGTCAGAACGACGTTCTTTTGTCAGTTTTTCTGACGTTTCTTGTCGCCATTCCTTAATCTTTCCATGATGTCCTGAAAGCAAAACATATGGTATTTCAAGGCCTTCCCACATTTGTGGTCGGGTATATTGCGGATATTCGAGTAACCCGCTTGTAAAACTTTCTTCCCTTAACGTCTCAGGTTCACCTATGACACCCGGGATAAGCCGCACCACTGCATCCATAAGCATAAGTGCTGCAATTTCACCGCCAGAGAGAACAAAATCGCCAAGACTAACTTCTAAAACGTTCCGATTCTCTATAACGCGCTCATCCAAACCTTCAAATCGGCCGCAGATTAGCGTGACACCCTTTTTAGATGCAAAATCATGAACCATTTTCTGGTTAAGTCTTTTGCCCCTTGGGGATAAATATATTAATGGCCAATCATCGTTTGTCGTATCTTCAGGTCTTTGGCTTATTGCCGCATCTATTGCGCGCCCCATAACATCAGCTCTTAAGACCATCCCTGCGCCACCCCCAGCGGGAGTATCATCGACGCTACGATGCTTGTCCGTGGCATGGTCGCGAATTTGCATCACATCCATGCTCCATAATTTTTTATCTAGTGCCTTCCCCGCGAGGGAGAGGCCTAGAGGCCCGGGAAACATTTCAGGAAACAGGGTCAATATTTGTGCTTGCCACATATTTTACCCTTTCTCTTTTGTTTCCATCTCTTGCTTCAAATCACCATAGGCCTCGCGGTCTATGACCAAATAGCCTTCTTCAATATTAACGGTCGGAACGATTTCATCAGAAAAGGGATACATACGTTTTCCTTTTTCCTTTGATAGGTTCACTTCAATAATATCGCCTGCACCAAAATTAAATACGCCTTCTATTTTACCGAATTGATTGTCTTGACTATCTCTTGCCATAAGACCCACTAAGTCTTCAAAATAAAAACCCTCATCATCTTCTAACTTTGGAAGAGATGATTTTTCGATATATAGTTTTGCGCCTTTTAATGTTTCAGCTTTGTCGCGGTCATTAATACCTTTCAAAGTTACGGCAACTCCGCCTTTGACTGGATGAAGAATTTTTACCTTATGCTTTTGCCCGTCTGGATGATCATGACTAAATAAAGTCACAGGACCATAGTCGGAAATAGCATTTAAATCTTCGGTAAATACCTTTAATCTTACCGCACCGCGCACACCAGATGCACCAAATACCGCAGCCAAGCATATCATGCCCGCGCGCTCTTCTATCTCTGGCTTACGCATCAAAGCAGACATAAAAGTTACTCTTTATCTTTTTCTTCAGCAGCTTCTTCAGCTGGAGCTTCATCTGCAGTAGCTTCTTCAGCAGCCGTTTCTTCAGCCGGTGCTTCTTCTGCAGGAGCTTCTGCGGCAGCTTTTGCTTCTTCTTCAGCAGCCTTAGCAGCTTCTTCAGCTTCTTTTGCCGCTTCTACCGCAGCAGCAGCTTTTTCTTTTTGTTCTTCGATACGGTCTAGTGCTTTTGCACCAGGCTTACCTTTGTTAGGGTTATTACGTTCTTCACGTTTCATAAGACCCGCTGCATCAAGAAAACGAGCGACACGATCTGTTGGCTTCGCACCTTTTGAAAGCCAATATTCGATGCGCTCTACATCAAGTTTAATGCGGTCTTCATGATCTTTTGGAAGAAGTGGGTTATGTGTACCAACTTTTTCAATGTACTTACCATCACGAGGCGCGCGACCATCTGCCACTACAACACGGTAATAAGGACGTTTTTTTGCACCACCACGTGCAAGTCTAATTTTAACAGCCATTTAATTTTCCTTTAGCTTATTTAATTCGAGTAATTCAGTTTATTATTTAAGAGAGTTCACTTATTTAGGAAGTAAACCATCCATTCCGGGTGGCAATTGACCGGGCATTGGCATACGGCCGCCCTGCTTGCCTAATTTCTTCATCATTGTTGCCATCTGCTTTTGCATTTTCATCAACTTGTTAATTTCCTGTACGGAAACGCCAGCTCCTGCTGCAATACGTTTCTTACGTGATGCATTCATCAATTTCGGGTATGAGCGTTCTTTTGGAGTCATACTATTAATAATGGCTTCCTGCCTAAGCAGAACGTTATCATCTATTTTCGCGGCGGCCATTTGCTTTTGCATTTTACCAAGTCCGGGTAACATTCCTAGAATACTGCCCATACCGCCAATTTTTTTCATTTGTTGAAGTTGGGATCTGAGATCATCGAAATCAAATTGACCCTTCTTCATTTTCTTAATCATTTTCTCGGCTTCTTCAGCCTCAATGGTTTCAGCGGCCTTTTCAACCAATGACACAACATCACCCATACCGAGGATACGTGATGCAACACGTTCCGGATGAAATTCTTCCATGTCTTCGATTTTCTCACCGACACCAACCAATTTAATTGGTTTTCCGGTAACCGCGCGCATGCTTAATGCCGCACCACCGCGCCCATCACCGTCCATACGCGTTAAGATAACACCAGTAACACCAATTTGATCACCGAACTGCTCTGCAACATTAACGGCATCTTGACCTGTTAAGGCATCAACAACCAACAATGTTTCATGCGGGTTAACGGCATTTCGAACGGCGGCCACTTCCGCCATTAATGCCTGGTCAATATGTAATCGACCCGCCGTATCGAGCATAATAACATCAAAACCTTGAAGTTTTGCGGCTGTCATCGCGCGGTTTGCAATATCTTCTGGCCTTTGTCCCGGAATAATCGGCAACGTCGCCACGTCAATTTGTTCGCCTAATATGGCAAGCTGTTCCATGGCTGCTGGACGTTGCACGTCAAGCGAGGCCATAAGCACTTTTTTCTTTTCTTTATCTTTAAGTCTTTTGGCAATCTTTGCTGTTGAGGTGGTCTTACCAGATCCTTGAAGACCAACCATAAGCATTGGAACAGGGGCAGGCGCATTTAAATCAATGGTCTGAGCATCGCCACCAAGCATTTCAACAAGCTGGTCATTAACGATTTTAACAACCATTTGCCCAGGCGTGACAGATTTGACCACTTCCTGGCCAACGGCTTTTTCTTTTACTTTTGAAATGAAGTCTTTGACAACCGGCAGAGCAACGTCAGCTTCTAAAAGAGCAAGGCGCACTTCACGCATGGCTTCATCAACGTGACTTTCGCTTAATGCGCCACGTTTTTTAAGCTTATCAAATATACCACCAAGTTTATCACTTAAACTATCGAACATTTTGCTCTCTTTAATTCGTTGCCTCATTTTTGCCGAAAGGTTTTTACATAACAAAAACACACCAGTGGGCGAACCTTCGCTGACTGGTGGGTATCCTTGGACACATATTATGTACGTTCCATTCGGGAATGCCCGGAAAATATGGGTATTTTACTGAAGAGTCAAGTTCTTGTTTACGCCTTCGGTAAAAAATGTAATATGATGCCATTATATTTAGTGCAAATGACACGGACAATAAACGAATGAGCCATAAAATATTTAAAATAACTTTCCTTGCTATATTAATAACCTCTATTACGAAGCCTGCTTTAGCGGGGCCAGATGGCAGCCCTTTTGAAGGACTGTATGTTGGCGTTACGTCAGTCGTAAATACGTTTGATTCTACGGCAACTTATCGTGAAGTACCAAACGATGATTTTCCAAGTAATTTTTCTAGTATCAGCAGTTCTGTTTCCAGCAACAGTTATGGCGGCGGTATTTTAGCGGGATACGGTCTAAGTTATGGGCCGCTATATTACGGAGCTGAAGCGGCGTTCATCGTCGATAAAGGCAATACCGTTTATACGGATGGTGCAAATACGATAAGGTTGGGCAAAAGCAATACATTCGACATAAATGGTAGACTAGGGTTCACTTTAGCCGATAAAGCCTTAATATTTGGTCTCGTTGGATATTCAGGTATTAATTTAAAATCTCGGGGCGTCAATGAACTCCAAAACGATAATTTGGATTATAACACGCGTGTAACTGCGCTGCGTTATGGTGGTGGTATCGAAGTTGAAATTTTTGAAAATATTGCTATTCGTGCTGAGTATACACAATCTACAGGAGCTAACTCAACTTATAGAAACGGATCCGATGAATTTACATTTAAACCTAAAACCTCAAGAATTATGTTGAGTGCAGTACTGCATATGTACTAAGTCTAGACCTTAGATAAAAATAAATTAAATATAGGGTCTGGGTGATGAAAAAAATCGGTTTAAAGAATCTCAATATGTTATTTGGCTTATTGTTATTCATCATTCTTTTATTTCTTCCTGCTCCAGACGGCATGAGTGCCACGGCTTGGAAAGTTGCTGCAGTAACCGTGCTCCTCGCCTACTGGTGGTCATCAGAAGCTTTACCCGTGCCAGTGACCTCATTAATACCTGTTGTCACTTTTCCCATGCTCGGTATCTCTAGCGTAGGTGCCGCTACTGCACCATATGCTGCGCCGACCATATTTCTATTGATGGGCGGTTTTATTATGGCAACTGCCATTACAAAATGGAATTTACATCGACGGATTGCTCTTATGATTCTAGTCAAAGTGGGCAACAACCCAACCGCCTTAATTGGTGGCTTTATGGCTGTAACCGCGATGATTTCAATGTGGATTAGCAATACGGCTAGCACTCTTATGATGATTCCAATCGCTTTGTCTCTTGCAAATGAAATTGTTAAAGATAAGAATGAAAAAACAACTGGGTTTATTATTTGTCTCGTTCTTGGCGTCGCTTATGGAGCCAATATTGGTGGGTTTGGATCTCCTATTGGTACGCCGCCTAATTTGCTTGTCATCGCCTATATGAAAGAAACCTTTGGTATTGATATTAGTTTTTTATCTTGGATGCTTATTGGCATTCCCACTGTTATGGTCATGTTACCGATCGCTCTTATTGTTCTTACCAAATTTGCTTATCCATATGACTTAAGCGAGAACTCACTTGCTAATGAACACCTGAGACAAGAGCTGGATGAAATGGGACCGATGACCACACCGGAGAAAAGAATGTCGATGCTCTTTGCATTTATTGCAAGTTGTTGGATCCTCAGAACACCAATTCAATCAAAGTTAGAAATGTTGCCCTGGCTTAGCGATACGCTAATTGCTGTTGCGGGGGCAATTCTAATGTTTGTGGTTCCATCAGGTTCAAATGACAAAAAATCCAGAGCATTGCTTGATTGGAAATCGGCAGAAAAACTTCCTTGGGGTGTTTTACTTTTATTTGGTGGTGGATTAAGTTTAGCTGCAGCCGTTAGCTCTTCGGGGCTTGCAATGTGGATTGGGACGGAAATGGCCTCTATTGGTGCACTCGATCTCATTTTCATTATTTTAATTTTGGTGACTATCGTAGTATTTCTTACTGAACTAACTAGCAATACCGCCACCGCAGCCACACTCATTCCTATTATGGGAGCACTGGCTGTATCTGCAGGCATCGATCCGATGATCTTATTTGTACCACTGGCAATTTCCGCAAGTTGTGCATTTATGCTCCCTGTGGCGACGGGTCCAAATGCCGTGGTTTTTTCCAGTGGAGAAGTATCTATTCCCCAAATGGCCAATGCAGGGTTTAGATTAAATATTTTTGCAATCTTTACTGTCACAGGCATCAGTTATCTTTTAGTGCCGCTCATTTTTGGCTAAGTATCCGGGATAAATGTTGGACTTTTTCCAGAATCAGTCCATATAGTGCATTATGAGCAATAAAAAACCACAAGTCGTAACGTTCGGTTGCCGTTTAAATACGTACGAATCCGAAATTATTAAAGGTCACGCAACTGATGCCGGCCTTAATAATGCTGTGATTTTTAATACCTGTGCGGTCACCGCCGAAGCAACTCGGCAAGCAAAACAATCCATCAGACGCATGAAGCGAAAAAACCCGGAATCCAATATCATTGTTACTGGTTGCGCCGCACAAATTGACCCCGCACAGTTCGCCGAAATGCCTGAAGTCGGTAAAATTTTAGGAAACCAAGAAAAGTTATCCCTAGAAAGTTATCAAGATTTCGGCATTTCAAATGATGAAAAAGTGGCCGTTAACGATATTATGTCCGTGAAAGAAACGGCACCACACCTCATTGATGGATATGAAGAACGAACGCGCGCTTTTGTACAGGTTCAAAACGGCTGCGACCACCGATGCACATTTTGTATTATCCCTTATGGACGCGGCAATAGCCGATCTGTTCCTGCCGGTGAAGTCGTGACACAAATCCAAAAACTAGTTGATAATGGGTACCAAGAAGTCATCATAACCGGCGTAGATATTACGTCCTATGGACCTGATTTACCCGGAAGTCCTAGTCTCGGGACATTATGCCAAAAAATACTTAATAATGTACCGGATCTAAAAAGATTACGTCTCAGTTCCATCGATAGCATTGAAACAGATGAAGCCCTTTTTGACATGGTTACGTCAGATATGAGAATGATGCCGCATTTACATTTATCATTACAATCAGGAGATAACATGATCCTGAAGCGAATGAAGCGCCGTCATAGTCGTGAAGACGCCATTGAATTTTGTAATTCTGTAAAGTCAGCGCGCCCGGATGTGGTTTTTGGCGCGGATATTATTACAGGGTTTCCAACAGAAACAGAAGCAATGTTCGAAAATTCGATGAAGATGGTAGAAGATTGTGACTTAACGTACCTCCATGTTTTCCCCTATTCAGAACGTGAGGGCACGCCGGCCGCACGAATGCCGCAAATGGATAGAAATATTCGTAAAGAGCGTGCTGCGAGATTGCGCGCTTTAGGTAATGAAAAACTTGATGCATTTCTTTCATCACAAATTGGCAATGAAGTTGAAATTCTAGTTGAAAAGGCAATGAAAGAGGAAAATGCCATGCTAGGTCATACAGAACATTTTGCCCCAGCAAAAATATTGGGCAATTATTTAGATAATTTAACAAGCGGATATATTGCAAAGACACGCGTCACAGGGTATCAAGACGGTATATTACTCACGGAAATTATAAATGTCTGAAGAAGAAAAAAAAGGGGGCTGGTTTAGCCGCCTCAAACAAGGTCTAAAAAAGAGCTCCTCTGCTCTGACTGAAGGCATAACGGGTATTTTTACTAAAAAACGCCTTGATGCCTCGACACTTGAAGAGCTTGAAGATTTATTGATTATGTCGGATCTCGGTGTTTCAGTAAGTGCGCGCGTTTGTGATCGCCTTTCAAAAAACCGCTTTGATAAGGCAATTTCTGCGGAAGAAGTTCAACAAGCGCTTGCCGAAGAAATTGGCGACATCATGCAAGATGTTGCAAGACCCCTTGAAATCAATATGGAAAATAACCCACACGTCATTTTGATGGTTGGCGTCAATGGTGCTGGAAAGACCACCACCATAGGAAAATTGGCTAAACAATTTAAAGCTCAGGGAAAATCTGTCATGCTGGCTGCCTGCGACACTTTCCGTGCCGCTGCCGTTGAACAGCTTAAGGTTTGGGGCGAACGCAATGATGTTCCAGTTGTTAGCGGCAAAGAAGGCTGTGATGCAGCGGGGCTTGCTTATGATGCCCTTGAAAGTGCAAAAACGTCGAACACGGATATTTTGCTTATCGATACGGCAGGGCGGCTTCAAAACAAAAGCTATTTAATGGACGAGCTTAAAAAAATAGTACGTGTTATTAAAAAATTTGATGAACATGCCCCGCATGATACCGTCCTTATATTAGATGCAACCACTGGGCAAAATGCCGTTTTACAAACGGAAGTTTTCATCGATCTTGCTGGTGTATCTGGCCTTATCATGACAAAGTTAGATGGCACGGCGCGCGGCGGTGTATTAGTAGCGTGCGCAGAAAAATTCAAACTGCCCATTCATGCGATTGGTGTCGGTGAGAGTATCGATGATCTTCAAGCGTTTGATCCAAATGACTTTTCAAAAATGCTCGTCGGCGCAGAAATATAATAGGATATATATATGAACCAAGTGATTAAATTGCTCATTGAGTTAGGTCCTATTGTTGTTTTCTTTTATGCCAATGGTCAATATTCTGACGAGAATGGCATGGGTGGTATTATACCTGCGACTAGAGTTTTCATGGTCGCGATGGCCATATCAATGGTTTGCTCTAAAATATTCTTAAAAAAAATTGCAACAATGCTTTGGGTTTCTGCGGCACTCGTTGGGGTTTTCGGAGGGCTTACAATCTATTTTGATAGCGAACTCTTCATTAAAATCAAACCGACTATTCTTTATACTTTCTTCTCCGTAACATTACTCGCTGGATATGCCAAAGGTAAGCCATTTATCAAAACCTTGATGGAAGCAGGTTTTCCGCCAGTAGAGGAAATAGCTTGGATGAAAATGAGCCGCAATTGGGGCCTTTATTTTGCTTTTAGCGCAATATTGAATGAAGTTCTGTGGCGTAATCTTAGTAATGCCGATTGGATCTCTGCTAAAATTTGGGTGTTTATACCACTAAGTTTTATATTCGCAATGTCGCAAATGCCGATCATTATGAAGCATCAAATAGAAGAAGCCGACGAAGATTAGATTTTAAAATCTACGATTTGGCCGAGGCTTTCAAAAGTTGGTTGTCCTGGCACATTAGAGTTTCCATAAATGCTTTCGCGGAAATTTATATTAATTGGCTCATTATTACCTGCGCTATTGGTACTGGTTACTTCTGTCGGCTCATATTCCTGATATAGTCGCTCTAAATCTCTTTCTCTTAAATCCGCCTGAATTTTCTCCAGAGCATTCCGATTTTGCTGAATCAGTTCTTGGCGCTCTGATTGGCGCGTTGAAATCCGAGCATCGCGTGCTTTTTCTTCTTCAATTTTCTTATCGAGCTGATCATCACGCACTTGTTGTTGCTGACGCGATGCATCAAGCAGTGATGTTAAAGAGACTAATGTCTGTGTCTATGAATTAATTTCCATTACGCTTATCCAAAAAATACTACTTAACTCATATAATAACTTTTTTAGTTAATTCAAGAAGACCTATTGCCTTTCTGGAAATACCACTATTCTGCGGTTTAGAATCACATTTTAATCTAATTTAGTTAAATTTTCCAGTTCTTTTTCAAGTGCCGCTTTTTGACCGTCGGGTGCATTCTCTATAGCAGACTGTATAGCCGCTATTGCTTCGTCCTTTTGACCGAGCACCATATATGCTCTGGAAAGCCTGATCCATCCCTCTATATTTGTCGGGTTTTCTTCTTGTTTTATTGCAAGTTGCAATACCATTTGACGGATTAATTCCTGTTGCTCATCAGCGCTCATATTCTGAATGGTTTCCGCTTGTTCCGCTGTAATCGAAGGAGCCCGTGTTTGTGGGAGAGGCTCTGCGATACCAAGTGATACTTCTGCACGGTTAATCCAAACATTTAAAAGCGGCATCATTGGGTCATTACTCTCCAAATTGGCTTGTATGGATTTCCATTCTGAATGTGCAACCTCGACATCGCCTGCTTGAAAATCTGCAAGTGCCAAATAATAACGTGGTCCGGGGTGTTCGGGCGCCATTTTTCTTGCTTTGTTTAATATGATCATTGCGGCTGGGGTAACCCTCTCATTTGATGCCATAATCAGGCCTTCAGCATACATGAGTTGATAGTCAAAAACATCCGGCGCAATAATATGTGCTTGATATAATGCTTGGGCCGCTTGCTGGAAATTTCCTTTATTCATCTCAAGATTAGCGAGATATCCCCACCCTTGAACTTCCTCGGGACTGGTGGCGAGACGTGCTTTCACTTTGGCTATTAAATCATCCGTTTGTGCAAGCGCCTCTGCTCTATCTTCCGGCATTTCTTGCTCTCTAAATTCTTCTATGGGGAAATCTGGCATGCCAGGGGTCCCAATAACCGCATAAAATGCGGCAGAAAAAAGGATGATCACCACCATCGCTAGAGATAATAAATTATTTGGTTTTTCAAGCGGTGAAACATCTGACCGTCCGTCAGCAGCTTTAAGGATACGGCGTTCAATTTCAACTTTTGTTCGTGACGCTTCTTCTTCGTCAATTATGCCGCTTTTTAAATCATTATTTAACTCATCTAACTGTGCTTTATAAACATCAATATCAGGTGTTATTGACCCTTCTGGCTCTTTCGCTTTCAAATAAGGAAGCAAAACAAACAAAATGGCAATAATACTGAAAATAATGAGAACAAAAATATACATCAATTATCCCCATTTTCATTTAATAATTGAGCAATGCGTTTTTGTTCTTCATCAGATAATGGTGCTGATGTTGCCATTTTACGATTACGTTGATTTCTAATGATTATGATAAATCCAACCCCAAGCAATAATAAAGGTGAGAGCCATAAAATGATGGTTGCACCATCAAAGGGCGGTTTTAATAATACCCAATCGCCATAACGTTCCGTCATAAAGGTGAGTACTTGTTGATCCGTATCACCAGCTAGAATGCGTTCACGCACAATGATTCTGATATCTTTCGCTAGGCCCGCATCGCTATCAACGATTGATTGGTTTTGACATACAAGACAACGCAGCTGCTTCATTATTTCTTGTGCTCGCGCTTCTTCTGCAGGATCAGACAAGCGCTTTTCATCGACACCAACAGCAAATGCACTTGTGCCCATCAACAACCAAAATATAACAATCATTATTTTGTTCATTTGCTAATACTTTCTAAAATTGGCATAAATTCATCTTCAAACTGCATTTCCATAATGGGACCAGCGTGTTTATGGCGAATAACTCCATCTTTTATGATAAAGGTTTCAGGAAAGCCATAAACGCCCCATTCAATGGCCACTCTACCGTCATTATCAGCGGCTGTATCAAAATAAGGATTGCCTTGTTCTTTCAAAAATCGATTAGTCGCATGGGCCTTATCTTTATAAGCAACGCCGTAAATCTTATAACCACGCTTTTGAAGTTCCATTAAAAAGGGATGTTCCACGTAACAGGGCGCACACCAGGAAGCAAAAAAATTCACTAGAACTACGCCTTCTTCGTTTTTTAAATCAGCGGTTGTTAAGCCAACCTCCTCTCCCCCTACAACAGGAAGGGAGAATTCAGGGATAGGGTCATCAATAAATTCAGACGGTATTTCGCCAGGATTTAAGCTTAACCCAACATATAAGGCGATTGAAATAACGCAAAAAATTAAAAAAGGAAAAAACGCTTTTAATTTCATTTACTTTTTCCCCTTAATTGTACCGGTTCTAAAACGACGGTCAGAAAGAGAAATAAACCCGCCTAGAACCATAATAGCCACACCAGTCCAAAGCCAAGCCTGTAGGGGTTTAAAATATAATCTTACGGCCCATAAATCATAGTTTTCACTATTTGCTTCGCCAATTACAACAAACAAATCACCTAAAAATGTGCTTAAAATCGCGGCTTCAGTAGTAGGCATGGGTGGTGTCATATATACACGTGCCTCTGGTTCTAATGTTGTGACTTTTTGTCCATCCTTATTCACATCGAAAGAGGCCCTTACGGCCGTATAATTAGGGCCGATAATACCGTCGGTGCTATTTAAAGTGACCTCGTATCCAGCAATAGTTGCTTTATCGCCATACCCCATAATACCTTGATATTCGCTATCCCAATATGATGTTGCTGCCATACCTAAAACTGCAATCGCAAGCCCCAAATGCCCAAATGTCATACCCATTGATGCACGTGGCTGCCGGAGAATACGTTTTAATGCCCCCCCTTTAAATAATTTGATACGTTCTGACCATTCGTAAAGCGTTGAAAACAGCAACCACATGCCAAGGCCAAGCCAAACGGCAGCCATAATCGCACCGCCCCCAGCCATATAATAAAAAGCAAGGGTCGCCACTAAGGATACCACCATCATAAATTTTAAACGGGACAAAATCCCCATGAGGTCAGCTCGTTTCCAATTGGCCATAGGCCCCAAGGCCATAACAATAATTAAGGGGATCATTAATGATCCAAACGCCATATTAAAGAATGGTGGTCCAACAGTAATTTTTTCACCGGTAAGTGCATCACGAAGCAAAGGATAAAGTGTGCCAAACATCACCACGAGCGCAGATACTGAAAGAAGTAGATTATTTATAATCAACATACTCTCACGGCTAATCGGTGCAAATAAGCCACCCGGCTGTAATTTATCCGCGCGAAGTGCGAATAAAAATAGACTGCCGCCAATAACAAGAAACAAGAATAATAGAATAAATACCCCGCGCTCCGGATCAGTTGCAAAAGCATGAACAGACGTTAAAACACCACTTCGCACAATAAAGGTACCAAGCAAACTAAATGAAAAGGCAATAATAGCAAGCAATATGGTCCACGCTTTTAAGGTATCCCGTTTTTCAACAACAATGGCCGAATGCAGTAATCCAGTTGCAACGAGCCACGGCATAAAGGCCGCGTTTTCAACAGGATCCCAAAACCACCAACCACCCCAACCAAGTTCATAATATGCCCACCAAGAACCGAGCGTTAATCCAGTAGTTAAAAAACACCACGCAAGTAATGTCCATGGGCGAACCCATCTTGCCCATGCGGCATCAACACGCCCTTCGATTAAGGCGGCGACAGCAAATGAAAAAGTTACCGACAATCCTACGTAGCCAAGATATAAAAGCGGCGGATGAAACGCCAATCCCGGGTCTTGTAAAAGCGGATTAAGACCATTTCCTTCATTTGGAAATGGAAAAATGCGTTCAAACGGGTTAGAAGTAAGTAATAAAAATAAATAAAAACCAAGACCAACAAACGCCTGCACGCTTAAAACTGTTACATGAAATTTGCGCGGTAAATTGCGCCCAAAAAAGGCCACCATTGCGCCAAAAAGAGCCAATATTAACGCCCAAAATAAAATTGACCCTTCATGATTCCCCCACGTGGCTGATACTTTATAAAGCATAGGCTTTAAAGTATGGGAATTGGTCGCAACGTTAGCCACTGAAAAATCGGATACAATAAACGAATACATTAATGCGGCAAACGCAAATGATACAAATAAAAACTGGCCATATGCAGCCGGCAATGAAATGCCCATCATTCTGCCATTACCATTGATGGATCCATAAAGTGGAAAAACGCCTTGAATAACCGATAATGAACAAGCAAGTATCAGGGCAAAATGACCTAGCTCAGCAATCATATACTTTCTTCTTCTTCAGCATGTCGGAATACGCCCCGTTTTTTGAGGCTATCGACGACTTCTTTTGGCATATAATTTTCATCATGCTT